>JAJPJV010000025.1 GCA_021324045.1 Actinomycetota bacterium | reverse complement strand
GATCTCGATCCTCCACCCGCGGGATCGAACGCAGAGAAAGGACGCGGGAAAAGACGAACGCGGCGTGAGGTTCGGCTCACTTTTACATGGCGTTCCGGACTTGACCGACGGCACGACAGGGTGTGGCGTCGTCTGCTGCGTGGTGCGTGACTCATGAATCGCCTGGCCCCGCGAGGGTGCCTTTCCCAGGATCTGTCCGTGCTGCGTGGTTGACGACGTCGACTTGGTCGTCCACCTCGACGGCTTGATGAGAGGCTTGTCCGACCCGTGGCTGTCGGTCGTGGCCAATTCCGGGCCTGCCTCGGGGTGACCCTTATGGGTCGACGCCGATTACGACGTCCCTCGGAGAAGGGCTTGCCGCGATGAGTTCCATCGTGTCAGACGAGGTCGAGTGTGTCACCAGTGTGGACACCCACGCCGCCACCCATCCGTTCGCGGTCGTTGCCGCCGCGACCGGCGCTGTGCTCGCGAACGCGACGTTTCCGACGAGCGTCGGAGGGCTCTTGCGGGCTCAGAGGTGAATGCACCGGCGGACTGCCGGCGCTGCGACACTGGTCGTTATCGAGGACACAGGGTCTTTCGGTCCGATCTTGACCGCAAAGCTCCCGCCAACAGCACGAGCGGTTGCGAAGGAGCACGGATGCCCGCGACCGATCGCCGAGGCAAGGGCAACAGCGACGAGCTCGGCGCTGTGCGGATCGCTCGGGCAGTGCTCGGCTCTGCGATCTGGGATCTGCGGACCCCTCGAACGCTCGGTGCAGATCGCACGCGTGTTGCGATGCGCGTGCTCGTCGTCGCCCGCGAGCAGATGACCGCCGAGCGGACACGGGCGATCAACGCGCTGGTCGCGCTGGTGGGCACCGTCGATCTCGGTGTCGACGCTCGCCGGCCCCTCACCACACGACAGATCTCCGGGATCGCCGCATGGCGCGACCGGGCCGAAGACCTCTCCAGCGCGACATGCCGCCGGGAGGCCGTGCGCCTGGCTCGCCGTGTTCGGGACCCTCGACGATGACCTGGCGGCGAACCGGGCCTCCATCACCGAGCTCCTCCAAGATACTGCCCCGAAGCTCCGGGAACTGACCGAAATAGAAGCGGTCGTCGCCGCCAGCGTCCTGATCGCCTGGTCGCACCCTGGTCGGGTTCGCTCCGACGCCGCGGCCTTCCTGGCCGGCACCTGCCCGATCGCAGCGTCGTCGGCAACACCACCCGCCACCGCCTCAACCGCGGCGGCGACCGACGCCTCAACCGGGCGCTGACGACCATCACGATCGTCCGCATGCGAGTCGACTCCGCACTTGCGCCGAGGTTGCTCGCCGGCGAGCCGAAGGGCGCACCACCAAGAAGATCATGCGCTGCCTGAAGCGCTCCATCCAGGCTGACGGAGAGAGTCGATCAGCGCATCAATGCTTTCGTCGAGCCGCCGCCGATCGATGCCGGCCCGCACCACCAACGCTGATCCTTGGAACACCATCTGCAAGAGCAACGCTAGGGCCTCCGGGGTGGCCGTCGTGACTACCTCGCCGTTCGCCTGACCGCGACGCAGCGCATCGCTCACCACTTTGACGAACCCGTCGTAGGCTGCGGCTACCAGCGCCTGGGCGGTGTCGTCACCGGGGACGAGTTCAGCTGTTGTGTTGCCGACCAGGCAGCCCCGAGGCGGGTGGCGTCCCGAGACATTCGTCACGCCTACCGGATTCGCGAGAATGCGACGCAACGCCGGGAGGACGGGGCCGCTTCGCAGGGCGGCCTTGAGATTCTCCAAGTTCTCCCGGACGTAGAGTGTCAGGGCCCGCAGATACAGACTGTGCTTGTCCCCGAAAGCGTTGTACAGGCTGGCGCGCTGGAGTGCGAGGTCCTCCACCAGGTCCTGAACTGACGTGGTGTGATAGCCCCGCGACCAGAACAGATCGCGGGCGTGTTTGACGACTTCCTGCTCATCGTAAGAACGGGGCCGGCCGGTTCGTGCCACAGGACCACGCTAGCAGACTTCTTGACTTAGCGTTCTAAAAGTCGTAGGGTCCCGGGCATGTTTTATGGAACGAGCAGTCAAAATCTCGTACGACCGAGCCGGAGGCGGCCGTGAGGGTGTTCGTCACCGGCGCCTCCGGGTTCGTCGGCTCGGCTGTCGTCTCTCAGCTGCTGGGGGCGGGACACGAGGTGGTCGGCCTCGCGCGATCCGACACCTCGGCCGACCGACTTGCGGCCATGGGTGCCGGTGTGGTCGAGGGCTCCCTGGCCGACCTCGACGTCGTGCAGCGAGCAGCGGCGGCGTCCGACGGCGTGGCCCACCTGGCCTTCCGCCATGGGGAGCCCGCCACGTTGGCAGCCGACACCGATCTCCAGGTGGTCGAAGCTCTGGGTGATGCCCTCGCCGGTAGCGGTCGTCCTCTGGTGGTCACCTCGGGCACCCTGGTCCTCTCTCCTGGCCGGGTGGGTCGCGAGACCGACAAGGCGGTTCCTGACGCCCCAGCGGCGCTCCGCGCCCCCAGCGAGAAGGCGGCCCTGGCGCTTGCCGGGCGCGGCGTCCGGGTGGCGGTGGTGCGCCTCGCGCCCATGGTCCACGACGCAGCGCGGCGAGGCTTTGCCGGCGCGCTGGTCGAGATTGCCGAGCGCACGCGCATGTCGGGCTATGCCGGCAACGGCTCGCAGCGATGGCCTGCCGTGCACCGCCAGGATGCCGCCCTGCTCTACCGGCTCGCCCTTGAGCAGGCGCCGGCAGGGAGCGTCCTGCACGGAGTGGGCGAGGAGGGTATCTCGCTTCGGGCGTTGGCTGCGAGGATCGGTGGGCTGTGCGACGTGCCGGTAGGCGCGGTCCCCATTGTGCAGGCCGAGGCGCACTTTGGCTGGCTCGCCGGGCTGGTCGCGACCGACGCGCCGGCATCGAGCGCGATCACCCGCCGGCTCCTCGGCTGGGAGCCGTCCCATCGGGAGCTGATCGACGACCTGGCGCACTTCGTCGAGAAGGCGTCGTGATGACCGCGGCCACAACGCCCAAGACTGTGCCCGCCACGACGCCTTCGGGAGTAGGGCGGCCGACGCTGCGCGGCACCGAGCTCGTCGTGCTGTCCATGGGGACCTTCACCCTCGGCGTTGACGGGTTCGTACTATCCGGCCTCCTGCCGCAGGTGGCGAGGTCGCTGCACGTGGCGGCCTCTACGGTGGGCCAGCTCACCACCCTCTTCGCCCTCGTCTACGCGGTCGGCTCCCCGCTCATCGCCGCCCTCGCCGGCAGTTGGGACCGCCGCAGCCTGCTCGCCGCAGGGATGAGCGTGTTCATCTGCGGGATGATCGCCCAGGCCACCGGCACCGACTTCGCCGCCGTGGCCGCCGGTCGGGTCCTCGCTGCCCTCGGCGCCGCCGGATACCAGGCCACTGCTTACAGCACGGCCGGAATCCTCAGCGACGATCACCACCGAGCCCGGTCGCTCGCCATCGTGGCCGGCGGCAGCTCGGTCGCGCTCGTCGCCGGCCTGCCTTTCGGGATCCTGGTCGGCCAGATGTGGGGGTGGCGGTCGGCGATGTGGGTCCTGGTCGTCCTCGCGTTCGTCTCGGCGCTCGCGGTGCGCGTCCTGCCCCCGGCCCATGCGCCAGCAGTGGGGCTGTGCCGACGGGCCCGGGCTCTGACTGACCGCCGGGTCCTCGGCGTCCTCGCCGGCACCGTCACCGTCTTGACACCGGCCTTCGTAGTGATCGCCTACCTGCCGGCCATCTTGCAGACCGGGGGCACCTGGATCGTCGTGGCCATGCTCGCCTACGGAAGCGGGCAGGTGACCGGCACCAGCGTGGTTGCCCATCTCATTCGGCGACGAGGCGCCAGGACCACCTATGTGGTCGGTGCCGTCGGCGTCACGGTCACCGTTGCGGCGCTTGTCGCGACGCGCCACTTCCTCCCGCTCGCCGTCGTGACTATGGGCGCGCTCGGCCTTTCGGTGGGGCTGACCATCGTCCCCCAACAGCACCGGCTCTTCGCCACCGTGCCGCCCCTGGCCTTCGTCGCCGTCGGTCTCAACGGTTCGGCGATCTACGTCGGCACCGCCATTGGCGCCGGCGTGGGAGGCCTCGCTCTGGCCGGCCCTGGCTCAGCCGCTCCAGCGGTAGCCGCTGCCGCCATCGGAGCTGTCGCCATCGCGCTTGGCGTGTGGGTGGCACCCGAGCGGATCCGCCCTCTAGCGGCGGGCACGGGCGAGCAAGCGGTGGCTGAGGACACCTTTGATCGACTCGTGCCACTCGCAGCTGCTCGTCCGGTTACTGCACGCGACGGCTCATGTCCCGCCGTCCCCGGCGGGGACGGCGCCGGCCTCGGCAGGGCCGACGAGGCAATCCAATGCAGCCTTGCGAAAGGCGGCGACGAGGCGGCTGCGGTCACCCGTCCGGGTGGCGACCACGACGTGGCTGGGTTCGATGCCGTCGAGGGGAATGGTGGTGAGGTCGGGTCGGAAGCTCGCCAGGGGACCGGCCGGGATGATGGCGATGCCGCGGCCAGCCGCGATCAGCTCCAACTTGTCCTCGACGGTGTCGACGACCGGCTCCTCGGACAGGTGCGCGCCCTCGGGCCGGCGAGCGAGGTGCCCCAGCGCGCTTCTTGGGGGATGGCGCAGGCGGGGGACGGGCTCTCCTTCGAGGTCCTCGAGGGTGACCGACCTCTTGCCTGCCAGGCGGTGGTCCAAGGAAACAAGCACCTCTTGGGGCTCGTCGTAGAGGGCGGTCACCTCGAGCCCCTCGGTGCGCATCGGCAAACGGGTCACGACGGCATCCACCTGGTGGCTGAGCAGCGCCTGGTGCGGCTCGTCCCCGTTCAGGTACACGGTGTGGACCTCGGCGTCGGGATGCTTGTTCTCGAGGTTGCGAACGGCGGGAGTGATGATGAGGTTCATGGTGTAGCCGACGGTGATCCGGGTGGGCTTCGTTGCTGCCCGGGCGGCGGCCACGGCTTGGCTGGCAGCGTGCAACAGCGCATTGGCTCGGGGCAACAAGGCCTCGCCCGCGGCGGTGAGCGTGGTGCCCTGCGAGGTGCGGTCAAAGAGGCGGGCGCCGAGCTGGGCTTCGAGGCGCCGGATCTGCCGACTGAGCGACGGCTGCGCGACGAGCAGTGCGGCAGCGGCCCGCCCGAAGTGCTGGTGCTCGGCGACGGCGACGAAGTACCGCACGAGGCGCAGGTCGAGGTCGAGCGGGGGAGCGGGCGGCTCGGTCACGCCTCCACGGTACCCACCGCGCTTCAGCGGCGCGCGTGCCGGGGCGCTGTGAGCTGGGGTGATGCCCGAGACGCATTGAGGGGTGCGGCACAGGTCTTGGACGCAGCGGTTGGCGCGGTCGCAAGGTGGTAGGGCTGGCTACCCACAGTCGACGGCGAGGCCCGCACCGGGCCGAAGCGAACAGAAAAACAGGAGTGCGCCATGAAGGTCTTCGTCACGGGGGCGACCGGCTTCGTCGGCTCGGCCGTCGTCTCAGAGCTGCTCGGAGCCGGGCACGAAGTGGTGGGCCTCGCCCGCTCCAAGGCCGCGGCCGAGTCGCTTACTGCTGCCGGCGTCGAGGTGCACGCCGGCTCGCTGGAGGATCTTGCGAGCTTGGCGGCGGGGGCAGCCGGGGCGGACGGGGTCGTCCACGTCGCCTTCACCAACGTGTCGCCCACCACCGACTACGCCACCGCTGCCCGGGCGGACGCGGCGGCCATCGACGTCCTCGGTGACGCCCTCGTCGGTACCGAGCGACCGCTGGTCGTGACCTCCGGCAGTGCGCTGGTGAGCGTCTCTGGCCGGATCGCCACCGAGGAGGATCCGGCTTCTTGGGGTCCACGGGTGATGGGGGAGGAGGCGGTCCACGCGCTCGTCGAGCGCGGCGTGCACGCCTCCATCGTGCGCCTGGCCTCCTCGGTGCACGACGGCCAGGCCGATCGGCGGGGCTTTGTGCCCCGCCTGCTTGCCATCGCCCGGGAAAAGGGCGTCTCGGCCTATGTCGCTGACGGGGCGAACCGCTGGACCGGGGTCCACCGCCTCGACGCCGCGGTGCTGTTCCGCCTCGCTCTTGAGCAAGGGGAGCCCGGGGGCGTCTACCACGGCGTCGCCGATGAGGGCGTGCCCGTCCGACAGGTCGCCGAGGCCATCGGCGCAGGGCTTGGTTTGCCGGTGGTCTCGGTGCGCAACGAGGACGCCATCAGCCACTTCGGCTACCTGGCGCCGTTCGTCATCCTGGACGACTGGACCTCGAGTGAGCAGACCAGGGCCCGGCTCGGCTGGCGGCCCGAGCGCGTCGGACTGATCGCCGACATCGAGGGCGGCGGCTACCTGCCATGAGCGAACGACGGCCACAACCGACGGCATACCGAGCGTCGAGTCGGCGCTCAACGCCCTCACCGTGTTCTACGCCTACGGTCTCGCCGACGGCAACAAGGTCACAGCCCCAGGTGGCGACCCTGGTGCGAACCATCCTCGACCATCCCGACGCCACCGAAGTCCACGCCTCCTTCGACCGGGTGGTCAAGACCCTCGAGACGAAGCTGCCCGAGGGGGCGGCGCACCTCGAAGACGCCAAGGAAGACCTGCTGGCGTTTTCGTCGTTCCCCAGGGAGACCTGACGCCAGGCCTGGAGCTCGAACCCCCAAAAGCGGCTGAACTGGGAGATCCGTCGCAGGACCGACGTGTTCGGAATCTTCTGTGATCGGAGTTCGAACATCCGGCTCATCGGCGCCGTCTGGGGTCTCTCCGTAGACCGGAGCCGTCGTCCACCCAGTCCTCGACAACCGGACCCCGGGCGCCGTCGCTACGAAGGAAGCCCGGGCCCTCTCGGTGATGGCTTCATTGTCATCGACGGGCAGATCGACGAGATCGACGTCCTCCTCGACCCTGCCCGCCTCGTCCGCCTTGAGTTCTCCGCTTGGCTCGGCCGCGAGTAGAGGCGAGGGGCAACTCGGGCCACGTGGTGATCGGCCGTCCTCCCGGCGGATCGGACACCTGATGGTAGCAGTTCTGCTACCATGGTGGGTGTGGGCGATATCGCACAGAAGGAGTTGCGGAACAACGTCGGCGAGGTGCTCCGTCGGGCCGAGGCCGGCGAGATCATCACCGTGACCGTCGCCGGTCGTCCCGTGGCTGAGCTCGGTCCGGTGCACCGCCGCCGGTGGGTCCGCGGTGCTGCACTCGCCGCTATCTGGCGTGCAGAGCCGCCACGAGGGCTGGAGGTCGACCTCGAGCGACTGCCAGCCGGCATCGTGGACCCCTTCGCTTCGTGAGGGCCCTTCTCGACACGTCGGTGCTCATCGGGGAGCTACCCCCGCCTGAGGAGGTCGAGGCCGCCATCAGCGTCGTCTCGATCACCGAGCTGCACTTCGGTGTCCTCATCGCTGACGACGATGACGAGCGAGCGCGCCGCATCGCTCGGCTCTCAGCGATCGAGGCGACGTTCGACCCCCTGCCTGTGACCGTCGACGTCGCCCGTGTCTGGGGTCAGCTCGCCGCCGCGGTGGCCCGTCGTGGTGGCAACCCGAGACGGCGCCAGATCGACCTTGCCATCGCGGCCACCGCCCGCGTGGAAGGAGTGCCGCTCCTCACCGAGAACGTTGGCGACTTCCAGATCATCGATGACCTTGTCGACGCTCGGCGACTCTCCGACCGCTAGCTCGGAGCGAGCTCCGGTACGAACACGGAACCAGTGTCCCGATTGGGTGAGGCCCCGAGGCGGTGAACGAAAAAAGACGAAGCCTGTGACACCTCGGCGAGTTTCTCGGGGCGTTACTGGGGGGCAACGCGTTGTTGAGTACGGCAGCTGCCCTATGCACCAGATGGGCGTGATCCGGTGACCAGCGCCTTCGTCGGGTTCGTCACCCGACGGTCGTGCGATGATCCTGAATCCCGCCACCACAAAAGCTGCGACCGGACAGGAACTCGGTCCTGTCCGGTCGCAGCTTTTCTTTCGTACGGGAGGCTGAGGTTCAGAGCCTGGTAGAGCGCGGCCCGATCGATCCGGTCGGTCTGCCGTCCGAGCTGGACAAGGTCTCTCGTCTCCCCGAACACGGATCGCACGTCGTCTTCCGTGAGGAGTCCGACGCGCTCGCGGGATCGCTCCGAGTGCTCGATGAGCGACCTGGCTTGCGCGATGCGACCTTGAATCTCGCCGGTCTGAGGAGCAGCGAGGGCTGGGTCCATGCCGGCGCGGATGGCGGCGATCAGGCGGTCGAGCTCGGTTTCAAGGCGTTGCACCTGAAGGCGGGCGTTGGCGACTTGGGGTCGTTCGGTGTGGCTCTCCCTATCGGCGGCGATGATGGATTCGATGGTCGCGTCGAGATGGTCGGGACTCGTGATGGTGGCCAGCCACTCGTCGACGACAGCGAGGATCCGTTCCTCGCGCACTGAGTAGGTCGGCGGATGCCCGGGAACCGACGGCTCGGCGTAATCGGGTTACGTCGCACTGCACCGGGAATAGGGTTTTTCCTTCGTCGTGGCACAACATCGACTTGTCGCAGTGCCCGCAGCGGATGGCACCTGCCAGCAAGTACCGGCCGGGTTCACCACGAGGTTGGCGTCTTGCAAACCCGTCCGTGCTGGTGATGCGAAGGTTCACTCGCTCGAACAAATCCTCGGGAACAAGGGCGGGCCAGCAGACCTGCTCGGACCAGGGCCACCCTGCCGGCGTCTGCCGGTGCTGCCGAGAGATCGTGCCGAGAGCCGGGTCGAGAGCATTGACAAGTTCGTCGTGGCGACGTTGTCATCCGGCGATCTGCCAGCCGAGATAGCGTGGGTTGGTGAGGATCGCTCGGATGGCGGATCCACCCCACACCCCCGCTGAGCGCGGATGGCGGACAGGACCGATCTCTCCCGGACTGGGAATGCCCTCTGCTTCGAGCTTGTGGGCGATGCCCCGGTAACCGACGCTTCGTCGAACATCTCGAAGATTCGCCGTACGACGGGTGCGGTGTCGGGATCGGGTTCGAGCGTGCGCAGACGGGTACCCGCTGGGGCCTCGAACGGTTCGGGTGGGGGAGCGAGGTGTCGATGACGCGGTAGCCGTAGTTGGGTCGACCACCGAGCCATCGTCCGGCCGTCGCGAGCGCAAGGATTGCCGCCCGGGTTCGATGCTGAATCCGGCGTCGCTCTGCTTTCAACAGCCCCCGAACAATCTCATGGCAAGGTCGTAGGCTTCGCTGTCGGGGTCGACAGCGAAGCCTATTTCTGGCACCCACAGCTCGATGCCGTAATGGCACAAGAGGGGGAAGACGAGTTGGAACTGCGTGCCCAAGAAGGCCCGTTGGGGCTCGCCGATGACGAGCCGACGCCAGCCGCGGTTGGAGTCGGCCGCGTCCGCAAGGAGGTGGGAGGGTTTTGCCTACGGGTCACGGCAGAGAACGACTTACGTCGATGTCGCGGTAGACGACGGTGATAGCTCCGTCATGAGGCCGGATCAGCTGATCCGCGAGAGCGAGCACGGCGGTCGAGCTGATCCCCGTGCTGACGAAGGTTGCACTACTGCCAGCTGAAGCTGCGCCGAGGTCCGGCGTCATCGGTGCATGTCGCCAAGAGTGTTAGGTCTGGCGTCGGGCCTCGCTATGTGTAGCCACGGCGGGTGTTCTGGGTCCCTGGTCGCGAACGACCAGGTGACTGCCTCCTAGCAGGATCACCTAACAGTCCGTGAATACGCATATCCGTCTGTTAGGATGTATATCCTAGGCGACTCGACATGGAGCATGTGGGGCCCGCGCAGGCCTTGAAAGGACCAAGGAGTCAACTACAAGGAGTCAATTCATGGACATGAATGCTCGACCGGCCGTCCTCGAGGTGGGGGGGATGACCTGTGAGGACTGCGCCCACCATGTGACCGCCGCCTTGGAGAGCGCGGGTGCCCAGGAGGTCTCGGTCATCTGGCGGACCGGCGAGGCGCACTTCTCTTGGCCAGAAGGGGTGGCTGAGGAAGCCCTGCGGTCGGCGGTCGAAGGTACTGGCTACCGGCCCGGGACGCTCCGACTCCTCGACGCGGGCATCCCGAACGAGCGCACCGGCGGGAGCTACGACTACGACCTCGTCGTCGTGGGTGCCGGCTCGGCCGCGTTCGCTGCGGGGATCAAGGCCACCGAGGCCGGCTATAGCGTCGCGCTGGTCGAACACAGCACCTTGGGAGGGACCTGCGTGAACGTCGGTTGCGTACCCTCCAAGGCGCTGCTTCGCGCCGGTGAGCTGGCCTGGGCAGCCGCGCACCACCCCTTCGCCGGGTTATCGACGAGCTCTGGCCCGGTCGACCTTCAGGCCCTGGTGGCGCAGAAGGACGAGCTGGTCGGCGATCTTCGTCAGATGAAGTACGCGGACCTAGTCGATGACTACGGCTTTGCGGTGATCACCGGCCATGGCCGCTTCCGTGACCCTGACGTTCTCGAGGTCGACGGGCGGAGCATCCGGGCCCGGGCGTACGTAGTGGCGACTGGTGCCTCGCCAGCCGCACCTCCCATCCCGGGGCTCGCCGAGGTGGGCTACCTCACCTCCACGAGCGCGCTCGAGCTCTCGAAGGTGCCAAAGCGCCTCATCGTGATCGGGGCGAATGCCGTTGGCTTGGAACTCGGCCAGTTCTTCCTCCACGTCGGAGCCGAGGTCACCTTCGTCGACGTGGCCGAACGCATCGCGCCCTTCGAAGAGCCTGAGATCTCTCAGGCCCTGGCCTCGGTGCTCGCCGCCCAGGGGGCCGACATCCACACCGGCGCCCAGGTGCGCGGAGTGCGGCGAGGCAAGGACCACGTGGAAGTCACCGTGTCGGTCGGGGAGGGCGAGCTCGTCCTCGCCTGCGATGAGATTCTCGTTGCGACCGGCAGGCGCCCCAACACCGACGGGCTGGGCCTCGAAGCCGCCGGCGTCGCACTCGACGGGCGCGGCGCACTGATCGTCGACGATGAGCTGCGCACCGCCAACCCCCGGATCTTTGGTGCAGGGGATGTGACCGGGGCACCCCAGTTCGTCTACGTCTCGGCCTACGAGGGTGCGCTCGCCGTCGACAACGCGCTGTTGGGTGCGCGGCGCAAGCTCGACTTCACGGGGCTTCCTCGGGTGACCTTCACCGCCCCGCAGATCGCATCGGCCGGGCTCACAGAGGCACAGGCAGCGGCTGCGGGCTACGACGTGGAAACCTCTGTCCTCGCGCTGAAGGCGGTTCCCCGGGCGCTCGTCAACCACGACACCGCCGGCCTTGTAAAGCTCGTCGCCGACGCTGGCACCGGTCGGTTGCTGGGCGCCTCTATGCTCGCTGAAGGCGCTGGCGATGTGATTCAGACGGCTGTGCTCGCGATTCGCCATGGCATCACCACGGCCGAGCTGGCCGCCACCTTCCACCCCTACCTGACCATGGTTGAAGCCCTGAAGCTCGCAGCCCAGACCTTCACCCGCGACGTGGAGAAGCTCTCGTGCTGCGCGGCGTAGCGGGGGCGGACCCGACCGGTGCCCCCGAGGTACCTGGAGGCCGGGTGCGGTTGGTGGTGCCCGGCCTGTCGGAGGCGACCGTCGTAGGGGGCGGCTGCTGCTCGTTCCTCCCCGCCGAGGACGCCCTGGGTGAGGCACTCGGTGCCTGGCCGGGGGTGCGCTGTGTCGAGGTGAACCTCGAAGGAGGGTCGATCGACCTCGATCTCGGCCCTGCGCTGAAGGACCTCCTCACAACAGTGGCCGACCTCGGCTATCAGGTCGAAGCGGTTCAGGGCGACGGAGCGGATGCGCAAGCAGGACTGTGATGAACGCCGCGAAGACCGGCACCGGCTCTCGCCTTTGGACGTGCGGGGGCCGTCGACTGCCTGGCCTCCCCTGCTGATCCTGCGATGATTGGACTGGCGCAACGCCCGCCGATGCAGCGCATTCCTGGCCCGCCCAACTTAGGACGTGGTGGATCGCGCCTCGGCTGCAAGGACTATGCCGCGATCGGCGACGGTCACCCGATAGAAGAAGGGCACATCGAACCTGCGACGACTGGGCCCACGTGGTCTCACATCTGGATGTCTCAATCGACGTGGTGTTTACGACTATCGAAGTGGTCCTCAGACCCCACGTGACGAGCACCTCGTCGCCATTGTCGTTCCTGGTGGCGCGCGTGTAGCTGCGTCGCGGTATTGGGAACTTGATGGCGCCCTACGGTCCGCTCCAACGAGACTCCACGCCGTTGCGTCGTGACCCTGCGAGCACGCCCATCGTTGAGACGAACGCAGGGATGAGGTATATCGAGGGCCACCCGGATCCACACGACCCAGCTCACGTCTCCCGACGCAATTGTGCCGCCTTGGTTGATCGCCACGAGCAGGGTGCCTACCACCAAAGCAATGGCAGCGATCCGCTTGCGGTTGGGCGGGAAGAGGCACACATCGACTGCCTCCGAGGTACACGTCCACGTCGGGGGAGCCTCGGCCGCGCAAGGGCCTCGGGTCTTCGACGCTTTGGAGATTGAAGAGGGGTGCGCACGGCGGATGCGGGTGACAACGAGCCCGCCATCAGGCGGCTGCCGCATACTCACGGAGCGGGCGCGACCCTCGTGCACGCCGCAACCCCTGCAGCGTGATCGGCGACCATCGATGCTGCAAGCCCGACCAACTCGGCCACCCGCGGGTCGGTCACGTGATAGTAGGCGAAGCGTCCAGCTCTTCGCACCTCGAGGAGGCCGCAGCTCACCAAGCACCCGAGGTGTGCGGAGACGCGACTTTGGGAAAGGGCAGTGTGAGCCACGCACTCAGTGCCCGTTCGCTCCTCCGCAGCGCAGAAGGCAAGGAGGGCCAAGCGGGTCGGGTCGCCGAGCGCACGGTAGAAGCGGGCGAGCAAATCTCGTCCCGCTGGGTCGTCAGGGACCGGCGGGACGGCCACGGCGCTGGCAGACAGCGCACTCGGAGTCGAAGCGCTCATCGGACGGCGCCTGCGGCGTCAGAGCGCGTGATCGCCCCATGCAAGTAGCGCTCAGTGTGGCGGTGATCGACGGGGACGACGCCGGTGACGATCATTTGACCCGATGGACGTCCATGCCTTGTCAGCTCGCTCTACCTCCGAAAAATAATCTGGATATGCGGATAATAGTTTATTATTGCGAGCCACACCTGGTGGCAGCTCTTCACGCTGATCCAGTGGCTCACGGTGCTATCGCACGTTCAATAGCCAGCTCGGCCATGGCGCACGCCATACCGCAGAACACCTCGTCCCGCCGAAGCGCTTAGCCAACCCGATGGAGGTGTTGGAGGCGCGGGATACAGGGGATTGCCCGCCGGCGGTCCCGCCTCGTCGGTGCATCGGTGATCGAGGTCGCAAATGAATTACCTTCCGCCCCTTCCGCCGAGGATCGTCTCGGACACCGAGAGACGCGCATAGGTCAGCCTGGTAGTCAGCCCATCCAGACTGCCCAGTGCATGGCCCAGCCCGTGATCGGTCCACCCGGTGCACGACCTGCTGAGCGTGTAGCAGCCGCGACCCCGCATCAAGACGGTTCATCCTCGCCCTACGGGCACCCGTCGCGACGCTGGGACCCCGTCGCCTGCCCATCGTCAGCCACACGCCTATTCTCGGGCTCGTTGGGCCCGAGAATCCCCGCACAGCCCCCCTGCGCACCTGTTCGAAAGGCCGTTTCAGACCAGTTCGTCAGCAGTGACGTGCGCGTCGATCTTGTTGCAAGCGTTAACCTGCAGCAGCGAAATGTTCTTGCGAATGTTTTGCATTTAGGGCAAACTGTTCTGCCGTGGTGCCTGTGACGTCTCGTGTGCGTGCTCTCCGCCAAGCCCTCTCACCCTCGGAATGGAGCAGGCTCGGCGGAATGGTGGCAGTGGTCATTGCGCTGTTTGTCCTCGGATTCGTTCTTCTCTTTGCCGCTGTTCCTCACCACTACCACATCTCGCGAACGAACCTGTTTGGTGTAGGGACCGGCACCTTGGCCCTTACCTTGGGAATGCGCCACGCCTTCGATGCCGATCACATCGCAGCCATCGACAACACCACCCGAAAGCTCATGACCGAGGGCAAGCGCCCGATGAGCGTCGGATTCTTCTTCTCGCTCGGCCATTCGAGCATTGTGTTCAGCCTGGCGGTCTTGTTGAACTTCGGGATTCGTGCACTCGATGCCCAGGTGAGAAACGGCAGCTCGACACTGCACACTGTCACTGGGATCATTGGTACCTCGGTCTCGGGTACCTTTCTCTATCTCATCGCTGCTCTCAACATCGTCATCCTCGTCTCGATCGTCGAGGCTTTCCGCGCCATGCGGACTGGCCAATTTGACGAGGCTGAACTTGAACGCCAGCTTCAACAGCGTGGCCTCATGAACCGGTTTTTCGGACCCCTTGCTCGGCGTGTGGATAGGCCATGGAAGATGTATTTCGTTGGACTTCTTTTCGGCCTAGGGTTCGATACCGCGACCGAGGTCGCACTTCTCGTCCTGTCCGGTACGGCGGTCAGCAGCGGCCTGCCATTTTGGGCCGTTTTGAGTTTGCCTATTCTCTTTGCTGCAGGAATGAGCTTGTTCGACACAGTGGACGGATGCTTCATGAACTTCGCCTACGGCTGGGCGTTCTCGCGCCCGATCCGGAAGGTGTACTACAACCTCGTCATTACTGGCCTCTCGGTCGCCGTTGCCTTCCTGATCGGAACCGTGGAGCTTCTCGGGCTGCTGGGTCAAGAAGCCAACTTCACCGGCAGGTTCTGGTCGCTGATGGCCAACTTCAACATCAATACCGCCGGCTTCGTTATCGTCGGTCTTTTCGTTGCCACTTGGGCCGTCGCCCTTGCCATCTGGCGTTTGGCACGTATCGAGGCGCGCTGGGACACTGCAATCCTCACCAACGCTTCGACTCCTGAGCGTGCTGAGGTTTCCGGACACTGATGAGCTCTGGCGTCGGGAGCCGAGTAAGGCGTTCGATCCCAAATGTCCATTCCTACGCTCGGGCTGGTGCCTGAACTCGTGCTTCGCTTTTGTGGGATCTACTTGACGGCATTGCTCGAGTCACTCGATGCCGTGATACAAGAAGCGGCCCGTCACGACAATAGGTTCTCTACGTCAATCTGCTTCGCTTGTTGCAAGGAGCCATAAAACGCCTTCACCGACAGAAGGAGACTCGCGTTCACAAGGTCGGATCAGTGACGTGGCAGCACCACCGGAAGATCGGCTGCAGTCCATGCCTGGAAACCGCCAAGTACGTCGGCGACCTCGTCGAACCCCTCTGCTCGCAGCAATGAGGCCGCGATCGATGAGCGGTTCCCCGTCGCACAGACGAGGACCGTCGGACGCGCCGAATCGAGGTCCCGTATAGCGTTGAGGAGGAGCGGAAGTGGCACGAGGCTCGCGCCAGGAATTGTGCCAGCCTCGTGCTCAGAGGGATTTCGGACGTCAAGCACCTGAACTTCGTCATCTGCGTCAATCCACGCAGCGAGCTCGGTTACCGGCAACCGTGCTGCCCGTGCCGCACGATGGGGCTGGTCAGCGAGCGTCTGATCGATGTCTGGCAGGTACCCTATGACGCCGTCGAAGCCGATCCGGGCAAGACGCACCTTGGCTTCGACCTCACGTCCAGCATCTGCGACCACGATGATTGGCCTGTCCGGTCGGATGACCGTTCCGGCGTGCTCGGCGAATCGCCCGTCAAGGCTCACGTTGAGCGACCCCCGGAGATGACCGGAGGCAAACGTCTGGGGAGGTCGCCCATCAACGACGACGGCCCCTCGGAGCTGGTGCTGGATTACCTCGTCGATACGAAGCGGAGGAATTCGTGTGCTGCCGTCCTCGAGCAAGGGGTGCGCGCTGCGATTGACGATGGCCGCGAACTCGAAATACAGAGGCGCGACTGGTTGGTGCGTGGTGACGGCGGTCACGAAGGCTTCCTCGGTCATCAACTGGAGTGCGTAGTTGGTGCGACGCTGCTCACCGATGGTTGAGCTTGATGCCGCGGCAAGGGACCGGCCGCACGAGGAGCCGGCACCGTGTGCAGGGAATACTCGGGTCGCATCAGGGAGGGTGAGCAATTGGCCGTGAAGAGAGTGGTAGAGCTTGCGAGCCAAATCCTCGGCTGAAATACCCGCCGAAACCAACAGGTCCGGGCGACCGACGTCGCCGATGAAGAGGGTGTCCCCGGTGAGCACTCCCCATGGATCCTGATCGTCGCGGTGCTCGAAGACCACGATCGAAATCGACTCGGGAGTATGTCCAGGTGTGGCGCGCACTTCGAGTACGACAGCTCCCAGATCGAGGCGTTGGCCGTCGACGAGGGTCTCGGTGGGAAAGTCAGGCTCGACTCCTGCGCCGTAGGAGATAGTTGCTCCTGTAGCTCTCGCGAGCTCAAGATGTCCCGAAACGAAATCGGCATGGACGTGCGTCTCGATGATTCGCTCGATTTGCAGGTCTTGAGCGGCGGCGTCTTCGAGGTACGCGCTGATGTCCCTTTGGGGGTCGATGACCACCGCCCGGCCACTCGTCGTATCACCGATCATGTAGCTGAAGACGGATAGGCAGCCCAACTCGTACTGGCGAAAGAACATGGTTCCTTCTCTTCTCAGCTGGTAAGGATTTGAGGAACTTTGACCAAGAGGGCGACAAGGTTCCTCCTCGGGTCGAGGGGTTCTCCGAGGCTCTGCACTTTTCTTGATCAGCGGGTAAATCCCGCTGATCAAGAATCGTAGTCGGCGCCTTCGGCCAGCTTGCCTCCGGTCCATGATGGAGGGCACCGGCCCTGGGTAGTAAAGAGAGCGCCGATGGCAGCCTGATGTCATCGAGAGTCTTCGACGGTCGGTCGCCTGCGGCAGTTCCTGTTTGCAGCACAGGTCTTGTTCGGCCAGCGAGACGAAGGGGCGCTTTCATAGGGTCGCGTTCCCGATGCGCCATCCTGCGCGCCGCAAGGCAGCGCGATTCCGTTGCCAAGGGTCAGGAGAACTTGATCCAGGAGCAGCTACGCGAAGAGTCGTCGATCGCCACAGCGCCATGGGCCGAGAGGCCGGGAGGGCAGCAGCTCAGCGGGCTTGTCCCAGCAACAGGCACGAACGATTGCAGGGACCCGGCGCGGTGCGTCCTTTCACATACTTGATTTGATCCTGACATAATTTATGATGTAGCCCTGCGAAGGCAGTCGATGGGCACTTCGGTGTGATGACCGGGAGAGTAAGGGGGGAACGGTGACAAGGGTGGGTCCGAAGAACCGAGGGCGGAGCTGGCCTCTCAGGGCCCTGTTGACGGCTGCAACGGCCCTGGTAGTGAGCGGCGCCGCGGTGGCCTCGCTCGGGGAGACGGCTTCGCGGGCCGGGGCGGCAACTGGGGGATCGCCGATCAAGATTGGCTTTGTGTGTTCATGCAGTGGTCCATTTTCATCCGATCTCACCGATGTGGAACCCGTGTACAGGGCATGGGCCAATTCTGTCAACGCAAATGGCGGGATCAACGGTCATCGGGTCGACGTCATTTATGCTGACGACAAGGGAAACCCCGGGACCTCGACCGCGATCGTGCAGACATTCATCCACTCGGATCATGTCGTCGCGATCATGGACGCCACAGACCTGCAGGAGGCATGGGCGTCCGACGTGCAACGAGCGGGGATACCCGTGATCGGGATGTTCAGCGGTGACACCCCGTTTTCGACGAACCCGGACTTCTACGCTGAAGGGCAGACAGCGGATTCACTTTTTGTGTCCGTTGCCGAGACCGCGAAGAAGGCGGGGACACCGAAGCTGGGCTTGATGTACTGCGCGGAGTCGCCTTCGTGTCAGCAGGCGGTCGCTCCCCTCAACGCGACCGCGAAGGCTGAGGGCATCGAAGTTGTCGCAAACCTCGAGATCTCCGCAACGGCACCGAACTACGCTGCCCAGTGCCTCGCGGCGAAGCAGGCCGGAGCAGAGATGCTCTTTATCATCGATGGACAGACGGTCGTCGAAAAGGTCGCTGCAGACTGCACTGCTCAGGGGTACGACCCGAAGTACACCTTTGACGCCGAAGCACTTGTCGAGGGCATGGCGTCGACGCCGGGCTTGAGGAGCGGTACCTACATGGCGGTCCCGGACATGCCCTTCTTTGCCTCCACGCCGGGTGTCAAAGAGATGGATGCGGCGCTGAACAAATACGCCAAAGGCATCCGATCGCATGCAACGACCTACGGGGAGATAGCAATGCAATCCTGGATCTCGGCAAAGCTCTTTCAAGCAGCCGCTCTGGCCGGCCACCTGGGCGCTAGAGGCACCGCGCCGACTCCAGCTGAAGTCGTCAGGGGTCTGCATGCGTTGAACGGAACGACGCTCGATGGTCTTGCGCCACCGCTGCACTTTGCAGCAGGGAAGGCGAACCCGGTTGACTGCTGGTACTGGGCAACCATCCAAAACGGCAAATTCAAGCTTCCGTTCGGTACAAAGCCTGCCTGCTCAAGCCAATCATTGTCCTGAGTGGATTTCCCCCTCCGGAGGTGCTCCATGCCCGTTCGTCCTGACGATGTGTACGAGTTCGGGATCATTGTTCCGGACCTCGAACGTGCGCTCGAAGAGCTCAACCGTGCTTTCGGTTATACGTTCAGTCCCATATTCGAAGGGCATCTGCCACTGCGCGGGTCAGAGGGGGATGCCCTCATCCCGCTCCGTGTTGCCTATTCGAAGCAGTTCCCCCACCTCGAGGTGATAGAGGAACGCCCCGGTACCTACCTCGTTGCGCCTCCTGGAACCTCTCTTCACCATATCGGGGCCTGGGTCGATGATCTCGATGCTGAGTCGACCAGACTCGAAGGACTCGGGATGCCGATGACGCTTTGTGGCTTCGTCGGTGAAAAATCACCGGCGCTCTACACATTCCATTCAACCGGCTTTGGTGCACTTTTGGAACTGGTTTCTCGAGAGGGAAAAGCAGATTTCGACCAGCTCGTATTCGAGGGGTCGATTCCGGAGGCGCCAGAGCTTCATCAGTTCCCGTCGACCCGCTAGCCCATATTATCCACCGAGACCGGACGAGAAGCCCGAAGGGGTGATGGATCGGTTTGCACAATGCCGCGAAGGAATCCCAACACGTCGACCGTTATCGGGCGCCAGTGTTTTCAGGTTCGAATGACTGGACCGGACGCTTCCAGGATCTCTGGAGCGTTTCGCAAGAAATGGAGAGCTCTTCGATCGACGCCTCGTGCACCATTGCGGAGTGCCGGGCGATGATCGACGGGCGTCGCTAGGCAACGACGCCACGAACCTTGAGATCCACAATGGCATCCCAGTCGAGGCCGAGCTCGGAGAGGATCTGGTCTCCGTGCTCGTTGAACTCTGGCGCACGGCCCGGTACCGCCGATTCTTCGTCGAATTGAACCGGCGCAGCGACGAGCCGAAACGGGATTCCAGCAGCTGTCTTGCACTCCTGGACGTATGCGTTGGCGATGGTCTGTGGGTCAGCCGCAGCTTCGAGCGTGTCCTGCACGACCGTCCACTGCCCGTGAAATCCCGCGAGCCGGTCTCTCCATTCCCGCAACGTTGCTGACCGGAAGATCTCGCTGAGGTGCTCGACTGCCGCGCCAGCGTTCGCAAGCAGCGACTGGTGCTCGGCGAACCGCGGGTCGGTGGCGAGCTCAGGGTGGCCGATGAGCTCACAGAGCTCAGGCCAGTACTTTCCTGCTTGCAGGCAGGTGAAGGCCAGAACGTGGCCATCCTTCGTCTCGTAGTTGCGGGACAACGGGTTCGACGACAGCGCTTCAGCTGGCGGGGGCGTCCAAGGTCTTCCCAGAAGCAGCGAGAGCGCGATGGCTTGGCCCATTGCCCAGAGACCGGTGCCAAAGAGTGAAACGTCGACAACCGTCGCCTCGCCGGTTCGTTCGCGGTGATAGAGCGCCCCCATGATCCCGCCCGCCAGTGTCATTGCACCGATCGAATCTCCAAATCCAGGAGCGGGCGGCACTGGCACGAGGTCATATTCGGGACGCTTGGCACCGATCGCGATACCGGCACGCGCCCAGAAGGCGAGCGAGTCGTAGGATCCCTTGTTGGCATCAGGTCCGCGCTCACCCTGGCCGGTTCCTCGGACGTAGATGATGCGTGGGTTGTGAGCCCGGATGTCTGCGACGTCGATCTTTAACTTCGCGCGAACGCTCGGAAGCTTGTTCGTCAGGAAGACGTCTGCGGTCGCCGCTAAACGGTAGAGCAGATTGAGACCGTCCTCCGAAGAAAGATCGAGCCCGAGGCTGCGCTTTCCACGATTGGAATGCTCCAGGAGCACATGCACGTCGTTCGGAACGACTGCGACACCGGTCGAAGCGAGTCCCCGCATGGCGTCCCCCCGTTCGACGTGCTCGATCTTGATGACGTCGGCTCCCCAGTCCGCGAGCAACGCTGATGCCGCTGGGACGAAGGTGTGCTCGGCCACTTCGAGGACTCGGACCCCGCGCATCACTGCAGTCATGATTACCTCCGATCGAAGCTACCCGGAACCACTAGTACCGACCTGCGGCCCTTAGGGCAAACCATTTCACCAAAATTATGCACAATGCTACACGCTGGCGCAGCGTGGATCTGATGTCGCCGTCCTCCCGGCGCTTCAGGTAGTTCTGATGGTGAAATCCTCCAATATTGAGGTCTATTGGAGGAAAAAATGATGATGCTTTGCGCATAATTAACGGTGCAATCCTCTCGATACCCATTCAATCTTGCAGTTTGAATGGATCCGATGTACGCTACGTACGTGAGCTCTTCTTCCTCATCCGGAGCAAGGTCACTGGAGGAAATCCGTCGAGAGCTGGGTGAGGGTTGGCAATGGCACCGGATCCAAGCCGAACCGTGCCCACAGTGCGGGGACTATCCGGCCGCACTTTCTCCCTCTTCGCTCGGAGCATGTGCTGTAGAGCGTGCGACAGCATGGCGTGACTTCCTGCGGGCGGCCGATGAGGGCTACCTCCGGAGGAGCCCGGCATTTGGAGTGTTCTCGCCGATACAATACGGCGCGCACGTTCGCAACATTCTCCAGGTGTATACCGACCGCATGCTCCTTGGGGTCGAACGAGAAAACCCTGTCGTCCCGATACACAACCCGCCTGATGAGGAGTGGGAGAGCTACAACCGCCTCGATCGGGAGATGCTCGCCGCTGACATTGAGGCACAGGCCCGGCGGCTGGCCAATGTTGTCGAAGCCATGGATCCGTCAGCATGGTCCCGTATCGTCACGAACGACCGCGGCTCCTACGGTGTTTACACCTTCACGATCTCTGGCCTTGCATGTAATGCAGTTCACGAGGCCTATCACCACCTGCTTGACGCGAAGGGAATGCTGAACCAAGGCAGTTCTTCGTAGATGCCCGACGAAGCGAACGGCGCGTCCCTCTCTTCCGGAAGGGTGGCGTCTGGTTGCTGATGCCTTGACCGTATCGAGAGCTCTGAAGATGGGAGGTGTGCCATGGACGATCGAGGATTTGAGGACCGTCTCTCCGCATTAGAAGAGCGGGTCATGCGTCTCGAGGACGAGGTGGAGATTCGCCGGCTCATCAGCAGCTGGGGGCCTGCGGTCGACACCGGCAACAGTGACGCTGCGGCCGCGTTGTTCTCCGAGGATGCGATCTTGGAATCGGATTTGTCCTATCTCATCGGACCGGCGGCGATCTCGGCAATGGTTCAGGGAGAAGGTCATCAGTCGTTGATTCGGCAAGGCTCGGCTCACATCCCGGCTTTTCCCATTGTTGACATCAATGGGGATCTGGCGACAGCGACTGGCTACACAAGGGTCTATCGCCATACCCCTGAGGGCTACGACGTCTGGCGAGTGTCGGCGAACCATTGGGAATTCCGGCGCACGGCCGCAGGTTGGCGGGTGACAAAGAGGGTCAACCACGTCATCGACGGCGGCCCAGAGGCGAACAAGCTTCTCGGCCAGGTGTTCGAAGACACCCACTGAGACCAGATTGACGTTGTGTCGATCGAGTGACCCACCCATAGGGTCTGCGCCGGCTTCTTCTCCGCGGTGGGGCTGCTTTACACAGCGATTGGTTTGGTGACTGGTGAGCGCGTTTCAGGAGAGCGACGGGAAAGGCGTGAGCCTTAGGGCCGGTGCCGGAGTGGTGGTGGGCCTGAGCGCATGCCTTTGCCGCTACCTCTTCTTCGCTCCTGGCGGTTGGTCGCACGGCGCACGGCGCGGTTGGTTCCAGTCCGCATCGAACCGGCCTCGAGCATCTCGGCAAGGGCGCGAGCTTGCTTGGCCGGCGGTAGGTGCCTGATCTGCCGCTGGATCCTGAGGAGGTGCGGAGGGAGCTTCCTGCCCTTCTTTCGGGCCTTGGCGATGCTCCGAACCAACCGCCGCGAATACCACCGCCGTAACCAGGGAGTCCGAGCGATGAGCAACCCGGGCAGCTCGCGTAGTCGCCGTCGAGCCGGCCGAGTGCTTGGTGCTCTTGGCATGTACCAGTTGTACCCTGTCCCGACAGCCAGTCGTTCCCGGTACTGCCGGCAGCCTTGCCTAGTTCGGGATTGGGACGGTCGAGGTCAAGTCCAGCGGAGTGGTGTATGACGACCACCTCGTCAACCGTGTGCTTTACATCAGCTGACGGCCTGTAGCTCCGCTGGCGCCTCCTTTCCCTCGGTGAGCGT
>JAJPJV010000022.1 GCA_021324045.1 Actinomycetota bacterium | reverse complement strand
GATCTCGATCCTCCACCCGCGGGATCGAACGCAGAGAAAGGACGCGGGAAAAGACGAACGCGGCGTGAGGTTCGGCTCACTTTTACATGGCGTTCCGGACTTGACCGGCCATCACAGTCCTGCCATGCGGCTCCAGCCCGGACCGGCACCGACACCTGTCGTCCATGATGTGAGGAACCCACATGCGCCTTGCTGAACACGTCGACGGGGTCGACACCCACAAGCTGTCCCACACGCTCGGGCTGATGAGCGCCGGCGGCGTCGAGCTCGAGGACCTCACGTTCCCCACCGACGCCTTCGGCTATCGCAAGGTGCTGGCGTGGACGAGGAAACGGACGGGCGATCCCTCCCGTCGGTGCTGGGCCGTCGAGGGCACCGGCAGCTTCGGGGCTGGGCTCACGACCTTCCTGCTCGAGCAGGGCGAGTGGGTAGTCGAGATCGACCGGCCCAAGCGACCGGCGAGGCGGAACGGGGCCAAGTCCGACGTGTTCGACGCCTATCGGGCAGCCGCTGAGGCGTTGGCCCAAGCGCACCTCGCTCAACCACGGCGGCGAGGTGTCCGAGAGGCCATCCGTGTCCTCCTCTGTACCCGGGAGGGTGCCGTTCGTTCCCGGACCCGAGCTCTCTGCCACCTCCAGGCCCTCATCGTGAACGCACCAGCCAGCTCCGTGACCAGCTGCGGCGGGATCCCCTCGAGGCCCAGGTCGAGCGTTGCGCCCGGCTGCGGGTCTATGTCGAGCGCAGCATCGAGCATCGATCGACCGTGCGCGCCCTTCGGGCGACGGCTCGGCGCGTCCAAGTCCTGAGCGCCGAAGCCGACGACCTGGAAGCCGAGCTTGCGCTCCTCGTCGCCGAGCACGCTCATGCCCTGCTCGCCCGAGCCGGGCGCGGGCACCATCTCGGCGGCGCAGCTCATCAACGCGTAAGTCCCACGTTGGCCGAATCCGGTCCGAGGCGACGTTCGCCATGCCGTCCGGATCGGTCCCTGCCTCTTCAGGCAAGACCGCCCGCCATCGGCTGAACCGAGGCGGCGACCGCCAGCTCAATCGAGCCCTGCACACCATCGTCTTGTCTCGGATGCGGTTCCACGACGAAACCAGGGCCTCCGTCGCCCGCCGCACCGCCGAGGGCCTCACGCCACGCGAGATCAGGCGGTGCTTGGAGCGCGATGTCGCCCGTCGGCTGTTCCGGGTGCTGGAAGGCACCGAATTCAGCGCTTCGCCGGTGGCCATGGCCGCTTGACAGCCATAGAAGCATCGGAGCGTCAGTGCCAAGAGCTCATCGAGGAGACCAGGGACGATCGGGCCGAACTCCGACGGGAGTTCGGCCATCCGGACCCCTGTCCTGCAGGAGGAGCTCCCGCCGGTCGGTCACCATCACCTCGGCCGGCTCGAATGTCAGCACTTCGGCCTCGCCCGGCCCCCGCCCGAGCTCGACCCGCTTTCGGACATTTGGCTGAGCAGGCCACACCTGGTCGCCATCAGCCAAGAGCTGCTGCGTGGCCCCTGAACTGCGCCTGCGTGGAGCGGACGACGGGACTCGAACCCGCGACCCTCACCTTGGCAAGGTGATGCTCTACCAACTGAGCCACGTCCGCGTGCGTGACCAAGATTACTCCGCTCCTCGGGCCCCGACATCCCCCGGCTGCCCCCCTGTACACAGGCTGCAAGTGCAGCCGGTCAGCGACCCGTGTGGCCGAAGCCTCCGTCACCACGCTCAGAGGGCGGTAGGTCCTCCCGGGCGACGGAACGGAAGCACGCTTGGTCGACGGCGTGAATCACCAGCTGAGCGATCCGATCTCCCCGTTGCACCTCGTAGGCGGCGACCGGATCGGTGTTGACGAGCAAGACCTGCACCTCGCCGCGGTACCCGGCGTCGATCAGGCCTGGCGCGTTCAAGCAGGTCACGCCATGACGCTGCGCGAGCCCACTCCTCGGGAGCACGAGCCCCGCGTAGCCCTCCGGAATGGCCACGACCACTCCGGTCGGAACGAGTGCTCGGCCACCGCCTGGCGGGAGGAGGACGGGGGCTGCCGCGTACAGGTCTGCACCGGCGTCGCCGGGCCTCGCATACCTTGGCGACGGGAGCCCGGGGTCAAGCTGATGGATCGGCACCACGACCATTGCGGTGGCGACGATACTGCCACAGGCCCCGTGCTCTTCGAAGGTGGCCCGATTCCCCCCGAATGGGGACGGCGCTGCGAGCGGAACACGCCGCCAGCATCAAGCCGATCCTCCAGTCCGGCACTCCGGCACCGGGCCGATAGATTGCTCCCGTGCTGGCGTGGCTCGACTTGGAGATGACCGGTCTCGATCCGAGCCGGCACACGATCGTCGAGATCGCCACGCTGGTCACCGACGATGAGCTGCAGATCGTCGCCGAAGGGCCCGATCTGGTCATCGCTGCCTCCGCCGAACAGCTCGCGGAGATGGATGCCGTGGTGCGTGAGATGCATGCCCGCTCAGGATTGCTGGCAGCGATCGAATCCTCGACGCTCACTCTGGAAGAAGCAGGGGAACGGACCTTGGCCTTCCTACGCCAGCACCTTCCCCAAAAAGGAACGGTCCCCCTCGCGGGGAACTCGATCGGCACGGATCGGCGCTTCCTGCAGGCCCAGCTGCCTGAGGTCGACGCCTGGTTCCACTACCGCTGCGTCGACGTGTCAACGCTCAAGGAGCTCTGCCGACGCTGGTACCCCGAGGCCCTCCTGAGCGCACCTCCGAAGAAGACCACCCACCGAGCGCTCGAGGACATCCGCGAGAGCGTGGCCGAGCTGGTCTACTACCGCTCCGTGATGTTCCGACCGCCACAGAAGCCGTCGGAAGACGCCGATGCTCCGGATGCCCACGACCGCCCGGAAGGCGGTCCCACCACGAACCCGATGCCGTGATGGCCTCGGAACGTGTCAGCGGTTCGGCTGCGGAGTGATCCGCAGGTAGGGCTTGAGGGTCTTGAAGCCCTTGGGGAACCTGGTCTTCGCCTCTTCGTCTGAGATCGCTGGCGCGATGATGACGTCGTCGCCGTCATTCCAGTCGACCGGGGTCGACACGGAGTACTTCTCGGTCAACTGGACCGAGTCGAGCACGCGAATGATCTCGGCGACGTTGCGGCCGGTCGATGCCGGGTAGGTCAGCGTCAGCTTGACCTTCTTGTCGGGGCCGATGATGAACACCGAACGCACCGTCAGGGTGTCGTTGGCGTTGGGATGGATCATGTCGTACAGATCGGCAACCCTACGGTTCTCGTCGCCGATCACCGGGAAGTTGAGCGCCTGCCCCTGGGTCTCTTCGATGTCCTTCGCCCAGGCCTTGTGGGACTCCACCGAGTCGACCGAGATCCCGATCAGCTTGGTGTTGCGCTTGTCGAACTCCGGCTTCGCTTTGGCGAAGGCACCGAGCTCAGTGGTGCACACCGGAGTGAAATCTTTTGGATGCGAGAACAGGATGCCCCAGCTGTCTCCTAGCCACTCGTGGAAGTTAATGGTTCCTTCAGTCGTGTCCGCAGTGAAATCTGGAGCGACGTCTCCGATACGAACAGCCATCTTGGTCCTCCTCGTCAAACGTCCGGTGCCCACGTGGTGGAATTCCGACCGGTTCGGGTTGTGGTCTCGCCTCCAACCTTAGCCGACGTTCGAGGAATTGTCGACCGGATGAGTCAAGATTACCGGGCGGCATGCATGCCGCTCCCGCCCGGGGTGGCCAGCCGCCCTGGCACACATGCGAGAATGGAGCCCATGGGGAACCGAATCGCTCTCACCTCGCGCGCGGTCGATGGACACCACTCCCCGGGCCCGTGCCGGTTCGGATTACCATGAGGATCGCTCCAAGCACCAGCCGGAAGCGATCCCGGTGAAGAGCCAGCACATGATCGGCAACGACGGCGTGCGCAGCGGAGAGGAACAAGGCAGCGAAGGAGTCCCTACCGTCGCAGCCTTCGATTTCGATGGCACGATCACCAGAGGAGGGAGCACCGTGCGCTTCCTCGTCTGGGTCCGCGGGTACTTTCCGGTCGCCTTTGCGTTGCTGCGGAACCTGCCACGGCTCCTCTACGCCATGGTCGCCGGCGGGACAGCCGCCGATCGCGCCAAGGAGGCCCTCTTCAACCAGCTGCTCCGGGGGCTCACCGTGGACCAGCTCCAACGAGCTGGCGTGGCGTTCGCCGAACATCACCTCCGGCGCCAGCTTCGTCCTGAAGTCGTCGACCGGCTCGATTGGCATCGACGCCAGGGGCACCATGTCGTGCTGGTGTCGGCTTCCCTCGAGTATTACGTCGAGCCCGCTGGGGCGATGCTCGCCGTCGATGGCGTGCTCGGAACCCGCCTGGTCGTGGACGGCAGCGGCAATCTGACCGGTCGGATCGACGGCAAGAACTGCCGGGGCGCCGAGAAGTATGCCCGCGTCGTCGGCTGGCTCCGCCAGAACGGGTTGGCGGGGACCGGGGTCCAGCAACCCTTGCTGTGGGCCTACGGGAACAGCCGGGGCGACCTCTGGCTGCTCAATGCCGCGGATCGTGCCTTCGACACCGGGCGGCTCGGGCGATTTGGCCGCCTTCGCCACTTCCCACGGTTGCGCACTGCCACGCGCCAGCGCCACGGGGTCCCGGTCGCTCGAGGCTCGGCTTGAAACGACCGACGCCTGGACCGTTGACTGCTTGACGTGCGGATCGACCAGGTCGTCCCCTCGCTCGCGAGCCGTGACGCGATCGGGGTTCACACCGTTGCCCTGAGCACCGCGCTCCGCCGTGCCGGCTTCGAGTCAGAGATCTATTACGGAAACTGCACGGCGGACGTTGCCCACCACGGTCACCCCATCGTCGAGCTCGGCCGCTCCCGCCACGATCGGTGGCTGCTGTACCAGGCTTCGATCGGGAGCCCGGTCTACGACATCCTCGCCACCAGATCCGAACCGAAGCTCGTCAACTACCACAACATCACGCCAGCGGCCTTGCTCGAAGGATGGGCGCCAGAGGTCTGCTACGAAGCCAGGCTCGGGCGAGCCCAACTGGAGCGTCTAGCTCCCTACACGCGTTTGGCCGTCGCTGATTCTGCATTCAACGAGGCTGAGCTCAAGGCCATCGGCTACGACGCCACTGCCGTCTGCCCATTGCTGATCGACATGGCAGCCAGCGGGGTTGACCCGGACCCACAAACCACAGAACGCCTCCAAGCAGCAAAGGAACAGGGCGGTGCGGACCTGCTCTTCGTGGGCAAGATCTCGCCCCACAAGGCACCGCACGATCTCGTCAAGATGCTGGCGGTCCTCCGGCGCCTCTACGACCCCAAGGCCCGTCTGCATCTGGTCGGCTCACCACTGGGCGAGCGCTACCGACCAGCCCTCGAGTCCTTCGTCGCCGACCTCGGGCTGGACAAGGCAGTGACGATGACCGGCTCGGTCAGCCCTTCCGAGCTCGAGTCCTATTACCGGGCAGCAGACGTCTTCACCTGCGCTTCGGAGCACGAGGGCTTCTGCGTGCCATTGGTCGAAGCCATGGCCCATGGCGTACCTGTCGTCGCCTACGCTGCAACCGCCGTCCCCGAGACCCTCGACGACGCGGGAATCCTTCTCGAGGACAAATCCCCGCTTCGCTTCGCAGCCGCCGTTGCGCGCGTGATCGAGGACGATGCCCTTCGCGCCGTACTTGGCGCGGCCGGTCACGCGCGCGCTGCGTCCTTCCGACTGGACGATTCTCGCCA
The DNA here is from genome assembly GCA_021324045.1 of Actinomycetota bacterium. Classification (GTDB taxonomy): domain Bacteria; phylum Actinomycetota; class Acidimicrobiia; order Acidimicrobiales; family RAAP-2; genus JAJPJV01. The sequence goes on along the minus strand of JAJPJV010000022.1, from coordinate 24,893 downwards.
ACGATTCGTCGAGCTCATTCGTGCCGCAGTGGACTGTCCTTGAAGCCCAGATGCTTGCGGTGGGACCGGTCACGTTCGACCACTGCTTCGAGGAAGCTTGCATACCGCTCGATGACGACGGGCCACTCGTAGTTCTGCTCCACGTACGCCTTCCCGCGTGAGCCCAAGACCTGCCGGAGCAATGGATCCGAGAGCAATCGATTGAGAGCGGCCTCGAAGTGGCGGTAGGAGGAGAACCAGAGGCCTCCCCCTGAGCGCTGGCAGTGCTCCCGGGTCGGATCACACAGCGCGTTGACCAAGACCGGACGCGCCTGCTGCCACGCTTCCATGAGGACCAGAGAGAACGACTCGAGTGCCGAAGGGGAGACCAGGGCGACGGCGTCCCGAAGGAGGTCCCATTTGGTGCCCTCGTCGACAGCACCCGTGATCACGATGTCGTCGTGCTCACCAAGATCCGCGACCTGGGTTCCGACGAAGGCAAGCGCCAGCGGGCCGGGATTGCGTTCCTTGAAGAGCTGAAAGAACCGGGCCAGCATCGTCGAGCCCTTGTGTGCATCCACCCTGCCGACGCAGACGATGTACGGCCGATCGCCGATGCCCAGGATGTCACCACCGCGTCGGCCGCCTTCGAGGGGGCGGCCGACGCCGAGGCCCAGGACGATCTGGGGACGATCAGCCACTTGGTGAACCCGTTGGACCAGCCTGCGCTCGGCTTGACTGTGGTAACAGATCGCGTCGGCCCTCCGGTACACGTCCTTGAACACCGGTAGGTAGAGGGCTGGTTCGTCGTGAGCAGCGGGGTGCAGGACGCTCGGAGCCTGCACTCGGGCAATCCCCATGACCGTCGGATAGAAGAGGTAGGGATAGAACGCGACGACATCTGCGTCGCTCACCTCGAGCGCATCGACGAGGGCAGGTACGACGGGACCATTGAGCTCGACCCAACGCTCGGCATCCGATCGAGACGCATGGCGCGGGGCAACGCGCAGGCGGCCGTCGAGCTCGAAGAAGGCCTTGGGGCGACCGCCGACCGCCTCGAAACGGTGCACCCAGACGCCGTTGCTGACGCTCGTCCCTGCCGGGAGCACGTTGGCCCAGGAGATCAGATCGAGCGCGCAGCTCGTATACGCCTCGACCTCCCAGCCAAAGGTGGCGACCAGATGCTCAGCAAGCTGGCGAGCACCGGTCTCCGCCCCTCCGGTCACCTCGGCGCCGTAGCGAGGGGTGACGAAGGCGACCTTCACCTCGAGCGGTCTCGAATCGGGCCGCCACGCAGATCTCGCATGCTTCGGCCTTGCCATCTCTGGCCGGAATCCCTCACGGTGGCGATCACGAGGTAGTCCTCACCACGCGGGCCATCAAGAGCGCGCGCCGAGAGGCCGAGCTCTCCCAACAGCTGCTCCCACGAGCGCGGGCGAAGCGGCCGGCCAGGGCAAAGATCCGCCTCAGGGGGCGCAAGCTCACTGTCCCAAATTGTCGGCGACAGCGAGTGCACGAGTAGTTGACCGCCTTCGGTCAGTCGATCCACGCTCAGCTCGACGAGCTGTTGGCGCTGGCCGGGACTCATGCCGTCAACGACTCCACTCAGCACCAGGCCCCCCAGAGTGCCGGGCGCCACCGCTCGGAGGTGATCGACCACGCTCTCGTCGCGAATATCGAACGCCACTCCCTGCGTCCGCTCCTTGGGTGCCACCCCGGCCTCGCCATCGCCGAGCACCCTGGGCTCGAGGCCATATGCATCGATGTCTGCAGCGTGCAGGCGTCCGAGCAGCCAGCCGTCCCCTGCAGCAGCGTGCAGCACACGACCGCTCGTCTGCCCCAGTGCCTCCGTGGCGAGGTCCACCCACCAAGCGTCCTCACGATGGGTCTGCCACTGGATGATCCGAGGGGAAACGACGCGTTGGGCGTCGAGCCGGTCGGACAGATCGTCCAGTTCCTCGGCAATCACGTGCAGGGCACGGCTCGTTGCGGACGCAAACTGGCTCACTTGGTGACTGACAAACCCGACGTACCACAACGTGAGCTGGCGAACGGCCCGCTTGACGAGAGCCCCCCCGGACTTCTGGGAGGCAATCGGCACCACCGGATCGACGAAGGTCGACCGGTCCACCATCGCCAGGACGTCATCGATACCACGACCGGCTCCGCTGACCGGCGCGTGACGCACGAACAGCTCGTCGAGCTCCTTTTCCACGTGGAGGGGAAGGTCGCCGGAAAGCCGACGACGTCGGACCTCCTCTTCGATTTCGGCCATCACTTGCTCGAGTTGCCTCCGAGCATCGGGCGGCGCAACCTCGGGGCCGTCGCCGAGCACGCTCATGCGTGGTCGCTCGACGTCGTCGACAAGCCGATCCGCACCGGGAGCACCACCGTGCCCAATGCCTTCCCTGGGTGCATGACCTCGAGCTTCGCAGCCGGATCCCGGTAGTCGACGAGGACTCCACCCGAGCTGCTCTCAACCCCGACGACGATCTCGTAGGTGCCGTCGACGAAGGGAAACATGTCGTAGGAGAACTCCACCTCCCCGGTGCCTGCCTCGAGGTCGAAATGCATCTCGAGGTCCCCCGCAGCACTGCGAAGCAACTGCCTCCCGGTGCCGTCTCTCAGCTCCACGAAGAAGTCCACCCCCGAGACCCTCGACCGCGCGATGAACCCGATCCGGACGCTGAGCGGGTCCCCGGTCACCATGTAGGGCCGCTCGTCGGATCCCGGGTACGTAAGGACGACATCGGTGATCTGCACAGAAGCGGTCCCGTTCCTGGCGCCCTCGTTGGCCATAGCACGCTCCGCCGAGCTTGGCGGGCCAGGCTTCGCCTCGATCCCCGGAGAGGGAGCTCCCGATGCCTCGGGCGCAACGCCGTGCTCCGTGACTGCCACGGCCTCGGGGTCTGTCCCGGCGGTTTGCGTCGTCGCAGTCGCCGAGGCTCTCAACACGCTGCCCGCCTGAAGGAGGTTCTCTCGGAAGATCCGGACCGCTTCGCCCGGAGGCGTATGAGCGATCATCTGGCCGTCGCTCAGCACCACTGCTCGATCACACATGGAACGGATCTGATCCGGCGAATGCGAGACGACGATGATGGTCCTCCCCTCTTGCTGGAAGGTGTGGACCCGGTCCATGCACTTTCGCTGGAAGCGTTCGTCGCCGACGGTGAGCACCTCGTCGATCACCAAGATGTCGGGGTCCACCGTCACCGCCACCGCGAAGCCGAGCCGGACGTACATCCCCGAGGAGTAGAACTTCACCTGATTGTCGATGAACTGTTCGAGCTCGGCGAACGCCACGACCTCGTCGAAGACTTTGGACATGGTGCTTTTGGGTATGCCCAGCAGCGAACCGTTCAAATAGACGTTCTCTCGCCCCGTGAGCTCGGGTTGAAAGCCCGCTCCCAGTTCGAGGAGCCCAGCAAGCTTGCCGCGGACGACAACCTGGCCAGAAGTCGGACGCAGCACCCCACAGATGCACTTGAGCAGGGTGGACTTTCCCGAGCCGTTCATGCCCAAGATGCCGAGGGTCTCCCCTTCTTGAACCTCGAATGAGATGTTCCTCAGCGCCCACAGATCGGTGTAGGGGTTCCGTCCCGCGTGGATGACACGCTCCTTGAGGGACGTGTACTTCTGATAGTAAAGGCGAAACCGCTTCGAGATGTCTTGAACGTCAACCGCTGTCGTTCCCATGGGTACCAGAGTTCCTCGTCGGCGGATCAGAGTTCCTCGGCGAAGTTGCCTGCCAAGCGCCCGAACACGACCATCGCGCCATAAAACAGCAGCAACGAGGCAACCAATACCAACCCATCCATCTCGACATACGTGAGCGCGCCCCATCCTGGGAGCAATTGGGTGGGCAAATGCGGAGGAATGGTGAGGTTGAGCACCTCTTTCCCATAGATCACCCGCTCGAAGGTCAGCACCACTGGGGTCAACGGGTTCAGCAGATAGAGCCAGACGATGTGGTGACGATGGAGGAACGGGTACACCTTGGCCTGGAAGGAATAGACAATCGGACAGGCCCAGAACCATGCTGCCCCCACGAGCACTTCGACTAAGTGCTGTGTGTCACGCAGGTAGACGTTCACCGCGGCGAGCAAGAGCGCCAGGGCCGCGGAGAACACCAGCAGCGGGACGGCGGCCACGACGAGGAGCCACAGCTCGCTCCATGCGGGTGACCACTGCAGACCAATGAGGAAGATGACCAGCACGCACGCTTGAAAGAAGAAGAAGACGCAGGCCGATCCAATCGAGGCCAATGCCAAGATCTCGCGGGGAAACGAAACCTTCTTCACCAGCGCCGCGTTGTTGACGATCACCCCCGTTGCTGCTTGGACCCCGGTCGAGAAGAGGTTCCAGGCCAGAAGACCCGAGAACAGCAGCAGTACGAAGTCGGGGATCCCGTTCTTGAGGACCACACCGAACACCAAGGTGTAAATCCCGAGCGTCATCGCTGGCGAGATGAGGGACCACACCAGGCCGAGGAAGGAGTTCTTGTACTTGACGCGGATCTCGGTCCGAACCAGGTTGACCAAGAGCTCGCGGGAGATCCAGATCTCCTTGAGCCGGGACCACACGCTGATCTGCGAGGAAACGATCCGCGTGCTCTTGGCCCGTCCCTCCAGGGCGCGCCCGGGAAACGCCCGACCGGCGACGTCCCTGGCGAGCAGCATGCCCTCCTGCGATGGCTGCTGCAGCTGCCCTGTCTCAGGGCTCGGGGCCGCAGCCTCGAGCGCCATGATCAGCCGCCGCCGACCTGGGCGCTCGACCTGTCGATCACGCGGTCGATGAAGCCGTACTCACGTGCCTCTTCGGCGGTGAACCACCGATCACGGTCGGAATCGGCTTCGATCCGCTCCACGGGCTGACCGGTGTGGAACGCGATCCGTTCGGCCATCATGCGCTTCAGGTACACGATTTGCTCAGCTTGAATGGCGATGTCCGCCGCTTGCCCCTGCATCGAGCCCGAGGGCTGGTGCATGAGGATCCTGGCGTGCGGCAGTGCGTAGCGCTTTCCCGGCGTCCCGGCGCACAGGAGGAATTGTCCCATCGACGCTGCGAGCCCGACGCAGATCGTGGACACGTCGCAACGCACATACTGCATGGTGTCGTAAATGGCGAGCCCGTCGGTGACCGATCCCCCCGGTGAATTGATGTAGATGGAAATGTCACGGTCACGATCCTCAGCCTCGAGCAGAATCAGCTGAGCACAGACCAGGTTGGCCGTTGCTTGGTCGATCGGGCTGCCGATGAAGACGATGCGCTCCTTGAGCAAGCGTTGGTACACGTCCGCCGCTGCAGCATCGGTGGGCGCAATCGCGGAACGCCCGGTGGGCAAGAAATCGAGAGGGTGCATCGCCCAGAGGCTATCGGTCCGAGACACCGCCAATGGCTCAATCCTACAATCGGCCTCCCGGCGTTCCTCGCCGGCGGGCCACTCCTCGCGGGCGTGGCGGAATCGGTAGACGCGCCGGGCTTAGGACCCGGTCCCTTCGGGGGTGGGAGTTCGAGTCTCCCCGCCCGCACTCCAGAAGGTCCTGGCTGGAGGCGAGATTCGAGCTCCAGGGGATCATCGATCGGCCGCGTCGGCTGCTCATGAACCACCAGGGGGTCATGAGCCCTCGCTCGCGCCGGTCAGGCCCGGGGCCACGCAGCGGACTTCGTGCCTAGTGGCGGGAGCTCGGCCGTTCATCGCTTCGAACTGGTGCCGGGCCGTCGGGAACCACGCTGGTGGCCCTTTCTCCGAAGGGTTCGGGGAGCTTCGGGGAGAGCCAGCGCTTGAGCGGGCTGTCCGCCCACAGCTCGTTCCACGCGTCGACGAGATGGAACCACGATCGGAGCAAACGGCTCGAGGGATGACGGTCGAGGAGGGGATGGCGGACGGTCGGGGATGACTGTGCCCACAGCGCCATCCGTAGGGCGAGGAGCTCGGGACCCTCGCTGTGCCAGGGCCACATGACGTCAGCGAACGGTGACGTCTTCGTCCGGTAGGCGTCGGGAGGAAGCTTCTCGAGAAGAGCAGTCACCTCGTTGGTCTCCTGCTCCTCGTGCGCGCGAAAGCTCGCGATGAGCTGATCGACGAGTCGCTTGGCTTCCTCGCGCTGGTCTCGGGGCAACTCCTTGAGCTTTCCGTGCTCGGACAGCGAGCTCAACGACCGCTGGAGCTCAGCGCGCCGCTGGCAACCGGCCCGCAGGCGAGCGCCTGCCTCGGCGCTCTCGGGAACCTTTTCCAAGAGGGGGCACAGGACCCCGCCGAGCACGGCGTCATGGACGGTGATGGCGGCATTCAGGCGCTCTGCGGCTTGCGCCCACTCAGTCGTCGATGTCGTCGCGGCCAGCTCGTCGATGAGGGACGACACCGTTCGGTCGTAGCCAGCGAGCACGTCTCGGACCGTCGGCGAACCCTCGAGCGCCTCTCGCTTGAGCTGGTGTGCCTCCAGCGTGCGGATCGGTACCGTCGGAGGCCCCGCGGTGCTCCAGCCATGGTGAGCATCGGTCCAATCCGCCTTCCGGTCCATGAGGCGATAGAGCCTCCGCACGAGAGTCGAGCGAGCGTGCTTGGCGGCACCGGGGTGCGCCCGCGTCGGCGCCCGCCGCGCCTCCAACGCCATGAGAGAAGCGACGACCTCAGGATCCACGCTGTCGGCGGCATTCTCGAGAACGTCGCTCACCTGGGCCGTTTCCTCGTCGACGTGACGACCCATGCTCTGCTCGAGCCTGCTCAGGATCTCTTCAATCTCCTGTCCGGAGGCCGGGTAGACGTTGTGTACCGCCACGCCCTTGGTGAGCTGGTCGAAGCGACGCAACAACGCGACGCGCTCCTCACAGCCTTCTTCGAGGCGCTTCGCCACCGCTGGCCCGCCTGGCAGATCGTTGAGCAGTGGGCACAGCGCGGAGCGCAGGACCCCGTCGTGGACAACGATGAGCCGTCGCGCACCGTGGAGGAACCGAACCCGGTCGGTGCCCGTCGTCGCCTCGAGCGCCTGGCGCAGCGCCATGTCGACCTCGCGGTCGTAGTCGGCGAGCAGCTCGCGTAGCGACGTCCGGTGCGACCTGCCTCCTTCTTCGCTGTGGTGGGCAGTGGCCTCACTCATCGAAGCCCTCCCGAGGCTGTTCCCATCCTCAAGCCTACCCGGGGTGGCTTGCGAGCGGTCCCGGGGCGGTCTGGCGATCCGGCTCAAAATCCCGACCACGCGGCCCTCGCACGCGTGGGCGTCCGCAGTCCACGGCTAATGCGTCAGACGACGAACGGAACACCGTCGATGGAGCATCTGATTGACGGGGTCCGAGAGAAAGCCGTCCTCAAGATGTCAGGCAACCTTGCGCGGACGGCGCTAACGCTCAGCCAGGGGAGGTTCGGGGCAACAGGTTCAAGAACCGGGGCTTGTCACCGTCCAGACGATTGGCTGGAAGGTCTCGAACGTGAGCACACCGTTCGCAGTGGTGCTCGGCAGGAGCTTCGGGTACGCAGCAGCAGTCGTCGAGAAGTTCGGGTTGTAGATGTAGACCGCGTTCCCTCCGGTATGGACTGCGAAGGTCACGAGCTTGTGCGATGCCGAGCCGAAGTTCACGCTGGTGCCCTGGTATCCCGTGTAGTTCAGTTGCTTCCCGTCGATGCGCTCCGTGCCGGCCGGCGAGTTCGGGTAGTTGCCGAACTCGCTCGTGCAGTCCGTCGGCGTGCCCGTCGCATCGACGCACACCTGGAGACCAAAGGTCTTCACAGCCTCCCCAGAGGGCGGCGTCACGTCCTGGCCGTTCGGCCAGTTGCCCAGGATCACAAGGTCTCGCTGGGCCAGCGCACCCGCAGCGAAGGTCACCGTCATGCCGAACCCGCTCAACGTTCCCCCGGCGGGTCCGATCACTGCAGTGGCGAACGCCGTGGCTGCTGGCGGCGGCCCGCTCGCCAAGGCGCTGCCGGTGGGGAGCAGCGCCAGTGCCCCGACCAAAAGCCCGCTGAGCATGACACCGCCAGCGAATCGAGCTGCCGAGCAGCACCGCCTCATGCATCCGATCGTAGGAGCACCCCGCTCCCACCTCAAGGCGCGCACGTCGCGTTTCCGACGCCCCTCGGGAGCCATGACGGGCCGCACGGTTTGGTGGAACCCCGAACGCTGCGCGGTCCTCCAGCCCAGACGTCTCCGCCGATCGCGGCGGGGGATCCAGGCGAAAGCTTCATCAAATCATCATAAAACCATTGGGCAATTGCCGACTTGTTCATGAGATCGACATCTGATAGACCGATTCCGCTCACCGTCGGACAGGAGCGGAGAACGACCTCGGGCAGCGCATGTGCAGCGTGCACGAGGGCCCTCAGCACCGCTCCAAGGGAGAGCGAGATGAGGAAGGAGTCCAGCATGGCACAGCGGTTCCTCGCCGCCGCCGCAGCGGCGCTGGTTGGATTGGCTGCGTCCTTGGCCTTTGGCGTCGGCGCGGCATCGGCGACGCCGGGAGTCAGCGCCAAGACGATCACGATCGGGCTCATCACCTCGGAGACAGGACCTGCCGCATCCGAGTACGCCCACATCGTGCCTGCGGCCGAGGCCCGCATCGCCCTCCAGAACGCCCATGGCGGCGTGTACGGGCGCAAGATCCGTCTCATTGTCAAAGACGACGCCACGAACCCGGCGACGAACCAGTCGGCGACCGCGGCGCTCATCTCCGAAGGGGTCTTTGGGATCATTGACGAGAGCCCCGTGGCGTTCGGCGGGTACCGGCTCGCGGTACAGGCAGGCGTGCCCATCACCGGTGGCGCGTACGACGGCGAAGAGTGGTACCAGAAGCAGAACACCAACATGTTCTCCATCACAGGAATGGAGTCCCCCAAGGACCCGCAGTACACGACGTTCGGAAAGCTGGTGAAGGCCGACGGCGGCACTCGCTGCGGCTCGGTCGGCTACTCGATCTCCCCGTCATCCACCGCCGCGGCCCGCGGATTCATCTTGAGCTGCCAACGGAACCACCTCAAGGACGCCTACCTCAACAACACCCTTCCCTTCGGGACGATCAACACCACGTCCCTCGCGTTAGAGATGAAAAGTGCCAAGGTCAACGCCCTGTACTTGCCGCTCGACGCGAACACGAACTTCGCCATCTTGACCTCCTTGAAGCAGGCAGGGGTGAACCTCAAGGTCGCGCTCTCGGCAACCGGCTACGGCCAGGCGCTCCTCAATGACCCCGCCGCACTCCCCGATGCTCAGGGGACATGGTTCGAGGCGATCGGCACGCCGATCGAGGCAAAAACGCCAGCGACCAAGGCCTTCCAAGCAGCCCTGGCGAAGTACGCGCACTTCACTGGGGTGCCCGGCTTCGGCTGGTACGAGGGTTGGGGTGGTGCCGACCTCATGATCTACGGCCTCAAGCTCGCAGGGAAGAATCCGACGCAGGCCGGCTTCATCAAGGCAATGCACAAGGTCACCAACTACGACGTTGGCGGCCTCGAAAGTGCCTCACCTTCCAACTACACGCTGAAGAACTGGGGGAAGGCCCCGAAACAGCAGTGTCTCTGGGTGGTCCAGCTCAAAGGTGCCAGCTTCGTCAACCCAACGAAGGTCTGCGGCACGCTGCTCCGGAACTCCAACGAGCTGCCCAACGAGTAGCCCGTAGGCCCGATCAGCGCCCGGATCAGGTGTCTCGATCCAAGGAGCCATCGGGGGTCGTCCCTGGGCTGGGGTCCGCGCCCGCCTCGGGGCGTACCAGCCGAGCCAATGCACGCATTGCACGGCCACGATGGGAGATGGCGTGCTTCGCCTCGGCGGGGAGTTCAGCGAACGTCCGACCGCCGGCCTCGTCGGGCACGAAGACGGGGTCATAGCCGAAGCCGTGCTCGCCTCGCGCTTGGAACGCGATCGTTCCTGACACACTCCCAATCGCTGAGCGTTCCGTGCCATCGGGAAATGCGACCACAGCGGCGGTGACGAACCGAGCGGCTCGCTGACCGCCTCGGTCCGGGAGCGCGTCCAGCTCGGCCAGCAATTTGGCCACGTTCTCTGCATAGGTGGCGACCTCGCCTGCAAACCGGGATGATCTGACCCCGGGCGCTCCACCGAGTGCCTCGACCTCGAGGCCGGTGTCGTCAGCGATCGCGGGCATCCCCGTGCTCTTCATCAGCGCCTTGGCCTTCAGGCGGGCGTTGGCGAGCAGACTGTCGCCGTTCTCTTCCACCTCGGGGACCTCCTGGGGTCGTGCCAGCAGTTCGAGGTGTCCCGATGGTGCAAGGATCGCCCGAATCTCGGCAGCCTTGTCGGGGTTCGCGGTTGCTAGGACGAACTTCACCGCGGGATCGGCGGTTGCGCCAACACGGCTCGTTGCGCAGCGACCAACTCCGAGATCCCGAGCTCGGCCAACCGTAACAACTCTCCCAGCTCGTCCCGGCTGAAGGCCATTCGCTCGGCAGTCCCCTGCACTTCGACGAATCGACCCGAGCCGGTCATGACCACGTTCATGTCGACATCTGCACGAGAGTCCTCTGCATAGGGAAGGTCGAGCATCGGCACGGCATCGACGATCCCCACCGACACGGCAGCGACTTCGTCGCTCAGTGGATGGTCCGAGATCATGCCCGCTTGCTTCAATCGGGAACACGCGTCATGTAGCGCGACATACGCGCCACAGATCGAAGCGGTCCTCGTACCGCCGTCGGCTTGCAAGACGTCACAATCCACGGTGACCTGCAGCTCACCGAGGACGACGAGGTCGCACACCGACCGAAGCGAGCGCCCGATCAGCCGCTGAATCTCCTGAGTTCGACCTGACAGCCGGCCCCTCGTGGCTTCTCGCTCGACCCGTTCAGTCGTCGAGCCCGGCAACATCGAGTACTCGGCAGTGACCCAACCCTTTCCTGTCCCCCGCAGCCAGGGCGGAACGCGCTCTTCAACCGAGGCGGTGCAAAGCACTTTCGTCCTTCCCATTGAGACGAGCACTGATCCGGGAGCGAACTCGGTGAAGTCACGCTCAAACGTGACCCTGCGCAGCTCGTCGAGCGCCCTCCCATCCGCGCGTAACGTCCTAGTGTCGCGTGCCTCACTCGTCGCCACGGCTCTGGCTTCTCCTTCACCACTCGTAGGTCGCGTCGATGGCAGCCTGAACGACCGGGCCACCGAATGCTGCAGCGGCCTCCGCCAACACTTCCGAAGCCGACACGCTAGGCCAGCGGTGGGTCAACAGGAGACGGCTAACCGCCGCGGTGGCGGCCATTGATCCGGCCTGGCGACCGCTCAAGTGCCGATACCGGCCCTCATCGACTCTGGTATAGGTCGCCTCGCAGAGCATCAGACCGATCCCGGTCCCCAGTTGCTCGATGGCCCAATCGGGCCCCGTGTCGGCCGAGTACCCGAGGGAGCCGGTCGTGGGCCCCAACGCCTCGAAGCACACCGCGTTCGTCGGCGGCCCGTGATCGGTTGCGACGAAGCTGCAGCGCAGGTCGCCGATCTGTGCCTCCGATGGCGACTCGACAACATGCCACGCAAGGACCGGATCCTTCCCGAAATACGACCGCTCCCGGAGTCCCCGCGGTGCGTACACCGGCGTCGGTTGCTGACGGCCGACTTGGCGGGCCCAGACGGCAAAGGACTCGATGTCGGTCCAGTGGTCAGGGTGCTCATGAGAGAGCACCACGGCGTCGAGTTGCCGAGGGTCGCATTGGCGCTGAAGGTTGGCGAAGGTTCCCGGTCCGGCGTCCACCCAGACCAAGGTGGACGCGGACCGCACCAGGTACCCACTCGCTGCGCCACCAGGCCCGGGATAGCTCCCATCGCATCCGAGCACGACGAGCTGATTTCCCGGCACGCCAGCTCAGAAGTAGATCATCCGGCGGGCCCGCTCGGCCACGACATCGATGTCCTCGGTCCACGCGCCGGTGGACAGGTATTTCCACCCGTCGTCAGCCGAGATGATCACGATCGTTGCGCGCGACCCCGCCTCGAGGGACGCCGCGCACCGAACGGCGCCTGCCATGACTGCGCCGGTCGAGAGGCCCACAAAGAGCCCTGCCTCGTCGAGGAGCCGGCGGGTCCATTCGATCGACTCCTTTGGGCGGACCACGATCTTGCGATCGAGGAGACTCGCGCCGCCCAGGGTTTCGAAGATCGGCGGCACGTAGCCTTCATCGAGATTGCGGAGCCCTTCGACCAGCTCACCCGCGGGCGGCTCGACTGCCCAGACCTGGATCCGGGGATTTTGCTCCTTGAGGTACCGACCGACCCCGAGCAGCGTGCCCGAGGTTCCCAGGCCGGCGACGAAATGCGTCACCTCCGGGCAATCTCGCCAGATCTCGGGACCGGTATAGCGGTAGTGAGCATCCGGGTTCGCCGTGTTGGCATACTGGTACAAGAAGTGCCACTCGGGGTGCTCAGCGGCAAGGCGCTGTGCCATGCGGACCGCACCATTGGAGCCTTCCGCCCCTGGTGACTCGAAGACCTCCGCACCCCAGAGCTCGAGCAGCTGGCGCCGTTCGACCGACACGCTCTCGGGGAGGACGACCTTGAGCTCGTAGCCTTTCATTCGGCACACGAAGGCGAGCCCGATGCCTGTGTTTCCGGAGGTGGGTTCGAGCAGGACCTGCCCGGGCTGGCCAGGCTTCAGCACGCCGTCGCGCTCTGCTTGCTCGACCATGGACAATGCGATCCGGTCCTTGATGGAGCCGGTCGGATTGCGCCCCTCGAGCTTGACCGCGATGCGCGCGTTCGGATTGGGGCTGAGCCCGCTGACATCCACCATCGGTGTGTTGCCGATGAGATCGAGGGCGTCGCGATGGAGCGTCACGCGGTCGCTCAGGAAGTCGCCCCTCCGGCAACTGCCGGGAGGATCGACACTTGGTCACCGTCTTTGACCGGTGTGTCGAGAGACGACAGGTATCGCACGTCGTCATCGTTGACGTAGACGTTCACGAAGCGATGGAGCGAGCCGTCCGCGTTGAGCACCTGCCCAGCCATGCCCGGATGGCGGGCGATCAGGGCGCGAAGTACCTCCCCGATCGTCTTCCCCTCGATCGTGACCGTGGACTCACCTCCTGCTTGCGAGCGCAGCATCGTCGGTAGACGAACCTCGACCGGCACAAAACCTCCCAGACGCTGGACCACGGGCCGGACCGCCCGACGACGGGCTGGACTCGGCAATTGTTGAGTGCTCTTCTAGGGATTGTACCGATCTGTTCCTGGACCGAGTCGACACGCCACCAGAGCCCTCAGAACACCACAGGCTCCTCTTGCGGGCTGCCCTCGCGGATCGTGAAGCTCCGAGTCACCGGCTCAACGTCACGCAAGGAGATGATGACGTAGTGCCAGCCCGGGTCCGGCGCCTGGGCGAGGTCGGTGGGGGACGGATAGGCATCGGTGTGGGTGTGGGAGTGGAAGACACCGATGATCTCGAGCCCATTTGACTCGGCGTCTCGATCAGCCCGGAGATGCTCCAATGGGTCGACCGTGTAGAGCTTGGCGGATGCCGCCACGTTCCGGGTCCGGTAGCACCGCTTGACCTCGCTGGTGAGGGCATCCCCGGCAAGGAGGCCACACCCCTCTTCGGGGAGGCTCGTCAGACAGTGGGCGAGCATCTCCTCGTAGACGTCGAATGGCAGTCTCAGCACGACGGCGATCGTAATGAAGGCCACCGCCCCACCCCCGGTAACCTCGCTGCACCGTGGCACGTGCGAAGCGAACAGCAGCAAAGCGAGCCGAAGCCAAAGCGGCGCTCTCGGCCGGGGGCGACCGGGTCGTCGCCACCAACCGGCGGGCACGCCACGACTACGACCTCCTTGAGACCTTCGAATGCGGCATCGTCTTGTCCGGAAGCGAAGTGAAGTCTTTGCGCACCGGGAAAGCCCAGCTGGGAGATGCCTTCGCAAGGGTCACCGATGGCGAGGTCTGGCTGTACGGGATGCACATTCCCCCCTGGCAATTCGCTACGGGCTTCGGCGCACACGACCCCGATCGGAAACGCAAGCTGCTTTTACACCGGGACCAGATCGACGAGCTCATGGGAAAGACCCAGCAACAATCGCTCACGCTCATCCCGATCTCGCTGTACTTCCGGGACGGCAAAGCCAAAGTCGCGCTCGCCCTGGCACGGGGTCGCAAGCTCCACGACAAGCGGCAAGTCATCGCCGCTCGGGACGCAGAACGTGAAGCAGCTCGGATTCTTCGCCACGGCAACCCCTGGGTCTGACAACGGCATCATCGAGCCCGGTCACCGCTAGATTGGTGACCGAGAGCCGCTCGGGTTCGGTTGCGGGGCGCCGACTTGAGCTGGGATCGAGGATCGGAGCAGCCCGAAACACAAGGGGGTGAATGGTCTCGACTTCGGTTGTCAAGATGGGAGAAGCGAGCCGTGGTCCCCGGAACCACGATAAAGAGCCGGGAACAAAAACAAACGCCGAGCCTGAGCTCGCGCTCGCTGCTTAGTTAGCGGCGACGTCCGTCCGGTCTCCGCCCTACAGGCCGGGTACGGGCGTCATCTCGTAGGGCTTACCTGATTGGCCCTTCCGACGGGCTGCCAGGGAAAACCTTTCGTCGGATACGGACTGCGTGTCGCCGGTGGCAACGCTGATCCCGACAATCCACCGCCGGCTGCGCTCGGAGAAGGCCCATCGAGTCGCCGAAGGACGCGGGTTCGATTCCCGCCACCTCCACCATTTCTTCCCACGAGATCATTCGATGCCGCCCTGCGGCAAGTCCACCATGTCACCCGGGTGACCGGTTCGAGGTCAGGGTGCACGAGGATCAGGGACTGGCATCGTTGATCATCGTGGTCGGCCAGGTTGCCGCAGAGCGTGAGACCCTGAACGCGCACGCCGAGAGTCTCGATGGCAAGGCTGGCGTCGTCCTCGGCTTCGCTTGCGTGCTGGTGGGGCTCGGCGCCACCGCAGAGGTCGCTGTCTCAGGCGGGGTGATCTTCCATCTAGGACTCGCGGTCATTGCCGCCCTCCTCACCGCGCGGGCGCTCTTCCGTCGTCGCTATCCGCGGAGCAGCGGCTCGCAGCGTCTTGAGGCCGTGCGGCTTCGTGTGATCCTGGCAAGCACCAAACCCCACACGACAGAGAGCGGCGTCCCGCGTCCTGGTGCGGATCTGTTCGCACGCCCGCGCCCTGGTTGTGCGGGGGAGCACCTGAAAGTAGCCACCGTCGAGGGAGCGGATGACGTTGAAATGTCGATGGTCCAGGCCGGCGATCGTGCGCGTTCATACCGCTCAGCCATGACCACGATCGATGCATCCGCTACTCCGATCCCCTGGTCCTGGTAGCTGGCGATCACCTCATGGACGCGGCGAACGTCGAACGCTGCCAGGTCCCACGCCCCGCCGGACAGCTCGTCAAGCACGGCGACTCGTCGTCCATCCCGTGTCGGGTTGCGACGGGGTAGTCGAGCGCAGCCACGACTACGGGAATACGACCAAGGCATCGGCCTCGCCAAGCACCTCTGACACCGCTTCGTGGTCGGGCGCATCGAAGAACGCCAGCAGGGCGCTGGTGTCCACGACTATGGGAGGCACCGTTCAGCGCTCCCCGAAACCGGTAAGCATCTCCTCGGCGTCGCGGGCGATCGGCTGCGCGCTCGAATACCGCCCACCACGAGGACGAGGGCGAGCACGGCCAACCGACACACGGATCGCCTCTCGGATGATCTCCGCCTCGGATACCCCGCGCTCCGCGACAACCCGCTTGACCGCCGCCTTGAGGTCCAGGGTCGAGGACGAGGCGGCGCAGCAGGGATCCGCGACTCCGACGATTGTCATGTTGCGGTCCTCGATGAGGATCGCCGCCGCGCCGATGCCCGGCGGGATCAGCACCCGGGTCCTATGAGCTCCAAGGCCTCAACGGGTACCGTCTGGCTTCTGACCGCCGAGGTAGGTGAGGGCAACGCGCGTCATTCTTCCGTCGGGATATCGGTGCGTAAGTCATGAGGCCAGTCGACACGCGAGAACAGTTGCCACAGTCTCACGAAGATCTCCGAGGAGACCGGCAGTGAGCTCCTGAGATGGACAGGCCGTCCCCCTTGCACCGGGATGACGATATGTGCGAATCCGAGGTGCTCGTACACATGGAGTGGGCCAGGCAAGTCCGAGGTGCGGTAGACCTCAAGCTTGGGATCCGCCTCAGAAAAGTCGTCCACTGTCCAATAGGCAAGCGAACTTGCGAAGCGTGCCGCGTCCTTCACGAGGTCCAAGTTGGCGTGCTCTATACGACCGGCCTTGTAAAGCCAACGAGCGACTGCGACAGGTGGCAGGACCATGTGCAGCCCGAACATCGGCACCGTCGACATGGGTGCGTCGTCGGTAGGGCGGACCGCCAGGGCATCGGCGAAGAGATACAGGAGCGTAGGTGCCTGCCGCGGCCCGTGCAGGTGCCCGGCGGGAAATGTCAAGTGCATCCCGAGCACATGCCCAAGGAGCACACGGTCCCCTGCAAGGTCAGTGGAAATCACCTCAAGCGCCAGCGCCTCTGCCGCTTGCCCAAGGTCCGCTGCCGCACCGCCGCCCAGCGACTTCCCCGCGATCAACCTACGACGAAGTTGACGGACAACTCGCCTGCGAAGACTCGGCGATGCAGCTGATTGCGCCGCGGCGGTCATGGCATCGCTCGCGGTGCTGGGCGAGGAGACGTCCTCAGTGGGCGGGAGGGACTCACTGCTCCTTGGGTTTTCCTGGCCGTTCATTGGCCCCCTTCCCCACAGAGGTTAGACGACATACACGTCTGGAGCGCTGGCTGGATCCACACTCAACGTTCTGACGTTATTTCCTCATCCCTCCCCGATGGGTTCACCCCGCCACAACGACAGCGACATGAACCTGATCACCCCATGGAGGTCAGAGGTTGGTGTTGGTAAGGCGCCAAGGAATCGGAGGCGATGGCAAGGCCCGAGCGGCATCAACAGGAACGATGACCCGCTCTTCGCCGAGCCGGATCACCAATGATCCGACGGGGCGATCGGCTCGGAGCGAGCTCGTCATCGGGCGCCGAAGCTCCACGGCACCACGAACGTGCTCGCCTGGCATCCCGATCACAATGGCCGCGTGTGCGGCTTTGAGCCCAACTGGTCTCCCCCACGGCACGTCCAGATGTCCGAGCGTCTCGCCGCGATGGACCACCGTGTCTTGTTCAAGGGTCTTCTTGATACCGGCGAGGAGAGCCGTGGAAGCATTGAAGGCCGCCATGAGGGGACTCGGCTGGGCGAGTGTGGCCAGCTGATGCAACACGGCGCCGACGATCGTCCGTGTGCGACCATCGATGGTGGCCTGGGCAGCGAACACAAAGCATCCGCCAGCGGATGGGGTCCACCCGGTCTTGATCCCAACGATGCCGTCCGTGCCGAGTTCTGCATTCACGTTGTACTGGACCCCAGCAACAGGCAAGGTGACCTGTGGCATGTCGATCACGGACCGGAAGACAGGAATTGCCATATCGGCCATGGCGAGACGCGCTTGCGCTGACGCAGTGCTCACGGAGCCCGTCGTCACGCCACTGGCATCGGTGTAGCGGGTATCGACCAGCCCAAGCAGCTTCGCCGTCGCGTTCATTCGGGCCACGAATGCCCTCTCGCTCCCCGCGTCCCACCTCGCAAGCAGGTTCGCGATGTTGTCGCCGGAGGGGATCAGCAGTGCTTCGAGCGCTTGCAACTCGTTTAGGCGCTCCCCCTGGGACACGGCCACGACGGAGTCTCCAGTCGCTCTGTCCTTCTCGTAGGTTGCCACGTCCCTCTCGTTGATGGTGATCACGGGTCCCGAAGTCCTCCCAGCAAGTGGATGGTCATGGAGCACGACGTACGCGGTCATGAGCTTGGTGATGCTGGCCAAAGGAGTTGGCATTTGCCGACCGTGAACGCTTAGCAGACCCGATCCCTCCACGCCGATCGCCGCCTCGCCTTCTGAAGGCCACGGAGGGGGCACTGGGGTACCGGGAATCGTCTTCGAAATCGTGTTCGTCATCGCAGACACGGGAGGATCCGGACGGACCAACTGCACGATCACATACGCGCAACCGAGGACCACGACGACGACGATGGCTCGCCTCATCACCATCCCATGGTGTCAGTCGATGCGTGCCGATTGCGCGCGCCCCCCTACGAGACGACACGGAGTTCAGCCCATGCGATCCGCAATCGGAACCTTGGCATTCACGGCGAAGATGACACGACGAACAATGAGACGAGGCGTGACCTCATCTGTTGCTGACTTGGGTTTCCCGAGGAACCACACGAGGCCCGACCTTCCCCGCAGGATGAAGCAGACCAGATGCGCGTACAGGATTTCTGCTCATCGCGCTGCGCACCTTCGGGATTCACACTCATTCCACTCTTCCTGTGCGTCTTTCGTCGATCATCCCAACGTCGCGATCAGACCGGCGAACCACCAAAGTGCTCGTCGTCGACCAACGCTCCGCCGGATCAACGGTCATCGTTCGTCTCCACGCCAAGCAACCTTTTCATCCCACGAAGCATGCTCGATACAACTGACGACACGCCTACCAGCCCGTCAACGCGAACGAGGGCATGACGGAGGCGATTCTCCTGAATCACGCTCGTTACACGGTTGCTGGCCGCGATGCCGGTCACCACGGAGCAACAGATCCTGATGGGCGTGAGCGACCACCCTTGCGGTGACCATTCGGCGAACGACACGACATCGCGACGTGCCTTGGGGGTTTGAACAATCGCTGATGCTCATGGTGGTTGAACGTCATGAACCCCACGGGCAATGCCCGATGCATAGAGAGAAGACCGACAGCTAGCGTGACCTCATGGTCGGTCCTCGCACGTTCGCTCGTGACGTTGAAACGCACCCTGTGCTTGCGGTGAGCAACGAGGAACGATTCACCGGCTACGGGGTCCTCGGACTTCCGTTCGCCACGGGTCACGTCCTCGCAATGCGGCGTTTCCCAGCCTCTTCGATCGGACCGGCCTACACCTCGATCTGGCATCGGGACCCTGCTGGTCGATGGACCTTCTGGCAGGACCAAAGCGACGATCAGGCCTGCTCTCGCTATTTTGGCTCCGCGGTCGAAGAGATCCGACGCTCCCACTTCGACTTGGAGTGGATGGACGAATGCACCATGCGCGTCTCCTCAGCGGATCCAAGTTTGATCTGGACCATGAAGATGACTGCCTCGACTGTCACCAGGGCGCTCAACGCCGTTGGTTGGCTCTTGCCTAGCCGGGCATGGCGATCTCTCCCAATCCTCAAGGCCATGGGATCAACGGCAGGCATCGCCCTTCGTGCAGGTCGCGTTCGCTTGGTTGGCGACACCCCGAACGGCCAGTCCTTCGTGGCAAACCCGACGCGGATCTGGCTCATCGGGGACTCGTCAGCTCGTCTCGATGACAAAGACCTTGGTGCACCAGCTCCGCTCGCTGTCCAGGCACGAATCGGAGAATTCTGGATCCCACAACGCGGCGTGTTCGCGGTCGGACACGCATTCTTTCGCTTCCGGTAACGCCACCACTCACCGCGTGCAAGACCATTGCAGCCCATGCAGCGCTGCCCAGAGGAATAGACCTCCAACAGGCATCAGGGCCATGCAGACGGAGCACTGGACTCGATTCCGTACGGTTCGTATGATCTCATACAACCACTATGGAAACAGTCGTGCCGAACGACAACAGGCGATGTGCTTGTCCAGCAGCTTTCTGAGAAGCCCCGTCGCGGGCCTCGAGGAGCGCTGATGGCACGCCGCAACCCGCCGGTCCGCCACACGAAGCAGGACGTCGCCGAGGCAGCGCTCAAGCTGTTTTGCGAACGCGGCTACCACGCGGTGACGGTGGAAGAGATCGCTGCTGCGGCGGGAGTGACCAAGGGCGCCTTCTACTACTACTTCGCCGACAAAGAGGACCTTGCCCAAGACCTCTGGCACGAGCTGTGGGGTCGCCTCGCCGACGCGGCTAGCGACGCCTACGACGAGCAACGCCCGCTGGCCGACAACTTGAAGCGATGCTTTCGTGCCACCTTGGAAGCGATCTCAAGCTTGGGCGAGGCTCGGTTCTTCCTGAGGGAGGCATGGGTCCTACCCAAGGTCGAGGTGGCAGGACGGGTCGACCAGCAATCGGGTGCCGTGCTCGTCGGGTCGTTGCTCGCGCAAGCCGGAACGGACGCGCTTGGAGGGCTCGACGTCGATGCCGCCTCGGCGGTGTTGTTGGGTGCGTACGCCGAGGCGATGCTCTACATCCTCACCACGGGCGAGGCAGCCCCCGCCCTCGCCGTGCTCGATCGAGTGATCGACGCGTTGGTTCCGTCCGCACCCAAGGTGCCCCTTCGCAACCGCGGGCATCGCCAATTGCCTCGACGATCACAGATTCCGTCGACGACGAAGACGGGACCGCCCCGATGGCAACGCAATGAAGCCTGACTGGCCGAGGAGCTCAGCGGTCGTGGCGACTCTTCCCGAGGGCGAGGAACCCCGGAGCTGAACGGTGAACCGCGTACAACATGGCGACTGGCGCACCCGCAGCCTCTGGACCGAATGCAACCCTTACGAGCCCATGGGTCATCTCCGAGGCAGCGAAATTGCCGACATCGTGATCGTAGGCGCAGGGTTCACGGGGCTGTGGTCAGCGATCCAGCTCAAAGAGGCAGACCCCGCGATCGACGTCGTGGTCTGCGAGGCAAAGGTAGCGGGTTACGGGGCAAGCGGTCGCAACGGCGGATTCGCCATGACCATGGTCGGGCGCAGCCTCGCCGACCTCGTGCGCAAGGTTGGTCCCGGACGCGCCAGAGCCACACATCTGGCCATGCGCGACACACTCAAAGAGATCGAGAAGTTCTGCATTGCAGAGGGCATCAACGCTGCGATCAGCGCGCCCGGGCTTCTCACCGTCTCCAACGCACCCGAGCAGGATGCGCGTATCGCCAGCGATCTCCGCGCTGCCGAACGCCTGGGGCTCGACGACTTCCACCCCCAGAGCGCAGCGCAATGCCAGCAGCTGGTCGCAAGCACGCGGCTTAGATGTGGGCATTTCGAAGATGACGCCCTTCTCGTCGACCCGGCCGCGCTGTGCTGGGGGCTTCGCGACGCGGCGCGGCGGCGGGGAGTGCGCATCTACGAGCAGACCCCAGTCGACGCGCTGGTCGAGACCGGGAGCGGGAGAGTCGAGGCACGCACCGCTTTCGGCACGGTGCTAGCCGATCGTGCCCTTGTGGCCACCAACGCCTACGCCCACTCCATCAAGCCGCTGCGGCGGTTCATCTTCACCGTGTACGCGTACATCGTGGTGACTGAGCCGCTCAGCGACACGCAGTGGTCACGTGTTGGCTGGGAGAAGCGGATGGGGATCGAGGACAAGCGAGTCATGCCCCACTTCCACCGCCCCACCCCTGACGGTCGCATCCTGTGGGGAGGACGCGACGCGCCGATCGCTCCTGGTGGACCAAACCCTCGGCGTGATCGAAGCCGCTACGTCTTCCGGCGACTCGAGGAGTCCTTCCGCTGGACGTTCCCCCAGCTTTGCGATGTCGCGATCGACCGCGGCTGGGGCGGTCCAGTCTGCGGAACGCTCAACTGCTTCTCTTCCGTCGGCTTCTTAGGACCCTCTGAGCGAATCTGCTACGCCCTCGGCTACGCCGGCCATGGGGTGGGTCAGTCGCACCTGGCCGCCAAGGTGGTCCGCGACCTGTTGCTCGACGCAAACAGCGAGCTCCTCGAGCTTCCCATCGCGCGCAAGCCGCCGATACCGCTCCCGCCCGAGCCGCTCAGATCTTGGGTGCTCACCGGCAGCCAGCGTCTCTTGCAGCGCGACGACGACGGTGCGAGGACAGCACTTTCTCGCCTTGCCCTCCGAATCCTCGAATAACGACCATCGGCCATATGGCACTGCTCGATTCCACAAGGTCACTCGTCACTGGAGGCAGATCAGGCATCGGGGTGGCGATGAGTCGCCAACTGGCGGTAGAGGGATCGACCGGGGCGGTGGCGGCCATCGACGCACATGCCGCGGAGGCACTCGCAGCAGGATCGGCAGAAGGGCCGAGCAGATCGACGTGGCCAACGCTGACTCCATTCGCCGAGCAGTCGACGCCGCCGTCGGCCAGCTCGGGAGGCTCGAGATCTTGTGCGATGACGTCAGGACGTCGAGTCAGTGCCCGCTCGCCCATTGGGACCCCATGGAATGGGACCGCATACTGCGGATCGAGCTCATCGGCATCTTCTCGACCCTGCGGGCCGTCACGCCACACCTGCTCACCGCCGAATCGGCCCGTGGCGGACGCCGTGTCGATGACCGGCATTCGGCCTGCTGCCGGGGAGGCACCACGCGCCGCCGCGGAGGCGGGGGTCCTCGCCCTGGCCACGAGCGCCGAACTGGAGCGCGCCTCACGGCACGCGTCAAAGCCGTGTCGCCGGGAATCACCCGCACCAAGCACCGAGCCGATCTTCACGGTCTTGGCCGACAAAGCACACGACTACCGCGCCACGTTGCCTGTCGGGCGCGGGCCCCAGAAGGGGTTGCAGATATCGCAGGGTTCTTTGCTCAGACAAGGCACGTTTCATCGCCGGTCAGAGCATCGACGTCGGCGGAGCACGGCCATGCACGGCTCGGTGGCCGACCGGATCTCCGAACGCCCCTGCCCGCCGAAGCGACCCCGGTTCTCGACGATGATCGCCATGGCCGTCGTGATCGCCGGTGACGGTTGAGCCCTACAGCTGATCACGGTGCAACCGATCCCGTGCAATGACCGGAGGGCCGCCTGGGGGGATCGACTGGCGACCCTCGTCGTCGGGAGGCTCGCCAGCTGGATCGGGGTCGTCTTCTGGCTCGGGGTCCTCGGGGCCACGATCCCCTTCGCCATCAAGCTCAACGGGGTCGAATCGAGCCGCCTGAGCGAGCTCTTGCCCGCGGGCGCCCCCTCGACGAAGGCTCTCGAGCTCGACCGCCGCTTCCCCACTGGAGGGGCGATGGAGGTCGATGTCGTCTTCTCCCGGCCCTCGGGGCTGGAGCGCCGGGACCTAGCGCGGGCTAACGCGGACCTACGTCGCGCGAGCCTGCGGCTCGGTCGAGCGATTGGTCCACCATCGCCCTTGGCTCGCTCGCCGAACGGGAGGGTGGCAGTGGCCACGATGAGCGTCGCAGGCAACCAGGCCGAGGTTGAGCGGACGGTCACGGCGTTGCGGAGAAACCTCGGCAACGGCGGCGGGGGTCTCGAGATCCGGGTGACTGGTGAGGCGGCCATCGAGACCGACCTCCTCGGTACCTTCTCCGGGACCGACGAGCTGCTCCTCATCGTCACCGGCGGGCTCGTCGCAGTCCTGTTGGCCGCCACCTACCGCAGCCCGATCCTGTGGCTGGTGCCGCTGGCAAGCGTAGGGATCGCAGAGGCGGTGGCCCGTGCAGTCCTCTTCGGACTCGCCCACGGAGGGCTCACCGTGAACGCGGAGAACGCGTCGTTGGTGACGGTGATCGTCTTCGGTGCGGGCACCGACTACGCGCTCTTGCTGACGGCGCGCTACCGGGAACAGCTGCGCCACCACGCCGAGCACCGGCGGGCGATGCGTGAGGCATGGCGGCGGTCAGCCCCGACGGTCGTCGCCTCCGCGCTCACGGTGGCAGGAACCCTCACCTGCCTCCTGGCAGCCAAGTTGAGCCTCGTCTCAGGCTTCGGCGTGGTCGGCGTCATTGGGGTCTTGTCGGCTGCGGTCGTGGTGCTCGCTGCCTACCCGCCGTTGCTGCTCGTGCTCGGCCGTGGTGTCTTCTGGCCAGCGGTGCCACGCCACGCACCAGAATTCGTCCAACGCGGCATTTGGGTCTGGCTGGCGCGTCTGGTCAGCCGAGGGAACCGACCGGTGTGGATCGCTGCGGTGCTCCTCCTCGGCGGTGCAG
Organism: Actinomycetota bacterium; assembly: GCA_021324045.1. Lineage (GTDB taxonomy): Bacteria > Actinomycetota > Acidimicrobiia > Acidimicrobiales > RAAP-2 > JAJPJV01. The sequence goes on along the minus strand of JAJPJV010000022.1, from coordinate 1,119 downwards.
CGATCGGATTGTTCAGGGCCAATACCAATATCGGCTCTTTGAGCGAGCTCCCGCCAAGCTCGCCGTCAGCCCAGGGCTATGCCCTCTTGGCCGGCAACTTCCCCCCTGGCGAGGTCTCCCCGGTCGACGTCGTCGTGACCGACCTCGGCCGGGTCGCTGCGGTTCGCCGCGCGCTGCGTGGCCTTCCAGTCACCGCCTCCGTCGGGCCGGTTCAGCGGGGAGCCACCATGGCTCGCTTCGATCTCGTCCTTGCGGTGAACCCCTCGGGTGAAGGCGGGTTCCATGCGATCAACACCCTGCGAGCAGCAGCAGCGAAGGTGGCGCCCGGCGAGGTGCTCATTGGCGGCCAAACTGCTCAGGACCTTGACACAGCCACCGCCTCGCACCGCGACATCCTGGTCATCGTCCCCACCGTGGTGACCCTGGTCCTCGTCGTGCTCTGGACGGTGCTGCGCGCCCTGGTCGGCCCGTTGCTCGTGGTCGGCGTCATGGTGACCACCTTCGCCGCGGCGCTGGGGATCACCTCGGTGCTGTTCGTACCGCTGCTGCACTTGCCGGGCCTGGACCCGACCGTGCCGCTCCTGACCTTCGTGTTCCTCATGGCCCTCGGGACCGACTACAGCATCTTCCTGCTCGTTCGCATGCGCGAGGAGGTCATGCGCCAGGGTGCCCTCGAGGGCGTTCGTGCCGCGGTCGCCAATACCGGGGGCGTCCTCACCTCCGCGGGAATCGTCCTCGCCGCCACGTTCGCGGTCCTCGCCGTCCTGCCGGTCGTTGCGTCAAGGGAGATCGGCATCGTGGTCGCCCTCGGGGTCGTCATCGACACGTTCCTCGTCCGAACCGTGGTGCTCCCGATTCTGGCCGCGGACCTTCGGCGTTGGTTCTGGTGGCCCAGTCGCCCCAGTCCACAAAGGAGCACCAAATGAGGCCAATCACGGTTTGACAACGGATCACTGGAAGGGGACTCGCGATGCACCGGGCGCCCGAGCCTCACCCCCGCGTCACCCCGACGACCCGGACTGGCAGCCCGCCGGCACCTATGCCTGGACGGGGACCTCGAGGCGGAACAGCTCGGCGGCATGGCCGCCAAAGAGGGCCTTGAGATTGTCAACCTCCGTT
>JAJPJV010000033.1 GCA_021324045.1 Actinomycetota bacterium | reverse complement strand
GCGACGCGGCTGCGCTGTGAGCAGCGCTGGAACCGCATCTCGGTCTCCGAGCTCAAGCGGCGACAGTTCGATCAGCTCCGCAAGCGCTCGGTCTCGGTCCTCCGCCGGCGGGAGCGGACGAGGCGAAAGGACGCGGGAGAAGACTTAGCGCGGCATGAGGAGTTCAGGTCAGCTCATTTACACGGCAATCAAGACTTGACCCCCCGCATCTCGAAGGGGCGAGCTTTGACCTGCTCCTGGCGCTTATAAAGACCTTCGCCGAGGCGGTGATGTCCGCCGAGGCCCAGGTGCTGTGCAATGCGGACCACGGCGAGCTGTCGAGAACCTCGGCGAGGCGATGGGCATCACCTCCTTGTCGAAGAGCCAGGTCTTCAAGATGGTGAAGAGGTCAGGTCTGTGGACGATCACGAGAACCCGCGATCGGGGATCAGGCGGTCTCATGGGGTCATCGCAAAAGCAGGTGGAACCGCTGGGGCGGCGTGAGCCACCCGAGGACTCGACGAGGCCAATCGTTCAGTTCACGGGCGACGTCGACGAGTCGGGTCGCAGAAATACTGGCCAGGTCGACGCCTTTGGGGAAGTACTGATGTTCTCGTTCGTGCAGCGCTGCCAGCGGGTGGACCCGTCGATGGGCTGGCTGCGCTGAACGCCTTGTGGTCGGAGATCTCGGTTCCCTGGTCCCAGGTCAGGGTTCCCCGGAGGTGGGTGGGCAAGAGGCCAACGCGGGCGAGGAGCTCTTTCGACACTCCTTGGGCGTCGTAGCCGTTGATGAAGTCGATCGAGACGAGGAACCGACTCGTCCGTTCGACGAGGGTCCCGATCGTCCGAAAGGGGGGTTGTACGAGCTCATCGAGGTCAGCCTCCCCGCAATGCCATCGATCGGAAGGCCCTCTGGACATCAGCAATCCCCTGTGCCATGACACCTGCCGTCCGCACGTGGGTGGATGAGCGCAGCGACGGTTTCCCGGGGCTGGTGGCACCGCGTGTGGCAGCCTCCACCACGTGGTCGTTGCTTTCGCCTGCAACCCGCCCTGCCGGCGGTCAACGACGGGACGCCGCCGGGCGGCCGTAAACTCCACGCCTGCGGAGTCGGAGGACGACCGCAGCGTGCGGCAGTCGACGGGGCAGCAGGAACCCACTGGCCCGAGCGGCGCCCCCTTTTTTCTGTCGCGCGCTGCGCACGACGTCAACGAAGCCCCGGTCGTGGGCGGAGGTCAGCGGTGGTGAACGGTTCGGACGCGGCCCGGGCGAGGCATTGGGACGAGGTCTACTGCTCCTTTGGCGAGACCGGGGTGAGCTGGTTTCAGCCCCAGCCGCGGGTATCGCTGGAACTGTTGGACGAGTTAGGTGTCGGTCCGGCAGCGTCGGTGGTTGACGTCGGCGGCGGCACGTCGACCCTGGTGGACGAGTTGCTACGCCGTGGTTTCAGCCGCGTCTGCGTGCTCGACGTGTCGGCTGCCGCCCTCGACCTGGCGCGCGCCCGCCTGGGAGGCCGGGCTGACCGGGTGGAGTGGGCGCGCTGCGACGTGCTCGCCTGGCGCCCTGCGCGGGTCTACGACGTCTGGCATGACCGCGCCATGTTCCACTTCCTCGTCGAGGAGGCCGACCGCCGCCGCTACGTTCAGGTCCTCCGTGGGGCCATCGCGCCAGGCGGTCACGTGGTGCTCGGGGTGTTCGCCGCCGACGGCCCCGACCACTGCTCGAGCCTGCCGGTCGCCCGCTACGACCCAGCCGGCCTGGCCGCGGTGATCGGTGAGGGGTTCGAAGCGGTGCTTGAGCGCAGGGAGGAGCACCGCACCCCCGCCGGAGCGCTCCAACCGTTCACGTGGCTGGTAATGCGGCACCGCTGACCGGGGCTTGGTGGCGGAGCCCTTCATGTGGTCGCAGGCTTCTTGGGGTGTTGGTCGTTGGTGGCATCCCAGGGGATGCTTTTTCACCGTCAAGTCCATTTCGGCCGACCTACCCGCTTCTTGCACAGCAACCGGCTCGGGGCGTGGATGATCGCCAGGCTCCTTGGCCATGAGGGCCTCGAGCCCGTAGCGGTCTGTCTTTCGCTTCCAGCGATAGAAGGTCGTCCTCGAGACGCCGAAGATCCGGCAGGTCTCGGCCACGTTGCGGGTCTCTGCGGCGTTTGCCAACACACGGAGGCGTCGCTGATAGATGATCTCGGCAGGGGTCACGGTGATGGGCTCCTTGGCTCTGTGGAAGGAACCACAGAGTCCATCGCCGCCCCCTGCCAAGGGGTGGATGTGCAACGTCAACCTTCAGTCAGGAAGGGCTAGTTCCGCCGGGTTTTGCACGCTGCGCATAAGAGCTGGATAGTAAGGCCAAACCGGGCCTTTTGAGCCGCTCCTCAGGTCCCCGTGCGACTGTCGCGACGCTCGACCTCCACCGTCAGGTCTCGACGCCACCACCGGCACACCACGGCCAAGGGTTGGTGACGACAGTCTCGGAGGTCTCGTCGCGTCGTCGCCGACTCGCCGCCGTCGACCCTGCTCGAGGTGGATTCCCCCTTTTCAATTGCGCTCCACGCTGCGAAGAGGCTCAGCTCATCTGGGGTTCCGTCAACAGCGGAGGTGGGCAGAACGTCTAGGCGACGAGCGTCCATCAAGAACGAGCGGCGTCGCTTTGGAGGCCTGCCACGTTCTGCGCAGTCGACGAGATTTGTGTCAAGTGCAGACCCACCCTGAGCGGTCTGGTGGCGACGGTGGTGCTGTGCCCGAGCCCGAGCTGCCCCCGGTCGTTGTCGCCCCAGGCCCAGAGTTCGCCGGAACGGTCGATCGCGTAGCTGGCGTAACCGCCGGAACAGACCTTGACGAAGGTCACCCCTTTGGGGACGTCGACTCGCACCGGAACGTTCGAGCTCACTCTGGTACCGACCCCGAGCTGTCCCCGGTCGTTGTCGCCCCAGGCCCATACCGAGCCGTTGGCCAAGATGGCGATCGTCTGGCCGTTGTTGGCACCGCTGCCGCCCTGGAAGACCTGGCGCACGGCCGCCGGTAGCGGGACCTGCACCGGAACCGCGCTCTCATTGGTGGTGCCGTTGCCGAGCTGACCAGCGGCGTTGTAGCCCCAGTTGTAGTAGGCGCCGTTGCTGAGCAGTGCCCCCGAATCCCCCCACGACGAGGTGAGCGCCGTGACGTGCGCCGTGCTCGGTAGGCCAACGACCGGGACCGGTGTCGAGCTGCTAGTCGTGGAGCCGGTACCTAAGACACCGTCAGCGCCGGAACCACAGGCGTAGGCTGTGCCCCCCGAGACAACGAGCGAGTGCGTCCGGGCTCCGGTCGCGAGCGTGACGTCGCTCAGCGGCACTTCCTTTGGGCGAAGTTCTATGAGACCAGGCAAGCACAGGTCGCCGTCAGCGTTGAGTCCCCACCCCCAAAGGTGGCCTTGGGCATCGATGGCCAACGCCGCGTCGAAGGGCATGGGGTTGGCTAAGGAGGTGATTGCCACCCCGGCGGGAAAGTCGACCCTGACCGCCCGGGTGGAGGACGCGGGGTGTGTCCCGTTACCGAGCTCGCCATCGCTGGCCACCCCCCAGGCCCAGACCGCACCGTTGGAGGTCAGCGCGTAGCCGTCAGAGTTCGAGGTGGCGATCTGCACGACCCGCCCACTGATGCCGCGCACAGATGTCGGCCGATCGAGTTGGAGCTGTCTGAGAGCGCCCAGGTTCCCGACGACGCCGAACCGGTAGACAACCGTCGAGGAGCGAGCTTGAGAAGCTCCGCTCGCGGTGGTCCACGCGGTCAACACCAGGACAGACGCGAGCGCGACGAGGTGGCCGAGGGAGGACAAGCCGAGCTTCACGCTCGACGCGGCCCGATCCGCGAGACGCCCGCTGCGCGCGGTGTGCTTCGCCAACACTACGAACAGCCCCCGGCCTCATGATCCGCCGCCTGGTCTCGTTTTGGTTGCGCTTCGAGCTGGCCTGATGCTGGGTGGAGGCTACGTGTGCAGCTGGTGGTCAGCGTCATCGCCCCGACGCTACTTCGCCTGCTTACAGTGAGAACAGGCGCTGCTCGTCGAGTTGCTCGCTCTTCGCGCCACCCTATGGTGCGGCAACTCGATGCTCCCCTAGGCCTTTCTGTCCGCGGGTTGAGGTTGCATATCCCGCACTTGGTGGGGGCGGTGGTGGATGCTGTGACTCCTTGCACAGAGACCGAGGAGCCCACCACCGTGACCCCAGACGAGATCATCGCCCACCGCCACCGCCGACGTCGCCTGCTCGCGCTCGACGACGAGCTCGGCAATGTGTCCGAAGCCTGTCGCCAGATGGGCATCAGCCGGACCCGCTACTACGAGTGGAAGCGCCTCGCCGATCACTACGGTCTCGACGCCCTCGCGCCGAAGACGCGGCGCAAGCCCCGGCTCGAGAACGCCACCCCGACCCATGTCGTAAACGAGCTGCTCGGTTCGTGGGTCCTCGAGCCGAGGATCGGTTGTCGCCAGCTCGCCGATCGCTTCGGGGAGCAGGGCTCTCAGATCGGAAAGGCCACCGTGCAGAAGCTGCTCAACCCCCACGGCCTCGGACGACGGCGCCAGCGCCTGGCCCGTGCCGCGGCGATTGCCGCGCAGAGGACCGGTCTTGCCACCGACGCCGTCCGAGAGGACGACTCGTTCGGCTTCTGTGACTTCGACGGCTGCGCCCGGCGACCTCGTCGCGATGGACAGCTTCGACATCGGCAAGCTGAAAGGCGTCGGCAAGGTCTACAGCTCACCGCTGTCGACACCGCCACACGCTGGGCGATCGTGATGATCCTCGTCGGACCCGTCACCGCTTGGCACTCGATCGCCTTCGTCGACGACGTCGTGCAGCGCATGCGCCGCTTCGGGGTGTCGACCAGGGGGATCTTGACGGACTACGGCCCAGAATGGGTCGCCAAGGGCTTCATGGCGCATCTCGCGGCCATGGGTCCACCACCACCGGATCCCGCCGCGCTCGGCGAATCACAACGCCGTCTGCGAGCGTTTCCACGGCACGATCCTCCAAGACTGCTGGCGCCCGGCCTTCCACCGGCGGCACTTCAGCAGCATCCGCCAGCTCCAGGACGAGGCGGACGCCTTCCTCGTCACCGACAACACAAGGAGGCGCAATCACGGCGACTTCATGCGGGGCAGGACCCTGCGCCAGGTCCTCGACGGACACCTGACCAAGGAGCATCATGACCACAAGGCACAGGCTCCACCTGCCACCTCGTCCTCCCGCCAGGAAGGCCTAGGAGGTCGCATCTCCAGGTCGCTTGTAGATGACGTAGGGGTTCGGTCCCACCATCTGGACGCCGATCATTCCCCAGCCTCCTCACCACGCACGTGTCAACGCCACCCGAATCCTGACCCCTTTCCACCGGTTGGATCATGACCCCTCCCCGGCGGCTGTGGTCACGCATAGGCGTCCTCACGAGGTCCCGGTCGTTCAGGCGGTAGCTGTCGCCATGGAGACCGCCTCGTCCACCACGCCGAGCTGGTCTTCACCAACGGTCCCAGCTATCGGCTCAAGGACCACGTCAGCCCGAGGGGTGGTGACGCAAAGGAGTGATCATCTGCCGGCACCGACTGACATATGAAGGTGTACGCACGACGACACGAGAACTTGATCGCCGACCGGTGTACGCGAGTAGCGGTCACTGAGGAGCTCGCGCACTGAGCGCTCGAGCATTCGCTCGCCCTCACGACGGTCGTCGCCACGGCTCCTTGCTCGGGTTGTCCACGCGAGGTGTCGAGAACCTCTGCGAGGCGACGGGGATCACCCATTGTCGAAGAGCCAGGTCTTCAAGATGGCGAAGAGGTCAGGTCCACAGGTTCGTGTAAATCTCGTCGGCGCTGGCCTCATGCGGCAACAGGCTGGTCAGCCCTTCTTCGACGGTCGGTTTCGCTGTCGGTGTGAGATTGTCAACCTCCGTTGGCCCCACCGTGCTCACGAGTCCTGGCCCCACCCGACGCTGACTCGAGCTAGTTCCTCGGGGCTCGCGTCTTGGTCGTGTGCAG
>JAJPJV010000021.1 GCA_021324045.1 Actinomycetota bacterium | reverse complement strand
GCCGCGACCTCGCCGTCGATGGTGAAGCTACGTCCGACGAGCGGGTCGGGGACGTAGGCTTCGTACTCGCACCCGCGGTTGTCCTTGCGGGACGGGCCGGTGTAGTCGTTGATCCAGCGGCGGCGGATAACCCGAGACATGGTTGCTCCTTAGATAGGGTTATCATACAACCCTAAATACAGATCTGGAGTATTTAGGGTTGCGCTCCGCCTCCAGCCCCCTCCAGCAACCGCTCCAGGGCGACCTTGGGGATGAGGATGCGCCTGCCGATGCGGATGCAGGGAATCTCGCCACGGGCGACGGCATCGTAGGCAGTCGCCCGGGAGATGCCGAGCACGACTGCTGCCTCCTCGACAGTCGTGGTGAGCCGTTGCGATGGCCGCTCCTCGATGACCGGCCCGACGGTCCGGCGCTCGACGTGCAGCTCGTCCCACTCGGCGACAGCGACGACTTCGCTGAAGGCATCGGCGTGTACGTTCCACCAGTCCAACTGGGTGACCGTGATGCGTCCGACAGCCAAGCGAGACCCGCAGCTCCCAGACCCCTGGACGCAGCTCGCGAGCGGTGGGATGTGACGGGATTGGTGAGAATCCGGTGGGACGCGATCCGGGGCAGCAGAAGGGCCGGTGCTCTCGCACCGGCCCTGACCTGCACTTTCTCTGGTGGCGGGGTTCAGGACCATCGCCCGACCGCCGAGTTCAGACCCGACGAAGCCGCTGGTCACGGCGTTGTCCCCATGCAGTGCATAGGGCAGGTGCCCTACTCAACAACGCGGTGCCCACCGGCGACGCCCCGAGAAATTTGCGCGCCAGGTGCTACGCGCTCTTCAGATATTGGCGCAGCGCTCTGCGGATGAGCTCGGAGACCGTGACACCCTCGGTCTGTGCCCGTCGAGCGACTTCGTCGCGCAGCTCGGGTTCCAGCCGCACCGACTCCACTGACTTGGCAGCGTCACCGAGCGGGGGTCGGCCAGGTCCCCGTCGACGTCCCTTGAGCTGGCCAGGCTCGTAGCCGCGCTCGGCTTCCTCGGCGAACCGCTCGATCATTTCGTCGGTGATCGGCTCGCCGCTCTTGGTGTGTCCGTAGATGTGCTGTTCGGTCATCACTCGTCTCCAAAGAGCTCCTGGGCGGTCGAGCGCCGAAGTCCCATCGCGTGAATCACCAGCTCGTCTCCTCCGAGGACCAAGACGACCAGCTCGAGCAGGTTCGAAGCACGGTCGGGTCCGGCGAGCAGGTACCGCGGGGATCGTCCCCCAGTTCGGCCCAGGCGATGGAGTGGGCCAGAGCGTGTTCGATGTCCTCGTCGGCGACGCCGTGGCGTCGAGCAGACTTGTGGATCTCCGCACGGGATAAGTGTACTACGAGAACCCACGATGACCGGCTCTGCCGAGAACTCGCCAGTCCGAGGCGGCCACCACCTCGACGCCCCGGTCGTGGGCATGGGGAGGGTTCGGGTTCTCGTGGGCGTCCCGGCGACCCGCACGATCCGGGGATCCACGAGTTCGACCACAGGAGCGAACAGCGGCTCGACCTCGTTGTGCACGGATCGGTAGTGCGCCGAGGCTGCTGCCGCCCGTCCAACCGTGTGGGTGCCGAGAACCCAGTCCGCCCAGCTCCAGCAGGCCATCGGCACTCGCAGATGAGACCGTCACGACGGTGCCAAGGATCTCGCTGTCACTGCTCTATCGCTCAGCTGCCGCTTTCGGCCGAACCGGCGGACGCCGGCCGACGCTGGCTCGCTCGACTGCAGGGCAGGACGTTCGGACCGACTGGTGCAGCTGAACCGCCCACTTGGAGCTGTGGTCGGTGTCTACAGAGGTAGCGGTCCCAGCGTCTGAGACGTTTATCGTTTTGATGATGATCGCTTGGAACTCCCTGTTCCAGGCGATCTTGGAGCGCGACGGCATCGACTATTACGACCGGGACGCCGACGGGCGCGAGATCCTGATCGACGGACGAGCTAAGGTACTCGGCACCGGCGAGCTAGCCGCGCTGGCCCTTCCAGGAAACGAGCTTCGGCAAAGAGCAATCCGGGCTAACCTCGACTTCTTCCTAGGCCTCCGCAACCAGATCGCCCACCGGTACCTACCGGCGCTAGATCTTGAAGTGACTGCCGAGGCTCAGGCGATGCTGCTAAACTTCGACCTCCTCACCTCCAAGTTCGGCGAAGAGGCAGCGCTTGGCGACCGCCTGACTGTCCCACTACAGCTGTCGGGCTTCCGAGACAAAGCAACCCTCGCCTCACTTCGTGTCGCCCAGGCGCAGCTTCCCGTCGACGTACAGGAGTATCTCCGTCGCCATCGCCAACAGGTCGATGAGGACGTGCTTCGCAGTTCGGAATACGCCCTCCCCATCTTCTTCGTGCCGGTGGCCGCGAATCGTGAGCGCTCAGCGGATGCGGTCGTCCGCTTCATCCCGCCGGGCGCGGTTACGTCTGAAGTCAAAGAGGCCCTTCAACAGCTCGCAATCGTGACTAAACCCAAGCGCGTTGCCGTCACCTCGGCCGACCTTCTTCGACCAAAAGAGGTCGTCGACCTTGTGAGCAAGCAGCTGCCAGACTGGTCAAGTCCAGCGGAGT
>JAJPJV010000036.1 GCA_021324045.1 Actinomycetota bacterium | reverse complement strand
CTGCTTTGTCGAGGACGGCCGGAGCCGGCGAGCGACCGAGGCCCGGCAGGGTCGGCGCGCACAGGTCCGTGGTGATCGGATAGCCCTGCAGTGCCGAGGGGATCCCGAAGCGGGCCAAGCAGTACTGCGGGCGGTTGCCGGCGGGCCACACCACATACGGGCGGGGGAGCGGAGTTCCCGGTGGGTCGGCTTCGAGCATCGCGCTGAACGCGGTCAGCTCCGACGCCGGCACCCGGGCGGTGTAGCCGAAGCCGAGGCCCCCTGGATAGCGCAGCGCAAAGTCGACCGAATCGAAGACCGATTCGAACTGCTCGTTGGTGAGGCCAGGTTCGCTCGAGACGAGCGCCGCCTCGAAGCTGACCACGTTCTTGTCGTTCTGGAGAGAGGTCCCCAGCGCCGACGCCACCGCACGCGCCTCCGCCGAGAAGGAGGACTTCGCGCCATTGCTCACGTGGTCCCGCCATGCCACGCCAGCGATCACGAACCCGGTCACGCCCGAGACGAGGACTACGCCGGCGCCGATCGACCACGCTCGCCGCCACGCAGCCGGGCGTCGCCCCCGCTCCGTCCCGAAGACCGCCGCCCGGTCGCCAAGGTCCCCCCCGACGGGTGCCCCCGACATGGCCCACCCCCATCAGTCGATCCGTGCTGGCCCCCTGGTCATCGGCCAGCACGTCAACCCTCTGTGACAGTGGAGCCACGATAGCCACAGAGCGTGGCAAACGCGCGGATCCGAACGCGCTCGGTGGCGTCTGTGGCCGCTCCTCGCTTCGGAGCCCCATTCAGCCGTAGTAGCCGGAGTGGATGTAAACGCAGGGAATGCCCTCCGCCACGAACATCGCGTGGTTGCTCGGATCGTCCTCGAGGGCAAGGAGCAGGTCGAAGCCGTAGCGACGGAGCTGCGCCGTCACCCGGCGCTTGAACGTGGCCACCGGGGCCCGGATACCCTCCTCGCGCATCACCAGCAGGTCCCACCGGAGCCCGAAGCGCTCCAGCCAGGCCAGCGTCTGAGCTTGCACGCGCATGGGACGCCCGGTCACCAAGAGCACCTTGAGCGACCGGTCGAGCAGCTCGAGCAAGCGGGCGATCTCCTCGATCACCGGATCGTCCCCGCAATGCTCATAGAAGGCGTGCCAGTCACGGCGTCCCTTCTCGAGGAAGCGTTGGCGATGTGCGGCGTCGGACAGCACGCCGTCGATGTCGAAGACGACCGCCGGTGCCGGTTGCAGCGGGGCCTCCCGCCAGCGCCAGTTGGAGGGAACCGCGAACTCGGACACCGACGCGCTCAGCGAAGCAGCAAAAGCGTCGAGTGGTGCGTGAAATCGACCAGGGGTCCGGGAACGATCCCGAAGACGACCGTCACCGCGATGCAGATCCCGATGGCCACGATCGCAGCGGGCGGGACCCGGACTCGACGCCCACCCGCACCGTCCTCGACGGCCTCGGCCTCCCGGTCGATGAGGAGGTCCGCGTTGAGCCGCTCCACGACGGCCACCGTTCGCTCCGACCCGGACCACAGGCGCAGCTCTGCAAGGGTCCTGGGAACGGTTGCCACGGCGCCTTCTGCGGTCCCGCCATCAAGGCTGCCGCCTGGCGCGATCTCCGGCTCCGCTTGCCCCGAGACGCCGCTGCCTTCGCGAGCCGCAGTGCTCGCCTGAGGCCCGACGATCGGATCGAAGACGATCTCGCGCCCGGGCGGCACCCAACGGGGCCTGCGCGGTGTGTACATGAGGACGGCGACCCGGAGGTAGAAGAAGGCGGCGATCGCCGCCGAGCCCATGGCGACGAACCCGAGCGGCGCCGAGTGCGCATCGACCACCGCTGCAACGACCTGCAACTTGGCGAGGAAGCCCGTCGTGAAGGGGACGCCGGCCTGGGCGAGCAGCAGCACCGCGAAGGCCAGTGCCAGCACCGGTTGGCGCCGCGCGAGGGCGCGGTAGCCAGCAATGTCATGACCCACGTCACCGGAACGCCCGAGCAGGGTCACCACCGCGAAGCTCCCGATCACCATGAAGCTGTAGGTGAAGACGTAGTACAACGCGGCGCTGACCCCCCGGGCATCGGCAGCCTGGAGCCCGAGCAGGACGAACCCTGCATGGTTGATGGAGGAGTACGCAAGCATCCGCTTGACGTCCCGCTGCACCACCGCCAAGCCTGCGCCGACCACGAGCGTCACGATGGCGATGACGTAGACGATAGGCCGCCAATCGGGGCGCAGGGTCCCGAAGGACGACACGAAGACCCGCAGCAGCGCGGCGAACCCGCCCGCCTTGGCGATCGCAGCCATGAACCCGGTGACCGGGGACGGCGCCCCTTGGTAGACGTCGGGTGTCCACATGTGGAAGGGCACGGCGGCGACCTTGAAGCCAAAGCCCACCAACAACAGGCCCATCCCCGCCAACAGCACGCCGTTGCTCGACAGTGCATGCGTCGAGAGGTAGCTCGTGAGGTGTGCGAGGTTCGTCCCCCCTGTCGCCCCGTAGGTGAGCGCGATCCCGTACACGAAGATCGCAGAGGAGAAGCTGCCCAGGACGAAGTACTTGAGCGCCGCCTCTCCCGAGGTGGCCCGACGCGGGTTGAGCGCTGCGAGCACGTACAGCGCGATCGACATGATCTCGAGGCCCAGGAAGATCACGATCAAATCGTTGGCCTGCCCCATGATCATTGCCCCACTGGCAGAGACCATCGCCAGGACGTGGAACTCGGGCCCTTCGACTCCTTCGCGGCGAAGATAGCCATCCCCCACGAGTGCAGTGAGGAGCATCGCTGTCGACGCCAAGATCGCGATGAGCGCGCTGAAGCCGTCCGTCACCACGGCGCCGGCCACGGTGGTGAAGGGGCCGTGCTGGCGCACATCGGCCCACTGCCACCAAGCCAGACCCATGGACGCCCCGGAGATGACGACGGTTCCGACGGTCGTCACGCTCATTCGCACCGGACGATCGCTGAGCGACGCGACACCGAGGAGGAGCACCGCGCCACCGAGCATCACGATCTCGGGCAGGATTGCCAGGTAGCGGATGTGCGGGACGTGAATCGCCGTGACCGCGGCCAACGCGTGCACGCTCGCGAGCACCACGACCAAATGGATCACCCCATCTCGTACGTGGGGCCCACCGAGCCCGTCGAGGAAGCCGAGGAAACTCATTGCGCTGCCCCCTCCCGCTTGCTCCCCGCGACGGGCGAGTGCTTCACGACGACCTGAGGGTGCGCAGGAGCCTTCGAGACCAGCTCGACGCGTGCGATGACCTCGTTGACCGACGGCGTGATCCGGTCGAGCACCGGCTTGGGGTACACCCCGAGCAGCACGATGAGGATGACCAGCGGTGCGACGACGACCCGCTCGGTCCAGCTGAGGTCAGCGACCGTCGCAGTCGCCGGATCGGGCTTGCCGTGGAACGCCTGCTGAAAAGCCCACAGCAGGTAGATCGCAGCGAAGACCACGCCAGTGGTGGCGGCGACCGCCCACCAGCGGTGGGTCAGGAACGAACCCAAGAGCACGAGGAACTCGCTGACGAAACCGTTCAACCCCGGAACACCGATCGAGGCGAGCATGATGACGCTGAAGGCTGCTGCGAGCAACGGCGCCGGGGTCTGCAGACCACGCAGCTCGGAGAGCTGCCACGTCGAGCGCCGCTCGTAGATCCAGCCAATCAACAAGAAGAGGCCGGCGGTCACAAGACCGTGGTTGACCATGAGGAGCACGCCACCAGTCAGCCCCTGGGTCGTGAACGCGAAGACCCCCAGCGCGATGAAACCGATCTGGGCCAACGACGAGTAGGCCACCACCCGTTTGAGGTCTCGCTGCGCGCATGCCACGATCGCGCCGTACAGGACACCGATCACGGCCAACGTCAGAAGGAGCGGCGCCAGCACTTTCGAGGCGTGAGGGAACAAGTCCAGGTCGAAGCGGAGCAAGCCATAGGTACCCAGCTTCGCCAGTACGGCGGCAAGGATCATCGAACCGCCTGCAGGAGCTTCGGTGTACGCGTCGGGCGACCAGGTGTGGAAGGGGAAAAGCGGTGCCTTGACCGCGAACGCCGCGGTGAAGGCGAGGAACAGCAGCACACCCGTGGTGCCTGAGAAGTGCGTTCGCTCCAGCGCGGGAAGGGCAAAGGTCAGCACGCCGGTCTGCGACTCGTGGATGAACGCGACCACCAGGATCCCAACGAGCAAAAAGGCCGAGCCGGCGACCGTGTAGACGAAGAACTTGACCGCCGCATACGCCCGGCGCACGAATCCCCACCCGCTGATGATGAAGTACATGGGCACCAGCGAGACCTCGAAGAACAAGAAGAAGAAGATCAGGTCGAGGGATACGAACGAGCCGATGCAAGCAGACTCGAGGAGCAACATCCATGCCACGAATGCTCGGGGGTCCTCGCGCGTGCGCGCCCCGGCGAGCGCGATCGGGAACAGAACGGTGGCCATGAGCACCAAGAAGACCGAGATGCCGTCCACTCCCACGTACCAAGAAATTCCGAGGGGTTGTGCCCACACATGGCGCGACACGAATTGAAACCCCCCATCGCCGGCCTTGAAGGCAACCGTCATGGCGGCGGCGAAGCCGAGGGTGACGAGCGAGACGGCCACGGCTCCCGCCTCGACCAGCTTTCGCGGCACCCGGGCCGACGCTGCGGCGCCAAGCGCGCCGGCCGCCGGGAGCAAGACCAAGACGGTGACGTAGGGGAACGAACTACTCATGTCGGCGAGTCCGATTCGTTTCGCTTGATGTCTTGGTCTTCCACGGGCAGCCTTCGGATGGTTTGGTTCGGGTCATATTGGTCGGGCAGGTCCTGCACGCCAGGTCAGGTCTTGGTCAAGACGAACAGCACGATCGCGACCACTCCGGCCACGACACCGATCGCATAGTTGCGCACATAGCCGGTCTGGAGGCGGCGAAGATTCGCGCCGGCCAGGCGAACGAGGCTCGCAATGCCGTTGACCGCACCGTCGATGATCCGGGAGTCGACGACCGTCGCCGAGAAGCGAGCAAGCGCCTGTCCGGGCCTCCCGATGACCAGGTCGTAGAAGTCGTCCCAGAACCACACGCGCTGGAGGAAAGCAGGCTCGAGCTCGCGGCGATCCGCACGGGCACGCCACAGATACCCCGCGATGGCCAGCCCCAGCACCCCGGCGACGGCATCAATGGAGATGAGCCCAACCTTGAGGCCAGTGGATTCGTGCGCGGAGAAGAGCCGGCTCCCGAAGACCGGCGCGAGCCAGCTGGCGAGGCCCTCGTGGTGGACCCAGGGGAGATCGAGAATCCCGCCGGCGAAGGCAAAGAAGGCAAGGATGACAAGCGGTGCTCGCATGACCCACGGCGCCTCGTGCGGCGTTCGATGCGCAGGGTGGTCGCCGACGGCGTGCTGCCAGCGGGGATCGCCGTGAAACGCGAGGACGAAGAGGCGGGTCATGTAATAGGCCGTGAGGACGGCGGTCACCACCCCCACCGCCCACAGCGCCGTGCTCTTTGCCCACACGTTCTCCAGGACGTCGCCCTTCGACCAGAACCCGGACAGCGGTGGGATGCCGGCAATTGCGAGCCAGCCGACGAGGAAGGTGCCATAGGTCCAGGGGAGCCATCGCCGGAGCGCCCCCATGCGCTTGAGATCCTGCTCGTCGTCCAGGCCATGGATGATCGACCCTGCTCCCAGGAACAGCAGCCCCTTGTAGAACGCGTGGGCGACCATGAGGAAGATTGCCGCGACGTACGCCCCGGTTCCGACCGCCAGCACCATGTAACCGATCTGGGAGATCGTCGAGAAGGCGATCACCTTCTTGATGTCCTGCTGCGCGCAGGCAATCGTCGCTGCGACAAACGCCGTCGCCCCCCCGATCCCCGCGATCACCCATGTGGCGTCCGGCGAGAGGGCCAGCAGTGGGTTCATCCGGCTCAGCAGGTACACCCCGGCCGTCACCATGGTCGCGGCGTGGATCAGCGCGGACACCGGTGTGGGGCCCTCCATGGCATCGGCCAACCAGTTGAACAGCGGGATCTGCGCCGACTTGCCCGTCGCCGCCAGGAGTAGCAGCAGGACAGCAGCGGTCGTGGCGGGACCGCCGAGGGCATGACGATGAGCGAAGATGCCGAGGTAGTCGACGGTGTGAACCTTCGAGAAGATCAGGAAGATCGCAAGGAGGAACCCGGTGTCCCCCACACGGTTGTAGATGAAGGCCTTCTTCCCCGCCGATGCGGCGCTGTCGCGCTCGTACCAAAAGGCGATCAGCCAGTACGAGCACAAACCCACGCCCTCCCAGCCGACGAACGCCACCAGCAAGTTGTTCGCGAGGACGAGCAGAAGCATGGCGAAGACGAAGAGGTTCAGGTACACGAAGAACTTCGGGTAGTCGCGGTCCCCTTTCATGTACCCGATCGAGTAGAGGTGGATGACCATGCTGACGCCTGTAACGAACATGGCCATGGTCATCGAGAGCGGATCGACGAGGATCCCGACGTTGACGTGCAGCTGCCCGACGGGGATCCAGCTAAAGAGCGTCTGGGTGAACGAACGAGACGCCGACGTCCGGTGGGCAAGGCCCGCGAGCGTGACGCAAGCCACGACGAAGGAGGCGGTGATCGTGGCAGTTCCCAGCCAACCAGCCAACGGGTCACCGATGCGCCGACCGAAGAACGCCAGGATCACGAATCCCACGAGTGGGAACAGCAGCATGAGGGAAGCGGCATGCAGCATCGAAATCAGCCCTTCAGGATATGAAGGTCGTCGGCGGTTGCGCTGGTTCTTCGACGGAAGATCGCAACCACGATTCCCAAACCGACCACGACCTCTGCGGCTGCGACCACGAGCACGAAGAACACGACAGCCTGGCCGCCGATGTCATGCAGCATGCGGGCAAAGGTGACGAAGGTCAAGTTCGCCGCGTTGAGCATCAACTCGATGCACATGAACATGACGAGCACATTGCGGCGCACCAAGAGGCCCAGTGCCCCGATCGTGAACAGCACCGCGGCGAGGATGAGGTACCACGATCCCGGGATGCTCACTGGTCCACCATTCCCAGGTCGCTGGCCGTCAGGCTGGCGTCGCACCCCTGGTGACCGCCGGTCCATCGCCTGGAACGCTTGCGGCTCGACCGCCACGATGAGTGCAGCGAGGGCCGGCGGCCCAGGACGTGCCGACTGGCTATAGGGCTGAGCGCCCCAGAGCGCCGATCAGTGAGCGACTCTTCCCCTCGGCCGCTCGAGCTCGGTGGCTCTCGGAGAAGCGCCTCGGGGCGTGGCTGCGGGCCAAGGGCTACTGCGGCCGCACGACACCGTCCGAGCCCTACCGGCGCCTCGCCGGGGTGGCCCCCTCGACGCGCCGTTGTGGTCGCCACCGAGCCGTGACCTTCCGCTGGAGCGCCGACAAGCGGCTCCCGCACGCCGAAAGGGTCCTGGCCAGATCCTGGGCGCACATCATCTGGCGATGCTGGCAGGACCACACCCCTTACGACCCCGAACGACACGGTGGGTTCCAGCGCTCGTTGGTGGCCCAGGGTTGACAGAGGGCTACTCATCGGCCAGCCTCCTTGACGAGCGATTGCCCTGCCCTCACGTCCGCTGGCGAGGCATCCTGCGCCGCAGAACCTCGGGGAGCGGCGTCGTGCAGCCCTCCATCGGGGCCTGGCTGCCCGCTGACGGCAGCACCGCGCGCATCGGTCTCGGGCTCCACCGACGGCAGGGAAGGACGCCTGGCGAGCACGACCGCACCGACGACAGCGATCACGAGCAGTGCTGCCGTCGCCTCGAAGGCATAGAGATAGGTGGTGAACACCGACTTGCCCAGCAGGTACACGTTCGAATGGCCACCTGCGGTCGTCGACCCGGCAACGGCCTGCTGACCAGTGGCCCAGTGGGAACCCACGCCCAATGCGATCACCCCGGCCAAGGCAGCTGCCATCAGCACCAGCGCCAACGGGCGCTGCCAATGGAGGGGCTCGGCAGCAATGTTCTCGCGGCGGTCGACGCCAAGAAACATGATCACGAACAAAAAGAGCACAACGATGGCGCCTGCATAGACGATGATCTGCACGGCAGCCAGGAAGTCAGCTTGCTGCTCGATGAACAGGACTGCGACCCCGAACAGCGTCATGACCAAAGACAGTGCGGCGTGAACGGGATTGCGCGAGAACACCACGCCGATCGCACCGGCGATGATGATGATGGCCGAGACCACGAAGGTCGCAATATCAGGGCCGGTTTTGTGTACGGCAGCGACTAAGTCCATACCGATCACGTTCACCTGGCTCGGGTTCATGCCACGTCCCGGCGGGGCTGTCCGGTCTCCTCCGCGGCGCGACCGGCGCGCTCGCGGGCCCGCTGCCGCGCACGTGCCGCCGCCCTGGCCTTTCGCCGCCTGGCTGCCATACGTGCGCGCCATAGCTTGCCGCGGACGCCGCGATGCTCGAAGGGGATGTCCTCGGCGAGCAGGTGCGCCTCGAGCGAATCGCGCAAAAGGAAATTCCCCGTCGCCTCGTCGTCCCGGCGTCCACTCTGCCCCCCCTCCGGGGCACGGATGCCGTATCCGAGGTCGCCCGACCATTGCACCAGGCCCTCGTAGGCAGCAGAGCCCGACGGGGAGGTCGCGCGCATCCATCCCGAAGTGAATCGATCCTCCCCTGGCCGCCAGTCCTCCCAGGGAAGTTGTTTGGGTCGACCGTCGTCACCCACCAAGAGCTCGTTCTTGGTGTAGATGGCGTCTGCTCGATTGGTGAAGGAGAACTCGAAGAGCTTGGACTCGGTGATCGCCTCCGTCGGGCACGCCTCGACGCACAGGTCGCAGTGGATGCATCGGAGATAGTTGATCTCGTAGACGTAGCCGTAGCGCTCGCCAGGGGACACCGGGTGGTCCGGCGGGTTGTCGAGCCCTCGGACATAGATGCAGTCGGCGGGACAGACGCCCGCACACAGCTCGCATCCGATGCACTTCTCCATGCCGTCTTCGTAGCGGCCGAGAACGTGGCGACCGTGAAGCCGCGGGGGCTTCGGTCGCTTCTCGTCGGGATACTGGCGGGTCACTCGCGGCCGACCCAGGTGCTCGAAGGTGAGCTTGAACCCGAGGAAGAACCGCAGCTGACTGCGGACCTGTGCCCCAACGCGTGTCACCTGGTCGACGAGGGTCATTCCTGCTCCTCCTCGGCGGTGGGCTCTGGCACAACGGTGAGCATTCGGGAGGCAATTGGCGGGTAGATCGCTGCGACCTCGCTGCGCCGGCTCCCTACCACGAATGCCCGCCACAGGACGCCTCCCAGGGCGATCTCCACGGCGATCACGACCAACGCCCACCAACCCCAGACGATGACGGCGCCGACATCAAGGAGCCAAGCCAAAGACAGCGGGATCAAGGCCTTCCACCCCACATCCATCAGCTGGTCGTAGCGCAGTCGTGGGAGCGCTGCGCGCACCCATACGTAGAAGAAGAGGAAGACGAAGACCTTGGCCAGGAACCACACGGAGGGGAACCACAGGTCCGAAGTGGGGATGAACCGCGGGATTGGTCCGTCAGGACCGCCGAAGAACAGCGTCACCATGACCCCGGACATGGTGATCACCCCCATGAACTCGGCGAGGTAGAAGAGCGCGAAGCGGATCGAGGAGTACTCGGTGTTGAAGCCACCCACGAGCTCGCTCTCCGCTTCGACCAGGTCGAAGGGCGGGCGGTTCATCTCGGCGGTGATCGCCACGACGAAGATGAGGAACGGAACCACCCCCAAGCGCAGCACGTTCCAGTCCCAGAAGGCCGGTGCCTGGTGCGCCACGATCGCCCGCGTCGACAACGATCCGCTGACGATCACCACTGCGATCACTGTGAGCCCGAGCGCAGCCTCGTAGGAGATCATCTGCGCCGAGGCGCGCACCGATCCGATCAGCGGATATTTCGAACCGGATGCCCATCCGGCGAGCATCACGCCGTACACGGAGATCGAGGACATCGCAAGCACCACGAGGATCCCCATCGGCGGGTCAGCGACTTGGAGCTCGAAGGTATGACCGGCAACCGTGACGACGCCACCGACCGGCACCACACTGAAGATGAGTAGTGCCGGTACCAAGGTGAGGTAGGGCGCCAGTTTGAAGACGAATCGATCGGACCGGTTCGGAACCAAGTCCTCCTTGAAGAACAGTTTGATGCCGTCGGCCAGGGTCTGCAGAAGGCCCCACGGTCCAGCCCGGTTCGGTCCGATCCGGCTCTGCATGTCCGAGATCAGCTTGCGCTCGAACCAGATCATCATCACAACCGATCCCAACAGCACCCCGAAGGCGACGAGGACCCGGATGATGACGATGACGACCTCTTGCCAATGCACCCCACGGGAAAAGAGCGGGTCCACGGCCAAGCTGGACGGCAGTCCACCAACAAGGGTCGACGAGGATCCGGCGAACGATCCGAGGACGCTCATAATGACTCCAGGCGGATGTCGGTCACGGGGGCCATCGCATCGATCAGCACGGAAGCGCCGAGTTCTCGTTGAGCATCCTCGGGGCGTTCTGTGCCGCGGCGATCCTTCTCGGCGGTCGTCTCGCGGCGCAGAGCCTCGCGGCCCGGCGCGTCGCGATGGTCAGGAACGGCGACGGTGAGATTGAAGTCGATGACGACGGTTCCTCGCGCCACGTTGGGGTCAGCCTCCGCCCGCATGACGAGCGAACCCCGAGATGACCGAACCCGAACGGCATCGCCGTCGTCAATCCCGAAGCGGTCCAAGTCGTGCGGGTTGATTCGCGCTGGCGCCTTGGGGACAAGGGGGACGAGTGAGGGAGATCCCAGTACCGCGCTGCCACGATCGTAGAGACGGCGGCCCGAGACGAGCCGGAGCGTGTACGCGTCCGGCGGCGAGACGTGCGTCGGTCGCGTCGACGTGCGCTTCGCCACATACGAGGGCCAGGAGAGCAGCCTTGGCACGCCCTCACCGCTCCCCTCGACGCTGACAGGAACCACCCACGCCCCGATGCGAGCCGAGCCCACGCGAGGCGGGGCGCCCTGGCGCTCGACCGACTCGACGCCGGGCGTCGCGATCGGGTCGATCGGTTCGAAGCGCTCGACACCGCGACCAACGAGCGGAACGATGACCCCATCGCGGTGCGTGCCTTCCTCGATTGCGGCGTCGATCCCTCGATACGAGGGCGCAACACGGCCGATCTCCTCGAGAACCGCTGAAGCACTGGTGAACCCCAGGTCCGCCCCGAGGGAAGCGGCGAGCTCCGCCGCGATCATCCAGTCGGGCCACGCGAGGCCCGGCGCGACCAGTTTCTGGCCGAGCCTGCTGACCCGCCCCTCGACGTTCGTCGTCGTCCCTGGCCGCTCGTG
Source organism: Actinomycetota bacterium (assembly GCA_021324045.1). GTDB lineage: Bacteria > Actinomycetota > Acidimicrobiia > Acidimicrobiales > RAAP-2 > JAJPJV01. The sequence continues at coordinate 30,685 of JAJPJV010000036.1, read as the reverse complement.
GGCCACGGCAGCAGGGAGCACGACGTCAGCGTGATGCAGTGAAGCAGAGGGGTGACCGCCCACCACGACCACGAACTCTGCAGCAGCAAGGGCCCGTTCGGCGAGTTGGCGGTCCGGAAAGTCTCCCACCGGATCGGCACCGAGCAACACCAGCGCGCCGATGGGCGGCCCCTTTGGGGCCTCTCGCTGATCGCTTGCACCGTCGGGATCCTCGAGATCCCCCGCCAACGAAGCCAGAACGGCCGCACCCGAGCGTCCTGTGCGTTCAGGAACCGTCGGCCAGAAACGACGGAACCACGCTCGGCCCTCCTCGAGCGAGACACGCCCCGGGAGCAGGCCCGGAGCGAAGCCCATGTCGAGTGCGCCGTGGACGTTCCCTCGGCGCAACGTCGGCAAGAACCGCGCCGCAGGCCACGCGTTCGCCAGCACCTCGACCGCCTCGGCGACCAACGATGCGTCTTCTGCAAGCGAGGGGCGCCCCACCAGGACCACGACCCCGGCGCCCTCCGGTGTCTCGGCGAGGAGATCTCGAGCAGTGGCGAGCTGCGCCGGAGACCATGGGGGCCCGTCGGGGTGGAAGGGAGCGCCGGAGGCAATCGCCGATCCACCGACGAGCAAGCGGGCAAGGCCGGGGGCATCGCCCGAGCGCATCAAAAGCGACGCAGCCGCGTACGGCGTGAGCGAGGTCGTCTGGTAGGTGAGCTCGACGAGGCGAGTCGCCCCGGAAAGAACTGCCTGGCGCACGCGGAGGAACAGGACGGGCAGCTCTTCTCGCACATCGCCGGTCAGCGTGACGAGGACCTTGGCTCGACAGGCTTCGTCGATCGTCGCACGCGGGAGAGAGAGCACCAGCTCCGCAGGCAACCCGTCACCGAGCTGGGCGTCCACTGAGTCTGTCCCGATCACCCCCTTGGCGAGCTTCGCCCAGGCGTACGCGCCCTCGTTGGTCAACCGAGCCCCGCCGAGGACCGCGACCGCCTCCGGCCCGCCGACGGCCCGGACACGCCGGAGACCGTCCGCCGCCGCGCCCAGCGCTTCTCCCCAACTCGCGGGCACCAGCTCGCCGTGTGTGCGCACCAGCGGCTGGGTGAGCCGAACGGTGGCGCCCCGCCCGGCTGGTCTCGCCTCCCCAGCGAACGCCGCCCCTGGGACCAGGGCCTCGTCGCCGTTGACCGACTCGAAGACATAACGACCCTTGTCGCAGAGCCAGCTCTGGTTCACTGGGTCGACGTCGATGCCCAACAGGCGCGTGAGGCGGTTCGCCGAGGACTGGACGGCCACTCGACATCCCAACGCGCAGGTGGTGCAGGTCGACTCGACCTGGTCGAGGTCCCATGGGCGTGCGGTGAAGCGATACGGGGTCGCGGTGAGAGCACCGACCGGGCAGATCTGGACCGTATTTCCGCTGAAATACGACGAGAAGGAGGTCGTAGGGAACTTCGCCACCTCCAACCGCTCTCCTCTGCCAGCGAAATCGATCTGGGCCTCTCCGGCGATCTCCTCGGCGAAACGGGTGCAACGACCGCACTGGATGCAGCGTTCTCGGTCGAGAAGCACCAAATTCGACAGCGCGATGGGCTTCTCGAAATGCCGTTTCTCCTCGACAAAGCGGCTCTCGCCCGGCCCGTACGCCAGCGTCTGGTCCTGGAGCGGGCACTCGCCGCCTTTGTCGCAGACGGGACAATCCAGAGGGTGGTTGATGAGGAGGAACTCGTGGACCCCGTCCTGGGCCTTTTTCACCCGCTCCGAAGTGGTCACCACCTCCATCCCCTCGGTCACCGGAATGAAGCAGGAAGGCTGCAATGCGGGACCCCTGGGAGATGCGACTTCGACCAGGCACATCCGACACATGCCCACCGGCTTCATGCGAGGGTGGTAGCAGAAGCGTGGGATGAAAACACCTGCACGCTCGGCCGCGGCGATGAGCACCTCACCGGGGCGAGCCGTGACGGAACGCCCGTCGAGCACGAAGGGGATCCTTGGCTCGTTCGCATAGCCGACCTCATCGGGTGATCCGGTCGGCGCAGGACTGGTCGTGCTCGACGCTGGAACGTGGTCAGCCATGAGACCCACCACTCATCGGACAGGCGCCTTCTTTCACGTGCAGGAGGAATTCGTCGCGAAACATCGAAATGGCTGAGTGAATCGAGGAAGGAATCGACGGCCCGAGCACGCAGATGGTGGTCATCTGTGGCGGCCAGGTCAAGCCGGGAGCGATGTTGTCACAGATGTCCAGCAACTGCTCGAGGTCCTCCTCCCTCCCGCGACCATGCTCGATCCGATAGAGGATCCGCTCGAGCCACCCCGAGCCCTCACGGCACGGAGTGCACTGACCACAGGACTCCCGGAAGAAGAACTTCGTGATCCGCCATGCCGCCCGCACCGCGCAGGTCGAGGAGTCCATCACGACCACCGACCCGGACCCCAGCATCGACCCGGCCGCCCCGACCTCGTCTTGACCAAGCGGAAGATCCAACTGCTCCGGACCGAACCACGGCGCAGACACGCCGCCAGGAACGAAGGCCTTGACCGTCCGCCCCTCGCGCAACCCTTGTCCGAGTTGTTCCGAGAAGATGAGGTCCCGGAATGTGGTCTTGACCATCTCGACCTCGTAGACGCCCGGTCGGCGAACGTGTCCGGAAAGGGCGAACATCCGCGTTCCTGTGGAACGACCAGCCCCCAGGGAGGCAAACGCCGCTCCACCGTGCAGGACGATCCAAGGGAGGTTCGCCATCGTCTCGACGTTGTTGACGACTGTGGGCTGCCCGTAGAGACCGATGGCGGCAGGGAAGTACGGCGGCTTGATCCTCGGAAACCCACGCTTACCCTCGAGCGACTCCAACAAGGCGGTTTCCTCGCCGCAGATGTAGGCACCGGCACCCGGGTGGACGACGATGTCGATGGAGAACCCCGAGCCGAAGATGTCCCGGCCAACGGCCCCGTACGCGTACGCTTCGTTCAGTGCCGTCTGCATCCGCTCAAGCCCGAGGGCGAATTCACCGCGGACGTAGATGAACGCCTGGGACGCTTGAACTGCGTAGGACGCGATGAGCGTGCCCTCGATGATCTGGTGGGGGTTCCGCTCGATCAGCGCGTGGTCCTTGAAGGTAGCCGGTTCGCTCTCGTCACCATTGACCACCAGGTAGGTCACCGGATCCGGTCGGAGCATCGACCACTTGCGACCCGCTGGGAACCCGGCGCCACCGCGCCCGAGCAAGCTGGCGCGGTCAACCTCGGCCACAACGGCCTCGGGGTCCATCCCAAGGGCCTTGCGGAGCCCCTGGTACCCACCACGTGCGAGATATCGCTCGATCGTGTACGACTCGGGGTCGTCAAAGCCGGCGGTGACGATGCGCGGCACGCCGGAGGCCTCGGACGCGTCCATCACGAGGACCCTCCAGAGGACGGCTTCGCCTCGTCAGCCGCCGCGGCGCGTGACGCCTTCGCGGCACGAGCAGCGGCTCGCTCGGCGGCGATCTGTTGTCGATCGACCCGCAAGCCCCCGTCGCGGCGGACTCGGCACAGCGTCCCATGAGGCGGAATCGTCTCTTGAACCCGGCCCGCCACCAGGTCGTCGACCAGCTGGTCGAATGCCTCCGGGGTCTGTGCACGAACGAATCGATGATTGACCTGCACGCAGGGGGCATGGTCACAATCCGCGAGGCATTCCGCCTCCTCCAGGCTGAACCGGCCATCTTCCGTCGTGCCGCCCGCTCGCACACCGAGCAGCTCTTCTGCATGTTCGAGGAGCTCCTGCGCCCCATCGAGGAGGCAGGCAATGTTGGTGCAGATGGCGATCAGGTAGGTGCCGACCGGCTCGGTGTGCAGCATGTCGTAGAAGGTCGCCGTCCCACGGACCTCTGCGGGTGTGACGCCAACGAGCCCAGCAATTTCTTCCATCGCCTCCGGCCGCAGCCATCCGTCCTGCTCCTGGGCGAGATGACAGAGCGGCACCAGGGCGGAGCGTGCCTTTGGGTAGAGCGACAACAGTTCTTCTGCCTGTGCTCGCCGATCCGGCGTGAAGTAGCTCACCGATCCACCTCGCCCATCACAGGGTCCACCGAGGAAATCGTGGCGACCGCATCGGCAACGAGGCCACCACGAAGCAGCACGGGCAACGATTGGAGGTTGACGAAGCTCGGAGCCCGGATGTGCAACCGATAGGGCTTGGAAGTCCCGTCGGAGACGAGGTAGCACCCGAGCTCGCCCCGCGGTGACTCGATCGCCGTGTAGACCTCGCCTTCAGGGACCCTGAAACCCTCGGTGAACACCTTGAAGTGATGGATCAGGGCCTCCATTGACTCATCGATGCGTGCACGCGGCGGCGGCGTCACCTTCGGATCCTGCACCCGGTAATCGCCCCCGGGCATCTTCTCGACGATCTGTCGGACGATCTTGATCGATTCGCGGATCTCGTTGAGGCGGATCGCATATCGATCGAAGTTGTCACCGTAGGTTCCAATGATCACGTCGAAATCAACCTGGTCGTAGGCGAGATACGGCATGTCGCGGCGAAGATCCCAGGCGACGCCAGTCGAACGCAGGATCGGTCCGGTCGCCGAGAGCGCCAGCGCATCCGCTGCGCTAATGGCACCGACCCCGATCGTCCGCTCCCTGAAGATGGGTTGACCCGTGAGCAACTCGTCGTACTCGTAGGTCCGCGCCTCGATCGTGTCGCAGATCACCGTCACGTCGTCCTCCCATCCATCCGGCAGGTCCGCGGCAACGCCGCCGGGACGGATGTAGTTGTGGTTCATGCGCAGGCCGGTGGTCTTCTCGAAGAACGCGAGCACCATCTCGCGCTCCCGGAAACCGTAGATCATCATCGAAGTCGACCCCAGGTCCATGCCGTTGGTCGCCAGCCACATCACGTGCGAGGAGATGCGATTGAGCTCGGACATGAGCATGCGGATCCACGTCGCACGTTCGGGTAGTTCGATGCCGAGGAGCGCCTCGGTCGCCAGGGAGAAGACGAGCTCGTTGTTCAGTGGCGACAGATAGTCCATGCGCGTCACGTTCGTGGCGCCTTGGACGTAGGTGAGCTCCTCGCCGGTCTTCTCCATGCCGGTGTGGAGATAACCGATCACCGGCTTGCTTCGGAGCACGACCTCGCCGTCGAGCTCGAGCATGAGGCGCAACACCCCATGAGTCGATGGGTGCTGCGGACCCATGTTGATGATCATCGTCTCGTCGTCAGGGCGCTCCAGGTCGATCTGACCGGTCCTGCCCACCGCCCCGGTGCCGAGCTCGCCGACCGCTGCCTCCCCGACTCGCAGGAACGCCTCTGGGCTCCCGGGGGCAAGTTCCTGCGCGCCCTCCGAAGTCTCCGCAACGTCGGCCACCCGATGCAGCCGCGCAGGGCTCGCCACTAACCTCGTTGGGCCTTGCGGCTCACGACGCTCGTTCATCGGGGCCCCGGCGCTTCCTTGAACTGCACCGGCACGCGGCCGACGCCGTAATCCTTTCGGAGCGGGTGACCTTCCCAATCCTCAGGCATCAGGATCCGGGTCAAGTCCGGGTGTCCTGAGAAACGAATCCCGAACAGGTCAAATACCTCGCGCTCCATGGCATCGGTCCCCGGGTAGAGGTCGATCAACGAGTCGACGACCGGATCGTCTTCGGGAACCTGTACCCGGACGCGCACTCTCCGACGCAGCTGGAGGGAGAGGAGATTGACAACGACCTCGAAGCGCTCCGGCTTGATGCCCTCGGGAAGACCGCTGCGTCCGGGATGCGTGAGGTAGTCGACACCACAGAGATCAGCGCAGGTCTCGAAGCCATCCGCCCGGTACTGGGCAACAAGGGCGTGGTACTGCTCACGTGTGGGGTGTGCAACGTCCGTACCGTCCGAGCCGGTGGTATGGGCTACCGCGATCGGACCCTCCGCGCCGACCATGTTCCCCGAACTCGCCGAGCTCATAGAGGCGTGGAAACTCGCAATGGATGGCGAGGCTCCGGCACCCAGCCATTGTCTGTCTCGGGTGCCGCGTCGCTGGGCACCTCGGTCCGACGCCGCCGGGTGAGCTCTCCGGTCCGGATCTTCTCATGGAGCGTGAGGATGGCGTGCAGCAGGGTCTCCGGGGAGGGTGGGCAGCCGGGAGCGTACACGTCGACGGGAACGATCTGGTCGACGCCCTGCACGATCGCATAGTTGTTGAACATGCCGCCGGTCGAGGCGCACACCCCCATGGAGATGACCCATTTGGGCTCCATCATCTGGTCATACACCTGGCGAAGGACCGGCGCCATCTTCTGGGAGACACGACCTGCCACGATCATCAGGTCCGCCTGGCGCGGGGAGGCACGGAAGACTTCCATGCCCAGCCTACTGATGTCGAAGTCGGCGGCACCGACCGACATCATCTCGATCGCGCAGCACGCCAGGCCGAACGTCGCCGGCCACACGCTGTTCCGGCGCGCCCACTTGACGAGGTCTTCGAGTCTTCCGGTGAGGAAATTGTGCTGAAGGTCTTCGAGGCCCATGTCGACTCCTCCGGCGTCACGCAGCGCGATCGGACGACGAGGCCCCCGCACCCACGCGCTCGATCGTGGTCTCTGAGGTCCGCGACCCCATTCCCTCGACGAGCCGCTTCGGCGGCCCCCAGCTCAGGGCCCCATTGCTCACCAGGTACAAGAACGCCACCAACACCACTGCCGCGAACACCAGGACCTCGACGAGGCCGAAGGTGCGCAACTGATGGAGGATCACCGCAAAGGGGTAGAGGAACACGATCTCGATATCGAAGATGATGAAGATCATCGCGATGAGGTAGAAGCGAACCGGGAAACGCTGGGGCGGCTCGCGGCTGGGGATGATCCCGCACTCGTACGGCGCCAGCTTCGCTGCCGACGGCTGCTTCCTCGGGGCGAGCAAGGCCGAAGCCACCAACGAAGCCGCTCCGAAGACGATGCCGAGGGCCAGCAAGACGAAGATCGCCAGATACTGTGCCATCGTTTCCCGGTTTACCACGGAGGTGTTTCCGAAGGCACATCGGGAATCTGCCTGCACCCCGGCACTCGCCGATCGGCCTAAAGCACTCGCTCCCATGGCGGCGCCGTGCTGCTCGAGTGGGTCAGCCCGCCGGGGTCCTCGGGGCGGACGATCCTCCCCGCGTCGCGAAGCCCTACGATCGAGCCTCGTGGCGAGCACCGGCGGTCGTAGCGCTTCCAACCGTCTGTACGACGCGCTGGTTATCGGGGGCGGTCCAGCAGGTTCTGCGACCGCCTATTGGCTGGCCAGCGCGGGCTGGGACGTCGCGGTCGTCGAGAAGAAGCATTTCCCGAGGGCAAAGACGTGCGGGGACGGCCTCACCCCCCGTTCGGTGCGCCAGCTGCTCGACATGGGCCTGGGCGACGCGCTGAGCGGCGCACACCGCTACCTGGGGCTCCGAGCGTGTGCCTTCGGGAGCATGCTGGAGCTCCCGTGGCCCCGCCACCCCGATTTTCCCGAATATGGCTACACCATCACCAGGCACGACCTCGATGCGCTCGTCGCCGAGCACGCAGCCAAGGCTGGTGCGACCATCTTCGAGGGCACCGAGGCACTCGAGCCCCTCGACCCCACGCCGGGAGACGACGGCCAGGCGGGTGCGAGCCGGCACAGCCTGGCGGGCTGCGCCGGCGCACGAGTTCGGACCGCACCAAGTGGTGGGCTCCGCGACCTTCGAGCGCGTTACGTCGTCGTGGCCGACGGCGCGAACTCACGCTTCGGCCGCGCGCTGGGCACGACGAGGAACCGGGCGTATCCCCAGGGCATGGCGCTGCGCGGGTACTTTTACTCCGATCGCCACGACGATCCGTGGATCGAGTCCCATCTCGACATTCGCGACGGCACCGGGAAGGTGGTGCCGGGGTACGGATGGGTCTTCCCGCTCGGGGACGGCCGGGTCAATGTCGGCGTCGGGTTGCTCTCCACCGAACGACGGTGGAAGGGAGCGAACACAAGCAAGCTGATGGATGCCTTCATCGACTGGGCCCCCCGCTCCTGGGGCATCACTCGCCAGTCGATGTGCGCTCCACCCACTGGTGGGCGACTGCCCATGGGGCTGGCCGTCGGACCCCGGATCGGCCCGAATACCCTGGTCGTCGGGGACGCTGCAGGATTGATCAATCCTTTCAACGGCGAGGGCATCGCCTACGGATACGAGTCCGGTCGTCTTGCCGCCGCCGCGGTCCATGCCGCGCTCGAGGGGTCGAACCCGGCGGCGCTGGCGTGCTACGAGCGGGACCTCAACGAGGCCTACGGCGACTACTACCGGGTGGCGCGCGCGTTCGTTCGGCTGATCAGCCACCCCCGGACGATGCGAGCCTCGGTCGGCACCACGATTCACTCGAAGTGGTTCATGAGCGAGCTGCTCCGGATCATGGGCAATCTCATGCTGCCGGGACCAGGCGGGGCTGCAGAGCGCACCTACCGGGGCATGGTTGCCGCGGCCAAGTACAAAGACGGAGCGCTCGCACGCCTGACCACCGAGGTCAGGCGGCTCGGCTTGGGAAGATGCCCTGTCGCGCTTCAGCGTCCAGGTGGTGGTGCGCCCGACCACCCGGCGACGACTTCTGCTGCTGCCTCCCCCGCAGCCGAAACGACCAAGGCGAGCTCGTCGGGGCCATGCGCGAACCCAGGGAAGAGGACCTCGTAGGGCCCGGGCGGAAGAACGACCCCGCGGCGCAGCATGGCATGGAAGAAGGTCCGATAGGCGTCCGCGCGGGTGACTGAGCGCACCGTCTCGTAATCGACCGGTTCTGCGACGTCTCTGCCAGGCGAACCGATCAGCAAACCCACCAGCGGTCCGAAGCAGCTAACGCGAGCAGGGAGCCCGGCAGCACCGATCGACGTCTCCAGATCCCGCCCGAAGGTCGCCGCCGCCGCCGACAGCCGGGCGTAGTCGCCATCGCCGACATGGTCGAGCACTGCTTTGCCGGCCGCAGTCGCAAGCGGATTGCCCGACAAGGTGCCCGCCTGGTACACGGGCCCGCTTGGAGCGAGGTTGGAGAGCACTTCTCTACGACCACCGATGGCACCGACCGGGAGCCCACCGCCGATGACCTTGCCGAAGCACCAAAGGTCGGGCGTCACCCCGGAGGCCGTGGACACACCACCACTCCCGACGCGAAACCCGGTGATCACCTCATCGAAGATCAGCAGCGCGCCTGCTTCGTCACACGCTCGCCGGAGGCCGGCGAGAAAACCCGGCTTCGGCGGCACCAGGTTCATGTTGGCCGCGACGGGCTCGACGATCACGCACGCAACCTCCGAGCCGATCTCGGGAACGACGTTGTACGGAACCACTTCCGTATCGGCGACGGTGCCGCGTGGCACACCCGCAGAACCGGGCAAGCCAAGGGTCGCCACGCCGCTGCCGCCGCCGGCCAGCAGCCCGTCGGAGTGGCCGTGGTAACAGCCGTCGAACTTCACCAGACGGTCTCGGCCGGTCACTCCCCGGGCAAGACGGATCGCGGTCATCACAGCCTCGGTACCGGAGGAGACCAGGCGCACTTGCTCGCACCCCGGGACTCGCGCACAGATCGCCTCGGCCAGCTGCACTTCTCCCACCGTCGGCATGCCGAAGCTCGTTCCCCGCGCCACGGCCTTTTGGAGGGCCTCCGTGACCAGCGGATGGGCATGGCCCAACAGCACGGCGCCATAGGACTGCACGAGGTCGAGGTAGCGTCTGCCCTCGACGTCGAAGACCCACGGGCCAGTTCCGTGCGTCACGGTGAACGGGACCCCGCCGACGGCAGAGAACGATCGAACGGGTGAGTTGACGCCACCAGGGATCACCTTGGTTGCGCGCTCAAACCATCCGGAATTCGTCGTCGCGTCGTTCACCTCGCCACCGTTCTCACTCCATCACGGTCGGTGCCGTCGGCACTCACGCCGCGAGCTGCTCTGCGAGCTCTCCGGCAAAGTACGTGAGCACGAAGTCGGCACCGGCACGCTTGATCGCCGTGAGCGATTCGAGGGCCGCGGCCTGATGATCGATCCAGCCACGTTCGCCAGCGGCCTTGATCATCGCGTACTCACCGCTCACCTGGTATGCCGCGATGGGCACACGCTGGGTCGCGCGTGCCTCGGCGATCACATCGAGGTTCGTGAGCGCGGGTTTGACCATCACCATGTCTGCGCCCTCCGCGACGTCCAGGGCGATCTCCTCCAAAGCCTCGCGACGATTCGCAGGGTCCTGCTGGTACCCACGCCGGTCACCTTCTCCGGCGATCCTCACGTGAACCGCGTCACGGAACGGCCCATACAAGGAAGAGGCGAATTTCGCGGCATAGGCGAGAATGGCCGTCTCGGTCCAGCCGTGGGCATCGAGGGCCTCTCGGATGGCCGCCACCTGCCCGTCCATCATGCCGCTCGGCGCGACCACGTCAGCTCCGGCTTCAGCCTGCACGAGCGCCACTCGCTGGTAGAGCTCGAGCGTCGAGTCGTTGTCTACGGCGCCGTCCGTTCGCAGCACTCCACAGTGGCCGTGATCGGTGTACTCGTCGAGGCAGAGGTCGGTCATCAGCACCAAATCCTGACCGAGCGCGGCCCGCAGTTCGCCAAGCGCCCGCTGGACCACTCCGTCGGGGTCCCACGCGGCGGATCCGACCGCGTCCTTGCTGGCGGGATCGGGCACGCCGAAGAGCACGACTGCCGGGACCCCCAGGGCACACAGCCGCTTGGCCTCGACTACGAGCGAGCCAAGGGTGTGCTGACAGTGCCCGGGCAACGAAGCGATGGGGCGGGGTTCATCGATCCCTTCTGCCACAAAGAGGGGTGCCACCAGGTCGTCGACGCTGACGCGCGTCTCGGCAACGAGCCGTCTCAGCGCCGGGGTCCGCCGCAGACGCCGCAGACGCCGCTCCGGGAACCCATTGATCGCGTCGACACGGCCGACCGGCACGACCCAAGCCTATGGGGTTGCCCGACCACGACCCACTGTCACAGCGGACCGAGTCTTCCGGTGAGCCGAGCGTCGCCAAGCCCGAGCCCCGGCGACGGGGCTCACACCCCTACCGACCGGAGCGCTTCGCTCGTCGCTCGATCAGTCCTCGAACCATCGCAGCCGCAGAGGGGTCGGAGGACTCCACGTCGACTTCGAGGCCGGCTTGGCGTGCTGCGCGAGCCGTGACCGGACCGATGCAAACGACCATCGGTCGGACCAACGGGGTGCATCCTTGGGTCATCCGGACGAACGCCTGCACCGTCGACGGGGAGGTGAAGGTCACCGCGTCCGCGCGCAAGACCACATCGAGCACCGGACCAGCAGGAGGCGCCGCGTCGACCGTCCGGTAGGCCTCCACCTCGTCAACCACCCAGCCCTTGGCGCGCAGGGCAACTGAAAGATCTTCCCTCGCTAGCGACGACCGTGGGAACAGCACGCGTCCGCCGACGGGCGCGGCCGGGAAGGCCTCGGCCAGACCGGCAGCAGTCGAGTCACCTACGCGACCACGACCTGCGACCAGATCGGCGCGCAATCCCCGAGAGGCGAGCTCTGCCTCGGTCGCCGCACCGACCGCGGCGAGCTTCACTCCGGCAAGGAGCCGCACGTCTGTCAGCACCCCCATGAAGGCCCGAACAGCGTTCGTCGAGGTGAACGCCAGCCAGTCGTACTCCCTGGCGCGGCTTGCTGCATCCGCCAATGCGACACCCCCGTCATCGGGCGGTGCGATGTCAATGACTGGGAGCTCCACCACCGTGGCTCCGGCTTCCTTGAGGGCCGCGCTCAAGGACCCTGCCTGGTGGGGAGCTCGCGTCACCACGACGGTCCAACCCGAAAGTGGCCCCGCCGCCTCTGGAAGCGTCGGGCGGAACGGCAAATCACTGACCGGACCGACCACGATCACCGCGGGCGAACCAAGCGCGACCCCACCGAGGCGATCGAGAGTGGTGCGCTCGATCCGTTGCGACCGCGTCGTGCCCCACTCGATGACCGCCACCGGCGTACTCGGGGACCGACCTGCGGCTTGCAGCCGCTCGGCGATCTCGGCTCGGGTAGCCATCCCCATCAAGATGACGAGCGTGCCCCCCGCACGCCCGATCGCGTCCCAGTCGACCCCCCCGTCGGCAGTGGGATCGCCGACGTGGCCGGTCACCACCGTCACCGAAGTCGACACCCCACGATGGGTCACCGGAATCCCGGCGACCGCAGGGACGGCAAAGGCGGAGCTCACCCCAGGAACGATGTCCCATGGGATCCCGGCTCGGTGGAGCGCTTCGGCCTCTTCTCCTCCACGCCCGAACACGAACGGGTCACCGCCCTTCAAGCGGACCACGGTGCGCCCGGCGCGGCCGTGCTCGATCAACAAGGCATTGATCTCCGTTTGGCGTCGCTCGCCGCTGAAGGCCCGCTCCGAGCTCGCGGCGGGCCGTTTCCCGACGTCCACGACGAGTGCATCCGGCTTCACCAGCGCCAGGAGGGAGGGGTCGATCAACCGGTCGTGCACGACCACGTCGGCTTGCGCCAGCAGCTCGGCACCCCGACGAGTCAACAGCCCCGGATCACCGGGGCCAGCGCCAACGAGATAGACGGTCATCCTTCGAGCGCACGACCCCCGCAGTCGACCAAGAGGCGGTCGGCCACCTCGCGTCCAACCGCCTCAGGATTGTCCCCCCAGGCCTCGGCATGCAGGAGGACCCGCCCATCGGCACTCGCCATCAACCCTCGGAGGTGAACTTGGCAATCCGCTCCTTCGACCTGCGCCCAACCGCCAACGGGCACCGAACACGAGGCCCCCATCGTGGCAAGCATCGATCGCTCGGCGATGACGGCACGGCGGCTCGGCTCGTGGTCGATCTCCGCAAGGAGCGTGCGCAAGCCTTCATCATCACCGCGACATTCAACTGCCAGAGCCCCCTGGCCAACCTGAGGGAGCATCACCGACGGTGCCATGCGCTCAGCCAGCCGATCGGAAATTCCCAGCCGATCCGTGGCGCAGGCGGCGACCACCACGGCATCAGCCAACCCGTGCTCGACCATGGCGAGGCGTGTTGCGATGTTGCCCCTTGCCTCCACGAAGGTGAGGTCCGGTCGAAGGTTCGCCAGCTGTGCACGACGTCTCGGCGAGCCCGTCGCGATCTTCGCACCGGGACTGAGATCCCGGAGGCGTACACCAACGAGGGCGTCTCGTGGGTCCTCACGCGGCGGAAACGCCGCCAGCACGAGGCGATCTACCTGTTGGGGCGGGAGGTCCTTGGCGGAATGTACCGCAACATCAGCCTCTCCTTCGACGACCGTGCGTTGGACCTCCTTCGCGAACACCCCTTGGCCCCCGATCTCCGACAGGGGCCTCGAGGCGAGTCGGTCCCCCCGCGTCCGAACAACCACCAGTTCGACATCGAGGTCGGGCCGCAGCCCGCACAACAACGCCCCGACCGCCTCCGCCTGCGCCCGCGCCAAAGGTGATCCCCTGGTCGCCAAGCGCACGACCGGCATCAGAGATCGAACAGGACGCGCAGCGCCTCGACCAACCGCTCCCCTCGCGGGGTCCCTGCCGTCTCTTTCAGCATCATGGTGGGTTCGTGGAGGAACTTCGCCATCATTGCCTGTGTCGCGCTCTCCACGCGCGACCACTCCTGGTCTGATATCGACTCGAACTGTGCGCGGCGCCGAGCCAGTTCGGCCGCGCGGATCCCCTCGAGGCGGGAACGCAGTGCGACGATCACCGGCGTAACCGCACGCGCCCGACTGGTGGCCTGGTACTCCGCGAGCTCTGCCGCCACGATGGCCCTGGCCTCGTCCACTTCTCCGTGGCGCTCCGCCATAACATCCTCGACGGCGGATCGCAGGTCGTCCATGTCGAAAAGCAGGACACCAGGATGCTCATCCACGCAGCGATCGACATTTCGAGGCATCCCGAGGTCGACGACAAGCAACGGCCGATCCTCGCGACGTCCGCTCAGAGGGAGATGAGCCTCGGTCACGATCGCCCGATCTGCCTCGACTGCGGTGAACAACAGATCTGCGCCGGTCAACAGCTCCCTCAACGCGCCGAGCGGAGCGGCTTGAAGCGTTGTGGAGGTACCCGTGGTCGCCGTGGCCGTCTCCATGAGCTGGTTCGCCCGCTCCATGGTCCGGCTGACGATGACGACCCGCTCCGGCGCTGAACCAGCCGGCAGCTTCGCCAGCGCTCCGACCACCCCGCTGCCGACCTCCCCGGCGCCGAGTACGACCGCGGTTGCTCCCGCGAGCCCGGCCGCACGCCTCCGTGCAGCCATCTCGACCGCGGCGTGTGCGAACGACGTGCTCCCCCTGCTGATCGCTGTCTCGGAACGAACTCGACGCCCCGCGCGCACAGCTTGGCGGAACAGCTCACTCAGCACCGGCCCGCTCGTGTGCTCTCGATGCGCGCGCTCAGCAGCACGCCGGACTTGTCCCAGCACCTCGGGCTCCCCAAGCACCGCCGACTCGAGGCCTGCGGCCACCGAGAAAAGATGGTGCGCGACATCGTCGTCGTAGCGAATCTGCATGAACGGCTCGAGCTCTTCGACGGCCATGCCCGCACGTTCGGCAAAGAGCTCCTCAACCTCGGTGACAGCCTCGTGGAACCGGTCAACCACCGCGTAGACCTCGGCACGCAAGCAGGTCGACAACAAGACTGACTCCTGCAGGTTGGAGCGGTCACGCAACTGCCCCAGGACCTTGGGGAACTCCTGGTCGCCCACGGACACCCGTTCGAGCAACGCAAGGGGGGCACTGTGATGCTCGAGGCCGATGACGACGACCGACACGGATCAAGCATAGGGAGGCGCGAGCACATTGCCCGAACGCCGGCCCTCGGCAGGCGTCAAAGTCCCGGCGCCGAGCGCCGCGGGGACGGCACTGCCGTGGGGCGCGGGGACTGGGAGGCAACGGCGCACGGAAGCGTCGCCGGCGCGGGGACTTCCCCAGACGGGTCGGCCTGGTGGGGCGAGACCGGCGGAGACGGAAGCGACCGGGATGGGAGACCGAGGTGGTCACGGTCGCCTGCCCCCCGTGATTGATAGAAGGCGAGCACCTGGAGTTCGATGGAGAGATCGACATGCCGCAGCCACACGGTCGGAGGCACCGACAGCACCGTCGGCGCGAAGTTCAAGATCGCCGTCACGCCGACGGTGACGAGCGCGTCGGCCACCTCCTGTGCCGCCGGCGCTGGTGTGGCAACCACACCGATCGCTCGATCCCCGTCCACGGGAAGCTGCTCCAGCTCCTTGATGTGGCGGACGACGACGTGGCCGACACGCGTGCCGATGACCGAGGGGTCGATGTCATAGGCAGCAGCAACCGTGAAGCCGTGAGAAGAGAAGCCAGCCGAGTTCACCAGGGCACGGCCGAGGTTTCCGATGCCGACAACGATGATCGGCCACGCCCGGTCCGCGCCAAGTGCTCGCTCGATCTGTGCGACGAGGAAGTTCGCGTCGTATCCGGAGCCACGTGTCCCGAGCGACCCGAGGAACGAGAGGTCCTTGCGGACCTTGGCAGCGTTGACGCCAGCAAGCCCAGCCAGCTCGTCAGAGGAGACCATGCTCCGCCCACCACGGATCAACTCGGAGAGGATCCGCTGGTAGACAGGGAGGCGCAGAACGGTCGCTTCGGGTATGCGCCGTGCGCGCAGCTCTGACCGACCGCCAGCCACGAGGCGGATGGTATTCCGATCACGACCAGATCAGCCGGACGATGTCCCCCACCTGCAACCCCGTACGCTTCGCAGCTGATTCCTCCCGCGAGACGATCGCGAAACGACCGTTGGCATCGACTAAAAGTCCCAGCTCACCAGCAGTGAGCTCCGAGAACGACCGGACTGCTCGAAGCTGCAGCGTTCCGGTGACGGTCGAGACCAGCTGCACCGGGACGACCCGACCGGGAAGGTCCTGGGGGCCGGCCGCGACTTGGACGTTACCGAACCGATCGATCCAGGTGACGGCGACTTCGAGCTCCGAGACCCCGTCGACACCCCTTCGCCACCGGAGGTGCGGCGCGGGGAGGCGCACCAAGCTTGAGTGATCGATCATGGCTCCGAGATCCCCAGCTTCCAGGCCGTTGCAGAGGCCGGCCACTGCGGGAGCGAAGACGTCCCGTCCGTCGAACGTTGCGGACCGACCACGCGCTCGTCCTGGTCCTTCAGCGAACTGGCGCTCGATGGATGGCCTGAGTTCGATGGCCTGCGTGATCCCCCCGACGAGTTCTGCGGCCCCGGTCAACAACCCGTTGTCCGGGCCTACGAACCACCGACCCCCTGCCTCGAACGCCACGCCACGCCGGCTCCCCCCGACGCCCGGATCGACGATTCCCAGCACCACGCCAGGCCCCAGGTGCGGAATGGCACGGCTGAGCGCTTCAGCACCGCTGAAAACGTCGAACGGAGGGATCTCATGACTCAGGTCGATGACGGTCACGTGTGGTGCGAGACGGCGAAGCACCGCGTGCACGACCCCGACAAACTCGTCACGAAGGCCGTAGTCGGAGAGGAAGAAGACGGTGTCGACCCTGGAGCCAGGTGCCTTCGCCGCCGAATCGACGTTCAGGTCAGACTGGCTGCGCTCGCGACGATCCATTCGGTCTCGATGGGCGCTGCGGTCGCTGCTCGATGCGAACAGCCCGTTCAACCAGCCTTTGTGAGGCGCTGCGCGAGGTAACGACCGAGGTCATCCTCGCGGAGGCGAAACGAGCGCCCGATCCGGACGGCAGGGAGCTTGCCGGTGTTGATGAGGCGATACACCGTCATGGTCGAAACCCGCAGGGCGCGAGCTACCTCGCTCACCGTCAGGTAGTGCGCATGGATCACGTCGACCTCGGCGCCTTCGAGCGCGCCAGAACCCCCTTCGGGGTGCTCGAGCACCCGACCCCCGCTCCCGGGGACCTCTCCTCCGCTCACACAGAAACTGTAACCGCAGCTCCATACGGGCTAAACCGCTGGCTCGCCCGGGGAACCGCGACGCGACCAGGCGCTCCCTCAGAGCGCAAGCTGGCGTGAACGCTCTGTCGCGGCAGCGACGGCTTCGAGGAAGGCAGATCGGATCGCCTTGGCCTCGAGCATCCGGAGGCCGGCTGCCGTGGTGCCACCCGGCGAGGTCACCTGAGCCCGCAGCTCTTCAGGTGACGCTCCGGTCTCCGCGAGCAACTTGGCCGATCCTTTCACGGTCTCGAGGACCAACAGCTCGCTCGTCTCCCTGGGTAGGCCAGCGAGCACACCCGCTTCGATCAGTGCCTCGGTCACCAAAAAGATATATGCCGGCCCTGAGCCAGACAGACCCGTCACGGCATGAAGGAGCCGTTCCGGAACCCGCACGACGGTCCCGACCGCGGACAGGATGCCTTCGGCCCATTGCAGGTCAAATGAGCGTGCCCGGCTCCCTGCCGCAATCGCCGAGATCCCGGCACCCACGAGGACCGCAGTGTTCGGCATGGCCCGGACGACCACCGACCCCTCGGGCAAGGTGGCCTCGAGTCGATCAGTCGGCATCCCAGCCACGACGGAGAGCACCCGGCGGACCCCCGCAGTGCCGATGAAACGGCACGCAGGCTCTGCAACCTCGGGCTTGACGGCCAGGATGGCCCCGCCCTCGTCGGCCGTGAAGCTGGAACCAGCGACCAGCTCCGCGACATCGGGCTGATCGACGACAGCCAGTCCCGGATGTCTTGCCACCAGCTCGCTCCGGCGAGCGACATCGGGCTCTACCACCCCGATCTCGGCTGGCTCGGCCCATCTCGATGAGACGAGACCGGCGACGAGCGCTCCCCCGATCCGGCCACCACCGACGATCAAGAGCTTGATCGGCATCTTCAGCACTCCACGAGGCGGCCCGCCACGAGTTCATCGTGAATCGCACGGAGCTGGTCCGCGGCCCCACCCCAGGTGAACGTTCGTGCCCGGAGAACGGCATTCGTCGACATTCGTTCGGCGAGCAAGGGGTCCTCGACGATACGGAGCACTTCCTCGGTGAATCGGTGCGCCATCGGATCCTCCACCAAGGACCCTGTCCGGCCATGTTCGACGAGCGTCGTGAGCCCGCCGACGGCCGAGGCGACCACCGGCGTCCCACAGGCCGCGGCCTCGAGCGCCACGAGGCCGAACGATTCGGAACGGCTCGGAACGATGCAGACGTCTGCTGCACGGTAATAGGTGGACAACAGTTCGTGGGGCTGGGGATCGACGACACGGAGCCGTTCGCCCACTCCGAGCCTGTCGGCAGCCTGGAGCATC
This sequence comes from Actinomycetota bacterium, assembly GCA_021324045.1. Lineage (GTDB taxonomy): Bacteria > Actinomycetota > Acidimicrobiia > Acidimicrobiales > RAAP-2 > JAJPJV01. The sequence goes on along the minus strand of JAJPJV010000036.1, from coordinate 12,517 downwards.
TCTTCATAGGTGTCGTAACCCCGTGGACCGCTGGGGCCGCCGACGACCACGAGCCACCACGACGCTCGCGAGGAACGGGACAGCCCGGCCAGGACCTCGACGGCCATCACCGCACCCTTGAGCGGTTGGATACGCCCGACGAATAGCAGGAGCCGGCCGTCCTCTGGGAGCCCGATCGCGCGACGTGCCTGCTGGCGATGGCCGGGACCGAAGATCGCATGGTTCACCCCCGGAGCCACCACCCGCACGCGATCGGGCTCAGCACCGTAGAGCTCGCAGATCTGCGCTGCCTCCACCGAACAGGATGCAAGGACAGCATCGGAACAGCGAATGATCGTGGCCTCCGCCTCCGCTCGTTGATGGGGCATGTCAGCCTCCACCTCTTCGGGCCCGGCCTCGGCCTTCACCCGATCCAAGGTGTGGAAGGTACAGATCAACGGGATGTCGAGCTCGTGCTTGATGACATGTCCTGAGAGGCCGGAGAGCCAGTAGTTCGCATGCACCGCCTCGTAGCGTCCCCCCTCCTCCTCGGTGAGGGGACCGTTCACCGACGTCATTTTCCCGAGCACCCGGTCGGTGAACTCGCTGATCACCCCGCGAAGCCGCTCCTTGGGCAGCGGTTCCCGAGGCCCAGCGGGAACATGGTGAACGGTGAACCCCGGCTCAACGACCACCGCGTCGGGGAGCTCAGGTGACCACGATCTCGTGAAGACGTCACACCTCGATCCGGCTCGTGCGAGCGCGGCCGCGAGCTCACGAACGTAGACGTTCATCCCACCGCCATCCCCTGTCCCCGGCTGCGCGAGCGGAGAGGTGTGCAAGGAGAGCATTGCCAGCCGTCGCATGCCGGGGCGAGCCTACCGGGGCGCTCTGGGAGCAACCGCTCCAGGGTCTACGGCGCCTTGAGACCGCCTGGAACCCAGGCAGAGCGAACCAGGAACCCGGCTCGGCTCGGCGGACCATAGCGGTAGACGACGACGCCAACCACCCGCCGATGTGGAACAAGGCCGAAGCTTCGACTATCGGTGCTGGACTCGGGATTGTCGCCCCACACTTCGATGCCGGACCGAAAGGTGCGGACAACGCGTTTGACCAGCAACATCGCATTTGACGAACGCGGATCTTCAAAGGCGATCAGCACACCAGGCTGCAGTGCAATCGGGCGGCGAACCCCGAGAACCAACAATCGGTCACCCGGAACAAGGGTTGGAGCCATGCTCGTACCGACCACCACGACCCTGCGGAGCCGCAGCGCAGGACGAACACCAAGGATCCACCAGAGGCAACGCATGTCACGACCTAGGTAAGGTTGAGTGCGACCCGACCGCACCTTGCGTGCGGACCGGATCACAAGCAACTGTTACCAACGAACCGTTGTGGCCCTCGAAGGGAGCCTGAACATGCCGATGATCGACCGATTCCTGACCCTTATCGACCGAATCGCGCCACCAGCTCCGATCCATGCCCACTGCGACCTCCCCTGCGGGGTCTACGACCCTGCGCAAGCTCGGATCGAGGCGCAGTCGGTCATGGCGATCCAGGAGCGATACCAGAACGCAGAGAAGATGAAGTCCGCTGGCGAGACGGTCGAGGACTACCGGGCACGCTGCCTGTCGATCAAGGAGGAGCGAGCCAACCTCGTCAAAGAGCACCTCTGGATTCTTTGGACCGACTACTTCAAGCCCGAGCACAAGGAGCAGTACCCCCAGCTGCACGACCTGTTCTGGCGGGCAACCAAAGAGGCGGGTCTTGCGAAGAAATCCCAGGACCCCGCACAGGGTCAAAAACTGTTGGACTCGATCGACGAGATCGCCAAGATCTTTTGGGAGACCAAGAAGTAACGCCCGAAGAATCGCCGGGATCAAGCACAGCGGTCGCAGACCGTCGTGGTCGGTGCCGTTTCCAACCGGCTCGTGGCGATTCGTTTCCCGCACGTCGTGCAGGTGAAGTAGCTACCGTCCTCGAGTCGGTTGAGCGCTCGATGAACGGCATCAAGGAGCTGTTCAGCCTTCTCGATCTCGGTGATGAAGGCACGCGTTGGATCGCCGTCGGCGGTTTGCGCGTCAGCTCCTAAGACCCTGCTCCGAGCCGCCGTCGCTTCGCTGCTCTCTCCGCCAGTACCCTGCTGAGCATCTGCCACGCTCAGCAGGGTACTGGCTGGCTCCGTAGGCTTGAAGCCGTGCAGCGTCTTTGTGATCTCGTCGGCAGCACGGTCGAGGTGCCATGCCTCGACGGGACCACCCGCCCGTACCGCGACCTCGACTGCGCCGCATCCACCCCCGCTATGGCGGCCGTCGCCGCCGCCGTGAACGACTTCCTCCCCCTGTACTCGAGCGTCCACCGGGGCGCAGGATTCAAGTCTCGGGTCTCCACGGCTGCATACGAAGAATGCCGCGAGCGCGCCTTGACCTTCGCCAACCGGCCTGCCACGAGCGACGACGTGGCGATCATCTGCCGGAACACGACCGAAGCCATCAATCACCTCGCGTACCGTCTTTCACTGAGCAAAAGCGACGTCGTCGTCACCACGGTGGTCGAGCACCATGCGAACATGCTGCCGTGGGAACGCGTCGCGACCTGCCGCTGGGTGGAGTGCGATGCAGATGGCACCTTCGAAGTTGCCAACGTGATCGAAGCTCTCGATGCCAGTCCCCGACCCGCTGTCCTGACCGTGACCGGCGCCTCCAACGTCACCGGTTGGCTCCCACCGATCGACGAGATCTGCAACGCAGCGCATGATCGCGAGATACCGGTCGTGCTCGATGCAGCACAGCTCGCCCCTCATCGCCCCATTCCCTCGAGCCCGGATTTCGTCGCGTTTAGCGGCCACAAGCTCTACGCGCCGTTCGGCGCGGGCGTGCTGATCGGACCTCGGGCGACGTTTGCCACCGGCGACCCGTTTCTTGCAGGAGGCGGTGCAGTCGACCTCGTAGACCTCGACGAGGTTGTCTGGACGGAACCACCTGAGCGCGAGGAGGCAGGCTCCCCGAACGTGATCGGCGCTGTGGCGCTGACCACAGCGATGCGTGAATTGCACTCCCTCGGCTGGCAAGCAGTCCTGGAGCACGAGACAGTGCTCGCACGCCGACTAAAAGAAGGCCTTCGAAAGATCGACGGCGTCGAGGTTCTCGGCCCGGGTCCCGAGCTCGAGACCCTCGCCACCGTCACTTTCACCGTTCGCGGGCTTCATCACGCGCTCGTAGCCGCGCGTCTTAGCGCGGAATGGGGTATCGGGGTTCGACACGGATGCTTCTGCGCGCACCCGTACCTGCTCCGCCTCCTCAAGGTCGAACAAGCACAAGTGCGCGCCGCGCGAAGGGAGCTGCGTACCGGTGACCGTCGCAACATCCCCGGTGCGGTCCGAGCGAGTTGCGGCCTTGGGACAACGCTGGCGGACGTGGATGCCTTGCTCGAAGCAGTCGCTGCGCTCGCTGCAGGGATTCCCGAGCCGGTTCCTTACGTCCAGGATCGTCGGAGCGGCGACTACTTCCCACAACTTCCAGACAGCGACGCAATGGCCTGGGCGACCGCTGGAGCCAACGGCGCCGCGACAGCATGTGCCCGCGGCTGACAGGGATCCTGCCATCGCTTCCCAATGGCAAACGGGCTAACCGCTCCTGCGCGCGACTGATCACTTCGCTGCCGCCATGCACGCCGCTGCATCGACGGCTGGCAAGGCTGGACTGAGCTTCGGCGGCTTGCCAAACGGCGGGGTCGGGGCGTCGAGGGCAAGACAGTCGACCAGGTTGCTCGCATTGGCATCCCGATCGGAAAGTGCCGGTAGGTTCCACTTCGTCTCCACCAGGCGAAGGATCGACGTATGGTCGTGCACTACGTGTGACACATAGTGCGGACGCGCCCACGCGGAGACGACGACCGTGGGAACCCGGAACCCATACCAGCTGTAGAGATCCCCATAGGTGTCGTCCGATGGCACCTCGGGCGGGATGTCATCAGGCCGTACTGCAGGGGGTGGCGGGACGTGATCGTAGTAGCCACCATGCTCGTCGAAGGTAAGGACGAGGACCGTGCGGTGCCACGCTGGGCTCTTCATGACAGCGTCGATCACCTGGTAGGCGAAGTACGCACCCACGGCCAAGTCCTGCGGATTCTCCTCGGATCCGCTGCCGAAATTGGGATCCACGAGGGAGAACCCTGGGAGCGTTCCGGCCGCGGCATCGGTGAAGAACTCGGTGACGTGCGTCACGCGATCCGCGTTCGACTGGAGCAAGTACGGGAAGAGCGCGGTAGTCGGCAAGTCGCTGAAGTAGTTCTTCCACGAGATGCCATAGGCGTCCAACGCCTCGAAGATCGTGCCGAATCCCCAGGGTCGAGGGCTCGAGGTGAGGAGTGACTCGGGAAGCGGGTCGCCGACGAGGCCGAACGCCGAGGCTGCGAGCAAGAACCGTCGGTTCGGATAGGTCTGTGCCATGACCGACGAGAAGTACCGGTCGCAAACGGGGAATACCGAAGCGAGGCCGTAGTAGAAGGGGAGGTCCGTCTCATCCCAGTACGCCATGGCATCGGCGCTCGACGCCTTGACGAAACCGTCATTGCGACCGTGATCCCAGGAACGGTGGCTCACATTCCAACTCTGACTGACCTTGTAATGTGCCTGGCACGTGCTCGGGGCGTGGTACGCATAAACAGGCTGACCATCGGGCCCGGGGTTGCTGTTGGTGGGCTTTCCGTCCCTGCCGATAGTGAAGCCGTCGACTCCTTTCCTGCGGAGCATGCCGAAATGGTTGTCGAAGGAGTGGTTCTCCATCATCAGCACGACAATGTGGTCGATCTGGGGAAGTGATGCCGTCCCCACCGGAAGCTCTGGGAAAGGGCGGCTCCCGGCTCGAGCCCTCGGTCTGGCCCGAGGAGCGGAATCGAGCCAGTCGAGTGACGTACCTGCACGGCGTGCCCGGGTCACAACCAGGCCAGCGCCCAGGAGTGTGGCTCCCTTGAGCACCGCACGTCGGGTAAGGGTCGTACTCAGTGGAAGATGTCCTTTCCGAAGACCGGAGCGCCGGCCGCGTATCCCAAACGCGACACGCCAAAGTTCTGTTCGATCGAGGCAAGCAACGAATAGTGGTTGTACGTTCTCGCGGTCACCGTGCCCCCTTTGATGAATGGGGAGATCAGCAACGCCCCTGTACGACCGCCCCCAGGCCCCGAGAGACCGGGTGCATTGGTGTTCGGCCCGCTGGGTTCGTGACAGCACGCCGATGAATCCGATGTAGATCCTTCGTCAAAGGTGATCACCAAGAGCCCATCCTTCTTGAAGGCGGCGGACCTCGTGATGAGTGGAACCCAGGTCTTGAGGAAGCCCTCGATGTCGGCAATGGCGCTGGGGCCCGAGCGCTGATTGATGCACGGGAAGTCATGCCCGTCGTTGCAGACGTTTGGCACGATGAACGAGAAGTTGGGGGTGGTCTGGAGGGACCGAAGGTCGGTGGCGAGACCACTTGCGGGACCGGAAGCGCCCGATGTTGCTTTTCCCAACGGGCTGCCAAGGGGGACGACGTGCGCATCGCAATAAGCCGCATCATCGATGATCGCGTGGAAATAGACGAACGGGTCGTGCCTGGTCACGTAGCCGTCACCCGGAACGGCGACAAACGCATTGTCCTTGGCACCAACGGCCGGGTGAGCACACCTACTCGGCTCACGAGCTGGGTCGTTCCCCATGTCCTGCATGTACCCCTTCCACGTGAGCCCGACCTCGGAGAGCTGGTTCCCGATCGTCTGAACGCTTTGTGGATAGACGCAGCCGCTGCCGACCACCTGTCCCGCCACCGGCGTTCCGGTCTGGACGAAGTTGTCGTAGCCCTGGACGCAATCAGCCTGCGTCTGAGGATTCGGCGCCTGGCCGCTGATCATCGCGATGTAGTTGTCTGCACTGAAGTGGCCGATCGCGTAGTAGTTCTCTAGGTACGCGCCCCGTGAGCGGAGCGTCTTTGCCAGGTACGGAGCCGACGAAGGATCCTCAAAGGTGCTCTTCGCGCTCTCGTTCTCGAGAACGATGACGAACACATGTCCGATCCGGTGCCCCGCAAGCCCAAGTTGCCTGTTGGCAGCGAGCGCAACGGGTCCACCTGACGTGACTGCTCCACCGACACTCGGTACAGCAAGGAATATGGCAGCGACAAAGAGCACCACGGCGCAGCGGACAAGCAGGGAACTGGAGAGAGCCCCAAGGCCATCGCAGCGCGTCACTCGGGGCACCACCTTAGGCGGTGTGCAGGCTTTGATCGGCGACGGCATGCGCCTGGCGCACAACTGCATCCTGCCCGACGCCCGTGCCCATGGGCAATCCGAGCACGCCACCGAATTCGCCTCCCCTCGACGACACGCGCAGCACAGCCTCGCCACAAACGGCTCGCCCGGCCCGGTAACTTTCGGGGTGGGCCGCTAGCTCATCGGGTAGAGCAGGGGACTTTTAATCCCAAGGTGCCGGGTTCGAGCCCCGGGCGGCCCACCTGTTCAACCCGTACCTTGGCGCGACGCTTGCGTGTTTCCCAACCGTCTCCCCACGGTATGGATCCCGTGCGACACGGATACTTCGTTGGAACGCTGCGTAGCGGCCTCTGTGGATCGCAGGCCATCGGCCGGGACGACGGTGGCCGTCGCTGCGCAGGTCGTCGGCCCGCCCGATCGACACGGCCACACCGTTGCTCTCGTGGTACCTCGGCGCCTCGCACTGGTCGCCGCCGAGGCTGACGCTTGACCTGCACCACACCCTCTGGCGAGCGCTGGGAACGCCACGCGCACTACGACGACGGATGTGCCCCGCCGGGCAGAGCGCTTCGGAGCAACGACGCACCCATGCCGGCGACCTGATGGCCCGGCTACCTGTGCCACCGGGCGATCACCTGCCCTGCTCGACAACACTGCGACCAGCTCCTTGAATCCTGACGTTCCGAGGCCGAGCCTAGGGTTCCCCTGCGAGCCTCCCGCTTGGGAGCCCTCGCAGAGGACCTCGCTCGTCTCCGAGCCGGTCGAGCGAAAGACGCGCAGTTCGCTCAAAGCCCCTTCTCCCCAGAGCTCGCGGACAACAGCCTGGGTTCAACCGGTGCAAGCAACACTGGCTGCTCCACCTGACGGTAGAAGAGCGTCGAGTGCCTCCGCCGGCGTCTTCCAACCGAGCGTCTTGCGCGGGCGTCCGATGGGGTGAACGTGACCGCGTCGAGATCGTCGCGGTCCCAGCGGTAGAGGTTGGTGCTCTTCGGGAAGTACTGGCGCAAGAGTCCGTTCCTGTTCTCGTTCGTCCCAGGCATCCACGGCGAGTGCGGATTGGCGAAGGAGACGGCAAGCCCGGTGTCCACCCGGAGCTTCGGCGTGTTGTGCCACCTCGGTTCCCTTCTCCCAGGTGAGCGATCTGCGCAGCTCTTGGGTAAGCGCATGATCGCTCCTGCGAGCGCAGCACAGAGGGCCTCCGACGCCATGGCCGGCGAGCGGTGGCCCGTTCTTTACCTTCACGGCCCGGTCGGCTGCCTCGGCCGGGCACTCGGAATCATCACCTTGGGGGGTAATGAAGTTCTTCTTTCGCGCCTTGGCGCGCGCTTGGAACACCCAGCGCCTTCCCGGTCCGAAGCCAGGTCACAAGCTCGCCCCTTGAGCGCAGCGCGACCTTGGACGAAGAGCGACCGGGAGACGGCCTTATGGGAGATGCCCATAGTCTCCTCGTCGGGGATTGGCGCGGCCCGTGTCGGCGACCCTTGAAGCGGGCAGCGAACCTCGGTCCCCTCAGGCCGGGCGACGAGGCCCGAGTTGCGATCCTCGACACTTCTTCGTTGTGGGGCGAGCCTCCGCCGCCTTCGGGCGCTTCCCGCGGTGCTCTGCGTGCCACTGGGCGACCGTTGCTCGGTAACCCGAAGCGTGACACAAGCGTGTCAACGGAGCCTGATCACCTCGTTCGCGCGAAGCGGCGTACAGCGTCGAGCAATTCCTTCGTTTTCTCGTCAGCGAGCTCTTGGTCGCCTGAACCGAGTGCCTTCCTCACGCAGTGGTTGACGTGGTCATCGAGGATTTGAAGAGCGACAGCACGGAGAGCGGTGTCGACCGCGGCGATCTGGGTAAGGATGTCGATGCAGTATCGGTCGTCAGCGATCATCTTCTCGATGCCTCGTGCCTGGCCCTCGATCCGGCGCATCCGCTTCAGGAGCGCCTCCTTGTCCGCCACGTACCCGTAAGGGGGACCAGACCCGTGATCGTGGCTGGGCCCGCCGCTGTGCTCGGTGTGACCCGTATTCATGTTCGTCTGCCTTGGTCGAAACGACGAAACCGCCGGAGCCGCAGCGCGTTGGAGACAACGAAGATGCTGGAGAAGGCCATGGCGCCCGCGGCGATGATCGGGTTGACGATGCCGGCAACTGCGAGCGGGATGGCGGCAACGTTGTAACCGAAGGCCCAGAACAGATTGCCCTTGATCGTACGCAACGTGCGACGCGCGAGGCGGATGGCATCGACCGCAGCCCGCAAGTCGCCCGAGACCAGCGTGAGATCCGAGGCTTCGATCGCCACGTCGGCCCCGGTCCCGATGGCGAGCCCGAGATCCGCCTGAGTGAGCGCGGGAGCGTCATTGATACCGTCGCCGACCATCGCGACCACTTCTCCGCCAGCCTGCAGGCGGGCGACTTCAGCTGCCTTGCCGCCGGGGAGGACACCGGCAAGCACCCGGTCGATTCCGACTTGCTGTGCGACCGCCCGGGCAGCTCGCTCGTTGTCCCCGGTCAGCAGCACAGGAACGAGGCCCAGCGCTCGGAGTTCGGTGACTGCCTCCCGGCTCGTCTCCTTGACCCTGTCGGAAACCACCACCAGTCCGAGGAACCGCTCGTCGACGCCGACGGCAGTCACCGTTGCCCCGGTCGATTCGTAGCGCTCCACCTCGGTCGCAACAGCCGACGGCAGCGGAATCGAGTGATCGGCAAGCAGGCTCGGACGGCCGACCAAGACCGCGTGACGGTCCACAACCGCCTCGATGCCCAGACCCGCCAACGACCGAACGTGCTCAGCTGTGGGTAGTGAGCCCAGGCGGCCGCGGCCGTACGTTGCGATGGCGCGGGCAATAGGGTGCTCGCTCCCCTCCTCTGCCGCGGCCGCGAGTCGAACCAGCTCTTCTTCGTCCACCCCCTCGGCGGGGACGACAGCAGAAACGGCCATCTTGCCCTCGGTGACGGTCCCGGTCTTGTCGAGGACGATCGTGGTGACCCGACGCGTTTGCTCGAGGACCTCTGGCCCCTTGATCACGATGCCGAGCTGCGCACCTCTGCCAGTTGCAACCATGAGGGCGGTTGGGGTCGCAAGGCCCAGGGCGCACGGACAGGCGATGACCAATACCGCCACCGCTGCCGTGAAGGCTGCCGTGACCGCAGCGGTGCTCAACACCAGCCATCCGACGAGGGTGAGTGCTGAGACGACGAGCACGGTGGGGACGAACACCGCGGAGACCCGATCGGCGAGCCGCTGGACAGGAGCCTTGGCTGCCTGAGCCTCGGCGACGAGCCGCGCGATCTGGGCGAGGGCGGTCTCGGCCCCAACCCGCGTCGCTTCGACGACCAATCGGCCCGAGGTGTTGATCGTGGCGCCCGCGACCGTGTCCCCGGGACCGACCTCGACGGGAACCGACTCGCCCGTGAGCATCGACTCGTCGATCGCCGACGTCCCCGAGCAGATCACCCCATCGGTAGCTACTTTCTCGCCAGGACGAACGACGAAGCGATCACCGACCATGAGGTGCTCGACCGGAACGAGGACTTCGACGCCGTCGCGCAGAACGTGGGCCTCCTTCGCTCCCAGCTCGAGCAGGCTTGCAAGCGCCGCCCCAGAGCGCCGCCTGGCGCTTGTCTCCAAGAAGCGCCCCAGCAAAACCAGCGTGGTAATGGCCCCGGCGGTGTCGAAGTAGATGCTCGTCGAGATTCCTCCGATCACCACCACGGTCGACCAAACCCAGGCGGCCAGGGTGCCGATGGAGATCAGGGTGTCCATGGTGACCACGCCGTGACGAGCGTTCTGGACAGTGGCACGGTGGAACGGCCACCCGGCGTAGGAAACGACCGGGGTCGCCAGCACGAGGGAGATCCACTCCCAACCAGGCGGTCGGGAACCGGGGACCCAAGCAAAGATCCCCAGGGGAATGCTCAGAGTCAGGGCAACCGCAAGGCGGAGCCGGTACGGGCGCAGCGGGTCGCTTCCTTCGTGTTCGCTGAGCAAGCGCGCCTCGTAACCGACTGCCTCCACTGCTGCGATCAGCTCGTCGAGCTTCACTCGTCCAGGGTCGTAGGAGACCGCAGCGCGCTCAGAGGCGAAGTTCACGCTCGCTGCCACTCCAGGGAGGTCGTTGAGTTGCTTCTCGATACGGGCGGCACAGGACGCGCACGTCATTCCCTCGATGGTGAGTTCCACCTGTTCTCCGGCCGGTGCTTGGATCTCGGACATCGCGACGCTCCTCCCTCTCCCAAATTACCCGTATGGGGTATTCTCCATTCCGCTGCGGCGAGGGACGCCGGAGGGGCCGCGCCGATTCCGGTGCCAGGACCTGTTGCCGTTGTGCGATCGCAGTCGCCGCCGCACAACGGGGGCTCCGAACACGCGAGGCCAACTCGTCATCCCTGTCGACGACGAATGCCGTCGACAGGGGCTACGGGCGCCGGTAGACGGACACGTGGCAGATGGACGACGCGCTGAAGGGCTCTTTGCCCCATCCGCCGTAACGATCCTCCAGCTCGAGGCCGGCGAGCCGAGCCATGAGGTCCAGTTCGGCCGGCCAGACGTAGCGGATCGACACTGGCCGCAAGTCGATCCCCTCGGATCCAAGAAAGACGATCTGGGACCGGATCTGCTGGTTCACTGGGTCGTGCACGGATGCCTCCAAGCGCACCAGGTCGTCCTCGACGGACACAGCCCTTACGGTTTCGCTCTCATCGCTGAACCGTGCGACGTCCGGAACGAAGCATTCGAGCACGAACCGGCCGCCTTCGCTCAGCGAACGGGCGACGTTGACGAAGCACTGGACCTGTCGCTCTTGGGTCATGAGGCCGAAGAAGGTGTTGAACACCACGAACACTAAGCCGAAGGGACCGCCGAGAGGAGTGGAGGCCATGTCGCCGATGGTCACCTTCAGCTCTTCGCCGCCGGGTTTCCTCCGTAGACGCGACACCATGGCTTCCGAGGCGTCGATCCCGACGATGTCGATCCCACGCGATGCCAACGCAAGGGCGACTCTCCCAGTTCCGACGCCGAGCTCGAGCACCCTGACATGCCGACCGAGTTCGGCGAGGAACGCCACCGGGCCCTCCGTGTCAAGTGACACGTGCTCAGTGTCGTAGATGTCAGCCCAGAGCTCACCGTAGCGGGCAGGATCCTCGAAGAACATCTCGCAACAGCCGATCAATCAGCGCCACCGGCAGTGACCGTTGCCAATGCAACGCGCCCGCAACTACGGATCCCCTCTCGGTCAGCGAGTCGGAACATCGGCGTCGTGCTCCACGCTAGCGTTGCCAACGACCCCGAAGCGTTGCAGCTCAGCCACCTTGGAGCGTCGTGCGCGGGCGTGGCACGAACTTACCTGCCTGGCGATCTCTCGTCGCCACCGGTGCAGTGGTCTCCGGTAGCGTGGCTCTCGTGCGCGAGCATGGCGGCACCGACTACCAGGGACCCTTGGCGACGAGGCACCTTGAATTTGCACCGTGACCGATCGCCGTGGAACGGGCTCATTGCCCCTGGTCCGCTTCATCCATACCTCTGACATTCACATCGACGGCCATGCACCGTCCGCTCGCGGTCTCCATGACGTCGTGGAGACCGCGATCAGTCAAGAGGTCGACCTCGTCATCATCGCTGGCGATCTCTTCGACCATGCACGAGTCGGCACCGATGCCATCGATCAGACGCGAGAGGAGCTTGCCCGCTTGGGGCGTCCGGTCGTGATCATTCCAGGAAACCACGACAGCGTCGGCGAGTACTCGATCCATCGGCGAGTGGACCTCCGTACTGCCGGTGATCATGTCTTCTTCGTCTCCAGCCCACAAGGGGAGGAGCTCGTCTTCGAGCACCTTCGCCTTGCCGTCTGGGCACGAGGGATCGAGAACCACGACCCTTCCTTCCGGCCACTCGAGGGTTACCGTTGCGCAGATTCGGACTTCTGGCGGGTCGTGGTCACCCACGGCCATCTTGTCTCAGACTGGGAGTCCTCATTGCGCTCGTCGCCGATCACCGCAGCCGAGCTTGGTCGCCTCTGCTGCGACTACGTGGCGCTCGGCCATTGGCACGGGTTCCTCGATGTGAGCGAGGGCGCCACCCCCGCCTACTACTCCGGCTCCCCCTGGGAAACGGGGCCGCTCGGGGCAAGCGTCAACCTGGTGACCCTTGAGCCCGGGAGCGGCGCTCGGGTGGAGCGCGTCATGCTCCGTGACCCCGCGTCCTAAGAGGCCGCGCGAATAGGCACCTGAGCGCGGCCCTGTCAAGTATTTCCTGGTGAGGGCCGTGACCATCCACCGGTCGTGGTGTTGGCCCCGAGATGATCGGG
>JAJPJV010000008.1 GCA_021324045.1 Actinomycetota bacterium | reverse complement strand
GGGGATCATGGGCACCCCCAGCATGAGCTGGTCACCGCTTTTGGCCCAGGCGGAGGTGAGCCAGTCCAGGCTCCCGCCCGCGCCGTCCATCCCGCTCCATCCGGCGTCCTGGCTGAGGTAGTCGATCCCGACGCTGACCGTGGTGCCGGTCGTCGTCGCGAAGCTGCTCACCCCGGCCACGTTCGCCGGCCCAGCATAGACACCGAGGGCGATGGCGGCGGTCCCAGGGCGAGGGCTCGGAGCCGGCACGGTCGTGGTCGTCGTGGAAGTGGTCGTCGTCGTCGATGATTTCCCACCCCATCGGGCGCCCTTCGCTGCAGCGAAGGGCGGGAGGAAGACCCCGAGCACGAGGCCAAGGAGCACGATCACCGAGGCCACGGATGCGACCCGCGACCGCACTGTTGGTGGAGGGAAACCGCTCTGACCCGACATGGTTGGCCTTCCCTCCCCCATCCCCGAGGAGCCGAAGATCCTGACGAATCAGTGCCTTTGTGGCTACGCCCGGTTCGGCAGCCCGGCTGGCTCAGGGAGCCCCGTGGCGTTGCGTCCCCGCTTCGCAGCGGGTTTGCCCTTTCGTCGGCGCCGGTGGCGGCACCGATCGGGGCCGCAAGCTACTCGATTGGCGGCCTGAGGACAAGCATCATGTGCGTCGTGCCGTCGGCCCTCGTGGATGCAAAAGGGCGAAGGGGTGACAGCAGCGCTGTTAGCCAGCCTTGCCCAGTGGTGGGGTCCATGCACGAGCGTCCTGGTGGCGGTGCCGACCGTCCTCGTCCCGGTGGTCCTGCACGTCTCGTCCCCCCGGGAGCACCCCGAGGGCGTCTCCTGCTGGCGGTCGTGGGCGTCGCCACTCGGTCAGGATCGACCGCAGGACCCGGAAGCCGTCGCGCAAGACCCGCAAGTTGCTCGACCCGTTGATCCGCTTCGACTCATGACTGGGAACCTCGATGATCCGAAGACCCGCACGTGCGGCGCGGATGTTCATGCACGTTTCGACCTCGAACCCTGAACCGAGCCGCGTGCTCGGATGGAGCCCTGAGGTGGGCTGGGGGTTGCGGCCGAAGCCGAGCCTGTCGACGTGGGCGTGCCAGAAGGCATTGAAGCCGTAGCAAAGGTCCGTGTACCTCGTGCCGTAGAGAACGTTCACCAACGTTCGCAACATGAAGTTGCCGAGCCTTCGGAAAGCGGTGAGGTCGTCGCTTCTTCCCCAGTCGATGACCCGCGAGCCCTTCGCGTAGTCGGATCCGGTCTCGAGGAGCGCGGTGACCATGGCAGGGATCTCCGACGGGTCCATGGACCCGTCGGCATCGATCGTCACGATGATGTCTCCGGAAGCCGCGCAAAACCCACATTCCAGCGCGTCCCCCTTCCCCCGACCGGTCTGGGTGACGATGGTCACGCCAGGGCAGAGCGAACGGGCGACTTCGATCGTGCCATCGGTCGAATTCCCGTCGACGAGGATGACCTCGTACACGTCGTTGGAAAGCTGCGAGAGGACATAGGGAAGGTTCTCCGCTTCGTTGAGCGTCGGGATCACGACGCTGACTCGTGGTCGTTTCGGCAAGTGGGAAACGATGCTTCGGGGAGTCTCGTGTTTTGGGGGCATCGGCACTCTTCCTGGACTGTGGGCCCTCATGAGATGCCCAGAACCACCATGACAAGTGGGAGTGCCGGTTTCGCCTCTGCTCCCTGTAATCGTTGGCGACCATAAATCGATTACAGATCAACGCTCATCCCCTCATCACCGTAGTGTGCGATTGCCGGGACGTCAACAGGTTATACGGATTGACGCGCCCTTTCGAAGGGTGAAAAAAACGAAGGTCCCACAGGCGCGTTCGTAAGACGACGCTTCGATACCTCGAGCGAAGTCGAGGCTCGCTCCCGTTCTGATCAGCGCCATCATTTTGCTTCAACGATCGGGAGTGTCTTCCTGCTTCTGTCGTATTTTTCTTGCGTACATTGATGCAATTGCCGCAACGCACCTGAGCGATTGGATGGCACTGGTGTCGTGGATCGAGCAGGGATTCGCGCCAGTGCCATGGCCGTGGTCGGCCATGCAACCTTCGTTTACCAAGAGCCATGGGCGGAGCGCGACGGGTCGTCAGGTCCCGGGCTGGTCCGTCGCTGCCGTCGCGTGTCCCTGTGCCTCCTGCGCGGGCGAAACGAAGCCGGGCGGAGCAGATGGGGTGTCGGAGCCGGCGGGCGGCGAGAGCCGCGGCTGCCAGGCCAGCAGCGGTGCAGCGGCGCGGTAGTGGTCGCGCGATCGGCGCCCGAAGAGCCAACGTCGCCTCGTGCTGGCCTTCGGCATTTCCGTCACCTCGGGGAGCGGGACCGTCACCCACGAGGGTTCGGGAATCGCAGGAGCCGGACCGGGCGCCGTCCCGGAGACCTCCCAGGGGTCTGGTCGTTGCTCCGGGCCCTTGGGGCCTTCGTCAGCGGCGTGGCGCGCCGATGGGCTCGATGCTGCGTCGGAGCCGTCCGGCAGCTCCTCCCCGGCGCCAGGAGGGGCCGAGCCCTGCGGTACCTGGGGGAAGGAGCGCGCAAACGGGGGGAGGCCCATGTCCGGCTGGGCAGGCCCGGGGCGCCAAGGGCGATCGAGGGGTTCGATGGGCGAGCCGAACGCAAAGCTGTGTCCTGGGCTCAGATCCCCTGGTCTCGGGGGTGCCTCGCGGATTCTGGCGAGGGCTTCGGCGAGTTCGGACTGGTTTCGTTCGATCCGGTCGAGTCGACGGAACAGCTCTTCCCAGATGGCGTTGTGGAGATCGAACTGCGCTGCCTCGATCCGCCCCAGCCGATCGAGAACCTCACGCCAATCGGCCGCCAAGCTCACGGCGGGCGTCGTCGTGCGATCGAGGGGCCCAGGAGCAGCTGGTTCCGCACCGACTGTGGGACCCCGGCCGCCCGGGACCTCGACGGAAGCGTCATTGGCCCCTGAGGCTGCGGCGGACGGTTCTGCCTCCGTGGCGGGAACCGTGCCCTTCGCAAAACCTGGGTCCAAGCACTCCTCTCTCGTCACCGGTGACCACCACCTCAACTCCGGCGATCAATGAGAGGCAGGCCTACCACATCGACGGCCACGATGCAGGCACCCAACCTGGAGGCGAAACGGGGCGGTCGGGCTCCAGTCGTTCCACGGCCCTGGGCCCGCCGGGGCCTCCTCTCGAGGGGTCAGACGGGCGGGACCATGAGGGCGACCAGACGCGCGCAGAGATCACGGATCTCGGCTGCCGTGGCGGCAAGCCGTTCGGGTGGGGCGTTGATGGGGTCGACCACGTCGTCACTGGGATCGTCGCCGAGCAGGGCCATTCGGTTCCGTCCCTGGCCCACCGCGTGCAGCCAGTGCTGCAGTGGCTCGTCGATCGCGCGCGCCCGGTGTGCCTCGCCGCGGCGCACGAGCTCTTTGAGAGTGAACGTGCGCTCCCAGGCATTCGGTTCGAGGACAACGACTTCGCGCAGGTGCTCGCGTGCCATGGCAAGGATCACGTTCGCCTGGCGGACGTCCTCGACGCGCAGGGTTCGGCTGCGGTGACCGGCGACGTGGGTGGCGTCGGCACCGAGAGCTGCGAGGACCTCGGGGCTGATCACACGATCTCCGTCGAGGGTCCCTGCAGAAGAGATATGGATGTCTGGCCGGTGCGCCGAGAGCATCCCCTTCAAGATGGCCTCGGCCATCGGGGATCTGCAGACGTTGCCGGTGCAGACGACGAGGATGCGGATGGACCCGAGTGTAGAGCGAGGGCCCCGTGGCTTCCCTGCAGCCACGGGCGAACGTGCCGGGTTGGTCAGAAGCTGGCGGGGAGCAGCTGGCTCAGGCTGGCGAAGAAGAAGAACAGCAGAACGAGCAGTCCGAGCGCAGCAGCGACGCCAATCGCCCACCGATGGAATCGTCGCGAGCGTCGGCGGATCACCCACCAGGCGGTGCCGAACAAGGCCACACACGCCAGCCCCCACCCCACGGCACCTCCGACGCCCGAGCCGTTGCCCGCCAGGGCCGTTCGTGCAGCGGCGGAGGCCGGTGAGCGCCGCTGTGAGCTGTGCAGTTCTCGAATGGGGGCTCGAGGTGTCGGCGTCGGCGGACTGGGGTCGTAGAGGGTCGCTTGGACGACGAGCCGTTGTGCCGCGCTGTAGCGAGGGTTGCAGGTCGTCAGGGTGAGCGTGGGAGTCGAGGTGGGGTCGAGCACGGCGACGTCGCTCGGGTCCACGACCAGGCTCCTGGTCACCAGGTACTCGAAGCGCCCCTGGACGGTCGTGACGTAGATGGGGTCACCAGGTTGCAGCTCATTGATGTTGGCGAACGGCGCAAGGTAGGTGGTGCGATGTCCCGCAATGGCGGCGTTGCCCGGTTGGCCAGGCAAGGGGGTGCCAGGGTAATGGCCGGGTCCGAGCTCGAGGTCAGTGGTCGACACGCCCTGTACCACCACGTAGTCGGCGCCGATCTTGGGGATGACGATCGTACCGACGGGCTGACCATCGGCGGGGACGTCACCGGGAACCGGTTCGACCACCCCCTCGAACGGCACCGTCGTGGTCGTGGTCGGTGTGCTCGGCGTCGGCAGCCTCGGCGACCGCTGGTGGAGGTGGGCAAGCTCCCGATTGAACTCCGCACGCAGCTGGCTCTGGCGCGCTCTGGTGTAAAGACCCGTGCCCCAGAGCTGATAGGCGACGAACAGCAGGACGAGCACCCCGAAGGCCAGGATCAACCACCCGGCGGCTCGGAGTGCACGCCGCGGGGACACCATCACATGGAAACGGTCGGACCGGAGGGGGGCCGGTCGCTACGCCGGGGCTTGAGAGCTCGTCGGAGCGTCACTTGCGAGGCTCAATCGTGATGTCTGTGCTTCGCTGCTCGCGGTGGCAGGGCGCTTGAAGATGAAGTACTGCCCGTCCATCCCCGGCGCGGCTGCGATCAACTCCCAAGCGTTGATCCCGAGGTCGGTCAGCATGGCAGACAGCCCGGTCATCCCCCCTTTGCCGGCCCACGTCGAGTCCGGACGCCAGGGGATCACCCGGTATTCCCACCGCATACCGCAATTGTATGACCACTTTGGGTGATCATTCGCGGATCACGGGGACGTCGACCCGTCTTTGGCCCTGCGGCTGGGTGGCGCAGCGGCTGGAGGGGCTCCACGTGACGGCGGTCGCTGCAACTCCCGACGCCGCTGACCACCGGGGCATCGGTCGCCAACCCCGGCTGCTTCCCTTCGCTGGATGCAACCGTCTCGAGCGGCCGCGTCAAAACGGAGGCCCGAGAGGTTTCGCCAACGCTTCGCGTACAGCACCGCTGCTTGGCTGTCGATGACCGGCCTCGCGTGTCGACCAAGCGACCGTTCCGCCAGGTCCCGCGACCGTGGTGGGTGGCTGGAAGCCCCGGAAATCCGAAACTGCCTGGCGCGGTGCCGCGACTGATCCTGCTCGAACTTCTCGAGGTGTCGTCCGCCTCGAGCGTCACGTCGGACCGGCCCCGGAGCAGTCGTTCGAATGCTTCATCGGCGACCTCGGCTGCCCGTGAAGGCCATTGGCGTCATGAGGCTGTCAATCGTCAGCTCGTCGTCCTTGGCGTCGGACGAGCCAGCAGCGGAGCGTCCGAGCAACGGGCGTTGCCTAGGCGCATCATGACGACCATGGGGACTCGCTCGATCGAATCGAGCGCACGGTTGACGAGCCGAGCTGCAAGCTCGACGACCACGGCATCCGGTTGCACGCCTCGAAGGGACCAATGGACTGGTCGAACGAGGTGCTTCGCGCCGAAGCGCTTGCCACTTCCCGCAGCAGCATCTGATCGAGCGACGAGGTGGTCGTCGGGATTTCGTGCAGCCATCACCCCCTCGCATGGGACGCCCCGGTACAGTCCTCTGAGCAGTGAGCGACGCCTCCTCGGAGCGCTCTGAACGTAGGCGAAATCCAGGGCGCGTCGAGCGCGCCCTAGGCCGACGTTCCCGGCGAGAGACGTCCAATCTGATCGTCTCCTCCCTCGCGGCCGTTGCGGGGCTCGCTGCAGCGTTCGCCGGGTGCCATCCGACGGCCACCCCTGTCGTCGATCCACTGGAGACGGGACTCTTCGCTGCCGCGTTCACCTTCGTCGTCAGCCGCTGCTCACGTCAAGTGTGGTTGCTGGTCGGCGTCGTGGCGGTGGTACTGGCCCGTGGATGGCTGTTGTTGCCGGCCTTGACGACGGTGGGGGTGGCGTTCGCAACGGTCTTTTCTGCGCGTGCTCGGCGGCGTGTCGGAGCCGTGATCGGGGGTCTCGGTGTGCAGGTCGTGCTTCGTTGGCCGCCTGCACTCTTCCACGGGTTTCCGAGCCTGGTCGCCGCCGCGCTCGTCGCCGTGTGCACCTTCTCGGCTTGGCACCGTTCGTCGCGCCGGGTCCGGAGGCTCGCCGCGACGGTGCTGGGAAGCGTGACGGGTCTTGGTGTCGTCTTTTGCGTGCCGCTCGTCGTCGGCACGCTCCTCGCCCGGCATGAAGCAGCGATTGCCGAGCAGGCAGCGCGCGCTGCCTTTGCCGACATCGGAGCAGGTGGCTCGGCACCAGTCGCCCAAGACCTGCGAACCGCCGCTGTGGACTCTCGCAACGCTTCGAACGTCCTCGGGAGTTGGTTCACCTCGGGCGCGCGTCTGGTTCCCGTCGTCGCCCAGCAGGCTCGTTTCCTCGCCAGCACGCTCCACGCGGTCTCCAGTGCCGCAGCTGTCGGTGCGAAGGAAGCACCGGCGGTCAACTACCACCGTCTCGGATACCACGACGGATACATCGATCTCGTGCGTCTCGCAGCCATGCACGGGCCGATCGTTGTGCTCGACCACGAGCTCGAGCGGACGCGTCGAGCGCTCTTTGCATCGAGCTCCTCGTGGTTGCTCTCGCCCCTCGCGCACCGGGCGAGCGCATACGAGCAGCTCCTCTCGCGAGCACAGCGTGCCGCGAGCCTTGCGTCCCAAGCTTCCGCTGTGCTTCCTGGGATGCTCGGTGCTGACGGGACCCGTCACTACCTGGTCATCTTCATGACGCCAGCGGAGAGTCGCGGCTACGACGGCTTCATCGGCAGTTACGGGTTGCTCACTGCGCAAGAGGGGCGCGTCAGCCTGACCTCCTCGGGTCCCATCGCCGACCTCGAGCAGGCATTGCCTCGAGCCGGTGCCAAGATCACCGGGCCGGCGGACTTCCTCGCCAGTTACGGCGCGTTCGACCCTGGGAAGTACCCTCAGGACCTGACGTACGCGCCCGACCTTCCTACCGACGCCGAGGTCCTCGCGCAGGTCTATCCCCAGGCAGGCGGCGTCCCGATCGACGGCGTGCTGGCGATCGACCCCTACGGGCTGGCAGCGCTCCTGCACTTCACCGGTCCGCTCACGGTGCCGGGCCTCGCAGAACCCCTGACTGCCCAGAACGCGGCCGCAGAGCTCCTCAGGCGCCAGTACGAGTCCTTCGACGTGGGGACGACGAACCAGGATCTGCTGCGCCATGACTTCCTCCAGGCCGCGTTGCACGTGGCCTTCCACGCGTTGACCACCGGCAGCCTGCCCGCCCCCAAGACCCTTGCCCAGGTGCTCGATCCCGCGGTGCGTACCGGCAGGATCTCGTTCTGGAGCTTCCATCCAAGCGAGCAGCCGCTGCTCCGCCGCGTCGGCATCGATGGCTCGTTTCCTCGCGACAAGGCAGCGGACGTGTTCGCGGTGACGACCCAGAACGTTGGCAACAACAAGATCGACGCGTACTTGCACACGAACATCGTGGATCGCATCTCCTATGACCCGGGGCGGCGAGCCGTGCGCTCCGAAGTGACGATCACGCTGCACAACGCAGCCCCACCGAGTGGGTTGCCACCGATCGTCATCGACAGCAACCCTCAGTTCGGCCTCCCCCCAGGGACGAATCGGACGTGGCTCACGCTCTACAGCCCTCTCGCACTGCGCGCGGTGAGCGTGGACGGGGTTCCTGCGACGATGTCGGCCATTCCGCAGCTCGGCGTCAACGCCTATAGCACGTATGTCAACGTGCCACCGCTGGGGACAGCCACCGTGACCGTGCGCCTGGCTGGACGCGTTCCTGACCGCCTGTCACTTCCCGTCGAGGTTCGGGTGCAGCCCGCCGCGACGCCCGAGCACATCGGGGTGATCGTCTCGGCCAGCGGCCCCTGGAGCCTTTCGGGCGGCTCGGCGTCGGATCCCTGGAAGCTCGGACCGGCGATGCGTCAGGAACGGACGTTTCGCTTCGTACCGGCCTGATCTCTGTTGGCCACGCTCCGTGATGGTCAAGGGAAGATTTCTCCTGGAAACGCGAAATCCTTGACACTGATGGTGGTGCTCCCTAGCCTCGGTTCGAGGGAGCACAAGAGCACCCGAAGAGCCGGGGAGGCGGGGTATGAAACGGTTGATCTTCGCGTGCGCCGTGGCGGCACTGGGCGTGGGACTCGGGATCCAGGCCAATGCGTTCGCGTACGGGCCGAGCGGCCCGACGATTTCGATCAGCACATCGACGGTCGGGCCCGGTGGGAGCCTCATCATGAACGGCAGTGGCTTCTGCCCGCTCTGCTCGATCACCTTCACGCTGCACAGCAACCCGGTCGTCATCGGCACGACCACGGCGAACGCGAGCGGCGACTTCTCGGCGACGCTCACGATCCCTTCGAACACGGCGCCCGGAACGCATACGATCGTCGCGACGGATCCCGACGGTGACACCGCGAGCACGACGATCACGGTGACCGGAGCGACGGTGCCGGTGTCGACCGTGACGCCGTCCAAGGGCCTCGCGTTCACCGGGGCGGACATCGCAGCGCTCTCCGGTGTGGGTGCGATCGCGCTCGGCCTTGGAGGGATGCTGCTGCTGACGAGCCGGCGTCGCCGGTCGATCAGCTGACCTCGGCCCGCAGGTTGCGGGTCATGGAAACCATCCCGACCACGGTCAATCCCGGTGGCGGAGAGCCATGGGGTCCTCCGGGCGCCACCGTCGCCGTCATTGGCGCCGGATACGTGGGCCTGGCCACCGCAGTCTGCTTGGCACACCGCGGTCATCGCGTCAGCTGTGCGGAAGTGGACCTCGGCAAGCTGGCGCTGCTGTCCCAAGGGATCCCCACGATCGTCGAAGAGGGGTTGGCGGAGCTCTTGCGGGAGGGTTTGGGGTCGGGGCGTCTCACCTTTACGGGCGATCCTGGCCGCGCGGTCCGAAGCGCGGACTTCGTGTTCCTCTGCGTGCCGACGCCTTCCCGCCCTGATGGATCCGCAGACGTGACCGCACTGGAGCAGGCCGCGAGGGCGGTCGGCCCTCACCTGACGTCATCAGCGGTGGTCGTCAACAAGTCGACGGTCCCCATTGGCTCCACAGCGCTGGTCGAGCGCCTTCTCGAACGTGATGACGTGTCGGTCGTGTCGAACCCAGAGTTCTTGCGAGAGGGATCAGCGATCCACGACAGCCTTCACCCCTCGCGCATCGTGGTGGGCGGTGACGATCCCAACGCAGCCTCCCGGGTGGCGACGCTTCTTGGATGTGCGAGCGCCCCGGTGATCATCACCAATGCGCCGACCGCGGAGATGATCAAATATGCATCGAATGCGTTCCTGGCGACCAAGCTCAGCTTCGTGAACCAAGTTGCGAGCGTCTGCGAGGCTCTTGGTGCCAACGTGGCCGATGTGCTCCGGGGGCTCGGTCACGACCGGCGCATCGGGTTTGACTATCTCGAGCCAGGTCCGGGGTGGGGTGGCTCGTGCTTGCCCAAGGACACCAAGGCGCTCGCCTTCATGGCGAAAGAGGCGGGCTTCGACTTCTCCCTCCTCGAAGAAGTCATCCGGTCCAACGACGCGCACATGGCGTCGATTGTCCACAAGGTCCGCGTGTCGGCGGGTGGGTCGCTTGCCGGACGTCGGGTCGGAGCATGGGGGTTGACGTTCAAGGCCGGGACGGACGATCGACGAGGGTCGCCTGCGCTCGCGGTGCTCCGAGGAGTGCTGGCGGAGGGCGGGACCGTCCGTGCGTTCGACCCGACGACGGTCGGCCAGGACGTGCCTGAGCTCACGGGTCCGATCACGATCTGCGACGATCCGTACGCAGCGTGTGAGGGCGCTGAGGTGCTGGTGGTCCTCACCGAGTGGGAGGAATTCCGATCCGTGGACCTGACCAAGGTTCACGACATCATGGCGAAGCCACGGATCGTCGATGCTCGCAACCTGTTCGACCCTGTCGTGCTCGGCGACCTCGGCTTCGGGTACCTGGGGATCGGGCGCCGATGAGGCGGGTGTGCCGATCGCGGGGATGATCGAGCGGTCTTCGTGGTTCCGGCGCGTCGTCGTCACCGGGGGCGCAGGGTTCCTGGGCTCTCATCTCTGCGAAGCGCTGCTCGAACGGGGGAGCCACGTGGTATGCGTCGACAACCTCTCGACCGGGTCGATCGACAACATCTCGCGCCTGGAAGGGCTCGAAGGGTTCGCGTTCGTCGCGGCGGATGTGAGCCAGGGGATGGATGACTTGGACGGTCCCTTCGATGCCGTGCTCCATTTCGCGAGCCCAGCGTCGCCGGCTGACTACCTGGCACATCCGCTCGAGACCTTGGCCGCTGGCTCGGAAGGGACCCGTCACGCGCTGGCATTGGCGCATCGTCACCGCGCCCGCTTCCTCCTCGCCTCCACGAGCGAGGTCTACGGCGACCCCGTCGTGCATCCCCAGGTGGAGTCGTACTGGGGGAACGTGAACCCCGTCGGTCCCCGTAGCGTCTACGACGAGGCGAAGCGCTTTGCCGAGGCACTGACGATTGCGTGGCACCGACGTCGGGGAACCGACGTCGCGATCGCTCGGATCTTCAATACCTACGGGCCCAGGATGCGTCGGGAGGACGGCCGCCTCGTGTCGAACCTCCTCGTCCAGGCCATCGAAGGGCGACCCCTCACCATCTACGGGGACGGGACTCAGACACGCAGCCTGTGTTTCGTGAGTGACATGGTCGAAGGGATCCTGGCCCTGCTCGGATCCAGGGTGCTCGGGCCGATCAATCTGGGCAACCCTGTGGAATGCCCGGTGATCGATGTTGCACGGTTGGTGCTCGAGGTCACCGGGTCGTCCTCGTCGGTGACGTATCAGGAGCTCCCAGTGGACGATCCGACGCGGCGCTGCCCTGACATCAGTCGCGCGCGACGCGAGCTCTCCTGGGAGCCACGGGTACCGCTGCGTGAAGGCATCGAACGTGCCGCCGAGTGGTTCCGCACATCAAGCTCGCCTCAGTCCGGGTCCGCGCTGTCCAGAGGGGCGCGTGCTTCGTGACGGGCGAACGAGCGTCGGAGGCTGAGGAGCTACTGGCTCGTCGTCAGGACGAGTACTTCGCGCAGCGGTCTGCGAGCTGGACTGATCGTTACCGAAAAAGCGAGTCCTTCCGTGCTCGGCTCTCCGTTGTCGGAACAGCAATCCTCAAGGCTCTCGAAGCGCGACCCGGTGCCCGGGTGCTCGACTTCGGAGGCGGGACGGGGGTCTTCTCTCGGCTTGCTGCAACGAGGGCTGAGGTGGTGGTCTGCGTCGATCGATCGCTCCCGATGCTTCGCCGGGGACTTGACGATCGCACGTGTGCCGACGTTGATGCTCCGTGGCTGCGTCCCGGGGCAGTGCGTGGCCGTGTGCTCCGCGTCGCCGGTGACGAGGCTGCGATCCCACCGTTTCCCTGCTTCGATCTCGTGCTGGCGATCGCCGTGCTCGAGTACGTCGAAGATTGCACGTCCGTGCTCAGTCGTTTTGCCCAAGTGATCCGCCCGAAAGGTCGGGTGCTGTTGACGGTCCCAGATCCCCGATCGCCGGTGCGCGCGCTCGAGCAGGTCGCGGCGTGCGGCGTGCGTTGGATGAGCCGGCGGAGGTCTACCGATCGCTCCTATTGGCCGCTTCGACCGCACGGCAACCGAACGCAGTGGCGTGCCGCAGCGCAGGCTGCGGGGTTCCGAATTGGCGCTCTCCGACCAATCCCACTTGGCCTTTCCCCGCTCCGGCGGTCCCTGCATCCGAGCTTGCTGGTCGAACTGCAGACCGACGAAGGACGGCGTCGGTCTTGACTGGGCGCCTCGCTGGTTACGTCCTCACCCGAGACGAGGAGGCGACCGTCGAGCGCGCAGTTGGCTCGTTGCGGCGAATCGCCGATGCCGTCGTCGTCATTGACTCGGGGAGTACGGACCGCACCAGAGAGCTGGCGACGAGGGCTGGAGCCCGCGTGGTCGTCCATCCCTTCGAGAGCTTCCCGGCCCAGCGGAACTGGGCGATCGAGCACCTCGCTCGGACAGAGCGGCCCGAGTTCATCGTCACCCTCGACGCGGATGAGTGGCTGACCGACGAGTTGGTCGACGAGGTGCTCTCGCTTCGCCGTGCCGGTTGCCTGGACGCGGATGCCTACCTCTTCCATCGGCGGGTCCGTTTCGACGGCCGTGAGCTGCGCTGGGGGGGATTCGCCCACACGTGGCTGCCTCGGCTCTTCCGTGCGCACGGTGCCCGCTACGAGGAGCGGGCAGTCAACGAGCACCTCGTTCTCCCCGCGGGGGCGAAGATCAAGCGCCTCCGCGGCGATCTGGTCAACGACGACCTGGACTCATGGGAGGACTACATCGCCAAGCACAACCGCTACTCCACGCTCGAAGCGGCCGCCCGGGTTGCAGTCCAATGTGGCGACCAGGAACCCACGACGCTGCGAGATGCGCTGCGCTTCCGTTACCTCCGTCGCCGCTGGCTTCGCCAGCACGTCTGGGATCGACTCCCGGCTCGACCGGCGTTGCGCTTCCTCCAGATCTACCTCCTCGCCGGGGGAGTCCTCGACGGCCGAGCAGGGTTCCGTCGGGCGCTGTTCGAAGCGTGGCAGGAAATGTGCACCGACCTGAAGGCTGAGGCGCTCGCGCGGCAGTGCCCGACATGAGCTTCGACCTCGCTCGACCGCGATACGCCGATGTTGCCTACGGCTTCATGCTCGCCGGTGCGTTGCTTCCACTTTGCGCCCTGCCGACCTGGCAGTTCCAGCTCGCTGCGTCAATCGGGGTTGTTCTCGTCGTAACCGTGCTGACTGGGCGGGCAGCTGGCGCGTCGATCAGTGGGCTCCTTGTGGCGATCACGCTGGTCCTCCTGCGTGCCGACCCGTCGGGGCTCCCGCTTTCGTATCGGCTCCTTGGCCTCGCGACGGCGGTGATCTGCGCCGCTCCGATGCTCGTCTGGCGCCGGCGCGAGGGCACTTTCCCCATCCTGGGAGCCTTCTGCATCCTCCAGGGCGTGTACATCTACGTCGGAGCTCTGATCGCTCAGCCAACGCCCGCATATCAAGCGATCTACACGCTGCCGATACGCGAGCTCGGCATCACCACAACCCTGCTCTACGTCACGGTGCTCGTCGCCGCAGGGCTTGCGACGCGGCGACTGCGGCCGGTCCTCCCGGTGGTGCGCCGCTGGACCTCTCGGGTACCCGCGGGATCCGAGCCGGCATCGGCGATGTTCACTCGACTGGTCATCGTGTTCCTGGCTGGGATCGGCGCAGCTCGGGTGCTGCCGGCGAGCGTCGCGTCGCACCTGGGCGCGATCCCCCAGCTCGTAGCGTCCGGGCGAATCGTGGCGGTGGCGCTGGCGGCTGTGCTCTGGCTCCGTGGGTCGCTCACCCCGCTCCAGCGTGCTGCAGTGGTCGTCGGCGTGCTGCTCGACGTGGCGACCGGGATCAACGGAGCGTTTGCGCTCTACAGCAGCGCCAGTGCTGCGATTGCCGTGTTCGTTGTACTCCTCGTGCGTCGGCCTCGCCTCGCGGTCGCCGTCTTGCTGGCGGTCGTACCGATACTGCTTGTGTTGAACGCAGCCAAGACTGAGGCGCGTGCCGACCCGACGCGCCCTGGAGGGAGGTTGGCCGACATCGGTTTGTTCCTGTCGGACAGCGTGAAGGCGGCGATCGCCCCCCAGCCCGGGCAGCTGTCGGCGTCGGCGGAACGGTTCGACTACCCGTCTGAGCTCCTCGGCTACATCGCCTATCACGTGCCCCGCGATGATCCCTATTGGAACAAGGAGTCCTACACGCTGCTGCCGCTCCTCCTCGTCCCTCGGGCCATCGCGCCGTTTAAACCTGCGATCAGCCTGGGGAACGACTTCGGTCGCACCTACGGCCTGCTTGCGCCGAACGATTTTGTCACCTCGGCAAACACCCCGTTGCAGGTGGAGGCTTGGGCAAACTTCGGCATCGAAGGTCTCGTCATCATCGCAGCGCTCCTCGGAGGCTTGCTCGGTCTCGCTGACGGGTTGTTCGACGCGAGCACGCTCGACGGCGCAGCGCTGGGGACGTTGCTCGCAGTCCAGCTGGCTTCAGGCATCGAATCCGGTATCAGTGCCTGGGCGTTGGCGGTGCCCATGGTCGTCATACTCCTTCCCGTCGTGCACTGGGCAATCGGGTCGCGGCCCGAGCCCGTCCCTTCGGGGCGCCGTGCCGTGCCCTTGACGGCTCCCGACCGTGTCGATCGGTTGCTTGGGAGTTCCCGCCCAACCCAGATGAGATGATGATGTCGGGTCGCGCCTCTCGACGGCCTCGCGTCCTCGCCGTCGCGGGCACGTACCTGCCGGGCGTGAAGGGTGGGGGACACATTCGCTCGATCGCCGCGTTAGCGACGTGCTTAGGTCGAGAGCTCGAGCTCTTCGTGCTCTGTCGGGATCGCGATTTCGGGGACGAGGATCCGTACCCGAACGTGAGAGTCGGCAGATGGAGCAAGGTCGGGAATGCCCAGGTGCTTTACCTCCCGCATTCGGCGTTCTCTGCACGCCGTTACCGTTCTTTGCTTTCCGAGCTCGACCCCGACGTCCTTTACCTCAACACGCCATTTTCGCTTCGGGAATTCGTTCTCCCTGCGATCGTGGCGCTTCGGTCCTTTCCTGCGGTGCGTGTCGTGGTCGCGCCCCGAGGGTGCCTCGATCGAGGCGCTCTGATGCTCAAGCGGACGAAGAAGCGAGCGTTCCTCCGGCTGCTTCGCTGGAGCAGGATCCCAAAGGCCGTGACGTGGCAAGCGTCGACCGACACAGAAGCAGCCTCGATCACTGGCGCTTTGGGTGCTGTCGACGTGGCCGTCGCGTCGGACTTCCCAACGATCGCGGCTGGGGGGGCAACGCTGCAGGGCGGCACTGACTGCGCTCCACGCAAGGCACCCGGACACCTCCGCGTCATCTTCCTCTCCCGGGTCTCCCCGAAGAAGAACCTGATCTTCCTCCTCGAGCGTCTCGCCAACGTCGAGGGCGAGGTGGAGCTGACCATTGCCGGTCCGATCGAGGATCGGTCCTACTGGGCCCAATGTAAGCGGCTGATTGCTGGCCGGCTCGGCCACATTCGGGTTACCACGACAGGCACCGTGGCATATGCCGATGTTCTGCCACTCCTGGCATCGCACCATGTGTTTGCCTTGCCGACCCTGAGCGAGAATTTCGGGCATGTGGTGCTCGAAGCGCTCGTTGCGGGCTGTGTGGTCATCGTGAGCGATCGGACACCGTGGCGAGGACTCGAAGCGCTCGGTGCCGGTTGGGACCTTCCCCTCGAGGAACCGGCTGCGTGGGAGGCGGCACTCCGGCATTGTTGCGACATGGAGAGCTCAGAGTTTCGGGCGATGAGCTGTTGCGCCCGTCAAGCAGTCGATAGGTTCGTCGATCTTGATGCGATCAAGCGCGCTAACTTCACACTGTTTTGCCCGGGCGTGGGCGCAAAGGGCACATCGTGAGACTGGCTCGGCGGCGGTCAACCCAGCGCGCCGCGCAAGGTATGGCGTCAGGGGAACCCCTGCCCGTCGTGCTGGCGGTGCTTCCCTCGCAGGGCATTGGCGGCGGGATTGAACGGTACTGCGAATGGCTGCTCGAATCGACTGAGGGTTGCGGTGCTCGGGTCGTGCGTGTCCCACTGCTCGAGTCGGTTGTCGCGCCGACCTTCTGGCGCAAGACCCGGTTCGTCATTCGCCTGATCAGAGTTGTGCGACTGCTCCGCGGCTCGAACCCAGTCACCGTTGTCGTGGCTCATCCGAACCTTGCACTCGTGTCATTGGCGGTGGCACGCGTGGCGAGGCTCCGGCCAGTTGCCTTCCTTGTCATCTTCCATGGCGAAGACATCTGGGGCTGCGGGAGGATTACTCGGTGGGCGCTGCGTCACTGGCCCGTCAGGGTGCTCACGGTCAGTTCCTTCTCGGCCGGGGCCCTCTCTCTCCTCGCACCGGCGACGATTGTTGTCCCGGGGCTCCCGCGTCGCTGGTTCGACCACCTCTGTGCACTGGGTGGCCGTGCGCGTGATGGCGATCCTCAGGAGTTGCGCATCCTCACCGTCTTCCGTCTCGATGCCGCTGTCTCGAAAGGGTTGCCAGAGCTGTTGGAAGCCCTCGAACGTCTGCGGGACCGCCATCGATGCTGCCTCACAGTGGCCGGGGCTGGGGCGCTCCCGGCGGCGTTGGCACAGGCCGTATGCAGGCTCAGCTGGGTGTCAGTCGTAGCCGATCCCACGGATTCGGAGCTTGCGCAGCTGTACGCCGACGCCGATGTCTTCGTCCTCGCGACGCGCACGCGATCTGCGCCGCCAACCTCGGGGGAGGGATTTGGTCTCTCACTGGTCGAGGCACAGCTTGCGGGAACCCCAGTCGTTGCTCCTGCGCTGGGCGGCTCTGACGACGCCTTCGTTGCCGGGGTCACAGGCCTTAAGCCAACAGACGAGTCAGTCGAGGCACTCACAGACGTGTTGGAGCGCCTCGCCGCTTCTCCAGCGTTGCGTGCGCAGCTTGCGCACAATGCACGGCTGTGGTCGCGTGTGGCGTTCGATCCAGATCGTCGATGCTGGGAAGTGAGGAAGACACTCTTCGCGTTTGGGGGTATGGTCAGCCCAGAGGACGCGTCTATCTTGCCGCTTGTCCTTGATACGGCTCGTCACTCTACGCAGAGTGGCCGAGACGATGGCGGCGTTGCGAGCCAGACGAGCACGTGATCGTGAGAGGCGGTCCGAGCCAATTGTCGAAGAAATTGGGTGACGCGGCGAAGAGATCGCCGCTGGTTCTGAGGGGATCGGCCGGCGTCAGCGCCACGGTGAACCGATCTCGTGCCGTAGCGGCAAAGAGCTGGTAACCGGATCGAGAGAGCAGTTCAGCAATTGGCCTGCGGTCTGCGAGGTCATTCCACTCGAGTTGGAGCAGACCGATGCGTTGTTCTCGGAGCGCAACGTGGGCACGACGAAGTGCTTCGAGCTCGAATCCCTCGATATCGAGCTTGATTCCTTTGACCGTCCTGCTGGCGATGATCTGATCGAGCGTCGTCATTGGGAGTGTCAGGCTGCCAGCAGGGTCGACGCGGTTGACGGTGTCCTGTCCGGTGGTGAAACGCGCCTGGCCCACCTCATTGCCGACGAGTGCTTCTACGACCTCGATACAGGCACCGTTGAGCGCGACGTTCTGCCGCAAAAGCGCTGCCGTCTCTGGTGCAGGTTCGACGGCGATGACGAAAGCTCCGACCCGCGCGCACAAGACCGAGTAGGTCCCGACGTTGGCTCCGACATCGATGAAAAGGTCACCCGGTCCGAGGACCTGCTCCCACACGAGCATCTGTGGCCAGTCGGGGGGGTTGGCGTACAGAGCCTTCGTTGCTGCTGTCCGGTGACGGTCAACCCAGATGCGGCCTCCGTGATGGCCAATCGAGACGCAGGCACGCCGTTGCCAAAGACGAGCAGTGAGTTGGAACCAAGCTGCTCGAAGAAGTTGAGAAAGGCGCTTTCCTCGGTTGGCGGGATGGTTCCAAATGAACCGGATGACGGATCGTGTAGTTGCGAGCATCGCAGGTGCTCTCGTAGCGCAGTTCATCAGGAGGAGGCGCAGCTCGATCGACGAGGACCGCTCCCGCTTTCGTGTGGTCGAACGTGAACGTTCGCCACAGGTAGGTCGAGCATCTCGAGGAGCGCCATGACCCGGTCGACATAGGTGTGCCCGACGAGCAAATCTTGACGCCGAGAGGGGAATGTCGCGGGATCGGTTTCGAGGATGTCAGGGAGGTCGTTGGTCGAGTCGTAGAGGATCGTCCGGCTGTCATGACCAAGGAATGTGCGATGGTCCGGCGTCGCCGGGGCCACTTGGTTGCCTCCAGCACCGGGGAGCTCAAAGGTGCGCATGTTGTGTGAGCGCGCGTTCTGGCGTCGAAGGAGGTTGAGGTTCCACCTTGCCTCACCGACGATCGACGACATCTCCTCTCCGTAGACGGGGGGTCGTACCTCGATGCCTTCAATCGCCGGCCAGCGGTTCCCAAAGACCATAGGATGCAGATGGGCGATGCTGCCGAGCAGCGCGATTCGCTCCGGTGTGGCTGATCCCACGAAGACGATCCGGTCCTTTGCAATGCCTCGCCCAGGCGTCGGCCGGTGAATTGCGGGATCCCAGCCAAATGGGATGACGACGACATGGTCATTGAGGGAGCGAAGCTGCGCAGCTACGTCCTGTGCCCAGGTGACGTAGCAGTCGTAGGCGGCGACTGCGCGGGGGATGCCTGCCCCCCGGTTCGAGATCGCCTCGTCGAATGGGCTGTCGGGGTTCCAGCAGACCACCGGTGCGCACAGTTGATCTCGCGCGAGCTCGATGGTGGGTCGGTCGATCATCGCGCCTTTGAGGACCACGACGAGATCCGCAGGTCCGAGCGCGGCGAGCGCACGAATTCGACCACGTAGCCACCTTCGGAATGAGGCCCCCAGTCGGGGGACACGGAAAGCGGCCGCCGCGAGCCATGCGGGCTGCCATGGTCCCCAGTCCACCGTGTCGACATGCCAGCCGAGGTGCGTGAAGGACGAGACGAGCGAGCTGCGCAGGCCTGCCCGCGCGTGCTCGCCGATGACGACGACCCTGGACGCCATGCCCTTGCGCCGCGAGGCGGTTGGGCGAGTCATTGGTTGACCACCGCGCGGACGGCCTGCTCGATCCCCGCTGCCGTCGCCGCGATGCCCCAGTCGTGGGAGCGCCGGCGGGCGGCCGCGCGACGCTCCGGGGCATTGATGCACTGTGTTCCTGCGCGAATGGCGCATGCCAGCTCGTCGAGGTTGCCTGTTTCGTAGACCCACCCGATCTCTGGGGTCACGAGGTCAGGCGCGCAACCGACCGCGTCGGAGACAATCGGGAGTGCGCCGGCAGCCATCGCTTCGTTGACGGCCAAGCCCCAAGGTTCGTGGTCGGAGGGAAGCACGAACAGGTCAGCGACGCCGTACCATTCGCCGATCTCGGTCTGGTTCACGAATCCGAGTACTCTCATCCACGGTCGCTGGGCCGCCGCCTGTTCGAGTTCGGAGCGCAGGGGGCCGTCGCCGATGACGATCAAGATCACTGAAGGCGCCAGCAGATCCAGCGCACGGACGACGTCGAACGGTCGCTTCCATGGTTGCAGCTTGGCGGCGAAGAGCACGACCGGATGGGCGGCGTTCAACCCCAGCGCAGCGAGGCGTTCGGCGCGCTGCATACGGCCGATGTTGCCGGCTGTCTCGAAGCGATTGGTGTCGACCGAGTACGGCGCGTGGAAGATCCGCTCGGGCGCTGCCCCATACGCCGTGTAGAACTTTCGGTTCTCGCTTCCGATTGCCAGGCAGGCGGCCGCGTGGCGGACAAGGGGGCGGAGAAGAGCGTGTTTGAAGGCTCCCTTGACGGGCGGAAGGTCATGGGGATCAGGGCGTGCCTCTCCGCGCAAGAGGTACGGGATTCGACCCGCCATGGCGGTGGCATAGGCCAGCCAAGTCGAGACGTTGTGCCATCCGTGAACCAGGAGCGCGTCGAGGGAGGCATGCCTGATGGCACGCGGGAGTGTCGGGTTGCAAGCGCCCCATGGGGTGCTCGGCGACGCCCACGGGCTCCAGTTGGCCACGAACTCGTGCTCATAGCCATCGAGAAGCGAGATGTCGTAGTGGATTCGTTGGGCGAACCCTGGGTCGTAGGAGGCGGAAACCCCGTGGTCAGTGAGATAGAACACGTGCGGTTCGATCGAGGTGGCTTCCGCAAGATGCCGGTACAGCGGGACCTGGTACTGGATCGGGTGAGTCACCACGATCCCGAGGCGACGTCGAATGCTCACCGGCGGTCCTCGTGCACCTCATGGAGCACTGCTGCGACTTGTTCGCCGTAGTGGTCCCAGCCTCCGAGCCGCTCGACGCGCCGCCGCGCCGCGCGGCCCATCTCCTCCGCTCGTTCGGGGTCGCCCAGGAGCTCCGCAAGCGCCGCGGCCAGCGCTTCGGTGCTCCGTGCCGGGACGATCAGCCCTTCGACTCCTGGGGTCACGAGCTCAGCTGCCCCGGTGGCCTCTGTGGCGACCACCGCCAAGCCGCACGCCATCGCCTGCGCGATGACCAGTGCGAGGCCCTCGTGGACCGACGCGAGCGCGAACAGCGAGGCACGTTGCAGCTCGTCGACGACCTCGTCGCGCGCGAGGGCCCCGGTCACGCGAATGTCACCCCTGGCCAGATCGAGCCGAACATCCCAGCCCGGATCGATCGGCCCCACCAAGGTGAGCGAAGCGGCAGGGTCCTTCAGCCTGCGGAAGGCTTCGACCAGGTAGTGCTGCCCCTTTTGCAAACCGACCGTCCCCACGGAGACGATCGCTCCTTGTTGCCGACGGTGGGTCGGCGGAGAAAACCTGTCGAGGTCGACCCCGTAGGGGACCTTTGCCAGGCGCGACGGCTCGATCCCCCGACGAAGGAAGGATTGGTGTGCGGGTTCCGAAGGGACGAGAATCCGGTCGGCGAGCTCGTACTCGCGAAGTTCTCGGTCGATCATGAACGCGTCGAAACGAACCGGTGGGCACCCGATGCGCGCTGCCTCTTCGTCGAGCACCTGTTTTTGCTCCAGGATGTGCCAGGACCCACGATCGCAGCAGACACCACGCCCATCGGCCGCGGCCCGTTCGAGGGTGTGGGTGGCGAACCCCGACAGCGCGTTGACAACGGTCGCCGACCCCATCTTGCGCCACGCCCAACGGTCGAAGTCGGTGACCACGGCTCGCGCCAACCAGGGGTCTGCATGCGGGACCAACCGCCGAGCGAGATGGCGGCAGCCCGCCAAGTACGGCCGTGTGCAGATCTGGGCGCGGGGGAGCCCAATCCGCGACGGCGGCATCGCGGTCACCAGGCGTTCGAGATTGCCCACTCGCGCGAGCTGTCGTGCCTGGTCGAACATGTGGAACGGGTACGGGCTCACGATGGTCGCTCGCGTGGCGTCGTTCATCAATTGCCCCTCGACTTCGCGCGCGAGAGGAGCCGCTGTCCTTGACCCGCGAAGATGGCGATCGTGCGAGCGGTCGGGATCACGAAGGCTCGCCTGGGGGCGCCGGTGCTCCGAGAGAGGGTGAAAGCGCAGACGAAAGCGACCATGGCGTATCCAAGCAGACTGGCGGTCGCGGCACCGAGGATCCCGACGAAGTGCAGAAGTGGAGGAAGTGCTGCGACGGTCACGGCCGCAGCCACGATTTCGGCGACGAGCACGAGGCCCGGTCGACCGAGACCGCGCAACCCTTCCTCAGCGACTCCGGCCCAAGCCAGCATGCTCGTCGCGGGAACGAGGACGAGTGCCGCCGGGACAGCGCCTCCGAACCGGGCACCGAACACGAGGCGGATACCGAAGGGGGCCGCAGCGGCGAGGGTAGTTGCGGCGGCGATGCCGATGATGAGCGCACCTTGGAGCGCAGTGGTCAGTGCCTGAACCTTGCGGCGCTCGTCGGAGTCAGCAGAGACCACGGGGAAGAGCACCGATCCGATTGCCGAGAGCACCGGCACGATGATCCCGCTCCAGGCCACGGCGACCACGTAGAGCCCGAGATCGCGTGCGGGGAGAAACGCCACGATGAGGAGCTGGTCGAGGCGCAGATTGATGGTCTGGGGGATCGTGCTGAGGACGGAGGGGAATCCGAACCGCAGCAGTCGCCCGGTGTCTCGGGCTCGTGGGCGAAGTGGGCCGTTGAGTCGGCGCGTAACGAGCGCGAGGAAGGGGGCGCCGGCGGCGGCCATTCCCAGGAGGAACCATCGGGAGAGCGGGATCGCTGCCGCGCCTCCGAGCGCCCAGAAGCACAGGAGGATGACGAGCCACGCAAGGCCAGGGGCAATGCGCACCAGGTTCCAGGCTCCGAACTGGTGGGCGCCGCGCAGGGCGCCATGGGGGATCCCGAAGACGGCGTAGACCACGCCGACGAGCAGGAACACTCGGGCCGCGTCCACGATGGCATGGTGCTGAGAGGAGAGCAGGGTCGGCATTGCGACCCAGGCGATCGCACCGATGAGCACGGAACCGCTCAGTCCGAGCAAGACGGCCGTTGTGGTGAGCTGACGACCACGGTCGGGTTCCCTGGCGATGAAGTACACCAGGGCTTCGGGCAGGCCGAACATGGCCAAGGTGCCGAGCAGAAGTGGCCACGTCTGGATTGCTGCCAACTGCCCCTCCCCGATTGGACCGAGCAGCCGAGCGGTCAAGATGCCGGTGCCGGCGCCGACGACCATGATGGTGACGTTGGTCGCCAGGGTCATCGTTACGCGAGAGGTGGCGAACTTTGCAGTAAGCGCGTCGTGCCGTGTCGAGGTGGAGATCGCAATGCCGGAAGGGGGCACCGGGGAGACCGCTCTCGGAGCTCCCTCACCAGTCACTTCACGCGCCTTCATCGTTTGATTGGGGTGCATTTGAGAACTTCCTGCGCTTGAAGCTGGCGATGCTTCGAGCTCCATTTCGATCGGGTGGATAGTGCAAGGTCCAACAACGGTGATCTCAAACTGCATTGCCGGCCCTCTCTTGGCCGCCTGATGCATCGAATCGTGCTCCGTTCAGCTGATGCTAACTGTCGTTGTGCGCGAAATCGGGGTTTTCAGGGTGGCGACGTGGTCGACTGAGGCCGATTAGCGGCTCTACGCGACGAAGCGTGGTTGACGGCTTCTGATTTGTGTGGTCGGGGCGAGTATGCCATTTGACGCCGAGGGCGAGTAGGAGTCGGAGGCGATAGTTGTCGAAGTTCCGAAATCCTCGGCCGGTAAACCGATATGCGTCGAACGGTTTCGATGCCGAGGTTGATTGCTTCGGTGGGGCCGTTGCTTGCGAGTCCGCTGCGGTGGTAGGCGAGGATCTCGGGTTCTCACGAACGGACGGTCTTGGCCAGGCGGGTCAGCTCGGCTACGTCCGCGTCGGCGCAGTGGGTGTAGAACTTGGCCAGCCGGCTTCGAGCGGAACGGACGCCAGCGGCGGAGTACACATCTCTGAGCAGTTCCTTGGCCACGAGAGCGGCACCGACCTCGTCGGCGGGGTCGCCCTGCGGCGAACCCAGCGTGGATGCGGTCCCAGCCCCGCTCCGACAGCCGCTCAGCGCCAACGAGCAGGAGGCGCCGGATTCCGCAAAGGGGGTCCCCCGACCTGCCTCGGTGCTCTTTCTGCTCCTGCTGCACTCGGCGTCGCACGTCGTCGATCGCCGAGTTGGCCAGCTTCACGGCGTGGAAGTGATCAACGACCGAGGTGGCGTCGGGCAGCCGGGAGCGCAGGGCGTTGGCGTAGCCGTCGGCCATGGCCGACCGCCCAAGTCCCGCACACCGCGCAGGCCGCCCGTTCCGCGCTCGTCTCGACCCACAGCCACCACTCGTCATCGATCAGCTCCTGCGCGCCCACCACGAAGCCGGACATGCCCAACAGAGCAGTCGCGTCCTCGCTACGGTGAACCACTGTCAAAGGCCTCCCTCTTGCAGTCGTCAGAAGCCGCAAGAATTGCGAGGCCTTTGGGGCGAGTGGTGGACCTATCGCGAAACTCGGGTTCTCACCCCCACCCCAGCTTCAACGTGAAGACCCCGATTGGCCTAGTGGTCAAGGTGGGGGTTGCAGAACGAGACGCCCGTCAGTCGCGGACACAAGAGGGATCCCCTCTATCACACCGACGTCTCGCGACGCCGGGCTTCGAGCAGCTTCGTCTCCACAGCGACGGTCTTGATCAGCGCGCTTGGGACAGCGACCCCAATGCCGAGATTTCTGCGACGGTCCTAGGTAAGAGTTGTTACGCAGGGGGTGTGCGCCGCCAAGCTCGCTGCGAACAGCCCGGCGTTGCCTCCAGTGTTCCTATGCTCATGTCGCCTGCGCCGAGGTGAACGGACTCGACCGCCTTGGAAAACCGGTGCGGGCACGGGAGGGGGAGATCTTGAACTTCCATCTCACCAACGGCTCGAACGGCAGGGCCGAGGCGCAGAACCTGATCACAGGGAAGATCCGGATCGGCCATGGGTTTAGGACCTTCGCGAATTATGCCTATGATGTAGGTAGAGGATGACCTGTGCAGCAAGTTGTCAAATGGAACGCGCTAGATTCTGCGCGAATCAGTAGACCTTCGCCACGCCTGATCACATAGAGCCTGACCACCTTCGGGAAGCGGTCAACACGGTGCTGCTACCGAGGTTTCGTTCCGCTCCAAGCGAGCTGCCTCGCGCTGGGGATCAAATTGAGCATTGTGGCGGCTCTCTCCCTCCGTCAAGCAACCATCCTTCATTCATTGTGGAAGGCCTAATGGGGGATTTGAGAGGGGGATCGGCGAAACTGAAACACCCAGATACTGCGCGAGTTCGCCGAGGTCAATGAAAATTTCTCCGGCGTGTTCTGTGCAACTCGGCTGCACCTTGCAACCCGCAATTCGGAGGCAGAGGGGTTCCGTATTGATTTGGTGCAAACTATCGTTTATCGATCTACAGATCTGCGGAATCAGCACGCGCCGGACTACCTGGTGCTTGCCGACGATTTCTCCTGTTTGGTCCTCTTCTCCTGTTTGGTCCTCTCGGCAATCGTCCAGTTCAACATCGAGGATGACCGCTCTACCGGTTTCCGCTGGGCGCCATTGGGTAGATCCGGCCTTTGCATCGTGCCTTAGCGCGTAGAAGCCAGGGCTTCCTTTTCGTGCCCAGGCGTCAACTCCGAATTTGTCGGGTCCGAATTTGTCGGGTCCCGCTCCAAGTGAAGCGAAAATAAACCTCTCTCGTTCTTTCATGAGATATGAAATTTTCCATCCACGTTGCATTGACGAGTTCCTCGAAGCTTGCTTAAGCGCGATACGAATAATACCAAGAAAATGACGTATAAAATCCAATCAGCTGACGAAGATCTTAGCTCTCGAAAGAGTACCTTGCTTCGTCAGGACAGTACTAAGAGGTACTCCGCTGGGGTGAAGGATCGGGCCGAGACGATGATCCTCGAAAAGTACGCAGAATATCCCCGCAAGCGTTCTGGTGGTCGCCGCGTTACACCGCTCGGGGTCGGTGAATAGCGCCGCCGAGTCTCGTAGCCGAGACTCGGCCTAGGAAATCGCTCCGACGCCATGGGTCCCGGCTCCGCTGTGCTTGCGCGTGAAACGATGGGGCTCTCAGTGTCAATGACCCCTGGGATTTATCGCTTGGGGGATTCGATTCATGTCGAGCGGCCCGTGCGCTTCGACACCAATGGTGCTTGTGGGCACGTTGCTGGGTGTTCGTGGTTGATCAATCGTTCGAATTGCTCTGATCAGTGGTCGTCTCGAAAAGACCTCCAGATCTGTTTGCAAGCCTCGGAACACGAGCGTTGCTGTTACCTGGCCACCCGTTGGTGCTGGATCGGTGGCATTGGGTCCGTGATCGTT
This sequence comes from Actinomycetota bacterium, assembly GCA_021324045.1. Lineage (GTDB taxonomy): Bacteria > Actinomycetota > Acidimicrobiia > Acidimicrobiales > RAAP-2 > JAJPJV01. The sequence continues at coordinate 198 of JAJPJV010000008.1, read as the reverse complement.
TGCGGTCGCTACCAGCGACGCTGATCGATGTCGGATGTGGAAATGGATAACGACCCATGGAGATCAGGTCATAGATCCCCGATGTCGAAGAGGGTCAAGTCCAGCGGAGTGGTGTATGACGACCACCTCGTCAACCGTGTGCTTTACATCAGCTGACGGCCTGTAGCTCCGCTGGCGCCTCCTTTCCCTCGGTGAGCG
>JAJPJV010000027.1 GCA_021324045.1 Actinomycetota bacterium | reverse complement strand
GGGGATCATGGGCACCCCCAGCATGAGCTGGTCACCGCTTTTGGCCCAGGCGGAGGTGAGCCAGTCCAGGCTCCCGCCCGCGCCGTCCATCCCGCTCCATCCGGCGTTCTGGCTGAGGTAGTCGATCCCGACGCTGACCGTGGTGCCGGTCGTCGTCGCGAAGCTGCTCACCCCGGCCACGTTCGCCGGCCCGGCATAGACACCGAGGGCGATGGCGGCGGTCCCAGCAGCCGCGCCCGGCGCGACGGCGGCACCGCTCGTCGCGGTGGCAAGGACCACGACCGTCACCGCGAGGCAGAGACGACGGGATGTGCGGCCACGGAGAACCCACGACCCGATCCGCCCTCGATCCGACACTTGACGCCTCCCAGCTGACTCACCTGAGTCGTCGGGATGCGCCGATGCTCCGGTGCCTTGCCTCAGGACCGATTCGGCAGCCCGGCTGGCTCAGGGAGCCCCGTGGCTTTGCGCCCCCGCCTCGCAGCGGGTTTGCCTTTTCGTCGGCGCCTCCAGCGGCACCGAGTGCAAGGACCGTAGTCGCTCGCTCGCGGCGATACAAGGATTTGCGTGTCATCATGGAGCCGTGTCTTTGGGTCGTGACCCTTCGGTCAGACCGTGCGGTTGCGGCCCGCCAGCGCGGCCAGCCAGCGGCGATGGCGTCGAGATCACCGCCGAGGAGGATCGAACCGGGTCGCGAGGAGATCGGTCTCCACCGCTTGTGTCCGTGGTCATCCCGACCATCGGCAGGCCCTCGCTGGTTGCTGCCGTGCGCTCGGCGCTCGCGCAGTCCTGGGAGGACATCGAGGTCATCGTCAGCATCGATGGCGACCACACGCTCGTCGACGGCCTCGAGCTCCCTTCCGATCGCCGGTTGCGGGTGATCGCCAGCGGTGAGCGCGTCGGCTGCCAAGCAGCACGCGCTGCAGGGGTTGCGGCGAGCTCGGGGGCGTTCGTCTCGCTTCTCGACGACGACGACGTGTGGCTCCCGAACAAGGTGAAGACCCAGATGCGGCTCGCCCTGGCGCACCTCGGCTCTGGCGCACGCCACGTCCTGGTCGGGTGCCGGATGGCCTGGGTGCGACCGGGTGGCCACCTCGTTCGCGTCTCCCCGCGCCGGTTGCCCGCGTTAGGCGAGCCGCTCGCAGAGTACCTGTTCGTCCGCCACCAGGTCCGTCCCGATCAGACGGGGATCGGGGCGCCGATGCTGCTCTTTGACCGTGGGCTCGCCGAGCGCGTCCCGCTGGGCGAGAGCCGTGCGATCCACAACGACTGGAACTGGGTCCTCGAGGTTGACCGCTCAGGTGAGGTCACGATCGACTTCTGTCCCGAGGTGCTGGCGCGCTGCACGCAGAACCGGCGGGGATCCCTGTCGTCTTCGGCAAGCTGGTCGGCGAGCCTTGAATGGTTCACGAGCCAGACGAAGCACCTCACGCCACGCCAGTTCGCAGATGCCGTCCTCTGCCACAGCGCTCCGTTGGCCATCAAGCAGAACGACTGGGAGGCGGTCGGGCGGCTCTTCGTCGTTGCGCTGCGCCGGGGGCGACCCGGGTTCCCGGCGCTGGCGTTCATCGGCTTGCTCTGCGTGAGGGCCCTGTTGCGAATGCCGATCAGCGGAGTCGCACGCAGGTCCGAAACGTGATGCCACCACGCCCTGTCCGCAGCGCCGCCACAACGGCGCCCCCTGCCGACAGGGTGCCTCGATGGATCGCACGCCCTGCCGCCGAGGTCAAGACCACCTTCGAAGGCCCGCTGGTCCGCAACGCGGCCTCCCTGTACGGATCGACCATCGTGACCAGCGTGCTCGGTTTCGTCTACTGGCTGGTCGCCGCGAGGATGGCTTCGACGCGAGCCGTCGGCGTTGCCTCGGCGATCCAGTCGGCTGCACAGTTGCTGGCGATCTTCTGCGTGCTCGGGTTGAGCACGCTCCTCATCAGCGAGCTCTCCGCCGAGCGGGCCAACGGCCGGAGCCTCATGCTCACGGCTGCTGCCGGGGTGAGCATGGTGACCGTCGTCATCTCGGCGATGGTGGGGGCCGGACTCCAGAGGCTTTCCCCGCTCATCCGCGAGCACGGGATCGCAGCGCTCGACGTCCCGCTGTTCATCGTGTTGAGCACCCTCACGACGGTGCTGCTCCTGCTCGACGATGCATGCGTCGGATTGCTGCGCGGCGATCTGCAGCTCAGGCGCAACACCGTGTTCGCGCTCACCAAGCTGGCGATCCTCCCCATCCTCGTCGCGCTCTGGGCAAGCCGTCTGGGCTCCGAGCTGGTCCTGGCGTGGACGGTGGGCCTCGCAGTGTCGCTCGTGACCGTCTCGATCCAGCTCCGGCGGTTGACCGACGGGCAACCGTCGCGCCTGGAGTTCAAGAGGCTGCTCGCGAAGCGGCGGCTCATCGCTGCACATCACTGGCTGAACGTATCGGTGCAGGCTCCGCGCCTTGCCCTTCCCATTCTCGTGGCAACGATCGTGAGCGCGCAGAGGAACGCGTCGTACACGGCTGCGATGCTCGTGATCGGATTCGTCAACATCATTCCTGCACACCTGTCGACGGTCATGTTCGCCCTGTCCCCTGACGACGAGCGCGCGCTGCGGCGGGAGGTGCGCAAATCGATGCGGATCTGCCTGCCCTTGGCGGGGCTGTCCGCTGCGGGATTCCTCTTGCTGTCCCGGTACATCCTGGACATCTTCGGGCCCGGGTATCAGCGCGCGACCCATGCGCTCGTGCTTCTCGGGTTCACGACCCTTCCGGTGGCGATCAAGTCGCAGTACATCGCGATCTCTCGAGTTCGAGGCAGGATGGGTCGCGCCGGCGTTCGCATGCTCCTCGGGGCGTGCTGCGAGGTTGGCTTCGCCGCGCTGGGTGGCACGCGGTGGGGGGTGAACGGGGTCGCCGCTGGCTACTTGAGCGCGTACGTGATCGAGGCGGCGCTCTTCGGGCCGACCGTGCTCGGTGTGGTTCGCGCCAAGGTCGCTGGGCCGACCCAGCCGCAGCACCTGCGATGAGCGTCTCGGAACGTCCTGGGGTGGTGCGCCTGGTAGGGCGGATGGACTTGCGCGCCCCTGCCCGGGTTGTCGACGTCGACCTCGTCCGCACGGATCCTGCGACGCCGATCGACGTCGCACCCTACAAGAGCCTGTGGTGCCTTTCCCGGCGGGCGGGCGTTCCCCACGGGATCTCCTTCTGGGACGTGGAGCACCGACAGCAGGTCACCGTTGGCGAGATCTCTTCGGGCCTCGCCGAGGGCGCTGATCGGACGGGCGCGGACCCGTTCACCGCGGTGCCGCCACGGTCGTCGTCGATCACGGTCGTGATCTGCACCTTCGACCGTCCCTTGGGCCTGCGCCGCCTGCTGGAAAGCCTGCACCGCCAGTCCGACCCCGATTTCTCGATCCTCGTCGTCGACAACGCACCACGTGGGCCAGGCGCGGCGGGCGTCCTCGAGGAGCTGGGCCTTGCCCGGTGTCGTCTTGTCGTCGAGCCCCGTCGCGGACTCTCTCGTGCTCGCAACCGCGCGTTGGGTGCGGTCGAGACGGATTTGGTGGCCTGGATCGATGACGACGAAGTTGCCGACATCGACTGGGTGCGCGGGATCAAGGCTGGCTTCTCGCACCCATGCCACCCGGCGGCGGTGTGCGGCCTCATGCTCCCTGCCGAGCTCGAGTCCGAAGCCCAGGTGCGCTTCGAGCAGTACGGGGGCTTCAACAAGGGCCGGAGCATCTCGCCGGAGATCCTGGTGGCGGGATCTGCGCAGGCTCCCCGGCCGCTCTATCCGCTGCCGGCGATCGGCTCAGGCGGGAACATGGCCTTCGAGGTCGAAACGCTGCGCTCGGTCGGAGGCTTCGACCCATGCCTGGGAGCGGGGACGAGCACCCATGGCGGGGAGGAGACACGGACCTTCGCCGTGCTCCTCCGATCAGGGCACACCGTGCTGCACTGGCCGGCAGCGATCACCTGGCACTTCCACCGGCGCGAGATGGCGGCCCTGCGGCGCCAGTTCTTCGGCTACAGCGCGGGGCTCACTGCCTTCTACGCCAGCATGGTGGCTTCGGAGCCTCGCGTCGCCGGCGAGCTCGTTCGAATCCTGGCGTCCAAGCTGGCCGAGGGGACCGTGCGGGCGCCGCGTTCGGGGACCTTCGGGGTCACGGAACTCCCCGCGGACTTCCCGACCGCCTTGCTCAGGGCACGCACGCGGGGTCTTGTGGAGGGAGCGCTGCGCTATGGGTACGAGCGGCTCAAGAACCGCATCGGCTTCGCCGGCTGTTCGACTACCCTTTGACCGGCCCAGGCGCATGCCCGCCTGACGCGCTGCGGGCGGACGATCACGACGCCAGCGCGGCGAAGTGGACCGATGCCAGCGCCTGCGTGGGGTCCGTGGCAAGCGAGACGGTCCCGGCGAGCTCGTCGCGACTCGACCGAGGTACCGCCTGGGTCCAGGACCTGCCCTCGGCCAGGTGCACCCGCCAGGTGCGTAGCGCCTTGCCGGACCGGGTGACGACGACGAGGAAGGTCGCGGGTCTCCCTTCGTCGTTGCGGATGCCGAGCTGCACCCTGGTTGCAAAGGCCCCCGCGTCGAATGGGCGGGGAATCATCCACAGCTGGACGAAGTGCTCGGATGCGCTTCGTGAGCTGCTCACCTGAGAGAGCCCGAGCGCGCCCGCCACGAGGAGCGCGGCACAAGCGAGGAGCACCGCGCTGCGTGGGGAAACGGCTCGGCGTCCGGCACCGGCGACCCCAGGGGGCTGGGGTGACGTGATCCGGGCCGTTCGCACCCAGGCGGCCGCGGAGGCGGCGATGGCCACGGTCCCGAGGAACAGGCACCAGCTCAGTCGAGTGAGCCCTCCCGCGAGGTTGAGGAACAGCCCTCCGGCGATCGAGATGCCGATGCTCGAGAGCGCGCACCAGAACCACCGATGCGCGCCTTCAAGGCGCGCTGAAGACGGGTCGACGGCAGTCACCAGCGCAACCCCGGGGAGGACCAGGACGAGCAGGAGCGCTGCGATGACGTCGAGGGCTCGCAGTGGTGTCGCCGAGGCACCGAGCGCCACGGCGGTGGCGATCACGAGACCGACGATCGACCGCCGGGGCCCGATCATCTCCCTCCTGAACGTGTCGTGGCCTGATCGGCGATCTGCCTGACGTCGTACACGCTGATCGTGCCGTCGTCGAAGATCCGGCTCACCGCAGGGATCCGGTTGAATTTCGCCAGGTTGGCGCTCTGGATCGGCGTCTTGTACCTGCCCGCTCGTGGATCGGGCAGGAAGTAATAGCCGTCGGCCGGAAGCTGTTGGGAGATCCGCTTGTCGACGATGACGAAGGAAATGTGCTTCTGCTCGATGAGGCGCACGTCTCGAGGCGTGAACCGGCGCTGGAGGAAGAGCGACGCCACCCCTCCGACGTTGACCTGGTGTCCGAGCCCGGCGACCATCGCCGCGGTGATGAAGTCCGAGACGACGCCGTTCGCAGGCGTGAAGTTGCGGCGAACGAAGGCCGAGAGCGCGAGGTTGTGCTCGTCGACAGAGCGTTCCCATGCGCCGACGAGGAAGGGCCCCGGGAGCCGAGCGTAAGAGGCGGGCCATCCTCCCGCGACGCCGCCTGCGGCGAGCGCCACTGCAGCGCCGAGGACCATCGACCGCGCCCCGGCACCGTGCAGGCGCGCTCGTCGCGACGGGGGGTGCTCGACCCCGGGCCGTGGGAACCGCAGTGCAGCGGCGATCGTCAACCCGATGGGCAGGAGTGCGTACGAGGAGAGCCGAGCGGCGATCTCACTCCCGTTGCGCAGGAACAACCGGATGGCGATCTCGACGAAGAGCGCCAGTGACGCCACGGCGCTCGCCAGCATGAGCGCCCTGTGCTTCTCGTTGCGGTTCCGGAACGCCTGGACGATCCCGAAGATCACCAGCGCGACGAGGACGAGCTGGCCGAAGAGCTCGAGGACGGTGTCGGCGACGGGGGTCGCGTACGACCCGCTCCCCTTCGTGGGTCCACGGAAGAGGTTCTCCGGGTTGAGCGCCGAGAACACGTGCTGGAGCTGCGGAACGATGTACGCGGCCGTGTCGGTTGCGATGCCGAGGTCCCATGCAAGGGTCATGGCGACGGTGGCAGCGAGGACTGCGACGAGATGGCGCCGATGGCGACGCGCGCCGGGCACGACCAGCGCTGCGACGACGAAGCACACGAGCAAACCGATCAGCGCGTAGCTCGTCACGTGATGACTGACCACGGTGATGAATGCCGCCAGGATCGCTGCCACGGACCAGCTGGTCGCGCTCTTCGTGTCGGGGGCCTTCACCACCTTGACGACGGCGAGAAGGCTGGCGACGAGGAAGGGGAGCGCGATGACTTCGTAGATGAAGTAGGAGTCGAAGAACTGGAAGTGCGGGCCGGTGGCATAGATGACGACGGCAAGCCCTCCGGCGCGCGGGCGTCCGGTGACCTCGTCGACGAGGGAGTACAGGGCTGCTCCCAGCAGGACGTGGGCAACGCCGGCGATGACCGTTCCCGAGGCGTCGATCGAAAGATGGGAGAGCGAGGCAAGGGCCGTCGTGACGATCTCGAGACCGGGGTACTGCGCGCTCACCGGCAAGAGCGTGTTCGCATGGAAGAGGTGATGGGTCGTGAGGATCGACTGAGCCGTTTGCACATGGGCAAACTCGTCGAGAAAGTCGAATTGGAGCGGTCGGTAGCACTCGAGCACCGCATAGGTCGCAACCGGTACCGCGAGGGCGATGCCGAGCCCCTCCGAACGCGTCACTGGACGACGAGCGACGAGCATCGCGGCCGGTACGAGGTACAGGGTGATCTGGCCTATCCAAAAGAGCGCTCCGGCACCGGGATCCTTCGATCGTGCCATCGCATCGGCGATGGCGACGACGAGCACGCCGAAGGCCATCCCCAACGCGACCCAGGGCAGACGGCCGAGACGGTCCGATTGCAGTGAGTCACGACGATCGATCACGGCCAAGCGCGGGTGCTCAGGAGATCGTCGGAGCGGTCGAACCCGACACCGGGTCGCCCATGAAGATGCCGTGAGGGATCAGGGCATTGTACCGGAACGGGTAGATGAGCCATCGGGACCGACGATCTGCAATGAATGCAATGAAGTTGTCGAACCGGCGATCGGTTCCGATCGTGCCGCGGTCGCCGATCGCGTCAGCCGCCATCACGGCGCGTGTCGTCGAAGTGACACGCCGATTGACGGCACAGTCGCACGAGCCTTCGGCCACCGTATGTCGAGAGCCGCCGAAGTCCGCTTCGAAGACCGCGGCAGCCTCGGGAAAGCGGCCGTCGAGGATCGCACTCTGGTCGCCGAGATCGTCGTGGTCCCAGTAGATCGCGAACGCGACGTGGTTCTCGGTCATCCAGTGATACGTGTTGCTCATGAAGATGGGGTCGTCCCCAAGCCCGTGCCCGTCGTGGCGGATGGCGACGCCCCACTCAGGTATGGCGATCGGCTTGTGATGGGAGCGCGCGAAGGAGACGAGCCAGTCGAGCCCATCGGGCTGGGATCGCATCTCGTTGAACACGCAGTTCGACTCGGTGGCGGTCGCGGCATTGTCCGGATTGCCCCCCGGGAGGCAGCTCGAGTCCCATGACCAGTCGTAGAGGTCGAAACCCACGGCGTCGACATCGGCGTTGCCGGGGTACGCCGTGGCCAGCTTCCAGGTAATGGCCTGGAAACCGGCTGGGTTCCAGACGAAACGGAAGTCGGCGCCGGGCACCGAGCGCATCGCCGTCACGATGTTGCGCCAGTAGGCGGCAAAGTTCGCCGCATCGGTGGCGTTCGTCACGGCCCACGGGGTCCAGGTCCCGTCGAATTCGGGACCCAATCGCAGGTAGGCACTGCCCAAGCCCCCGGACACCAGGGTCTGGGCCAACGTGACGAAGGCGGCGTCGTAGTCGCCCGCAGCCCCGCCGGCCAGGGTGCCGAGCGGGGTGCCCGAAGCGTCGGTGGGGATCATGGGCACCCCGAGGAACACGGTGTCGCCGGTGCCCGCCCACGCCGAGGTGAGCCAGCGGAGGCTCCCGCCTTGGCCGTCCAATCCGCTCCACCCTGCGTTCTGGGGCAAGAAGTCCGAGGCGACGGTGATGCGGGCACCGGTGGCTTGTGCGAAACGGTTCACGCCCAGCACGTTGGCGGGCCCTGCGTAGACGCCGAGGTTCATCGTGGACGGGGCCAGGCCGTTCCTCGTGCGCTCGTTGTGGGAGAGGTCGGCGGTGCTTCGGCCTGTCGTGGCGAGGAACGCCCCTTGACGGTTCCACGTCAGGCAATCGTTCGCGGTCGTCGATCCGGGGCCGAGGCGGAGGCCGGCGCCGTCCTTGGTGCCACGGACCGTGTCGTTCTCGATCACCCAGTGGGCGCCACCGTCGGCGTTCACCGCTGCACGGCCGGGGCTTGCGGTGAAGTTCTCGATCGTCAGGTACCGGATGGTGACGTCGTGGGCCCGGTGCGTGAACGCGAAGGTGTCGACATCGGTGCCGTCGATGATGGCCCCAGGGCCGCCGAGGTAGCTGTCCCCGGTCGACGGGGCGATGTGGCTGGAGGGCGAGAGCCCCAGCAGATGGACGCCCGGGGCAAACCAGTAGGTGGTGTGCGGGCGGTCCAGGCGTCTCGAGCGGTCATCACCGGGGGGGACGACCACGCTCCCCGGCGGGGGCGATCTCGGTCCGACGAGCACCGAAGCGTTGCCGCAGACCCTCGGTTGAAGATCGCGACCGCCAGCACGCACGGTCACCGGCGGGCTCCTCCCGGGACCGGCCGACGTCGTGCCAGCGGAGAGGAGCTCGAAAACGACCACCACCGCCAGCACGAGCAGGTGCCTCGCCGAGTACAGGACCGACCGCCGCATCGCTCAACTGCGGGTCATCCCGAACGCACGAGGGTGTTCGCTGGGCCAGCCCGTCGTCCTCGTGCGATCCCGGATCGAATGACCAACCCTAGCGTGGGGCTCGAGACGAGAACGGTCAAGGGCTCCGAGGCCCATCCGGCGGACTGCCTGACCCCTCGGCCGCAGCTTCGCAGCGCTCGAGGGGTCCGCGGATCCTCATGCTCGGACACCGAGATGCGGGGTGGGCGGGCGGAGCTTCTGGCGGAGACGGTCGGCGAGCCGAACGGCGAAGGCGACGATCATCAAGGTCGAGTTGGCCTGGCTCGAGGTGACGAAGGTCGCACTGCTCACCACGTAGACGTTCTGCACACCGTGAACGGCGAGGTCTCGGTCGACGACGCCGCTGTCGGGTGAGGCTGACATCCGAGCGGTGCCGATCTGGTGGAATCCTCCGCCGAGGCACCGATCGACCGACTCGTAGGGATCGGGACCGTGGTACTCGAGCCGGCCGACCCCCGCTGCTCGTAGCCAGGCGTCCCAGAGTCGATGGGCCCTGACCACCCCGTCGACATCGGCCGACGAGAACCGCAGGTCGATGTCGAGCTTGGGTCGACCGAGTGCGTCGGTGTTCGGGGAGAGGGAAACCGAGCTCGCAGGGTTGGGGAGGTGCTCGCCGTGGAACTGCAAGGGGTAGCGGTTCTCCCTGTTGTAGACGAAGAACCCCGGGGCACGTCGCTCGTGTCGGAGGAACCGATCGGTGCCGAAGCGGAGGAGGAAGTGTCCGGTGGACACGGGGGAGCGGATGACGTTGCGCAGGTGGGACACCGATGGACTCCTCGTGGCACCCCCATACGGAGCACCGGGGACCCGCTCTCCGGTCAACGAGCGGCGCTGTGCATCCGGGGCGAAGCGATGCCCGAGCGGTGAGCGCAGGGCGAGGTAGACGAACGAGAGCGGCCCACTGCGGTGGGCCGAGTCGCTCAGCTCGGGGTTGGTGAGCCAAGCGACGATGTTCGGCACCTCGTGACGGCGTTGGAAGGCGGCCGTGAAAGCGAACCTTCGCCGAACGTAGGTCCCGTCGACGTCTCGCTCGTATCCGTAGATCGTCTGGCGAGGATGGGTGAAGAACCGCACGCTAGCGATGACCCCTTCAGCATGCGCCATGTACCAGCGGCCGAGATGCCCCGAGTGGTTCCCGAGCTGTTGCCCGCCAGGCCCTTTTGAGGTCATGAGCAACCGAGTGCTCTCGAGGCCCCCCGCTGCGATGACGAATGTTCGGGCTCTGACGACGACGGGCCTCCCGGTCATCGTGCGGGCTCGGAGGAGCTCAGCGCGACCCGATTCGGCGGCGCAGACGATCTCGGTGCACGTGGCGCCGGTGACGACCCGGACGAACCTCGACCCTTGCAGCTCCTTGTGATAGCGCTTGGCGAAATTGGTCGGCAGTGACCACCGCTCGAGCGTCGAGGTCGTGATGTCACCATCGGCGAGACCGGGGAGCAACGTCGGAGCGAGATGGTCGATGTTCGAAGCACTGAAGACCGGACGGCCGCAGACGAGCCAATCGCAGGCTCGCGGGACGTACCTGCTGATGGCCTCGTAACCGATCGGCCACGAGCTCGAGGAGACGAACGAGCGCTGCTCGAAGTCCACCGGGTCATAGGGGACGCAGCGTCCACCCCAGATGACCGACGCACCGCCCACCTGACGACGGACTGCCAGCGTCATCGTGGCATGCCGAGCGGGATCCCATCGATCGGCCTCGGAGAGCGCCTGGAGGGTCGGGTCGTAGCCCGCCAGGCCACTTTCGATCACCACGACGGGGATCCCATGGCGTGCCAGCTCGAGCGCCGTCACGATGCCCGCCGGCCCTGCCCCGACGATGGCGATCTCTGCGTCGATCGTCGCCTCGGCTCCGGTGCTGCTGAGCTGCTCGATCACGATGCGACCCCCGGCACCGGGAGGGCCTCTTTCACCGCGAGTGCCAGCTCACGCAGGGCCTGGTGGCGTTCCGGGCTCATGGCGCCGTCGGAGACGACCCCTGCTGCGAGACGCACCCGATCCGTTCGCGTGCTGCTGAAGAGCACGGGTCCGGTCTGGTTCCGCCGGAGCGCGTCGGCCAGCAGCAACGTCGGCAGGCTCCGCGGGTCGTCGAGGTCCGCCGCCAGCCGGTCGCTCCAGCGGTCGCGTTCGGCAGGGAAGCTCGCGAAGTACTGCTGGAGCAACGGAATGGCGCGACCCAGTGCTCCGTAGGTGATGCGCGCAACGCCTGATGGCAGCGAGGACGGTGCGTCGAAGATGTCGCTGCGAACCTGGACGACTGCGGCTCCGATGTCGGCGATTCCTCGGGACGTCTCCCCCGGCGTTCCCGCGATGCCCCAGGAGCGGATCCGCCCGGCGTCCCGCTGGGCCTCCAAGAAGTCGACGAGCGCGTCCGCACCGGCCACGAGTCCTTCCGGCGGGTCGTGCAGGAGGAAGATGTCGATGTAGTCCGTCCGAAGCGCCCGGAGGCTGCGCTCGAGGCTTCGCTTCGCCTCCTCGGCCCCAAAGCCCGACGAGGCGTAGAGCACGCGCCCGGCCAAGCCCGCGCCTGGCCCCCCGCCCGCCACCTCCATGTGCCTGCTGAGCCGCGGATGGCGCACGAGGAGCGACCGCAAGGGGCGTTGTCCCTTGGCGATCGCCCGACCGACCACGCGGACCGCGATCCCGAACTTCGTGGCAATCGTGATGGTCTCGCGATGGTGGTGCATCACCGCACCGAAGAGTGGTTCTGCCTCACCGAGCCCGTACATCGGGGCGAGATCGAAGTGGCGGATCCCGTACTCGTATGCCGACTCCAGCACCGCACGCCGATCACCGGGACATGCGAGGCGGAAGAGGCGTGCGCACCCGAAACCGATCGGCGTGGTGCGGAGCGCTGTGCCGGCAAGTCGCAGCGTCCGGAGCGCTTCCACCGTTCAGCCTGTCCGAAGGCCGCGGTCGCGTGCGTGGAGCACGAGTCCGGTCGGTTCGTGGCGACGATGCGGATGCGCTCGATCTGTGGTCGCATGGCGTGCTCGGCGGCTCAGTCTCCCCGAGAGATAGCCCGCCGTCGTCGTGGCCAGACCCGCGAGGATCATCGCCGCGCAACGGAGGCTCCCGAACCGGCCGGTAAGGACCTGCCCGAGGCACCGGCGAAGCCCGGCCGGGAGGGCGGTCATGACGTACGTCCGTTCCGTGGCAAGCGCACGCTCGGGTCCGACGCGGAGCGCCACGATGGCCTTGGACTGCCCTTCGCCGTAGCAGCGGCGCAGGAAGTAGCGGACTCGCGTGCGCGCGACGTCGAGATGGTGGGTCGTGCGCGCGGCCGGAACGTAGAGCAAGATCCCGCTCGGATGCTGCGCGTGCAGACGAATGGACAGCTCCGTTTCCTCGCAGCCCAGCGCGTTCCTGCGCACGAGCCCCATGGTCTCGTCGAACCCCCCGAGGTCTTCGATCACTGCGCGACGAAACGCCATCGGTCCCCAGAGATTGCGGACCGGTGCAGGATCTTGCGGCATGCCGCGGTAGGTGCACCCGACGACCCAGTCGAACTCGGGAGGGAACCATGTCGGCCGACCGTTCGGCCAGTTCGGCACCACTCGTCCTGTCGTGCCGAGAACCGATCGGTCCTCGTAGGGCCGAAGGAGCTCCAAGAGCCAACGCTCGTCAGCGGTGGTGTCGTCGTCGAGGAACGCGACGACCTCTCCTCGTGCGTGCGCGATGCCGCAGTTGCGCGCACCGGAGGCGCCGCGCTGGCGATCGTTCGCGATGACCGAGATCTGCGGAAAGAGCTCTCGAGCCCGCTCGAGCAACGCGCCATTGTGGTCGATGACCAGCAGCGTCTCGTCTGGTTGTCGAACCTGTGCCTCGAGGGATCGCAGACAGGTCTGGAGGAGGTCAAGGCGCTCCGTCGAGTAGCTGCAGACGACGACGGTCACCCGCGGTGGGACACGGGGAGAGCGATGAGGAAGCGAGGGGGAAAGACGCATGAGAAGCCTCAGGGATCCGGAGACAACGCCACCCTAGAGGGAGGTGAACGCCGGGTCAACAGCCGATACTGTTCGTCTGCAGTGCTTGTGGCGGCGAATGTCGATCGCACCGCTGGTGACGACAGCCAGAGAACCACGGCTGATCCTGTCGATATTGGAGCAATGGCGGGGCGGTGAATTCGAAGCTCGATCGTCACCGTTGGAAGCTCGGGCTCTGTGGGACCGCCGTTGTGAGCGTGATCGCGCTCGGAATCGCAACGGCGAGCATGGTCTTGACCGCGACGCGTCGTGCGCTCGCCGCACCAGTGGTGATCACGCGGTCAGGTTCCTTCGTCGTTCCCCGGTCAGGTTGGTACCTGATTCGCGCGGTCGGTGCGGGCGGTGGTGGTGGCGGCGCTGGATCCGCCACAGTGTCGGGCGGGACAAGGAGTCAAACGGGCGGTGGAGGCGGCGGCGGAGGAGGGGTGACCGAAGACGTTCGATCGCTCGCCGCTGGGACGGTGCTCAGGATCAAGATCGGACGCCCCGGAGCCGGGGGTGTCGGTGGAGCCCCGAACGGCCATCCCGGCACCAGTGGCGGTACCGGAGGGAACACCGTCGTGACGGGAGGCGGCGCCACGCTCGTGGCTCAAGGTGGGAGCGGCGGCGCAGCCTCGCGAGGCAACTCCGACGTCGGTGCGAACGGTGGCGGTGCGGGGAATGCCGGTGGCGGGCAAGTGGTGCCGCAGGTTGCCGCAGGGGTCGGGGGTTACTCGACGGCTTCGGGTGGTGCTCCTGGAGGCAATGCAGAAGGCTTTGGGGGCGCTGGTGGGTGCGCCGGGGGAGCGGCGACCGCGACCAATGGGGCGGTGTCGGAGCTCCGACCAACGATGGCTCCTCGAACGGCGGCGCGTTCCTGACGGCAGGAGGTGCGAAGGGGAGTTCGGGCCAGTCGGCATCGGCTCCGAAGCGGCCTGGCGACGGTGGCTTTGGAGGCGGGGGAGGGGCACCGGGGGGCGCGGGAGGGAGCGGCTCGTCGGGTGTTGCCGGGGTCGTGATGATCCAGCAGGTTGCATGAACCGCCTGCTCCCAGCGCATTGCGTCAGCGCATTGCGTCAGGGGTTTTCCGGCTGTCCCCTCACCAATCGCTCTCGAACGCCGCCAAGGCGTTGGGGAAGTTGCCGTCGGTGATCGCGGTCTGCATGCTCGAGGTGTTGGCGTTGAAGTAGCCGGCCATCGTGACGTGGTTGGCGATC
>JAJPJV010000019.1 GCA_021324045.1 Actinomycetota bacterium | reverse complement strand
GTCACCCACGTCCCCGCCGAGGTGCGCTCGACGACGGCCCGCTCGGGCCGGCCGGTGCTGCGACGCTACGAGCGGATCTGTTTCGACAAGGCGCTCATCCACCAGCCCGGCCGTCCCCCAGCCGAGCTCGTCGCCCCGGGACACCCTCTGCTCGACGCCGTCGTCGCCCTCACCGTCGAACGCCACGGCTCGCTGCTGTCGTCGGGTGCGGTGCTCATCGACGAAGCCGACCCGTCCGAGGTCCCCCGAGTGCTCTGCTACTTGGAGCACACCATCACCGATACCCGCCCAGGCCCGGGAGGCGCCGACCACGTCGTGTCCAAGCGCTTCGAGTTCGTGAGCGTCGATCGCGACGGCAACGGCTCGCCGGGCGGATGGGCGCCGTACCTCGACTACCGCCCCGCCAGCCCCGACGAGCTCGCCATCGCCAAGCGCATCCTCGCAGAGGACTGGCTGTCTGCCCCTGATCTCGAACGACGAGCGCTCGACTACGGCATCGAGCACATCGTTCCCGCCCACCTCGCCGAGGTGAGCGCCAGGGTCGACGAGCGCGCCGAGCGCACCATCGCGGCGGTACGGACCCGGCTCACCCGGGAGATCAACTACTGGGACCAGCGCGCGGCCGTGCTCAAGGAACAGGCCGCCCAGGGCCGCCAGCCGAAGATGAACCCCGAACGCGCCCAAGCCCGCGCGGACGAGCTCGCCGGTCGCCTGCGACGCCGCCTCGCCGAGCTCGAAGAAGAACGCCGACTCCAGGCCCTGCCCCCCGTCCTCGTCGGTGCCGCACTCGTCATTCCCGCGGGCCTCCTCGCCGCGCTCGGCGACCCCGATGCAGCCACCGCCAGCCATCTCGCCAGAGAAACTCGGATCATCGAGGAGCGGGCAATGCGCGCCGTGCTCGAGGTGGAGGCTCAGCTCGGGCGGTGTGCCGAGGCGATGCCGCACTCCAACCCCGGCTTTGACATCCGCTCCATCGATGCCAGCGGCCAGCTGCTCCTCATCGAGGTCAAGGGGCGCATCGAAGGATCGACCACCGTCAGTGTCACGCGAAACGAGATCCTCACCGGCCTCAACGCCGCCGATCAGTACCTCCTTGCGCTCGTCGAGGTCCGCGGCGACAACACCTGCGAGGTCCGCTACCTGTACAACCCCTTCGCCGGCAAGTCGCGCGAGCTTCACTTCGCGGAGCGCTCCACCACCTTCGACTGGGACAAGCTCTGGGACGTCGCCGGGGCGCCACGATGACGGACCCAAGGAGGCCACGGTGATCGCCCAAGCTGAACAGCAGGCACTCCGACAGTTCATCCGTGTCAAGCAGATCGAATGGAGCCAGTTCATCCCCCTTCGCCAATGGGACACGGAGTCCCTCGCCAACGAGATCGCCGGAGATGCCCGCTTTGCTCAGGTACAGCTCTGCGGATTCTGGTATGGACCGACGGAAACCGAGATCCGCGACGTCCTCGCTCCACTCTTCCTATACCTCGACGTTGGCCCTGACCTCGCCGTGATCAGCGTCGCCGTAGCGCTCGCCTGCCACAAGCGCCGGGTCCAGACCAACCCACTCGTGGCGATCGCCGATGCCGTCACCAGTGCCCTCACGAAGGCGGACAGCTGAGATGTCACACGACGACACCCCCCGCCGCAAGCTCATCGAGGTCGCGCTCCCCCTCGAAGCGATCAACCGCGAGGCCGCTCGGGAGAAGTCGATCCGCCACGGGCACCCCTCGACGCTGCACCTGTGGTGGGCGCGCCGACCTCTCGCGGCGTGCCGGGCCGTGCTATTCACCCAGCTCGTCGACGACCCCTCCGCCCATCCCGATCGCTTCCCCACCGAAGAAGCCCAGGACCAGGAGCGTCAGCGGCTCTTCCGGCTGATCGAACGGCTGGTGCCCTGGGAAGCCACCCAGGACGAGAAGGTCCTCCAGGAGGCCCGCGAGGAGATCCGACGCTCCTGCGGGGACAGCCTCCCGGAGGTGCTCGACCCCTTCTGCGGCGGCGGATCGATCCCCCTTGAAGCACAACGCCTCGGCCTCGTCGCGCATGGAAGCGACCTAAACCCGGTCGCCGTGCTTATCACCAAAGCGCTCATCGAGTTGCCAGCTCGCTTCGCCAACCGCCCACCGATCCACCCCAGAGATGGGGACGGACGCCTCGCCGTTCAGTCCTGGCGGGGTGCCCAGGGCCTCGCCGAGGACGTCCGCTACTACGGCACCTGGATGCGCGAGGAGGCAGAGCGGCGTATCGGTCACCTCTACCTTCCTGCGACCCTTCCCGATGGACGCAAGGCCACCGTCATCGCCTGGATCTGGGCCCGCACGGTCACCTGCCCCAACCCAGCTTGTCGAGCCACGATGCCGCTCGTCCGCTCCTTCTGGCTCGGCAAGAAGAAGGGCAAGGAAGCCTGGATCCGGCCGATCATCGAGGGTAGCTCTGTACGCTTCGAGATCGGCCACGGCCGCGCAGGCCCGCCCACCGAGGGCACGGTGTCACGGACGGGGGCTACCTGCTTGGTGTGCAACACCCCGGTTCCCCTCGCTCACATCCGGGCCGAAGGCAAGGCCGGCCGGATGGGCTCCCAGCTCATGGCCATCGTCGCCGAAGGAAACCGCGAACGCATCTACCTCCCGCCCGACCCCGAGCACGAGAAAGCCGCCGACGTGCCCCGGCCGGAGGGTGTGCCAGAGACGGAGCTACCGAAGCAAGCCCTCGGTTTCAGGGTCCAGGCGTATGGCATGACCCACCATGCTGATCTCTTCACCAACCGGCAGCTCACTGCGCTCGTCACCTTCTCGGATTTGGTCGCCGAAGCGCGGCAGCGCGTGATCGAGAACGGAGGTACGCCGGATTATGCGGATGCGGTCGCGACGTACCTGGCGTTCGTCGTGAGCCGCCTCGCGGACCGCAGCTCCTCACAGTGCTCTTGGGATTCGGGCTATGTGAAGGTTCGTAACGCATTTTCTCGCCAGGCACTCCCCATGGTCTGGGACTACGCCGAGGCCAACCTCTTCAGTGACTCGACCGGGAATATCTCCGGCGCACTCGAATGGGTGGCTGAGGTGATCGACGGTGTGCCAACGACTGCTCCTGGTTCGGCCGCGCCGTGCGATGCAACCGCTCAGTCATCCATGCCAGCGCAGCGGCTGGCGATCTCCACGGACCCCCCCTATTACGACAACATCGGCTACGCCGATCTCGCGGACTTCTTCTACGTCTGGCTCCGGCAGTCGCTCGCATCCACCTACCCTGCCCTCTTCTCCACGATGCTCACGCCGAAGGCCGCTGAGCTCGTGGCCGACCCGTTCCGTAGCGGCGGTGACAAGGAGAGGTCCGAACACCGCTTCGAGATGGGCTTCGAGAAGGCGTTCACGAACCTACGCAATGCAGCTCGCCCGGATTTCCCCTTGACGGTCTTCTACGCCTTCAAGCAATCGGAGCACGACCAGAGTGGCGTGGCCTCTACCGGTTGGGAGACCATGCTGGCCGGCCTCCTTCGCGCCGGCTTCACTGTTACCGCAACCTGGCCAATGCGGACGGAGCTCGGCAACCGCATGCGCAACCAGGCGAGCAACGCCCTCGCGTCGTCGATCGTCCTGGCCTGCCGTCCCCGGCGCGATACCGCCGGCATCACGGATCGACGGGGTTTCCTCGCAACGCTCCACGCAGAGCTTCCTCAGGCTCTCCGCGAGCTTCAACAGGGCAACATCGCTCCAGTCGACCTCGCACAAGCGGCGATCGGCCCAGGGATGGCAGTGTTCTCCCGCTACGCCAAGGTGGTCGAGCCCACCGGTGAGGCGATGCCGGTGCGCAGTGCGCTCGTGCTCATCAACCAGGTGCTCGACGAGGTCTTGGCCGAACAGGAGGGGGAGTTTGACGCCGATACCCGCTTTGCGATCAAGTGGTTCGAGCAGTACGGCTTCGACGAAGCAGGCTACGACCCCGCCGAAGGCCTCGCTCGGGCGACGAACGTGTCGGTGAAAGGGTTGGAGGACGCGGGGATCCTCGTCGCCCGAGCCGGCCGGGTGCGCCTGCTGCGCCGAAGCGAACTCGCCGCGGACTGGGACCCGGCGACGGACACCCGGATTCCCGTCTGGGAGGTGACCCAACAGCTCGTCCGGGCGCTCTGGGACGAGGGCAGTGAAGCAAGGGCAGGTGACCTCGTCGGCCGTCTCGGTGGGGTCGGCGAGGTGGCCCGGGATCTCGCCTACCGCCTCTATTCGATCTGCGAACGACGTGGCTGGGCGGACGATGCGCTCGGGTTCAACGCGCTCGTCACTTCGTGGCCCGAGATCGCCCGTCGGGCCGCGACGGTCGCGACGATCCAGCCGGAGCTGGCCTGATGAGCTCGGTCACCTACGAGGTGCGAGGCGGCAAGGCCATCTATGGCGGCCGGACGCTTGCCGAATGGGTGCCCGAGGTCGTGGGACGCCTGGTTGAGCGGTTCGGTCCGGTGCGGGTCGTGCTCTTCGGTTCGGTGGCCAGAGGAGACGATGGGCGCGAGTCGGACATCGACCTGCTCGTGGTCCTGTCGAAGCTCGAAGGCCGTCACCATGATGCGGCGGTCGCCATGCTGCGGTCGCTGCGCGATCTGCC
>JAJPJV010000001.1 GCA_021324045.1 Actinomycetota bacterium | reverse complement strand
GGGCGGAAGTGGGCCTTGAGCGCCTCGTGGACCTTCGCCTTCATCCGCTCGTACGTCACGGCCTCCGACGCCTTGGCGAAGCCGATCGCGGACTTGCGGAGCTCCGCGGTCCCAAGGTTGGAGGTCATGATCAGCACGGTGTTCTTGAAGTCGACCGTGCGCCCTTGGGCATCGGTCAGACGACCGTCCTCGAGGATCTGCAACAGGGCGTTGAATACGTCGGGGTGCGCCTTCTCGATCTCGTCGAAGAGCACGACCGAGAACGGCTTTCTCCGGACGGCCTCGGTCAGCTGACCACCCTCTTCGTAGCCCACGTACCCAGGGGGCGAGCCGACGAGACGGCTCACGGTGTGCTTCTCCATGTACTCGCTCATGTCGAGCTGGATCAGCGCGTCCTCGTCGTCGAAGAGGAACTCGGCGAGGGCCTTGGCGAGCTCGGTCTTGCCCACCCCGGTCGGACCGAGGAAGATGAACGACCCACTCGGCCGCTTGGGGTCCTTCAGACCCGCCCGAGTCCGGCGGATCGCACGCGACAGGGCGGCGAGTGCCTCTTCCTGCCCGATCACCCGCTTGTGCAACTCCTCTTCCATGCGGAGCAACTTGGCCGTCTCTTCTTCGGTGAGGCGGTAGACGGGGATCCCAGTCCAGTGCGCGAGCACCTCGGCGATCACCTCTTCGTCGACCACGTCGAAGAGATCGACACCTTCCGAGCGCCATTCGGCCTCCATCGCCTCCTTGCGCTCGAGGCGGTCCCTCTCCTGCTCGGCGAGCTTCTTCGCCTGCTCGAGCGCACCACGCCCCAGCGCCTCTTCCTTGTCCGCACGCAGCCGTTGAATCTCCTCGTCGAGCTTCTGGTAGCTCGGCGGGGTCGACATCCGGCGGATCCGGAGCCGGCTGCCCGCTTCGTCGATCAAGTCGATCGCCTTGTCGGGAAGGTAACGGTCCGCGAGGTAACGGTCCGCGAGGTTGGCGGCGGCAACCAACGCCTGATCGGTGATGGTCACGGCATGGTGCGACTCGTAGCGGTCGCGCAGGCCCTTCAAGATGTCGATCGTCAGGGCCACCGAGGGCTGCTCCACCTTCACCGGCTGGAAGCGACGCTCGAGCGCGGCGTCCTTCTCAAGGTGCTTGCGATACTCGTCGAGGGTCGTCGCCCCGACGGTCTGGAGCTCGCCACGAGCCAGCATCGGCTTGAGGATCGATGCAGCGTCGATCGCCCCCTCCGCAGCACCCGCACCGACCAAGGTGTGCAGCTCGTCGATGAACAAGATGATGTCGCCACGGGTGCGGATCTCTTTGAGCACTTTCTTCAGGCGCTCCTCGAAGTCGCCGCGGTAGCGACTGCCAGCGACGAGCGCGCCAAGGTCGAGCGTGTAGAGCTGCTTGCCCTTGAGGGTGTCGGGGACGTTGTTGCTGACGATGCGCTGCGCCAGACCCTCCACGATGGCGGTCTTGCCCACGCCGGGCTCCCCGATGAGCACGGGGTTGTTCTTCGTCCGGCGCGACAGCACCTGCATGACCCGCTCGATCTCCTTCTCTCGACCGATCACCGGGTCGAGCTTTCCCTCACGAGCGAGCTGTGTCAGGTTCCGGCCGAACTGGTCGAGGACCGGCGAGCCGCTGGGCGCGTCCGAAGATGACTGCGCAGCACCAGTGCCGACGGCTTCTTTGCCTTGGTACCCCGACATCAGCTGGATGACCTGGGACCGGACACGACCGAGATCCGCCCCGAGGCTCACGAGCACCTGCGCGGCAACCCCCTCGCCTTCGCGGACGAGGCCCAGCAGCATGTGCTCGGTCCCGATGTAGCTGTGTCCGAGCTGCAATGCCTCGCGAAGGGACAGCTCGAGCACTTTCTTGGCCCGAGGCGTGAACGGCGGGGAACCGCTGGGAGCGGTCCCGGCCATCCCAATGGTCTCCTCGACCTTCTCGCGAACGGCCTCGAGAGAGATCCCGAGCTGTTCGAGCGCCTTGGCTGCGACCCCCTCACCTTCGTGGATGAGGCCGAGGAGGATGTGCTCGGTCCCGATGAAGCTGTGGTTCAGTAGGCGCGCTTCTTCCTGCGCCAACACCAGCACTCGTCGTGCCCGGTCTGTGAAGCGTTCGAACAACTGACCGCCTCCGTCTCGGCTGCCTTGCCTCGGCTGTACTCAGTTCCCTCGAAGGTCCGCGATCTGCTTCGCTTCTCCCCCAAGTCTACAGGGGGGACCCCCTGTGCTCACCGGCATAAGGTCCCAATCTGGCACCGACCGGTCCTGGGCTGTCACGAGCAGGCATCGCTCGCCTATCGTGCTCACAGTGAACGCCGTGGAGGTCCCCGGTCTTCCCAATCTGGAGCTCGAGCTCAAGCGCATCGAGCCTGAGCTCCTTGAAGCAGTGAGATCCGGGGACCCCTTCCTCGACCAAGCCGCAACGCATTTGATCCGCTCCGGGGGAAAGCGCCTTCGGCCGCTTTTGGCCCTTGCGGCCGCGACCGCAGGCACGCGCCCTGCCCTGCGAGAAGACCTCCTCGGGGGCGTGTGCGTCGAGCTCGTCCACCTCGCGTCGCTCTATCACGACGACGTCATCGACGAAGCCACCGTGCGCCGCAACGTGGAGAGCGTGAACCACCGCTTCGGCAACCTCATGGCAATCATCGTCGGCGATTACCTGCTCGCACGCTCCGCAGAGATCGCTGCCTCCCTCGGCACCGAGATCGCCCGCCTGCTCGCCACCACGCTCGGGCGGCTGTGCCAGGGTCAGGTCTTGGAGGTTCGCTCCGTGTTCCAGACCGAACGCACGACCAAGCAGTACTTCGAGGCCATCACCGGCAAGACCGCCGCGCTCATGGCAGCGTCGTGTCGGATCGGGGGACTGACCGGCGGCTCTCCTCCCGAGGAGCTCGAAGCGCTGACCGCGTTCGGCGAGGCGTTCGGAATGGTCTTCCAGCTCCGTGACGACGTGCTCGATGTCATCGGCACCGAAGAGGACCTCGGCAAACCTCCGGGTCAGGACCTGGCGGAGGGGGTGTACACCTTGCCGGTCCTCAAGGCACTCGCGGATCCTGCCACCGGGCCAGCGCTCAGCGCGCTCTTGGGCCAGCGACTCGGACCTGAAGAACGTGACGTCGCGCGAGCGCTCGTGGCCTCGTCGTCGGGGATCTCGGCGACCCTTGCGGCCAGCCGGCGTTTCGCCGCTCGGGCGGCCGAGGCGGCCGCCGGGATCCGAACCCCGGCGCTGGGCAGCGGGCTGGTCGCGCTCACCGAGTCCTTGGTCGAGGACCTCACCGACCTGACGATGAAGGCCACGGTCTGAGTCTTCGACCCTCGAGCCCGCTCCAGGTCACGTGAGCTCGTCCCGGCCGGGACGCAAGGTCGGGAACGCGATCACCTCGCGGATGTTGTCGACGCCGGCGAGGAGCATCACCAGCCGGTCGACGCCGAGCCCCAGGCCCGCGGTCGGGGGCAGGCCCTGCTCGAGCGCCCAGAGGTAATCCTCGTCGAGGATCATCGCCTCCTCGTCCCCCGCCGCCCGCTGTCGAGCCTGGTCGACGAAACGCGCCCGCTGCTCGTCGGGGTCGACGAGCTCACTGAAGGCGTTGCCGATCTCCCGTCCGGCGATCACGGGCTCGAAGCGCTCGACGAGGTCGGGATCGTCACGGTGACGCCGTGCGAGCGGGGAGACCTCCACCGGCCAGTCCGTCACGAAGACCGGTCCCGACAGCTCGCGCTCGGTGGTCTTCTCGTACAGTTCGAGCAGGAGCTTGCCGGCTCCCCATTCCGCTGGGGGCTCTGGCGCGCCGACCGCCCGAAGGTGTCGGCGAAGGTCCTCGAGCGGCGAATGGACGTCGACCTTGATCCCGGCGCTCTCGGTGATCAGCTCCGTCATAGTGGCGCGCCGCCACGGCGGGGCGAGATCGATGCGCCCCCCGTCGACGACGATCTCGGTGGTCCCCAACAGGTCGAGCGCAAGCCCGGAAACGAGCTCTTCGACGAGGACCATCAGGTCGCGGTAGTCGGCATAGGCCTGGTAGAGCTCGAGGAGGGTGAACTCGGGGTTGTGCTGGTGGGAGATGCCTTCGTTGCGGAACACCCGGCCGACCTCGAACACCCGCTCGAGCCCGCCGACCACGAGCCGCTTCAGGTAGAGCTCGGGCGCGATGCGCAGGTAGAGATCGATGTCGAGCGCGTTGTGATGGGTGACGAACGGGCGAGCCAGGGCCCCGCCGGGGATCGCGTGCAGCATCGGCGTCTCGACCTCGTCGAAACCGCGTTCCCACAGACGCTCACGCAGGCGCCGAAGGAGCAGGACACGGAGCTGAGCGACCCTACGGGCCTGCGGGTTCGCCCAGAGGTCGACCTCTCGATGCCGGTAACGGATCTCGGGGTTGGTCACGCCCCGCCATTTGTCGCCGAACCCCCGACGCGCCTCGGCCAACAGGACCCATTCGGAGACCCGGACCGACAGCTCCCCCCGCCGCGTCTTCATCACCTCTCCTCGTGCCCCGATCCAATCGCCGAGACGGAGCTTGGAGAAGCCAGCGAAGTCGGCCGTGGTCCCATCGAGGGCGAACAGCTGCACGCTGCCCGTCCAGTCGCGCAGCTCGGCAAACCCCACCCGACCTTGAGGCCGTGACAACCCCACGCGGCCAGCGACTGCGACCGTCTCGCCGGTCTCGGTGCCTGCCTCGATCCCACCCCAGCGCGCGACCACCTCGGCGGCGGCATGCGTCCGCTCGAAGCGGTACGGGACCTGGGGGGGGACCGGTCGATCAGCCAACGTTGCGCTCGTAGACGATTCGCAGCCCGTGCAAGGTGAGCCATGGCTCGACGTGTTGGACCGACCGGGTATGGGGAACGATCAGCTCCGAGAGCCCGCCCGTGGCGACGATCGCCGACGGTCCGAGCTCCGATTCGAACCGGGCGCACATCCCGTCGACCTGCGCAGCGAAGCCGTAGAGGGTTCCCGACTGGATCGCTTCTGCGGTCGTGCGTCCGATCGCCGAACGCGGCTCGGTGATCTCGACGCGCCGAAGCGCCGCTGCGTGCTGGTACAGCGCCTCCAAGCTGATGCCGACGCCCGGAGTGATCGCTCCGCCGAGGTACTCGCCGGCGGCAGAGATCGCATCGAAGGTCGTCGCGGTCCCCAGGTCGACGACGATGCACGGCCCCCCGTAGAGGTCGAGCGCGGCCACCGCGTTCGCCACCCGATCCGGTCCCACGTCCTTGGGGCTGTCGTAGAGGATCGGCATGCCGGTCTTCGTTCCGGGGCCCAAGATGACGCAGGGGATGCTCGGGAACCATCGAGCGGCCATCTGGCGCAATCCGGCCGTCAACGCCGGCACCGAGGAGCTGATCGCCAGCCCGGTGACGGCGCTCATGATGTCGACGTCTTCGAGGTCGAGCATCTGGGTGAGCAGGACCGCATGCTCCTCCGGAGTGCGGCTCGCGACCGACGAGAGCCGCCAGTGATGGGTCAGGCCGCGCGACGGCGTTCTCTCGGCGGCAATCCCGAGCCCACCGGATGCAGAACCCTGCGCGAACGCTTCGTCGGCTGGGGTCATCGCATAGAGGCCGATCACCAGCTCGGTGTTACCTGCGTCGATCGCGAGCAGCATCTCGATCCGATCAGCTCCCGATCAGGTCGAGTCCGAGGTCGAGCGCCGGAGCAGAGTGGGTCAGGGCACCCACCGAGATGAGGTCCGCGCCTGCCGCCGCATACGCAGGCGCCGTCTCCAGCGTCACGCCGCCGGACACTTCAACCAGCGCACGGGCAGGCCCACCGATCACTGCAACCAGCTCGACGCAGCGCGCCACCTGCTCGGGCGACATGTTGTCGAGGAGCACCATGGTCGCCCCTGCTCGGCAGGCCTCCTCGACCTGGTCGACCGTGTCGCACTCGACCTCGATCATCCTCCCCGGCCAACGGGTCCTCGCCAAGCGGACCGCCTCGGTGATGCCCAACGCCACCCGGTGATTGTCCTTCACGAGCACCCCGTCGGAAAGACTCGCGCGGTGGTTGCAGCCGCCTCCGGCCCGGACTGCGGCTTTCTCCAACGCCCGCAGACCCGGCGTCGTCTTCCTGGTGTCGAGGATCCGTACCGATCCGCTCACCGCCGCAACG
Organism: Actinomycetota bacterium; assembly: GCA_021324045.1. Lineage (GTDB taxonomy): Bacteria > Actinomycetota > Acidimicrobiia > Acidimicrobiales > RAAP-2 > JAJPJV01. The sequence goes on along the minus strand of JAJPJV010000001.1, from coordinate 210,582 downwards.
GCATCGACGTAGCGTCTCGTCAACGATGCGATCCCAGCGAGGTGACAGAGGAAGTTGAGCGCCGTTCGCTCGGCCGTGAGGATCGACGAAAGGGGGCCCTCCACCTGGGCGACCCGGTCCCCTGGCGCGACGGCTGAACCGTCGGGGCGTTCCCAGGTGACCGCGATCTGACGGTCGACCTGGCGGAAGGTCTCCTCGGCACAGCGCTGGCCGGCAATGACCCCGTGCTGGCGGGCGATCACGGCGAGACGAGCCCGGGCAGCTCGCTCCAGGAGCCCCGCCGTCAGGTCGCCGAGCGCCAAGAGGTCCTCGGCCAGGGCACGGCGGACGGCTGCACGGACCGCGGCCAGGGGGGGATGGAATTCCTCGGGTCCGCTCATTCGACGCCTTCGGCACCCAGATCGCCGTGGACCAGTCGGCATCGCCACGATGGGTCAGTCCGCGCGAAGTCGACCCTGGTGTGGGCACCGCGGCTCTCCTCTCTTGTCATCGCGGACGCAACCAGCGCGCGGGCGACGGCCACCACGTTGGCGAGTTCACTCGCCTCCTGGTGCATTGCGTCGACCTCACAAAGCGAACCAGCGACCTTCTCGACCACCGCCGCGACTTCCTCCAGGGAACTGGCCTCCCGGATGACGCCCGCACCGGTCGTCATCGCGTGCGCGAGGTACGCCTTTCGCTCCCCAACCGGGTTCTTCGCGCCTGCTTGGCGCGAGGAGCCCGCCCCGCGCAGTGGACCAGGGCACTCTACAGCGTGCCCGCCTGGCCCCCCCGCCGACGCCCACGCGCGAGCGGTCGGCCCCGCCGAGACGGGTGCGACGCGGGGGGCGGCCCTGGCGGGGACTGGCGGAACCTCGTCGGGGCGCAGCGGCATCGCCTTCGAGCGGGCGGTGAGCAGCATCCGCATCGCCCCCGTCGCCGAGGGCGCTGCATGCCCATCGGCGATGCGCTCGGCCAAGCGTGCGCCGAACACCAACCCTTCGAGCAAGGAGTTGGAGGCGAGCCGGTTCGCCCCGTGGACCCCGGTGCAGGCGACCTCGCCCGCCGCCCAGAGGCCCGGGAGCAGCGTTGCCCCGAAGAGGTCGGTCACCACCCCACCGGAGAGGTGGTGCGCAGCCGGCGCGACCGGGAGCCAGTCATGGCTCGGATCGAGGCCGACGCGGGCCAGCACCGCTGCAATCGTCGGATAGCGCGACGCGAAGCTTTCGATCCCGGTCGCGTCGAGCCACAGATGCTCGACGCCTTGTGCGAGCATCCGCTGTGCCATCGCCCGGCTCACGACGTCACGGGGCGCGAGCTCGTCGACGAAGCGCGCTCCTCGTGCATCGCGTAAAACCGCACCCGCTCCCCTCAGCGCCTCCGACAGCAAGGGCCGCGGGGTCGCCGGATGATGAAGAGCGGTGGGATGGAACTGGAGGAACTCGATGTCGGCCACCGGGACCCCGGCGCGCAGGGCCATCGCGATGCCGTCGCCGGTCGCTTCGGCCGGATTCGTGGTGACCGCGTAGAGCTGGCCCGCGCCACCGGTTGCGAGCACCACGTGATCGGCACGGATCTCGACCACGTGGCCATCAGGGGCCAACGCGCGAACGCCACGACAGGCTTGAGCGCGCACGACCAAATCGAGCGCGAACCAACCCTCGAGAATGGTGACCGCGAGGCCACGGACGGCCGCAGCGAGCGCGCGCTCGATCTCCGCGCCGGTCGCTGCACCGCCCGCGTGCACGACTCGTGCCCTCGAGTGGCCACCCTCGCGGGCTAGCGCCAACGTCCCGCTCTCCTCCCGATCGAAGGTGGCACCCATGGAGATGAGCTCCTTCACCCGCAGCGGACCTTCCTCCACCAGGGTGCGGGCGGCATCGATGTCGCAGAGGTTGGCGCCGGCTGCGAGCGTGTCGGCCAGGTGGAGCTCGACGGAGTCCTCCTCGCCGCCGATCGCCGCGGCCACGCCCCCCTGGGCCCACGTGGTTGCCGTCTCCGACAACAACCCCTTGGTCAGGATGCAGACCCTCGAGCCCTTGGTCCCAGGCCCCGCTGCCACCCTGACCGCTGCGGAAAGCCCCGCAACGCCGCTTCCGAGCACCACGACGTCGAAGGGACCCGGCGTGGCTCCCGGGCCCTCACGGGGAGGCGCCGCAATCGTCACGAAGCGCTGACGGGGGAAGGGGCACGACGCTCCGGCGCCGGATCCTGGCGCGCCAAGGTCTGGGAATCCAGGGGCACGAAATCACGCGCGATGGTGCAGGGCGCAGGGTCGCCCACGTCCTCGGCCGGGGGTTCGGTCATCTGGTTCTGCGCGTCGACATGGATGATGCGCGGTGCATAGTGCTCGAGCTCGTCGGCCGAATAGTCCGCATAGGTGAGCACGATGACCTTGTCGCCCGGTGCGACCAAACGCGCGGCTGCGCCGTTCAGGCAGATCTCGCCTCGACCGCCGGCGATCGCGTAGGTTTCAAAGCGCGCACCGTTGTCGATGTCGAGCACCGCGACCTGCTCGTAGGGGTAGATGTCGGCTGCAGCCATCAGCTCCGCGTCGATAGTGATCGACCCGACGTAGTTGAGATTGGCATCGGTCACCGTCGCGCGGTGAATCTTCGACTTCATCATGCGACGTTGCACGCTGGCTCCTCCGCTGCAAACTCGTGCGCAAAGACACTCGGGTCACAGTTGTCGATCAAGTGCACGCCTCCCACCTCGGCCGCCACCAGGATGCGAACGGGGCGCGTGCCGAGCAGCTCGGGAACCGACAGCGTCTCCGCGTCGACCACCGCGGCATAACGGAGCAGCGCACTGGGCTCGCTTGCGACCACCTTGCCGACGGCGTCCGAGACCTTCGCAGGGTCTCGCTGTCCTTCGTTGATCATCCGCGCCCCGGTCGCCAAAGCCCGTGAGAGCACCCGTGCGGCGGCTCGTTGGCCCGCATCCAGGCGACCGTTGCGGCTCGACAATGCCAGACCGGACGGCTCCCGAACCGTCGGGCAGGCCACGAGCTCAACGGGGAACCCCAGATCCCGGACCATGCGACGGATGACCACGAGCTGCTGGAAGTCCTTCTCCCCGAAGTATGCGCGGCATCGACCCACCAGCGCGAAGAGCTTCGCCACGACGGTGGTTACGCCTTCGAAGTGGCCGGGGCGTTCGGCCCCTTCCCATGCCGCGGCTTCCGGCCCGACCGTCACCCTGGTCACCGGAGGCTGTGGCCAATCGGGGTAGAGCTCCGAGACCTCCGGCGCGAACACGACGTCGACACCGAGGTCCGCGCAGAGCTCGAGGTCGGTCGCGAGCTGGCGGGGATACCGTTCGAGGTCGTCCGCCCGGTCGAACTGCAGCGGGTTGACGAAGATGCTGACTGCCGCCAGGTCGCACTCGCGCACGGCACGCTCGATCAGGGATCGATGACCGCCGTGCAGCGCGCCCATCGTCGGGACGAAGCCGATGCAGCCACCTGTGCGGCGGGCGTCTTCGAGGGCATCGCTGAAGGCGCGGGCCGATTCCACGACGTTCATGAGGACGCTCCCAGGGTCTCGAGGAGCCTCCCCGCCTCTCGCTCGTCAGCCAATCGCAACGCGAGCCCGATCCCGGCGTCGTAGGCCGGACGCTCCTCGGGTGGCAACGCCTGACGGTGCCGCTCGAGGGTCGCCCAATCACCACGGGCTGCGGGCCCGGTGAGCGCAGCAGCCGGACCGAGCTCGGCGACGTCGTCGACCGCAGCGCGGGCGAGCCCCAAGAACGCCTCCAGGTCCAAGCCGGCGAGCCGCGCCACCCGCTCGAGCTGACCCAGCAGTGCGACGACGTGATTGGCTGCGATGCACGCGGCCGCGTGGTAGGCGGCCCGCCGCGAATCGTCGACCGTGAACACGCGGCCACCCAGCGACGCCGCCATCTCGGCGACGACGGGGTCCCCGGACACGGCGAAGCTGATCCCGCTCGCCAGCCGTGCGGCACCGATCTGTGGCGTGGGCAACGGCATCAGCGGGTGGATCGATGCACGCCGCTCATGCGGCGCCAGGACGTCGAGCCCCAGGGCTGCAGCGAGGTGCGTGACGACGCAGCCCCGCTCCGGGCGAACCGCTCGGGCAACCTCTCCGACGACGTCGTCGGGAGTCGAGATGACGAGGACCTCGACGCCGCGCGCGGCATCGGTCGGATCGTCGCGGCGCCCCAGGACACCGGCAACCTCCCAGCCGGCGTCGCTCAGCGCGACGGCGAACGAACGCCCGGCCCGCCCAGGGCCGATGAATCGCACGCGATGCACCCGAACCTCCTTTGGCGCTCCAGCCCCTTGTGGGTGCCGGTCGCCTTCCAGCGATCGGAACTGCGACTGCTCGGATCGATAGCGCCCACGCTCGACACCTCGGCTCCGCCTGGGCAGCGATCGCGACCGCGCGTTCAGAGCTTACCGAGCTTGACGACCTTCCCACCAGCGCCCGCCATCACCTCGGCCGGGACGAGCTCGGGAGCCAGGTCCGCGAGGGGCGCGAGCACGAAGCGTCGCTCGAACATGCGCGGATGCGGGACCACCAGGTCCGGATCGGCGACGTGCTCGGAGCCGACGAGCAGCACATCTGCATCGAGGGTTCGAGGACCGAACCGCACGCTGCGAACCCTCCCAGCCTCCCGTTCGAGTCGCCGACAGCGCTCCAGGAGCTCGCGCGCCGATGCCTGGGTGCGCAGTTCGACGACGATGTTGAGGTACTCCCCCTGACCCTCCGGGCCACCCACCGGTTCGGTCTCATAGAGCGGAGACACGGCGACGACGTCGCCATAGGTCCGCAGGGTCGCGACCGCTCGTCGGAGGAAGCGGCGCCGGTCCCCCAGGTTCGAACCCAACCCGAGGAACGCCCGAACGCTCAACGGTGCCGCTCGACCCGTACACCCACCGACCCGATGTCTTCGGGAAGCGGTGGGCGGAGCTTACGGACCCTCACGGCGACCGATCGGACTCGGTCATCCATCGCCAGCACCCGGGCGGAGATCTGTTCGGCCAAAGTCTCGAGGAGCCGAAACGATCCGTGCCGCACGACGTCGGCAGCCTGGGCGACGACTGCCCCGTAGTCGAGCGTGCTCTCGATGCGGTCCGAAGGATCCGTAGGACCCGGCTGCGCCTCGCCCCGCAGGTCTGCTTCGACCGCACGCGCCACGGTGACGTCGAGATCGACCTCGAAGGGCTGTGGCCGGCTCTGCTCCTCGGGAAGCAGGCCGTGGGTCCCGAGTACCCGCAGACCACGGACCTCGATGTTCATTCGCCCTCCTGGTCGGGGGGCGGAGGCGTCGCGCGAGCCGGTGACGCGGTTTCCTGGGTCCCCGACGGGGCCTGGGAGCCCTTCCACGGGTCAAGCGCCGTCGCGGCGACGACGATCTCACGTCCGAGCGAACCCATCTGCCGTCCGACGATGCGCTCCACCACTGCGACGGCCTGATGGGCGGTCGAGATCCTGCCCGACCACACGAGGAACCCGGCGATCGCTCCCATGACGCGTTCCCCTAGGTCGTCATGGTGGACGAGCAAGCGGGAGCCACGAGCCAGCGCCTCCTGGAGGTCGGCGTAGCACTCTCGGAGGACCGGTCGGGGGTCGACTCCGGCCTGCAAGGGGTAGTGCGCCCATGCGATCCCCTCCTCGTCGTACGCGTAGAGATTGTGAGGGGAGGGGAGGAGCGAGATGACCCGGTCGAACCCTTGAACACGGAGCCAGATGATCTCTTCCTTCCGGCGCACGCGGCGATGATGGGGGGCGAAGCCACCCGGACGCTCGCTGACCGCCAGACGGTCGCGAATGATCCAGGTGAAGTTTCGCGGCGCGATCCCTGCCGCCCACTTCCCTCTCATCCCTGTCCCCCCATCTCAGAACGGGCCTGGGGCGAGAGCGCAGGGGTTGACGCGCGGTCGCTGGCGGACACCGCGCCCCCGATGAGGCGAGCCGCCATGGCCATCGGTGCCACGTCGTGAACCCGCACCATCGCGACTCCCTGGCTCATTGCCCAGACAGCGGTCGCAAGCGAGCCCTCGAAGCGCTCCTCGACCGGCAACGGCTTTTGGTCATGGGGACCGGTGAAGGTTCCGAGGAACGACTTACGGCTCGTGCCGATCAGGACGCCGGCATAGGCAGCGTCCTCGCAAGCCGAGACCAGCGTCCCGATGGCGCGCAGCAACGTCAGATTGTGCTGGGCCGTCTTGCCGAAGCCGATGCCGGGGTCCAGCCACACTTCGCGAACGCCCTGCGCGGTCGCCTTCTTGGCGGCCTCGAGCACGAAGCTGAAGACCTCGTCGACGACGTCCACGTAGTGCGGGGACCGCTGCATGGTCCGGGGCGTTCCCTGCATGTGCATCGCCACCCACCCCACACCGAGCTCGGCCGCCAAGGGAGAGAGCCTTGCAGAGATGTCATTGATCAGCGTGGCGCCGGCGGCCACGGCTGCCTCCGCGACGGCCGGTTTGACCGTGTCGACCGACAGCCGGACCTCACCGGCAAGCGCAGCAACGACCGGAACCACTCGGGCCAGCTCTTCGGCGGTGTCAACGGGCTGCGCGCCCGGGCGACTGGACTCCCCGCCCACGTCGACCACCGCTGCCCCCTCCTCGATCATCTGCCGACCGCGAGCGACGGCGTCAGCGGTGGCGAGGTAGCGACCACCGTCGTAGAAGGAATCAGGGGTGACGTTGAGGATGCCCATCACGGCTGGCCGCTCCATTGGCACCTCAGAGCGTACGGCACCCGCTGCGTGTTCGGTACGAAAACGCCTCGCCGGCACGGGCTTCGCGCCGCAATGGCGCGGGGAGACGACCGGCACGCACGACCCGAGGGGTCAATGGCCGCGTATGAACTGCATGGCCTCCGCTCGGGTCGCAACGTCGGTGCGGAACAGGCCATGCACTGCGGAGGTCACCGTGACGGTCCCGGGTTTCTTGATCCCCCGCATCGCCATGCAGAGGTGCTCGGCCTCGATGACCACCAGGACGCCGCGCGGATGCAGCGTGTGCTCGATCGCATCCGCGATCTGGGTCGTCATCCGCTCCTGGACCTGGAGCCGCCGGGCGAACCCGTCGACGAGGCGAGCCAGCTTCGACAGCCCGGTGATCGTCCCCAGCTCGTCGGGGATATAGGCGACGTGCGCCCGGCCCATGAAGGGCACGAGGTGGTGCTCGCACAGCGATGCGAAGGGGATGTCCCGCACCATGACCATCTCGTCGTGCTCGGCGGCGAAGGTCGCCGAGAGGTGACGGGAGGGGTCGTCGCCGATCCCGCTGAAGAGCTCCTCGTACATGGCAGCGACGCGCCGGGGGGTGTCTCGCAAGCCTTCGCGGTCGGGGTCCTCGCCGATGGCGGCGAGGATCTCGGCCACCGCCTTCTCTACTGCCGACCGGTCCACAGGCATGCGCGCGTCAGTGGCCCTCTCGCGGACGGCCTCCGGCCGGACCGAGGTAGGCGTGCACCGCCCGCAAGTTTCGGTACCGTTCGGCGACGTCGAGCCCGTACCCCACGACGAAGGTCGGCGGGATGGTGAAGCCCACGTAGCGAAGATCGAGCGCGACGCGCTGCTGGCCCTCCTTGACCATGAGGGCACAGACCTCCAGGCTTGCCGGCTGGCGTGCGTGGAGGTACCGGCGCAAGTAGTTGAGGGTCAGCCCGCTGTCGATGATGTCCTCCACGACCACAACGTGGCGACCCACGAGATCAACGTCGAGGTCCTTGACGATGCGGACCACCCCCGAGGTCCGCGTTGCGCTCCCGTAGGAGGAGACGGCCATGAACTCGACCTCGACCGGGAGCTCGATCGCCCTGGCGAGGTCGCTCATGAAGAACATGGCTCCTTTGAGCACACCGATGAGCAGGGGCGGCCGCCCGGCGTAGTCAGCCGTGATCTGGGCGCCGAGCTCGAGCACCCGCGCCTCCAACGCCTCAGCTGCCACGATCGGCGGCCCGAGCTCGGGCGCTGCCCATCCCACCACGGAATCGAGCTCCTGGGTCTTCACCGTGGGGAACCTTACCGGGGTATGCGGTGGCCGCCGCGAACGACCGACACGGCGAGGCGCCCCGCGGAACGTCGGACACGCCGACCCCCGGACAGCTCCGTGGCCCTCCGCCGGCCTGCCGCCACGTCGAGCACTGCGCACACTTCGGCGAACGACGGCGGATACCCGTGGCCCTCCGCCGTCTCGGCAAGCCAACCCCGCACTGCACGACGCGCCAGCACCAGGGGGGCAGCGGCAAGCGACCGGGCGTCCGACGGCTGGGGCAACGCCTGGCCGGCGAGGTCGTCCAGGAAGTCCGCCTCCTCCCGGAGGACGTCGGCTTGACGCGCCAGCAACGGGACGACGTCTCGCCCGGCAATGGCTGCACACAGCGGCAACAGGTCGCGCCGCACCCGGTTCCGCACATAGCGGGGATCGTCGTTCATCGGGTCCTTCAGCGGCTGGAGCCCGACAGCCTCGCAGACCAACTGTGTCTCGGAGCGCCGCAATCGCAAGATCGGGTGCCGCCGACCAGGGCGCATACCCGCCAGTCCTCGGGCGCCCGCGCCGCGAAGGAGGTTGACCAGGACGGTCTCGGCCTGGTCGTCCATGGTGTGCCCCGTTGCGACGTCGACCGGCAGGACCGAGAGGCGCGCCGCCCGAGCACGCGCTTCGAGGTTCGGACCCGGCGGCACCTCGACGCGCACGGACCGAAACGCCGCACCGAAACGGCGCGCGATCGAGCCAACGGCCTTCGCTTCCTGCGCGGAATGAGGTCGCAGCCCGTGATCGACATGGATCGCAGTGACCGTGCACCCGGCCGCGACCGCCAGCACCAGCAAGGCAAGCGAATCGGGGCCACCGGAGACCGCACAGGTGATCTCATGGCCCGTAGGAGGGAAATCACAGCGCACGAGCAGCGCCCGCACCTCGTCGGGGAACGAGGGCGGATCCGCGCAACGCTGCGAGCTCGACTCCGACCTCGTCTCGAAGCGCTTCGGCGACGTGGTCAACTGGTGATCGCCGGCGGAGCGCCGACCCGAGCCATCCATGCGTCCGGGTCCCTGATCTCTGCAAGCGTCGGCAACCACTCCGGTCCTTGCCAGACTCGATCGAAGAGCTCCCGACCGCCACATTCGGCGACGGCTCGAACGAAGCGTTCGCCCTCGGCGTACTGGCGGAACTTGGCTTCGATCCCCAGGATCTGCTGCAGCAGCCGAGCAGCGCCGCGAGCGCTCTCCCGGCGCTCGCGAAGGACGGCACTGAAGCGAGCGGCGTCGGGCACTGCGCCGGCCCCTGCCTGGTTCATCGTCACCTCGCCGTGGCCTTCGAGCAAGCTCATCAACGCTTGCACGCGCTGGAGCGCAGCCAGCTGGTCCGGACTTGCCACCAGACCGAGCATGCCCGCCTCGGCGAGGGGGTTCCTCCCGGAGCGGATCTGCTCGCCGGCACGCCGGATCGCCTCGAGCAAGCGCCGGGGATCAGCCACGAACGGCTCGATGCTGCGCTCCACCAAGGAGACGAAGTACCCCCGCAGCCAGGGGACCCCGGTGAACTGTGCTCGATGGGTCACCTCGTGGAGCGCGATCCACAGCCGGAACTCCCTGGCAGGAAAGCCGTAGCGTGATTCCAGGCGGGAGACGTTCGGCCCGACGTAATAGACGATGTCCTGGTCGTCGCTGGCGTCCTCAGTGAGCAGCAGGTCGTACTGCCCCAGGACCCGTGTCGACATCCAGCCGAGGACGGCGCCGAGCTCGGCTCCGGCGACGCTGCGCCCGACGCTGGAGGCCCCACGGGAGAGCCAGGGGGGCAGGTTCGCCAGGATCGTTGCGGAGCGACGTTCGGCCAATTTGGCCATCGCCGGCCCCAAGAGCCGCTGGAAGGACGCGACGTTCGCCCGCGTCCAGCCTGGTCGGTCGATGACTCGACCCCGCGCGCGGCTGGTCGGCGCACGCAAGCCCGTTGCCTCGAAGACCAACTCCTCCGCGCGCGCCGTCAGCTCGTCGAAATCGGCCTGCATGGCCGTTGCCTGGTACGTCGGCGGGACCGAGGTCCGGCTTGCCGTGAACGCTGCGACCCGCTCCACGACGCTCCAGTCGATCAGCGAAGGCTCGTGGCCGCTCCATCCGCCGTGTGCGGCGTTCACCCGGGGTTCCCTGCCTCGCCGGACCCAATCGTCCGCCGGCGCTCCGCCTCGATGCTTTCGGCGACGCGCCGGACCAGGGACTCAGGAACGCGGTCCTTGCAGCGGCTGGCGATGACGACGCGCAGCTCAGCCTCGAAGACCGCAGCGCCAGCACACGGTGCGCACAGGTCGAGGTGCTGGGCGATCTGAACCCGCCGTTGTTCGGTCAGCTCACCGTCGAGGTAGGAGTAGAGCTGGCGTACCGCACCCTCGCAATCGATCCCGAGGTCCTCGCCTGGGGCCTGCTTCGCTGCCTCTCGAGGCTGCTCGCATCCACCTTCTTGCTGCTCCGCTGGCACCGCACCAACTCCTGTCAGCTCGCTGGAGAACCCGAAGCAACCAGGCCACGTGCACCGGCAAAATCGTGCAACGCCTTCTGCAGGGCGCGTCTTCCCCGATGGATGCGGCTCATGACGGTGCCAATGGGCACGTCAGTGATCTCTGCGATCTCCTTGTAGGAAAAGCCCTCCACGTCGGCCAACAAGACGGCGATCCGGAACGCCTCGGGGAGGGACTCCAGTGCCGCTTTGACCTCGTCGTCGGTGAAACTCGAGAGCACCTCCTCCTCGGCGCTGCGTCCTGCCGCTGCCTCCTGTGCCGAGGAGAGCCTGCGGTAGAGGTAGAGGTCCTCGACGTCTTCGACGTCGGTCGTCTCCGGGCGACGCTTCGCGGCCCGGTACGTATTGATGTAGGTGTTGGTCAGGATCCGGTACAGCCAGGCCTTCAAGTTCGTCCCCTCGACGAAGCTCCCGAACCCTCGGTAAGCCCGAAGGTAGGTCTCCTGGACGAGATCTTCGGCGTCGGCCGGGTTCCGGGTCATTCGGAGGGCGGCGCTGTAGAGCGCCGGCATGTACTCCATCGTGAGCTCCGTGAACCGGGCCTCGTCGGCCATGCATGAACCCTACCCACCATCGGGTGCTCTTCGGAGAGGGCGAGCCCTCGCGCCGGGGTCGCCTTCGTTAGGGTCGGCACCGTGCGACAGGAGCGGTCGGCCCAAGACGTGGGTCACGAGCGGTTCCGGGCCCGAGCAGCAGCGACGGCAACCGGCACCGAGTCCCTGTACGGCAAGACCAAGGAGCCACCGTGGACCTGGTCGGAACGTGGAAGCCTGAGGGTCCTCCGATGGCCGGCATTCGACGAGGGACCGGCCGAGGCCATCTTCACGAGCCGCCTGGGGGGCATCTCGACGGGGCCCTACGACTCGCTCAACCTGGCACTGCACGTCGGGGACGACCCTGCATCGGTGATCGAGAACCGCCGCCGTGCGGCTGGTGCCTTGGGGGCCGCCCTCGAGGACCTCGTCTTCGCCGAACAGGTGCACGGGGCACGGACCGCGCTCGTCGGGGCCGAGCACAAAGGGCGTGGGACCGGCTCGGTCGAAGACGCGATCGCTGGCACCGACGCCCTCGTCACGAGGGAGCCCGGCGTCGTCCTCGCCATCATGGTCGCGGACTGCGCGCCGATCGTCCTGGCGGATCCGGCCCTCGGAATTCTCGCCTGCGTCCACGCAGGGTGGCGAGGATTGGTGAACGGGGTGATCGAAGCGGCGGTCACCGCCATGGTCGGGCTCGGCTCCACCCCCTCGGCGATCACGGCAGCCATTGGCCCCACCGTGCCAATGGCGCGTTACGAGGTCGGCCAAGAGGTCGTCAGCGCCACGAGGCGGGCACTCGGCGACGACATGGCGGCGGGGACCATGGACCTGTGCGGTCACGGATCCGACCGCGACCCCAAATGGCACCTCGACCTTCGGGCCGCAGCCTCCCACCTGTTGTGCAGAGCCGGAGTGCCCGCCGACCGCATCGGCGTGGCCCCCTGGTCCACCGGATCACCCGGCGCCTTCTACAGCGCCCGAGACGGCGAACCGTGCGGGCGCTTCGCGCTCTTGGCGCGCCTGCGGCCGTGAGCACTCGACCCTGGGTACGAGGGATCCCCCGAGAGGGGGAACACCCACCTAACATGAGCCAGATTCCGGTGTCTTCTTCTTCGATCGGCATGAGCGCACGCGCGGCGCAACGCTCGAACCCAGGTCACGCGTTCCGCTACGAAGGCTACGAGCTCGACGCTTCTTCCAATCGGCTCGTGTGCCACTATGCCCTCGGAACCCAACCGTTCATCGAGCTCATCGAGTTCGACCCCGGGGGGGACTGGGGATCAGCTGCAGTCCACGGCGCTGCCCGCCTGGTGTTCCTGCTTTCGGGCATCTCCTACTACAAGGCACAGGCGCCTCTGGTCGTGGATCTCGGGGACACCGCAGTCACTGCGGCTGAGCTCGAGCTCCTCCGGGCCTTCTACGTCCACGGGCTCGGCGAGCTCGCGTACCGCAACGGGATCGACCTGTCGAACATCGAGTTCCGACTCAGGTCGGAGCCAACCGGGCAGGTCGCTGAGGGGGGAGCCGTCGCTCGCCGCATTGCGCGGCCGCTGGTCCCCTTTGGCGGCGGCATCGATTCCATCGTGACCGTCGAAACGATCAAGCGGCGCATCGGCGACACCACGCTCTTCGTCGCGAGCCAAGGCGGGATTCGTTTCCAGGCCATCGAGGCCGCTGCCGCGGTCAGCGGCCTCCCGATCCGGCGAGCCGACCGCTCGATGGACGAAAAGATCCTCCGTTCCGAGGAGTTCGGCTTCCTGCGTGGCCACGTACCGGTCACCGGGATCCTCTCGGCGATCGCCGTCATGGCGGCTGCCCTGCACGGCCACGATGCCGTCGTCATGTCGAACGAGTGGTCGGCATCGGAAGGCAACCTCGTGGTCGACGGCCAGAGCATCAACCACCAGTACTCCAAGAGCGCGTCGTTCGAGGTGGCCTTTCGCCGCGCCCTGCACTCGGCGATCGGAGACGCCATCGCGTACTTTTCGCTCCTTCGCCCCTTCAGCGAGCTGCGAGTGGCACAGCGCTTTGCCGAGCTCGACGCGTACCACCGGGTCTTCCACAGTTGCAACCGGGCATTTCGCGTGGATCCGCACCGTCGACTGGAGCACTGGTGCGGCGAGTGCGACAAGTGCTGCTTCATCGATCTCATCCTTTCGCCCTTCCTCGGCGCGGCGCAGCTGGACGCGATCTTTGACGGCCTCGAGCCGTTGACGCGTCCGGCGCTGCGGAATCGCTTCCAGCGGCTTCTGGGAACCGCACCAGGCGGGAAACCCTTCGAATGCGTCGGTGCAGTCGCCGAGTGCCGTGCCGCGTTGCAGCTCTGCGCGGCCAGGCCGGATCGCGCCCAGAACCTCTTCGTGCAATCGCTGCTCGAGGAGCTTCCCGATCGACTGAGCCCAAAAGAGATCGAACGCCTTCTGGCCCCCTTCAATGAGCACTGGCTCCCCGATGGATTCGCGACCGAAGATTTCCTGGGCTGAGCTCGCCGGCACGAACGTCGGGATCTGGGGGCTGGGGGTCGAAGGCAAGGCAAGCGTGCGCCGGGCACGGCGTCAAGGCGCGTCGGTGGTCGTCGTCGACGACCACCCAATGCCACCCCTCGACGGGATCCCCGTGGTGCGGACGTCGGAAGGTGGACTCGAAGCGCTTGCCCGTTGCGACGTCGTGATCAAGACCCCGGGGATCAGCCGCTATCGGCCCGAGGTCGCAGCGCTGACCGCACGCGGCGTACCGGTGGTCGGCGCGCTCGGCCTGTGGCTCGAAGGTCAAGCCCTCGACCGGGTCATCGCCGTTACCGGCACCAAGGGGAAGAGCACGACTGCCTCGATCATCGGGCACCTCCTCAACCGCACGGGTCACCGTTGTCAGGTCGCTGGGAACATCGGCGTCCCCCCATACGACCCCGACGTCCAAGAGCACCCGGACTTCTGGGTCGTGGAGGTCTCCAGCTTCCAAGCGACCGATCTGGCGTCGTCACCCCCGGTCACCGTCGTGACGTCGTTGTCCCCCGACCACCTCGACTGGCACGGCGACGTCGAGACCTACTACCGGGACAAGCTCTCGATGTGTCGACAACCCGGTGCCGATCTCACCGTTGCCAACGGCGACAGCACCGAGCTCAGGGCGCGCCGCGATCAACTCGGACCGCGCGTGGAATGGGTCAGTGCACAGCGGACGAGCGAGCGACTGGCGGACGAGTGGTCCGAGCCGCTGGGATTGGTTGGCGCGCACAACCGCCGGAACGCCCGAATCGCACGCGCGGTGCTCCGGGCGCTCGGCATTCCTGCAGCGACCGACGACGCGATGCTGGCCGAGGCCTGCAGGGGGTTCGTCGGCCTCGAGAGCCGGCTGGAGTTCGTGGGGCGTGTCGGGGGTGTCGACTTCGTCAACGACAGCCTCTCGACGAACGTCCTGTCCGCCCTGGCCGCCCTGGACGCGTTCGCCGACCGCCCGGTCGCTCTGATCGTGGGAGGGATGGACCGGGGGATCGACTACGGCGAGCTTGGCCATGCAATCGCGCAGCGTCGGGAACCGACCCTCGTCGTCACGCTCCCCGATTCCGGGAAACGGGTGCACGCGGCGATCACTGACCATGCCGGCGCGGCGGAGGTGATCGACTGTTCGGGCATGGCCGAAGCCGTCAACGAAGCCTTCGCATGGTCACGACCAGGGGGAGCCGTCGTGCTGTCCCCGGCGGCGCCGAGCTTTGGCAGGTTCCGCGACTACCGTGAACGGGCACGCGCCTTCGCCGAAGCCATGGCCGAATGTGCCCGGAGCCTCAGGAGTCGGGCAGCAGAACCCCTGGATTGAGGATCCCGTCGGGGTCGAGGGCACCTTTGATCGCGCGGAACGCCTCGATCTCCGCGCTGGATCGACACAGGTCGAGCCAGCGGCGCTTCGCCCTCCCGATTCCGTGCTCCGCACTGATACTGCCCTCCAGGCTCGCCACGAGGCGAAGGACCGCCTCGTCGACCTCCTCGTCCGCAGGATCGACGCCGGTCACGTTCACGTGGAGGCTGCCCTCGGCAGCGTGACCGAAGAGCCAGGTCCGAGCCTCGGGGCGGAGCCGCGCCACGACCTCGGGCACCCGTTCGACCAGCTCTGCGAACGCGTCCATCGGCACGGTGACATCGAGCTTGTGCGGCGCCCCGAGGGTGTTGATGGCCTCGGTGTGGCCTTCTCGATACCGCCAGAGCTGGTCGGCTCCATGCCCGCCAGTCGCCACGGCCACCGCTTCGACTCCATGAAGCGACTCGACCGCCGCGGACAGCTCCGTGACCGGGTCGTGATCCGCTCCGGCTTCGAGCAGCAGGTAGGCCCGGTGCCTCGAGGGAAAGGGGGTCGGCAGCGAAAGGACTTCGCGCACCAACGAAAGGCCCTCGTCGAAGAAGAGCTCTGCCGCGCTGAGCGAGGGAAGCTGGCGCCGAAGCGAACCCGCCGCCGCCACGGCGTCCGACGGCGTGCGGAACGCCAACAGGGCCACCACGCGCTGCGCCAGGGGCGCCACGAGGCGGAAGCGGGCCGCGGTCACCACCCCAAGCGTGCCCTCGCTGCCGCAGAGCAGACCCGGAAGGTGGTAACCGGTGTTGTCCTTGGTCAACCCGCTGAGGCGCGACACCACCGCTGCGGTGCCCAGCACCGCTTCGACCCCCAGCAGCTGCGCTCTCGTGTCGCCATGGCGAAGGACGCGGAGCCCGCCGGCATTGGTGGCGACCGAACCACCGACCGTGGCGCTGGCGCGGCTCGAGAAGTCCACCCCGTAGGCCCACCCCGCGGCTGCCGCTGCCTGCTGGACAGCAACGATCGATACCCCGGCACCCGCCGTCAACTGGCCGGATCGCGGATCGACGTGATCGATGCGGCTCAGCCGCCGAAGACTGAGCACCGTCTCGCCGCCGAGGGGGACCGCGCCGCCGACGAGGCCGGTGTTCCCTCCCTGCACCGTCAGCCTGATGCCGTTCCTGCGGCAAGTGCTCACGATCGCCGCGACCTCTTGCGTCGACCCGGGACGGACGACGCAGCCGCTCCAGCCCCGAAAACGGCCCGTGAAGTCGACGACGTAACTCGAGAGCAGGTCCTCATCGACGAGGACGTGCTCGTCGCCCACGATCTCGCGCAGCTCCCGCAGCTGCCGGGGTTCGACCATGACCCTCAGGCCAGCCCGGTCGGCCCGCGCACCGATCCGATACGGATCGAAAGGGCCGTCGAGGCCCGAGCGTCAAGCGAAGCCGGCCACCGGGTGCGGGACATAGGGCTCCTCGAGCATACGGATCTCCTCGCTCGAAAGCTCCAGGTCCACCGCCGCAACCGCATCGTCGATGTGGTGAGGCTTGGTCACCCCGATGATCGGAGCCGTCACCACGGGCTTCGACAGCAACCACGCCAGGGCGACCTGAGCGCGCGGCACGCCGCGTCGGGATGCGATCGTCCCGACGGCATCGATGACTGCACGGTCGGCTTCGTGCTGGTAGAGCATCCGCGCGAAGTCGTCCTTCTCCGACCGGTTGGTCACGACGTCGGGCTCTCGGGTGAGCCGCCCTCGCGCCAGCGGGCTCCAAGGGATGACCCCGATCCCCTGGTCGGCGCACAACGGCAGC
Organism: Actinomycetota bacterium; assembly: GCA_021324045.1. Taxonomy (GTDB): domain Bacteria; phylum Actinomycetota; class Acidimicrobiia; order Acidimicrobiales; family RAAP-2; genus JAJPJV01. The sequence goes on along the minus strand of JAJPJV010000001.1, from coordinate 193,972 downwards.
ATCTCGCGCTCCTCCTCACGGTTGAGAAGGTTGTAGTGATTCTGCATGCTGACGAATCGTGACCATCCGTGCAGCTCGGAGACGTACAGAGCCTTGCAGAACTGCCAGGCCCACATCGACGACGCACCGACATAGCGAACCTTTCCGGCCTTCACCAAGTCGTGCAATGCCTCGAGCGTCTCCTCGAGCGGCGTGGCGGGATCAAAACGGTGGATCTGGTACAGATCGATGTAATCCGTGCCGAGGCGGCGCAAGCTGTGGTCGACCTCGGTCATGATCGCCTTTCTCGAGAGCCCCGATCCGTTGGGCCCGCTCCGCATCGCGCCATAGACCTTCGTCGCGAGCACGATCTCGTCGCGATTGGCGTACTCGGCCAGGGCCCTCCCAACGATCTCCTCGCTCGATCCCGCCGAGCAGACATTCGCCGTGTCGAAGAAGTTGATGCCAAGCTCGATCGCCTGGCGAATGAAGGGTCGGCTCGTCTCCTCGTCGAGGGACCACGGGTGACCCCCCCGTTGGGGCTCACCGAAACTCATGCACCCGAGGCAGACCGCCGACACGTCGAGGCCAGTCCGACCGAGCTTTCGATACTTCACGGTTCCCTCCCGTCGATTCCAAGCCTGGTCTCGTTTGCTGTGCTCGCCGCTCACTGGCCGGCTGACCGACATGGCAGTCAACGGACTCGTTGGCCAATCCTATGTGGAGGTGTAGCTTCGATTGCCGCGGCAAGGAGGGTCCGAAGTGGGTAGCGAGGGACTGCACGAGGATCGAGCGCTTCTCGACGAGATGACCATCGACCGGCACCGAGCGCTGATCTCCTTACAAGAAGAGCTCGAGGCCATCGACTGGTACGACCAGCGCATCGTCGCCACGCACGACGAGAGCCTGGCGACAATCCTGCGGCACAACCGTGACGAGGAAAAGGAACACGCCTCCATGATCCTCGAGTGGTTGAGGCGAAACGATCCCGTTCTGGACCGTTGGCTCCGGACCTATCTGTTTACTTCGAAGCCGATCGTGGACCTCGCAACCGACGCCGAGGCCGCGCCCGAGCACCCACCTGAAGGGACCGCGGGAACGGAGGGTTCCACCACGTTGGGCATCGGCAGCCTGAAAGGAACCGAGTGATGGATCACCTCCTCCGGCCGTTGGCCCCGATCTCCGACAGCGGCTGGCACGCCATCGAGGACCGGGCGAAGCAGCTGTTGGGCATCCACCTCGCCGCACGCAAGCTGGTGGACTTCGACGGTCCTCACGGTTGGCCGTACGCTGCCGTCCCCTCGGGAAGGACCGAGCCAGCCGCCGACGGCGATCACGACGTACACGTCGCCCTCCGTGGCGTGCTTCCCCTCGCCGAGGTGCGCGTGCCGTTTCGCGTCGCTCGTTCCGAGCTTGCCGCGATCGACCGCGGTGCCAAGGACGTCGAGCTCGACGATCTGGACCGCGCGGCCAAGCGAATCGCTCTACGTGAGAACGTCGCCGTCTTCCACGGCGACCCCTCCACCGGGATCAAGGGAATCACCGAGCGATCGACGCACGACGCGCTCACCCTCGGACCGGACGCCGAGCGCTATCCCGCCTCGATTGCCAAGGCGGTCGACGTCCTGCGGCGCGCCGGGATCGGGGGGCCCTATGGCCTCGCCGTCAGCCTCGACGGCTACACGCGGATCATCGAGACAGCCGAACACGGCGGTTACCCCCTCCTCGACCATCTCCACAAGATCCTCGGTGGATCGGTCGTCTGGGCGCCGGGCATAGAGGGCGCGCTCGTTCTTTCGCTCCGAGAGGAGGACGACTTCGTGTTCGTCTCCGGTCAGGACATCGCGATCGGCTACGAAGGTCACGATACCGATTCGGTACAGCTCTACTTCGAGGAGAGCTTCACCTTCTGCATCAACGAGCCCAGCGCAGCGATCGCACTCCGTACGCAAGCATGATCCCTGCCAATCGAGGATCGATCGAGGATCCCCGAATCGACGTCGTCGTGGAGACGCCGATGCGAAGCAGGAACAAGTACGAGTATGACGCAGCGATCGGGATGATCCGCTTGGACCGGCGGCTCCCTTCCGCGACCGTGTACCCGGCTGACTACGGCTACGTTCCCGGGACGCTCGCCCGCGACGGCGACGCGCTCGATGCACTCGTGCTCGTCGAAGAGGCTACGTTCCCGGGTTGCGTCATCGAGACACGGATCCTGGGCGCGTTCTTGATGCGTGACGAACATGGACCCGACACCAAGCTGATCACCGTTCCCACCTCCACTCCCCGCTGGCGAGAGGCGCGAGCGATCTCCGACGTCCCCACTGCGCTGCTCGACGAGATCGAGCACTTCTTCGCGGTCTACAAGGACCTCGAACCGGAGAAGACGACCGAGACCGCGGGTTTCGTCGGGCTTCAGGAGGCGATGAGCGAACTGCAGAGCGCGCAAGACCGCTTCCGGTCTTTTCGAGGTTCCACTCCCGCGCAGGAGTCGAACGAATAGGCACCCGCAACATCGCCATCGCAGTTGCTTGCCTCCTGCTGGCGGGCGCGTATTCGTGGTGGGTCGCCATGACAAGGCCATTCACAGCCGGTGCGGACCTGGCCGTGGCCGTCGGCTTCGTGCCAATTGCTGCGCTCGTGGGTGCGAGCCTGGGACGGCGCAGGCACCTCAAGGCCGCCAGCAAGCGTCACGACGCTACCGAGCAACGACGTCTTCGGCCCTTCATCGCCTGGGCGATCGTGGTCACCTGCATCGTGGCGTTCGAGCTCGCCGCCTACTTCGCCGGTTTCGGCAACCGGCACGCCTTCCCGACGCTGAGCTCCCTCTACGACGAGGCGGCGAGCCACATCGCAGCGAAGGCGTTCCTCGTGTTCGTCTGGCTGGCCCTCGGCGTCGAGGCCTTCCGACCATGACCCGGACGTTGATCCTGGCGATCTGGGTCGTCCTCGCGGTGGCATTCGTCGCCTGCGAACTGCTTGCCATCCTCACCCACCATCGCTACGCCGGCATCCGGGGCTTGCTCGCCGAGATTGCCCGCAACGGGGGCACAGTTCGCTTCGTCGCCCTCTACATCGGGTGGATGTGGGTCGGGTGGCACTTCTTCGCTCGCTGAAACGGATCGGGTCGTGTGCTCCGTGACGCCCGGGACCTCCCTCGCGTCTCACAGCGACCGGAGGCTTGGTGGTCCGCACCGGTGCCTCCCTCCGCACGGCGACGGCTGGCTGCCCGTCGCGTCGAGCAAGACCCGGCGACACCGTGGGAGCCGAACGGCTATAAAGGGGCAAGTACCGGGTGAGAACCAGCTTGACCCCGTCAGGCTGGCCCTTGGATCGGGCGATCCGGCGACACGCGGAGGCTGCCTATGCACGTGCTCCTGGTGCACCCGAGCGCTCTCATGCACTCGGAGGTCTTCCTGCGCCTCGAGCCACTCGGTCTCGAGCGAGTGGCGACGGCGGTCCGATCGGCGGGCCACGAGGTCCACCTGATCGACCTCCAGGTCTACGACCACGACGATTTCCGCTCGGCACTGGAGCGCTTCGAACCGGATGCGATCGGCTTCAGCTTGAACTACCTGGCAAACGTGCCCGAAGTAGTGGATCTCGCCAAGCAGGCGAAGGCACGACGGCCGCGCACGTTCGTCTTCGTCGGTGGCCACAGCGTGTCGTTCATCGCCGAACGGGTGCTCGAACACGGCCAAGGCGCGATCGACGCGATCCTCCGTGGCGAGGGCGAGACCAGCGTGAGCGCGCTGCTCGAGGCTGCGTTCGACGGGGGGCTCGAAACCGTCCCCGGTGCGGTCACGCCAGAAGGAACCGGGCCGCCGCCGCAGATGCTCGAGAGCCTCGACGAGCACCTTCCGGCCCGTGACCTCGGTGGTCGGCGACGCCGCTATTTCATCGGCGTGCTCGACCCGTGCGCATCGATCGAGTTCTCCCGCGGTTGCCCTTGGGACTGCTCGTTCTGCAGCGCTTGGACCTTCTACGGTCGCAGCTACCGGCAGGTCTCACCGGAAGCGGCGGCGGAGGACCTCGAGCGCATCCGCGAGCCTGGGGTCTTCCTCGTGGACGACGTCGCGTTCATCAAGCCGGACCAGGGCATGGAGATCGCGGACCAAATCGAACGACGAAGGATCCGCAAGGAGTACTACCTCGAAACCCGCTGCGACATCCTCGTGCGCCACCCGGAGGTGTTCGAACGCTGGAAGCGCCTCGGCCTCAACTACCTGTTCCTCGGGTTGGAGGCCATCGACGAGGAAGGGCTCAAGGCCTTCCGCAAGCGGAGCACGACTGACGTGAACGAGCGCGCGCTCGAGATCGCGCGCAAGCTCGAGCTCACGGTTGCCATCAACATCATCGCCGATCCCGACTGGGACGAACGTCGCTTCGCCCTGATCCGCGAATGGGCGCAATCGGTCCCAGAGATCGTTCACCTCACCGTCCAGACGCCCTCCCCGGGCACCGAGACCTGGTTCACCGAGTCACGACAGCTCACCACGCTCGACTACCGGCTCTTCGACGTGCAGCACGCGGTGCTCCCGACCCGCCTGCCCCTCCGTCGCTTCTACGAGGAGCTCGTCAAGACCCAGTCAGTGCTCGCGAGGAAGCACATGGGGCTGGCTGCGTTGGTCGACACCGTGGGCATCGCCGCCCGACACCTGCTGCACGGCCAGACGAACTTCGCACGGATGTTGTGGAAGTTCAGCCGCGTCTACAACGCCGAGCGCCAGTACAGCGAACACCTGCGGCCTGCCCAGTACCTCCTCGAGCCCCCATCGACGAACGATCACAGCGCGCCCGATCGCAAGGACCTCTACGTCCACGTCCCTGTCCGGCTCCGGCGGTGACCCAACCTCCGCGAGGGCGCTGATCCCGTCTCCCACCACCAGGCAATCCCGATCAATCCTTCGCCGGTGTGCGCCACCATGACCGAGCTGAACGGCGCGAGGAAGATCTCGTGGTCAGCCCCCTGGAGTGCCTCGAGCAACCGATCCCGAAGCCCGGCCGCCTCATCGGGAACACCGGCATGCAAGACGGCGGCATGGAGGACGGGCCGCAAAGATCTATCCCCGCCGGCATCGCGCAGGCACACTCGGATCATCCGGCGCAACGCCGCCTTGCGGGTCATCGCCGGCCGCATGATCACCGGCCTGCCGTCGCGGAACTCGAAGATCGGATGCAGACCGACGAGGCGCCGAGCTCGCGCTGCGAGCATCGGCACCCGCCCGCTGCGTGCGAGGTGTTCGAGGTCGGGCAATGTCGCCAGCAGGCGGATCCTGCGCGCCACCTGAGCCGCGCGCCGTGCGACTTGCTCGAGGGGAGCACCGGAGCGAGCCGCCGAAGCAGCAGCAAGGACGACGAGGCCTTCGCCACCGGCAGCCGACCCGGTGTCGACGACCTCGACGGTGCCCTCGGGGAAGTAGCGGGAGGCATTGAGTGCCGCGGCATGCGTCGCGCTCATCGTTGCCGAGACCGTCGCGATGAGCGCTCCGCCTGCAGAACGATGCTCCTGCACTGCGCTCACGAAGGCTCCTGGCGAAGGGCTGGCCGTGGTGAGCCGGTGCGAGTTCGCACGGGCGCCGTCGAGCGCGACGTCGCCCAGCGGCTCATCGGCGCGCGGAAGACCCTCGACCACCAAGGTGAGCGGGACGACCACGATCCCCTGCCTCGCAACTTCTTCTGAGGGAAGCGAGGCTGCGCTGTCGGTGATGACCACGACGTGGTCGTCGTTCACCGACTTGCTCCAGAGGCCGTCGGCGAAGGGAACGAACCAGGAGCTGCCGGTGCAGGAAGGGGATCGGCCTCCATCGTGGGAGAAGCCACCGGATGGCGAGGACTCTTCTGCTCGCGATGGCCGCCTCGCCGCAGGGCTCTCGCGCGGACCGCATACGGATCGCCCACACCGGTGTTGAGCATCGGAACCCGATCGCCGACCGGACGCGGGGTGCAGGGTGCGACACGACGCCCCTTCAGCTCGAGGAGGCCCCACACCGCCCAACCGATCGGAACCAGCAACCAGAAGGTAAGCAGGCGATAGAGCAGTACCACCGATAGCGCGTTGGTCGTGCTCACTCCGTACGCCGTCAACAATGCCCCGAGGCTGCCGCCCACGACGCCGATCCCCCCAGGCGTCAGCGGCACCGACGCGGCGATCTGGGTCAGGCCGTAGACGACGAGGATCGCCGACCAGGGAACGGCCACGCCGAGGCCGAGCATGGCTGCGACCAAGACCAGCGCATCCAGCAACCAGTTGGCAAGCGCGAGGGCCAGCACCGTCAGCCACCCCGAAGGTCCCAGGCGGACCGCGGTGGCACGGGAGACCAGGGCGTTGACGCCTCGGAGCAGCCGCGTGCCGCCCGGCAGCCTGGCGGTCTCCGCCTCTGCGAGCAGCGCCAGACGTTGGACGGGTCGACTGTTGTGGAAGATCTCCATCAACAGGCCGAAGATGGGGATCAGGGCGAGCAGGAACACGAGCCAGCGCAGCCTGGAGACCGGCCCGTGGGATCCGGCGGTCTCGACCCCCGTCGCGATCACCATGAACAAGGCGAAGCTCGAAACGCCGCCGGCAACCAAGAACACCCACACTCGAAGGAACCGGGTCACGCCGCGCCGACCGAACTGGTCGAACTGCCACGCCGCGGCCCATCCCACACCGCCGGGCAACGTCCCGGTCACTGCGTTCGCCGCCGTGGTGATCGCGATCATCGACCACACGCCGAGCTGGACCCCGCCGGCACGGAAGAGGCGCTTCTGGAGCAACGCAAAGCTCACCATCGATCCAGATTCGGCGGCCGCAGCAAGCACCACCCAGCCGGGCCGCACCTGCTCCAGCCGTCGCGCAGCCGAGGTGATGTCACCGAATCGCAGCACGATGAAGGCAACAGCGGCAGCGAGGAGACCGACCGAGAGCACCGGCCGCAGGCGGCGTAACTTCGTGAGCGCGCGCCGCTGCGGGACGTCGTCGACGGCCACGCCGACCAGCCCATCGACCGCCTGACTCTCGGTCACGACAACAGTTTCGCTCCTCTGCATGGCCGCTGCCCATGCCCCCTCGTCGTCCCTCGCCCCTCCTCCGAAACCCGGGCCGCTCGACAACCGGTGCCCCCTCAGGCCTACCGGAAACGTCGTGGCCTTCGCGCGCTGCTCGCTGTGGCATCGATAGAAGGCATCGACAGAAACGGACGGCTTTGGGCGACGTCGAGCGCTCCACACGCATGGTGCAGGGGACCCCGGCCGGATCTCGACCCTCGGCTCAGGCGGGATCTCGATCGAAGAGCAGCCTCGAAAGCAGCACTCGCGCCAGCTCATGGCGAGGCGTTCGGCGTGGGAGACGGTTCCCGGCAAGGCGCTTGGCCACGATCGGGATCCCAATGCTCGCCGCAGTCGCCAGGCCTGGCCTTCCCCTCCGACGGCCGAGCAGGACCGCGAGAACCCCGAGCGAAGCCAGCGTCACCGCCGCGGTCTGTCGAACGATCCGCCCGACCGCGAGCCCGCCCAGGACCACCCCCGCGCCCTCTGGCGCCAGGACCAGCAGGGCACCGATTCCCGGGGAGATGCCGCGGCCGCCAGCCCCACGAAGCAGCGGCGACCAGTTGTGCCCGCAGATCGCCGCGGCCGCGGCCAGCGCACCCAACCCGCGCCGATGCGGTCCGGCCAGCCATGGTCCGAGCGCTCCTTTGGCGACGTCGAGGATGCCGGCCCCGGCAAGGGGCACGAAGCCGGCGACCTGGTAGAGCGCGGAACCCGACACCGTTCCCGTCCCCACCTGACGGAGATCGACGCCCCTGAGCACCCGAGCAGCGATGCCGCAGAACGGGATCGACCCGACGAGGAACGACGCTGCGACCACGAACGGCGCCGGTAGCGGGTCCCCGTGCACGGCCGGAGCCGTCGAGTCGACCTGAACGGGGAGAGGACCGAACCTCACTCCGAGGAATGGCTCGCCCGCAGCGGCCGCAAGGTCCCGCTGAAACGCACCAGGATCCGCTCGCGGCGCATCGCGCGAACGAACCACATGACTGACACCACGATCGCGCCACCCGTGAGCACCGCAGTGACCAATACCCGTTCGAGCACGAACGCGCGAAGGGAGGCCGTCAGGAGCAACCACATCACACATCCGGCGTTCCCGAGCAGCACGAATGCCCACAGCAGCGAGATCTGGATGAAGAAGCGGCGCACGGCAGGTCGCCTGAGCATCGTCGGTTCGAGCGGGCAGAAGTCATGGGCCAGACGCTCGATGAATGGTCGACGCATCATCGCCGACGCCAGCAGGACCAGCGCGAGCAAGGCAGTCCCCGCCGTCGGCTGCGCGAAGTAGAAGAAGGCGCTCCCGGTCACCATCGTCACGGCCGTTCGAAAGCTGAGCGTCAGCGTTCCGAGGACCAAGGTGGCGGGCACGCGCTGGCGATACAACAGCCTCCGACCGATCGCCAAGAAGGACCAACCGAGCCCGGCGAGGCAGGCGCCCTTGATCCCGCTCACCAGCAGGACGAGGTAGAAGACCCCAAAGGGCGCAGCGACGCCCTCGAAGAGGGTCGGCAGCGAGTGCCGAAGCGCCCTCCGAAGGGATGGCAATTCGAGCACCGACAGGGCATCGCCAGAGGCGTCCAGCATGGCGTCGCGGTCGATGCGCACTCGAAGAAGGGGAGGCGCTCCAGCGATGCGAGCAGTGTAGCCCACGACCGCAGGCCCCTTGGTGACCGCGGTCGGGACCCCGGTGTGCTTCCCCGCCGAGGGGCCGCCCGGGCTCCCTCGGGATCCCGTCGCCGAACGCGTGCATTCGCCCAGGACAGCCACGATCATAGGGACGCCCGTCAGCGGGTCTCATCCGAAGGAGGTTCATGGTGCAGGCGCTCGATCGCAGGTTCTACCTGGGGGCCGATGGCGATCTTTCGGTCCTCGCGAATACGACCGTCGCCGTGGTCGGGTACGGGAACCTCGGCAGGTCGGTCGCGCACAACCTTCGTGACAGCGGCCTGACCGTGGTCGTCGGGAACCGCGAGGATGCGTTCGCCGAGCAGGCCAGGGAAGAGGGGTTCCAGACAATCTCCGTCAGCGACGCGATCTCCGAGGCCGAGGTCGTCTGGATGCTGCTGCCCGACGAGGTGATCCCGAGCGTCCTTCCGCCTGCTGGTGGCCCTCGGGTGCGCGACGGCGGCACGTTGTGCCTTTCCTCCGGCTACGTCCTCGCCTTCGACCTGGTGGATCCGGCCGCCCACGGCGGCGACGTCGTTATGGTCGCCCCCCGCATGGTGGGCGCCGAGGTGCGGCGCCGCTATGTGCAGGACGAGGGCTTCGTGGCCTACCTCTCCGTAGAGCACGACCAAAGCGGTCGCGCCGCGGACCGTGTCCTGGCGCTGGCTCGGGGGATCGGAGGAGCGTCCTTGCGGGCCATGGTGCTCTCGGCGCGCGACGAAGCGATCGTCGATCTGTTCGTGGAGCAGACCTTCGGCCCCTATGTGGGCATGGCGTTGCTGTCGACCTTCGAGGCAGGCATCGCCGCCGGGTTGCCACCGGAAGCGCTGGTGCTCGAGCTGTACCTCTCCGGTGAGATGTCGCGCACCTGGCAGGCCTTCGCCGAGGAGGGCTTCTTCCGCGGGGTGCGGCTCCATGGGCGGGCCGCGGCGTTCGGCGGATTCGTGCGGACCTCGGGGCTGGACACCCAGGCCATGCGAAGCGCATTCGGGGAGATCCTCGAGGACATCCGAAATGGCGGCTTCGCCAAGCGTTTCCAGCAGGAAGCGATGGAGGGCTATCCGACGTTCGAGCTCATCGATGCGATGATCGCCGGCGACGACCCGCTCTCCGCTGCCGAGGCACGCATCCGACGCGCCTTCGACCGGTCGTCGCCTGACTGAGGTGACCGGTCGTCTCGAGCATCGCACCCGGGCCGGATGCGCCCACAACGATCCCGCCAGACCTGGGACGCAGGTCCTGCGGTCCTCTCGAACCCCCGATGTCCCTAGACTCCGCCCCGGTGAACGAGGGCCGGGTGGGAGAAGGCGAGCGCCACCCGGTGGGGCTCGGTGGTCAGGGGCTCGAGCTCCGCGGCCCCGCGGTCCCGGACCTCGAGGAGCTGACCTTCCGGACCGCCGACGGCGTGCTCCTCTACGGACGCTGGTACCGGGGCCCTGACCCCCTCGCCGTCGTCGTGCTCGCCCATGGCTTCGGTGCAAGTAGGGATGACGGGAGCATTCGTCGCCTCGCAGAGCGCTTGGCACGTCGTGGGTTCGACGTCCTCTCCTACGACGCTCGTGGCCACGGCCAGTCCGGCGGGCTCTCCGGGTGCGGCAGTGCGGAGCACCTCGACGTGGCCGCAGCGACGGCGACGGCCACGCCACGAGGACTGCCCATCGTGCACGTTGGTGTTTCGATGGGGGCCATCGCAGTGGTTCGGCATCTTGCACGCTCTGGCGCCAGTGATAGCGATCAGTCATGGCAGCTTGGAGCGGTGCTCATCAGTGCGCCGGCACGCTGGCGCCCCAAGCTGACCTCTGCAGGTCTGCTCCTGGCACTTGCCACGCGCAGCGCATTGGGTCGCTGGGCATCACGGCGCTGGCTCGGCGTCCGCATCGCGAAGCGGTGGCATTCGGGACCAGACCCCGAATCAATGATCAGCCAGGTTCGCGTCCCTGTCTATTTGTTGCACGGGACCCGTGACCGGCTCTTCGGCGTGAACCACAGTGAGCGTCTCTCCCGGGCGGCTGGCGGCCCCTCGTTCCTCGACGTCGTCGGCGACATGGCACACGGCATCTCCGAGGTCTGTGCAACCAGGGTTGCCGGCGCAGTCCACTGGGTACTGTCGCACTCGCCAGAGGCATCGGGTCGTTCGGGCTCGATTAGATTGCCCGCGTGTCCGACTACGTAATCCCCGAGCCCCAACCCAAGGAGATCGACGAGCGGCTGTCCATCGAGCTCCGCCATCTCGCACAGAATGCGGTCTTGCGAGGCCATCCACAGGGTGGCGAAAAATGCCAGGACTGCCGCTACTACCTTGAGCCTTACAACGACATCTCGTATTGCTGGCACCAGAAGCTTCGCATTCTCGTCGGCGCCGAGTGGTGGTGCCAATGGTGGGAGAAGACACCCGAGGGCCAAGCGTAACGATCCGCCCTTCCCGCATTGGCGAACGACCTCGCGAACCGAGCGATCCGCACCAGTCGCTTGGAGGCTTCGGAACGGCACTTGTGCCCCTCGGGGGAGGCCGAGAGCCCTTTGCCGGTCACCCTCGCCGCTGTGGAAGCGCTGTTCGGTCTTTTCGCTGAACCCAGCGCGCGCGATCGCACGTTGGTGACGTGCGTCAGAACTGGCCTGGGGACGCGGCCGGCAAGGAGCGATGCGCCAACCGGCGCCTCGAAAACATCACAGGCGCGCCGCCGCAACCCGAACGCGCCAGCTCCAGAAGTCTTGCCCGTGGGAGCGATATCGCCGTGCTCGTCGTACAGACGGTCGACCGAGACCTGGCACCACTGGGCACCGGCACCGCTCATTGCGCTCTCGAGACTGCAAGCTTCGATCGCAGCGCGCGCTCGTGCCAAGTGCGCCGGCCGCGCCACGTACGTGAGTGGACCCACGGTGGCGAGGTCGGCCAGGGGCATCATCGACGAACGCCAACGCAGCGATGGAACTGACAGGTAGCGGCACCGGCGGCACGTGGGCGCAGACGCGCGATCGACGCCGCGCCCTGTCGTTCGGAGAGGACCCCAAGCGTTACGACGAGGCAAGGCCGGATTACCCCGCGGCACTGATCGACAAGCTCGTAGCCGGATCGCCGAGAACGGCCCTCGACGTCGGATGCGGAACAGGGATCGCGGCCTGCCTCCTCCGAGAGCGAGACTGCGAGGTGCTCGGCGTCGAACCCGATCGCCGCATGGCAACGGTTGCCCGCACGCACGGTCTCCAGGTCGAAGTGGCACGATTCGAGGACTGGGACCCCGCTGGCCGCCATTTCGATCTGTTGACCTGTGGGCAGGCCTGGCACTGGATCGACTCGGTCAGCGGGATCCAGAAGGTGGCGGCGGTCCTTCGACCCGGGGGCATGGCAGCGTTCTTCTGGAACGAGGTGAACCACGAACCCGAGACAGAACGCGCCCTTCGAGCGCTATACCGTCGCATGGCCCCTGAGCTCGAACGAGGATCGGTGGTCCTGGGCAACGGCATCGTTGTCGATCGGATCGAAGCAACCAGCGCCGCAGTGACGGCCTCAGGTGCCTTCGAGGCACCCGAGATCGGTTCGTTCCCCTGGGAACGAACCTATTCATCCTCGGAATGGATCGATCTCCTCCAGACCCATAGCGATCACCGGATGATGGCGCCGCTACAGCGCGAGGCGCTCCTTGCAGCCGTCGGTGATGCCATCGATGCCTTCGGCGGGATCATCACGGTTTACTATCACTGCAGGCTCGTCGCTGCGAAGAGGGACCAGCGCTCAGCCCAGGGCGGGTAGATCGTCGATGCTCCGATGATTGTGCTGCGCCTGGTACGTGGCGATCCCGCTCCTGCCCTTTCGAGCCGACCACGAGTCCATCGTGTCACGGTGCCCTTCGAACGAAAGCAACGGGACGCCATAGCCGCAGGAATCGGCGACGCGGGTGACATCGATGGCAATGATGCTGCGCACCCCTACCCCAGCCGGGTTCCCTCCCCGTTGCTCGATGGTCGCGGCCAGTTCCCCCCATCCGTCGTCGGTAGGGACCACCACTCGGCCACGGCCGTGAACCCGAACGATACGCGGGGGCCCGGAGAACGCGCACGCCATGAGCACGATCCGACCGTTCTCGCGCAAATGGGCGATGGTCTCGGCGCCGCTCCCGGTCTGGTCCAGGTAGGCGACCGCCTCAGGGCCGAGGACGAAGAGCTCGTTGCGATTGCCCTTGGGCGAGACGTTCACGTGGCCGGTCTCCGCAAGCGGAGCCGTCGCCACGAAGAAGACCGGTTGCGTTTCGAGCCAAGCGGCCAGTCGGTCGTCGATGCCTTCGTAGACGCGTCCCATTGCCACCAAGTCTCACCGGTCCATCGAGGGCTGTCGACCCCACCCTCGACGCCGCTCACCGCTTTCGGGGATCGCTCGTGGTGCTCCGTTGCCTTCGCTCCGGTCACGGGATTTCCCACGGCTCACCGCATCGATCGGCACAGCGCGTCGACGCGGTCTTTGATCGAGCGATCGTCAGCGCGGACTTCGATATCGATGATCTTTCGCGGGCTCTTCCCCCCGCGCACGAGGACGACCGAGGAAGCAGGGATGGACAACGATTCGGCCACTGCTCGAAGGGCAGCTGCTGTTGCTTTCCCTCTCTCGGCAGGTTCGACCACCCGAACGACGAGCGCGCCGTCGTACAAGCCCCCGACGGCAGTCGCCGCCGCCCTCGGCTTGACGTAGATGTCCAGGCGCACGGACAGAGTCTGGCGCATCGCCACCTTCGTCCGTCGGCCACGAGGCGCACCGCGGTGATCATCGCGGCGTCGTGCGCCAGGCCGGCCGATAGCCTCCCCGGTCATGACCGACTTGGCGCTATGGGGACCACTTGCCCCGCTCATCGGGGAGTGGGAAGGCAACGAGGGCATCGACGTGTCGTACTCGAACGAAAAGGACGCGGTGATCGAGACGCCGTTTCGCGAACGAACGTCGATGAAGCCGTTCGGTCCGGTCACCAATGGCACCCAGTGCCTCTACGGACTGGACTACCGCATGGCGGCGTGGCGTGCCGACGAGGAGAACCCTTTCCATACCGAGGTCGGCTACTGGCTCTGGGACGCTGCCGAACGCACCGTCATGCGCTGCTTCGTCATTCCGCGCGGGTCCGCCGTCTTGGTAGGCGGAGTCGCCGATCCCGACGCTCGCGAGTTCACGATGACCGCAGAGCACGGGTCCGAGATCTTCGGGATCCTCTCCAATCCGTTCCTGGCGCGCGCCGCTCGAAGCCGCAGCTACGAGGTGACGGTGACCGTCGACGCCGACGGGTCCTGGTCCTATGGCGAGACCACGATGATCGAGCACGCTCGGGTACCCGGCACGCTCGCCCACACCGATCGGAACCGGCTGCGCCGTGCTGTCGGATGAACGGTTGCGGACCCTTCTATGCTCGGGTCCCGGGTCAGCGCGCACTGCCACACCCTGAGGAAGATCCCCGAGGGAGCACCATGCAGCACTCGCATAGGATCCTGCCTCGAGGGACTCGCGACGGATCCCGCTGGAACGGCGCCGCCGGGGAACGGTCCAGTTCCTGATCGTGAATGAGACGAAGGGGGAACGAATGTCACCCGCATCGGAGACCACCACACGAGGGATTCGGATCTATCGCGCTGGGCAGGCCCCGCCGCTCCACGAGAGCGGCGCCGCAACGAGCGACTTCGGTGCCGACACCGAGGTTCGCGAGATCGCAACGATCTTGGCGAGCGCCCAATGCTCCACCAGTCGCCTCCTCGTGCACCAGCCACGGGATCATGGGGGCTTGTCGATCGTCTATCTCTTCTTCAAGCCCAACTTCCCGTTGTTTCACCACAAGCACGACGTCGACAGCCTCTACGTCGTCGTCTCGGGATCCATCGTGGGCTTCATGGGGGAAGAGACGTTGTACCCGGGCGATTGCTTCGCGGTGCGCGCGGGCACGCCCTACTACTACACCGCGGGGCCCGAAGGGGTCGAGGTCCTCGAGATCTTCCGTGATGCCGACAGCGTCACGGTGATCTACACGGACAATCCCAAAGAACGCGTCGACGAGGCGCGAGAAGCGCTCCGGGTCAATGCCGACGCGTGGAAGGCCATCACCGCCGGCCCCTTGTACCAGGCCAACCCCGCGGGCTGAGGCGCCCTGTGGGCGCGTAACCCATGGTGCGTCCCCATCCAGCGATCGCACCGATCGCCGTCTTGGTCGGAAGATGGTCCGGGAGGGGGCACGGCGAGTACCCGACCATCGAGGGGTTCGACTACGACGAGACCGTCGAGTTCTCCCATGTGGGCAAGCCCTTCCTCGTCTACCGCCAGACCACCACGGACCCAGGCGATGGACGGCCGCTGCACGAAGAGCTCGGCTACTGGCGCCTCGC
Organism: Actinomycetota bacterium; assembly: GCA_021324045.1. Taxonomy (GTDB): domain Bacteria; phylum Actinomycetota; class Acidimicrobiia; order Acidimicrobiales; family RAAP-2; genus JAJPJV01. The sequence continues at coordinate 178,945 of JAJPJV010000001.1, read as the reverse complement.
GCGCCCGAACTGGGTGGAGATCGTCGTCGCGCAGCCGACCGGCATCGTGGAAGTCTCGGAGGGGGAGTTCGACGGGTCGTCGTTTCGCCTGCGATCGAAGGCCGTACAACGCGCCACATCGGCGAAGGAGGTGACCGTGATCGAACGAGATCTCAACATCGACGGGGACGTCCTTCGCTACTCGCTCAGGATGGCTGCCGTGGGCCATCCGTTGGCTCGGCACCTCAGTGCCGAGCTCGTGAGGGTGGGCTGAGCGCCCAATGGGCACGACCCGGGGGGACGAGCGGTCGCCGGCGAGTGGCTGGATCCGCTCAGCCCGCCCTCGGAGCCTGACGAGGCAACCCCAGGAACCGCTCGGCGATGATGTTGCGGAAGATGTCGGTCGTGCCGCCGTAGGTCGCGGTGCCCTGTGCGAAGCGGTGGAGGTACTCGAGCCACCCCTCCCCGATCGCTGCGTCCTCCCCTCGGGGCAGCAGCGCGCGCGGGCCGACCAGGTCCATCAGGTCTTCGGCGACCCGGATCGCCATCTCCGAGGAGATCACGCGCCCGGCGGGGCCGGTAGAGACCGTCGCGACCTCGATGTCGAGGGCCGCCTGCGCCAGGCGCTCGCGTACCAAGGGGTCGTCGATCGGGCGCCTGCCATCGGGGTCGGCGCTGCGAGCCCACGCCAGCGCCACCTCGAGCCCTTCCACGGCGGAATAGCCGTACATCCCGCCGGGCTGGTCGATGGGCGGCGCCGAATCGGTATCCTCGGGCATCGCATGCTCGGCGTTGAGGGGACCGAGCAGCACCATCCACCCCTGGTCCACCGGGCCCAACCGGTAGCGGTCGGGAACGCGGATGGCGTCGTAAAAGACCATGTTCGTCCGCTCGCCGCCGAGCGTGCGGATGGGACGAATCTCCGCTTGCTCCAGTGGGCAGAGGAACATCGTGAGGCCCTTGTGCTTGGGAGCCTCGGGATTCGTCCGGGTGAGCAGGAACGAGTACTGGCAGTTCTGCGCACCCGTGGTGAACATCTTCTGCCCGTCGATGACCCATTCGTCGCCATCGCGCACGGCTCGGGTCTTGGCCGCGGCGATGTCGGATCCTGAGTCCGGCTCGGTGTAGCCCAAACAGAAGCGCACGTCCCCCGAGGCCACCCCAGGGACCACAGCCTTCTTCAGCTCGTCGGTGCCCCAACGCAGCACGGCGGGCAGAACGTTGCGCGTCGTGCCCAAGGTGATGAGCGGTGCATGCGCGGCGCGCAGCTCGGCGTCGAGGATCGCCGCCTGCAAGGGGGTGGCGCCGGCGCCGCCTTCTTGGCGGGGCCAGGTCGGGAGGATCCAGCCTCGGGCTCCCAAAGCCTTGTGGAGGCCTTCGTTGAACCCGCTCCCGGTTTCGAACTCCTCGTCGAGGACTTCCTTGGTCACATGGGTCTGGCAGAACGCTCGCACCTCCGCCCAGAAGGCAACGGTCTCTTCGTCGAGGTCGATCACGCCGAAATCCATCTTCTCTTCCCTTTCGCTCGCCCGATCACCCGCAGCGGCTGCCCGTGGTCCGGGGCCGGCCCTGCCCTCATCGCCGTCGGCTGGTCACTTCGCGATCGCCACCGGGCCGAAGAGCGCATCGGCAATGTCCGACAACGCCGCCTTGGGGTCGCCGGCAACGAGCGTCCAGCCCTTCACCCGGCGAAAGTACAGCTGGGGATCGGACTCGACGGTGAAGCCCACGCCCCCCAACACGTGCACCCCGACCGTCGCCGCGGTCATGGCCGTCTGCGTGGCGTAGCGGTACGCCATCAGGACGCGGTGCACGTCTTCGTCGGGCTCGTGCGCCGCGTACCACGCGCCCTTGCGGACGAGGCGTCGCCCCGTCTCCACCGCCATCGCCACATCGGCCAAGGCGTGGGAGACGGCCTGGAAGCTCCCGATCGGTGCCCCGAAGGCAACCCGGGAGCGGGCGTGCTCCACGCCGATGTCGAGCGTCGCCTGGGCCATCCCGATGAGCGCCGAGGCCATCAGGAGCTTCCATTCCCGCACCGCTCGCTCGAAGGCGGCCCGCGCCGAGGGCCCCGACCACAGCGGGCGAAAGGAGCACTCCGGATCGCTCAGGTCGCACCAGGCGATCGGGGCGAAGCCGTGGTTGCGAGGCCGACGGGCTGCGCGTTCCGCAGGGCACACCCCGAGCACGAGCTCGTCGCCGAGCAGGCCGACAACCGCGTCAGCAACCGCGCCAGCCGGCACCAGCTGCGGACCCCCACCGGGCTGGAGGGCCAAGGTCACCACCTTGTGCTCGTCGATCACCTGGTTGACCCAGGCATCCGCAGGTCCGCCGGGTGCAGCGGTGGCAACGGCTGCGAGCAGCCGGGCTGCGACGGCGGCCTCCACGAGCGGGACGGGTGCGACGCTCCGACCGAAGGGCTCGGTGACGAGGACCAGTTCGACCAGGCCCGCGCCGTCGCCGCCCAGCGACTCGGGCAACCCCATCGCGACGGGACGCATCGGGGCAAGCTCCGCCCACAGCGCTGCATCGAAGCCCCAGGGCTCGGCAGCTCGGACCCGCTCGCTCGGGCACGAGCGCTCGAAGAACGCCGAGAACGCCTCCGCCAGCGCCTGTTCTTCCTCGCTCAGGCGATAGTCGGCACGGCGCAAAATCGGCGCGCTGATCGGCTCAGCCATCTGGAAGGCTCCTGACCCTCGGTCCAATCAAAACCAGTGTGCCATTTCGGTGCCACCGCTTCGAGTTCGGATGGACTGCTCTGCCGGGCCCGTCTCGACGCACGGACGATCAGTGGTCACCGGGGTCGGCCACCCCGCTCCTGAACCGCCGCTGCGCTGCCGATCGCCGTCCTATGAGACGCAGCGGCAACCGGCGCCGCAGCCACTGAAGGCCACGGCGTCGTCCCGTTGGCCTCGCGGCGAAGCCATAGCCGGCGACGCGAAGATCGAGAGCAGCCGGGTCGTCTCCGAATGGCCCTCCGGGCAGTTGATCGGCGCGCGGGCCTCCGACATCGGCCTCCGCGCCTCGAAGCGGGTGTCGCAAACCCGACACCGGTATTCGTAGACCGCCATACCCACCGCATCTTAGGGCCCTTCGCCAGCGGGCAGAGAGCCGGGGAACATGAGCGACAGCTGGCGCGGGTAGGTGACGATCAGCGCCAGTTCGTCGTCGGTGAGGGGACGACCCGTCATGGCGTTGCACAACTGCACCAGCCGGAAGGCGAGCTCGTCCTCGCCCTCCGGTGGAGCGAGACCCAGGCCGTCGAGGACGTGGTAAAAGCCAGCTCTTCCTCCGTACTCTCCGGTAAGCACCACCCTTCCGGACCGGGCGTGCCAGTCCGAAGGGAACGGTCCGAGGAGCTGCTCGTCATAGAGCTCGTAGTTCCCATGGTCCTTGAGGGCGCCATCGGCATGAATACCCGATTCGTGGGCGAAAGCGTTGCTCCCCGTGCCGACTTGGGTGGGCGGGAGCGGTTGGCCCAGTGCGTAACTCGCCCACAGGGCGAATCGGCGAGCCCAGCTCAGATCGATCGGATCGGCGACGCGCACCCCGCCGGCAACGGCGTCCTCGAGGCCGTATCCGTAACGGAAGGCCAAGATGGTGGAGACCAGATCGGCGTTGCCCGCACGCTCGCCGATGCCGTTGATGCAAGTGTTGACCCAGGCGTCCTGACCGGCATCGAGGTCACCCAGCGCACCGGAGACCGAGTTGGCCACGGCCATCCCCAGGTCGTTGTGGCAGTGGGTCTCCACCGGCAGGCCGGCGGCGAGCGCGAGCTCGGCGAAGCGTTGGCGGATCCGCTGGGGGGTCTCCCCACCGATGGTGTCGCAGTAGCGCACCCGGCTCGCGCCCGCCTCGCGGGCAGCCAACGCGAACTCGACGAGGAAGCCGGCGTCGGTGCGGGACCCGTCCTCGGCGTTGACCCCCACGGTCAGCGCACCGGCCTCCTTGGCCAGCTTCACGGCAGCTGCCATCTCGCTGATCACGTGGTCACGGTCCAGCCGGCCGCGGAACTTGTTGCGGAGCATGTAGTCGGACGTGGAGATCGACAGGTTGTAGTGGGACAGCCCCAAAGGAGCAGAGCGCTCCACGTCCGCGACGACGCCTCGACACCATCCCGACAGCCGAAGCTCACCGAACGCCCCCGCCTCGGCCAGGGCGAGCTGCGCGCGGATGTAGGGGACCTCGTGGAACAAGAACGGGAAGCCGATCTCTGACTGCGACACGCCCAGGCGCCCCAGGTAGAAGTTGACCATCGTCTTGGCGAACTTCGACAGGCCCGTGCGCGCCGCCTGAGCCCCGTCCCGGTTGGTGACATCCAAGAAATGGACCTGTGCCATGCGCTGGCTCCTTTCCGCTCGAACTCCAATGCCAGCGTTGCATGGCTATCGAGAATGATCAAGATTGACTATAATCAATAATGTGGAGCAGGGATCCCCGGAATTTCTCGATGTCGCGGGTGCGGCCGAGCGGTTGGGGGTCAAGCCCGAGACGATCTATGCCTACATCAGCCGGGGTCTGCTCCGACGGGTCCGCGGCGGCCGTCGTCGCAGTCTGCTGTACGCAGCAGAGGTTGAGCGCCTCGCCCTCAAGGGCAAGCCCCGCCTTCGCATCGGGCCGTCCACGCTTGCCATCGCGTCCGCCGTCACCACGCTCGGCCGCGACCGCCCCTACTACCGCGGCCGCGACGCCCTCGCGCTCGCCGGAACGACCGCCTACGAGACGGTCGCCGAGTGGCTCTGGTCGGGAACTTGGCCGGAGCCTGACGACGTCGCGGGCCTCTGGCAGTCGCATCCGGCCGCGGTCGAGGCCTCCAGAGCGGCACAGGCTCACCTGCCACCCGGGACGCTGCCCATCGATCGGATCCAAATTGCCGTGGCCGTCCTCGGCGCCACTGACCCGCTCCGGTTCCATCTCGACGAGGCAGCGGTGACCGCAACCGCTCGGCGGCTCATCGCCGGCATGGTCGACGCCCTGCCCCCAGCCGCTGGAGGCACCCCAGCCGAGGCCCCTTCCATCGCGGCGAAGCTGTGGTCCAGGTTGACCGCCCGGCGACCGTCACCGGGGCTCCTGCGTGTCTTGGACGCAGCCTTGGTGCTGCTCGCAGATCATGAGCTTGCTGCCTCGACCCTGGCTGCACGAGTGGCCGCCTCGGTGCGCGCCGACCCCTACGCCGTGGTGGCAACCGGGCTCGGGGTATTGGCAGGACCCATGCACGGCGGGGCGTCGCTGGGCGTCGAACGACTGCTCCGCAACGTCAGCCGTCCAGAGCTGGTCGCATCGGTCCTGGGCGAGCACCTCCGCCGCAACGAGCAGATCCCCGGGGTTGGTCACCCCGTCTACGCGCACGGCGACGGTCGAGCCCACCGGCTCCTGGCGCTCCTGGCCGCAGCCGACCCCGGGTCCGAACGGGTGGCGGTTGCACAGCATCTCGTCGCTGAGCTGCAGAACCGCAGGCTCGGCGACGTCAACATCGATTTCGCACTCGGGAGCCTCGCCGACACCTGCGGCATGACCGATGGGGCAGGTCAGGCGATCTTCGCGGTGGCTCGCAGCGCCGGATGGGTCGCTCACGCCCTGGAGGAGTACCGGCACCCGACACCGCTACGACCAAGGAGCCTCTCCCTGGGACCCTCGCCAGCCCCTGACACACCGTCGTAGAGGCGAGCGCAGGCGCGCTCGCCGGTGCCTGCCCAGAGCCCATCGCTTCGTTCGCAGCGCTCCCCACGCGGCCAGCGCTTGGCGCCGGCCAGCTCCGCGGTTCAAAGCCACGGCGCGGCGGGCCGTACCCGAAGGACCCCTGCCGCCCAGGGTTCGTTCCGTCCTCCCAGGAACGAGGGTTGCGCACACTCACCCGATGTGCTCGCTCAGGATCCGCTCGACGGCATCGGGATCATCGGGGGTGATCGTCGGGACCACGCGCTTGCCGAGGTCAATCATGAGCGCAGTGTTCTTGCTCGGCCGCTTGGTGTCGAGGTTCCACCAGTGCACGAAGTCACCGGATCCCCAGATGCGCCACTTCCCGGTGACGCCTGTGAGCGGTCGCTTCGTCACGCTCCGGATTGCCGAATACGGGATGGTCTTCGCAGCCCCCCAGAGGTAGTAAGTCCGGATGACGAGCGAACGATCGTCGCAAACAATCTTGCCGTCGTCGTAGAGCACCGTTTCATTGTCCACCAACCGCGGTTTCGATGCCCGATGCTGCGATCCGGGCGAGCTGGCGGCCTCGACAAGGCGGCCCCAGTGCAACGGCGTCACGAGCGACCTCCTGTGACTCCGGTGTGAAGCCACTGTGCAGCAACAGAAAATGGCCTGATCCCCGCCATGGCTCCGCCGACCCGCCCGAGTCACTGTCGTGAAACCCTCTTTATCAAGAAATTTATCTTTTCAGGATTGACTCTAATCTTAGATCTCAACTAACATGGCTTGCAATGGAGGAACAGGGGGCTCGTCGTCCGACCCAAGCCGACCTCGGCCAGCTCATCCGCTCAGCAGGGTTGAGAGTCACCGCAACCCGCCTTGCGGTACTCCGGGCCTTGGCGCGCCGGCCCCACGCGGACGCCGAGCGCGTCATCGACGACGTCCGGGCGCAGCTCGGAGCGGTCGCACCTCAGACCGTCTACAGCGTGCTCAGCGCCTTCGTCGAAGCAGGCATCGTCCGACGCATCGAGCCAGCAGGGAGCGCTGCGCTCCACGAGTTGCGCGTGGGAGACAACCACCACCACGTCGTCTGTCGTCGCTGCGGAGCGACTGCCGACATCGACTGCGCGGTTGGTGCTCGTCCCTGCCTCACTCCATCGGAAACCCACGGCTACGTGCTTGACGAGGCCGAGGTGACGTTTTGGGGCATCTGCCCCACCTGTCAGCAGGCGATGTAACAACCGACAACGGACCCACACTGAGATAAGGAGGACCCCATGTCTACGAGCGACCCTGGGAGCACCTGCCCTGTACCACACACCGCACTTGGGGCGAGATCGAATCGTGACTGGTGGCCGAACCAGCTCAACCTGGATCTCCTGCACCGCCACTCACCGCTTTCGAATCCGATGGGCGAGGACTTCGACTACGCAAAGGAGTTCGCCACGCTCGACCTCGACGAGGTCAAGCGCGACATCGTCGAGGTCATGACGACGTCGCAGGACTGGTGGCCAGCTGACTTCGGTCACTACGGGCCGCTGTTCATCCGCATGGCCTGGCACAGCGCCGGCACCTATCGCATTGCGGATGGCCGTGGCGGCGCAGGTCGAGGCAACCAGCGGTTCGCTCCGGTCAACAGTTGGCCCGACAACGCCAACCTGGACAAGGCTCGTCGCCTTCTGTGGCCAGTCAAGAAGAAGTACGGGAGAAAGCTCTCCTGGGCTGACCTGATCATCTTCGCGGGCAACTGCGCGCTCGAATCGATGGGGTTCAAAACCTTCGGCTTCGGCGGTGGCCGCGTCGACATCTGGGAACCCGAAGACGTGGACTGGGGGTCCGAGGACACCTGGCTCGGCGACGTTCGCCATGGCGGCGATCACCAGCTCGCGAACCCCTTCGGTGCCGTCCAGATGGGGCTCATCTACGTGAACCCAGAGGGGCCGAACGGAAACCCCGACCCGCTTGCGGCTGCCAAAGACATTCGTGAAACCTTTGCCCGCATGGCAATGAACGACGAGGAAACCGTCGCGCTCATCGCCGGGGGGCACACTTTCGGGAAGTTCCACGGCGCCGCGCCGGCGAGCTTCGTCGGTCCCGAACCCGAAGGGGCGAGCCTCGAAGAGCAGGGGCTCGGCTGGAAGAACACCTTCGGTACCGGAATGGGGAACGACACTTACACGAGCGGGCTCGAGGGAACCTGGACGAACGAGCCAACGCGATGGGACAACGGCTTCTTCGACAACCTGTTCAACTACGAATGGGAATTGACCACAAGCCCTGCGGGAGCAAAGCAGTGGACGCCCAAGGACCCGTCAGCTCAGGGAACGGTTCCCGACGCCCACGACCCGTCGAAGCGCCACGCCCCGACCATGCTCACGACAGATCTCGCGCTCAAGGAGGATCCCACCTACCGCGCCATCGCCAAACGCTTTCACGAGCACCCCGACGCCTTCGCCGATGCCTTCGCCAAGGCATGGTTCAAGCTCACCCACCGCGACATGGGGCCGATCTCCCGCTACCTCGGCCCGCTCGTCCCGGCTGAGCCGCAGCTATGGCAGGATCCGGTGCCGCCAAGGGACCATGACCTCATCGATGAGCACGACATCGCCACACTCAAGGCGACAGTGTTGAGCTCCGGACTCACCATCTCGCAGATGGTCTCGACTGCATGGGCATCGGCTTCAAGCTTCCGAGGGACCGACAAGCGAGGTGGTGCCAACGGTGCACGCATCCGTCTCGCTCCACAGAAAGACTGGGAAGCGAACGATCCCGACCAGCTCACACACGTCATCGACATCCTCGAACGCATCCAGCAGGAATTCAATCGCGCCCAGCCCGGCGCCAAGCGCGTGTCGCTCGCTGATCTGATCGTTCTCGCTGGTTGTGCAGCCATCGAACGAGCAGCGCGGACTGCCGGGATCGAGGTCACCGTACCGTTTACCCCCGGTCGCACCGATGCCTCCCAGGAACAGACCGACGTCGCCTCATTCGCCGTGCTCGAACCCGTTGCTGACGGCTTCCGCAACTACGTTCGCTCGGGGGAGAAGCGTCCTCCCGAGCACCTTCTTATCGACCGGGCGAACTTGCTCACCCTGACCGCTCCTGAGATGACGGTGCTGATTGGAGGGATGCGCGTCCTCGACACCAATACCAGGCACGTTCCTCATGGAGTGTTGACGTCACGACCCGAAGCGCTGACCAACGACTTCTTTGTCAACCTGCTCGACATGGCGACCATATGGAAGGTCTCGCCCTCTGAAGAGGGCATCTACGAAGGGCGCGACCGCGCCAGTGGTGCGCTTCGGTGGACAGCAACCGCGGTTGATCTCGTATTCGGCTCGAACTCCCAGCTGCGAGCTATCGCCGAGGTGTACGCCTGCGACGATGCAAACGAGAAGTTCGTGCACGACTTCGTTGCGGCATGGGACAAGGTCATGATGCTCGACCGCTTTGACGTCGCCTGACGCAACACTGGGCAACGGAGCGCAAAGCGGTGGCCACCTCGCCGTGCAGAGGGCGTATGAGGGGGAAGAACAGCGGCGGAATGATGGCGAAGGCCACGAGCGTCGTTGGACCTTCGGTCGGCAGGTTAAATCGCTCGTAGGCATCGTAGCTCCGGAGCCGGCCGATCACCCGACCGAGCCTGTTACCCACCCTGATGGGCGGTCCTAAGAAGGCCTACTTCCCACCGTGCGGCCAGCGACGATGTCACCAGTCAGCCCCACCCCGCACCGACCAACCCGGCCCAGCGACCCGAACCGCTCACCGGTGCTCAGCACTCCCGCGAATGGCACGCGGCCTGCCGGTACCCCGCAGGACCCCGGGTGGCCGACGCCGTCCACGACTCCCCGGCACCTCGACACATTCACCGCACATGGGGGCACAGGAGGAGTGATGGGGTCACGAGCCGAATCGATGAGTGCACTCGCCAGGAACGGCCCTGTAACCTGCGCCGACGAAGGTTCCAACACTCACTGATGGTGAGGGCACGTGGGACAATGGTGGGAGTGCCAAGCCTGACCATGACCTGCTCGGAGTGTGGGGTGAGGTGAGCCACGCGCACCAATTCCGGGCGGACCATGGACGGCCACCGGATGCACGCCTCCTTGGCCGAGCGCGGGGCCGCCAGGCTGGTGGGACCCGAGGCACGCCGGCTCCGGACGACCACCACGGCGCGGCAGGAGTCGGGCCCGCAGGGGGATGCCGGCCGGCGGTTCTCCACCGGGCGCCGGTCACGGGTGCCAGATCCGGCGCCGGCCCGGCCCAGGGACGACGTCGACCATCGCAGCCAGCACTTCGCGGGAACGGTCCGAATGGTGTTGATAACGATCAACCGCTTGGCTCTCTCACTCATTCCAAGGTGCGAAGTTCGACCCACCGCCTCCCGCCACGTCCTGGGACCCGAGCGGGTTGGACGTTGGTCCCAACCGATCCAGGGTGTGGCCGTTACGAGTTGGGGGTGCTCTGCGATGCGCCCCAAGCCGTAGAGGTGTGGTGACCTGCGTGCCAGTGATGGGCTCCCTGCGCCGGGGAGGGGCAGCGATCGGCCCCGGAGCCCTCGATCCGTGGGTGGTGGCGGCCACTCGTTGGCGGATGCCGTGTGCGTCTCGATCGTCAGTGCCTGTGGCGGGCTCGCACGGAGCACGAAGAGAACGACAATGACGGATCCCGTGGGCTTTCGATCTGGCTCTCCTCCCCAAGGACCCGGTGAAGGAGGCCCAGGCTCCGAACCGGTATTCGTTCTCACGCGCCGGGTACTTCGCCGCGTCATCCTCACTGTCCTCGCAATTCTTGCGATAGCTGGAACTGGCATCGGCGCATTCGTCGCCGGAAGAAGTGACCATCCGAACCAGGCCGCCGCTGCCCATAGTTCCTCGGTACGACGCCACCAGGCGAGTGTGCCGAGTACCTCGACGTCGGTCGCTCGGCCGACAACCACCCTCCCCTCAACGACCTCCCCCCCGTCGACGACCATATCGGCACCTTCGCCTGCCCTGCCGGGGATTCCCCCATGTGCGGCTGGTCCGACGTCCCCAGTCATCCGACCGACCACCGTCTATCTCTCTTGCGGTGATGGCAGCGTGTCAGTGACTTCCATCACCTGGCAATCGTGGGGAACCGCGGCGGCCTATGGAACAGGCACGCTCAATGTCAACACTTGCCAGCCCGATTGTGCCGCCGGCAACGTCGACAGCTATCCGGCATCGATCGAGGTTTCAAATCCAAGCAGCAGCAGCGGAGTTCCGATCTTTCAGGATGTCACTGTGACGCCGACCGGAGGCGCAGGGCAGGTCCAATCGTCTCAGACCCCCGGAGGGTGGGGAGCGGGATAAGGCGAAGCGATGATTGGACGAAGATTGACCCGGTGAGGGTCTCCGCCGATCTCGGCCGTCCGGTCCAACCCGGTGGCAGCGGCGGGCCGTCTGTCTGGCTGTCCTCGTAGCGGCGGTCGCCCTCGTGCCCGGTCCGGAGGTAGCCGCGTTAGGCGCCCTGGCCTTGGGAGTCGTGATGCTCGGGGTGGTACTCGTAGTAGCCGTCGGGATCATCTCGGGCGGGTCGTGCGCCGGTCCCTGGGGCTCGACCTGCTGGCCGCGTGGTGGCTGTGGCGCTGCCATGACCGCGGCGGGGTTAGGTCGGCGCCCGGTCGCAGTGTCAATGGCCAAGTTGATGTCCCGGCTTTGGCCAAGTAAGACCCCACCCCTCGCACTGCGATAGGACTTTCGCGGACCTCCCCTCTGTCTCGCTTCGACGCATGCGGAACGACTCGCCGTTGGTGAGGACGACGACGCTGTGGCGCAGCAGGCGGTCGAGAAGGCTGACCGCGGTGGTTGGTCCGGGAAGGAAGCGTCCCCACTGGTCGAAGGGCCAGGGGCTGGCCACACCGAGTGACACCCGTTGTAGACAGTGGCGACGAAGCGGAACAACAGCTGGGTGCCGGCGTCGTCGAGCGGGGCGAAGCCGAGCTCGTCGACGATGACGAAGTCGGCCCGCAGGGTCTGATCGATCACCTTGCCCACCGAGTTGTGGGCCATCTCCGATAGAGGGTCTCGACCAGCGAGGCGGCAGAGAAGTAGCGCACGCGGTGGCCGGCCTGGACGGCTGCGTGGCCGAGCGCGACAAGCAGGTGCGACTTTCCCGTCCCTGCGGGACCAAAGGCATGGGTTCTCCCTGGCCGCGATCCACTCCAACAACGCCAGGTAATCGAAGCCGGCCCTTTGCGCCGAGGAGGGTGCGACGTCGAACTCGTCGAGGGACTTCGTGACCGGGAACTTGGCCACGCGGAGCCTGTTTCGAGCATTGGAGGCGTCGCGCGCTGCGATCTCTGCTTCGACCAAGGCGCGCAAGAACTCCTCGGGCTTCCAGCGCTGCGTCTTGGCCACCACCAAGAGCTCTGGGGCGAGCGTGCGCATCGCGGTGAGCTTGAGGCGCTTGAGCCCCGCCTGAGATCCGCCGGCAGCGTCGGTGCTCATCGGGCGCGTCGGCTCACAGTGGCTGGGCGGCCGCGGTAGGCAAGGAGGCAATGAGGGTGTCTTATGGCGCAGCCGGGGTGGCGACGCCCGCTCCAGCCCCCAAGATGCAGCGCACGTCGCCGACGCGCCAGCGCCCGAAGGCGACCGCCCGCTCAAGGGCAGAGATAACGTCGTCTTTCCCGAAGGCGGCCCCTCGGTCGAGGCGCAAGAGCTCGGGAAGCTTGGATCCGAGGGTGGACGCGCCGGCGGCGACCGTCCCGATGATGAACACGTCGGCGGCGGAGCCGAGCCCGAGAACGTCCCGCTCGACAGCCGAGCGCGGTCGTGGGGCGCGGCGAGGATGTGGTCGCGGGCCCCGTAGTGCTCGTCCTTGACTGAAGTCTCGCCCGGTGCGACCAGGGCGTGTTCGGCCCTCGTGGTGCCGAGGTGGGCGCGGAGCCTTACGCCTGCCACCTCCATCTCGACGAGGCGCCCGATGAGCGTCATCGGCACCGAATAGCGAGCCGAGCCGAAGCGGATGCAGCTGAGCTTGTCGACCTTGCGGGTCACCCGCTTTCCGATCGAAGGGTGCAACGACGGGGGGTGCCGAAGACCCGGCGCTCGGCGACGAGCCACTCCTCGGGGACCGCACAGGTATCTAAGTGCACTTGAGCGTTCACCTCGGCGCACCAGAACACCGCCCGGCGTTGGCACCGACGAGGTCGCTGACGGACTCCTCGGCCGGGACGACGAGGTCGGCCTTCGCGTAGCCGACGAGGTGCTCGAGCATGCCCTTGGACTCAGGGGCAGTGCGAACGCGGTTATAGGCCAACACGGCGCAGAACACATGGAGCGGTCCCTCCTGGTCCCAGTCGATGATGAGCGTCTCGCCCGGCGACCACACGCCTGGGCGCCGGGCGCGATGGTGCTGGCGTCGCTACACTTGCTTCTCCTCGGCCATGAGGCGCCGGAAGTTGCGCGCTGAGCCGACGTAGCCAGCCGCCATGGCCTCTGGGAGCAGGCGCTTGGCCGAGATCCGGTCGTGGGTCTTGTCGATGCGCTTGGCCATGACGTCGCGCACCGCGTCGACGTTCTTCTCCCGGCGCTTGCACTCCACCTGGCCGAGCGACGGGGCCCCTGCACTGCTCGCCTGATGGTCTTGGGGGTCGTCCCGACGATAGCGGCCGCTCCGCGGTATCTGCCCACGTCTCTGTAGGCGGTGATCATGTTCATCTTCTCCCTCGCTGATTTCATAGGGTGCCCTCCGGTTGGAGTGGTGGTCGGTGTACACCTCCACCGTCTCCGGCCGGGAGCTCCCCCGGATGGATGCCTCAGCGAGGGGCAAGGACCTCTATCTGGCCACCGGTGGGATCCTGAACTTGGCCACACGCGGGGACTTTTTCACGGCCACGAACACGCGGGAGGCGCCGGGAAGGGGCGTAAGGGCCTCGAGGCATCATCGGGCGCAGTGAGCATGCCGACCCCGGCCCTCGACCTCAAGCGTCGGCCCGGTGGTCGGTGACCTAGGCTAGAAAATAAGGCTAACTGGAGAATGCGACAGCTAGGAAAGAACAGGTCGTTGAGCTGCATCTCTCCAGCGCGCTCGGAGGTATCTGGTTTCATGACATACCGGACACCTGTCGCGAGACATCCCGGACATGACCATAAGGAGTCATGCGGATGGATCTCGCCCACTACGTCATCAAGGCCGTGCTCGTCGAAGGCCAGAGTGTCGACGACGTCTGTGCTGCCCACGACATCTCGCGCAGCTGGCTGTACGAGCTGATCGGGCGCTATCGCGAACTGGGCGACGAGGGGCTCAAAGCTCGGTCGAAGCGGCCTCGGTCATCGCCGCCGTCGGTGGCCACGATCTAGCGCGTCCTCACCTGTAGGGGCTTCGTCGTCCCCCAGCCCCAGAAGCGGCCGAAGAGCTCCTGGCGGCGGTTCCAGGCTGAGCTCCCGAACGAGTGCTGGCAGGCCGACACCACCCACTTCGCCCTCATCGATGGCACCGATGTCGAGATCCTCAACGTCATCGACGACCACTCCCGGTTGCTCGTCGCCTGCCGGGCCTTCCCGACGACCAAGGCCGCAGATGTGGTCGAGACCTTCCACCTCGGCGCTGCCGAGCGGGGTCTACCGGCCTCGATGTTGACCGACAACGGCGCTGTGTTCACCGCCGAGAGCCGCAAGGCTGCGCCATCGAGCTCGAGTTGATCGCCCTCGGCGTCGCCTACAAGCACTCCCGGCCCTATCACCCCCAGACCTGTGGGAAGGTCGAACGTTTCCACCAGACCTTGAAGAAGTGGCTCGCCAAACAGCACCGGGCGCGAAGCGTCGCCGAACTCCAATGCCAACTCAACCGGTTCCGGGCCTAGTTCAACGAGGTCCGGCCCCACCGAGCCCTCGGTCGGCGCACGCCGGCTCAAGCCTTCGCCGCTCGCACCAAGGCCGTCCCGCGCCGGGCCGGGCTCACGATCCCCACCCGCTACCGGGTGCGGCGTGAGCCGCATCGACAAGGCGGGCAAGGTCACCCTGCGCTACCGCTCCAACCTCCTGCACCTCGGCGTGGGACGCCGTCACACCGGCACCCGAGTACTCCTGCTCGTCGCTGACCGCGACGTGTGCGTCATCACCGAAGACGGCGAACACCTCGCCGAGTTCACCCTCGATCCCAACAAGACCTACCAGACCCAGAAAAGACCGGGTCGGAGTGGATAACCTTGTCCGGGATGTCTCGCGACACCCGTCCGGGATGTCTCGCGACACAACACAGCGCGCTCGGAGGGATTCGAACCCCCAACCTTCTGATCCGTAGTCAGATGCTCTAATCCGTTGAGCTACGAGCGCAAAATCGGTTTGCCCGTCCGGTGCGGGGCGTGCCCGCGACACTGGACCCCTTCCAAACTAGTCGCCAAGAGGAGGGCTGTGATCCCGACTGCCTTCCGTGAGCTCACAGCGCAAGGTGCTCTCCCTCCCAGAGCTTGATCCCGCCCAGGATGCCGGCGGTGTTCTCCACGATCGTGGCCCGGGAGGCCAATGGGCCGAGGTCGTCGAGGGAGATCCGTCGGGAATTGCCTCCGCCGATGTAGACGTGATCGAAGAACAACATTGCGTCAAGGGTCTCGAGGGCGCGCCG
The DNA here is from genome assembly GCA_021324045.1 of Actinomycetota bacterium. Taxonomy (GTDB): domain Bacteria; phylum Actinomycetota; class Acidimicrobiia; order Acidimicrobiales; family RAAP-2; genus JAJPJV01. Next base: position 163,738 of record JAJPJV010000001.1, on the reverse strand, counting down.
AACGCGCTTTCGCCACCGCTCCTCACCGATCGCCTTCCGGGCCCGATCACCAACCTGCTCGTTGTACGTCTGACCCTTGCGGAACGGTTGATGAGCGATCTCTAGGTGCGGGAGCAACCTACCGTCGAGGAAAAGGGCGGTTCCGAATCCGGTTCCGAGAGTGACCACCAGCTCGAGGCCCTTCCCGGCCACTACTGCCGCACCCTGCACGTCAGCGTCGTTGGCAACTTTGGTCGGCTTTCCCAAGGCGGCCGACAATGCTCCTGCGAGGTCGAAGTTCGCCCAGGCCTTCACGAGCTGCTCGTCGACCTTGGAACCGGCACCAGACTCGGTGACGAAGTGCGGCGCGCTGAGCACGCAACCCTTGCGAACCATGCCGGGAAACCCGACAGACACACGGTCGGCTTCCGGCAGCGGCGCGACGAGGTTCACGAGAATCGACACAAGACCTCGGTCCCCAGTGGGCGGAAGGGGGTAGGGCGTCGGCATCCGGACGCGATCTGCGACCATTGCACCGGTAGCGTCGAGCACCGACGCCTTCAACCCAGTTCCACCGATGTCGATCGACAACGTCAGTGGACGACGCGGTGTCTCAGTCAAGGTCGGAGACCGTCTCTCGCCGCTGCCCACCAGTATTTCAGGATCCGGTGCCATGACGTTCCTCGACCCTTTCCGTGACACTCGAGTCGTCACTAATCCAATGATTGTGGTGAAGGACCTCCGCGAGGCTCAGCCGTTTCCGCCAACCGTGACGTTCGAGATCGGGAACGGGTTCGAAGTGCGTCACCGGCCCCAAGCAAAGCCATGCGACCGGGCGGACCTCAGAAGGAATGCCCAGGAGGTCGCGCAGGACCTCCTCCCGGTAGAAGGAGACCCATCCCACACCGAGGCCCTCAGCGGTCGCCGCGAGCCAAAGGTTCTCAATCGCGAGGCACACTGAGTACAAACCGGCGTCGTCGATGGCATGACGACCGAGCACATGCGGAGCGCCGCGCTGCGGGTCGTAGGTCACGACGACGCCGATGGTGGCGTCGAGAATCCCTTCGATCTTGATCGCCGAGAACCGCTCGGCGAACCCTGGTGGCAACGAATTCGCGAAAATCGCGCGTTCTGCGTAGACGTGATCGAAGAAGGCCCTGCGGATCCCGATGTCGTCGACGACTACGAAATCCCACGGCTGGGTAAGACCCACGCTCGGAGCGGCATGCGCGGCGAGCAGGATCCGCTCGAGGACCTCCGGGGGGATCGGCTCGCCAGTGAACTGCCCCCGGACGTCGCGGCGACGATGGATGACCTCATATATGCCGTTCGGGCTTGCGGTCTGGCCTGCGATGCCCGAAGCGGCCCCGAATGCCGCCAGGTCCGAGGTCGTGCCAGTCACTCAGGGCACTGTAGCTACCTCTTCGTTGGAGCTGCGCATCGCGCCACCAGGGCCTGAGGGCCACTTTCACTGGCGGGAGCGATCCGTACACCAGGACGCCGGTGCCAGGGGGGAGCTGGCGCAGCGCCTCGGGAGAGAGCAGTCGCCGCCGGTGCGACGAGATCGTCATCGAACGACCACCAGCTGCATCACGGGTGACGCTGGGCACCTCGACTTCTTCGTCCCCGAGGAGGCGGCTCGCTTGCTCGAGCGTTCCGCCGTCTGCGATTCCCGAAAGAAAGATCCGTGCTCGATGGTTGTTGATCACTGTGGCTGCACGGTCACCGTAGCGGGCTGAAAGCTGTGCGAGGTCCTGCCAGATGGTGACCAGCTGCACCCCGTGGCTCGCACACGTCGCTGCGAGCCCATCGAGCTCTGCGAGCGGAGCGATGTTGGCCGCTTCATCGAGGACCACGAGCAGTGGGGGGCGCAGTGGCCCTCCCAAAAGAGTCGACCGCGAGAATGCAACCTCGAGGACTTGCTTGACGATGGCAGTGAACAGTCCTCGGAGACGCCGCTGGTCGTGCGCCGGTGCGCAGACATAGAGCGTGTTTGATCCATCGAGCAGCAGATCGGGACGGATCTCACCTGATCGCCACGCCTCTGGGGAACCGCCGAAGAAAGCCTTGTTGGCGTCTCGCAAGGGCTCAGCCCCCAGCAGCCCTGTGGGATGCAGGGAATCCGGCACACTCCACGCCGACCCCATCATCTGGGTCCGGGTCGGTAACGAACCGGATGCCATGCCGGCGAAAGGTTCGAGAACCGTCTCGGCGGTCGTGTACACGGCACTGCGCTGGCGCTCGTCGCGCCCGAAGGATGCATAAGCCGCTTGCATGGCTTCGCGGACGCCGGAGGCTTCGAGTGCCGCGACGACCTCGGCGACCTCCTGGGTGTCGACCCAGCGAACGACGTCAACCATGGTTCGGCCGCTGGCGGCCGCCGCGAACAGCAGCGGCGCAATGAGCTTGGCGGCGGTCGCATACCAAAAGTCGCCGTCGGGCGTGCTCGAGTTCGTTCGCGTGACCTCGGTGAGGTCGGCAGCGACCCGACGAGCTCCCGTCCACGTCCGAGCGGCTCGCAGCGGAGACCAGGGGCTGCTGGCCAGTCCCGTCGCCTCTGTCGGGTCGAAGCACCAGACAATGCCGCAACTCCTCCGCCATCGATAGGTGTCGCGAACCAGGTCGGTCTTCACGCTGACCGCCAGGACCGGGCCCCTCCATCCCAGGATCGCCGGAACCGCGAAGCTGCTCGTCTTCCCGCTCTGGGTGGGACCGACGACGGCAACGGATTGGGACGCCTCGGCTGCCAGCAACTGCCGCCTCGGACGGCCCGCCGAGCCCGCGACCCAGCCGAGGACCAGGCGGCCTGGCGGCGGTTCCGCACTCCCTCGGATCCGTAGCGGCCCCAAGTCCGACCGCCGTGCCCAGCGCGCCCCTCTACCTGGCGATGCTCGCAGCCGGCCGAAGAGGCGCTCTTGCCCTGAGCGGCCGCCCTGGTGCGCCCTCCGACCCCGCCAACCCGCGCCCACCGTGGCACCGGCGCTCGAAAGCACCGCGGCCGCCGCCAGCCATCCACCGGTGAGGTCGAGCGCGCTCATCTCAATCGAAGGCATGGATCCCCATCGCCGTGTCAGTGTCGACGAGCTCGCGTTCTCCAGGTCCGACGACGTGTTGCACCAGGAACGATCGTTGACCGACCTTCCACAGCGCGATGCCACGGCGAAGCTGCGGGAGCAGTTCCGCTTCGGTGGGGGAGAGCGACAACAACTCGCTCGCCCGCTCCACCTCTCCCGGTGACTGTGCGTAGACGACACGGGTCTCCGAATCCGACAGCAATCCCTGGGCCAGCCCCACCTGCTCGGAGTCCAGCGCACCGACCGCACGGAGATCCGAGAGGCGGTGAAGAACCGCGATGTTGGCTACCCCGAACGCGCGCGAGAGCTTCCAGGACGCCTGCAGCCAGCGTGCGACCCCGAGGTTGGCCAGGATCGCCCATGCTTCGTCGACCACCACGAAGACCTGGCTCCCGTCGCGTGAACGCCGCGGCGCGTCACGAGCCAGCGCTGACTGGAGCCACGCGGTCGCGCACGCCATCAGGACGCCAAGCGCTGCCGAGTTGTAGAGCGCCGACAGGTCCAGGACCACCAGCGCTCCGGAGAGGTCGAGGCCCGGGGTCGTGGGGCCGTCGAACATGCCGCGCAAGTCACCGTGAACGAGCCGGCGGAGCTCGAGCGCGACGTCTCTTCCGTCTTCGAGCAGCCTGGCCCGATCGGTTCTCACGCTGCGAGCCATGTCGTCCCTGGGGTCGAGGAGGGCATCGACGACCCTGGGGAGCGTCGGGACGGCGTCGAATGCAGCCACCGTGCTCATCGCGAGGTCGATCGCGACCCGCTCGCGGGGCGCAAGGTTCCTCCCCAGGCAAGCAGCGGCAAGGGATGCGAGCAGCTCGATCTGGCGCCGCTGGGAGTCGTCCGCGGGCTCGCCTGCGCTGGGCGCACTGGCTCCAAGGGAGCCGGATGCAGTTCCAAGGTGCTCGAGGTGGGCTTCGCCCCGATCGAGGGGGTTCAATCGCACAGAGCCACCCGGACGGAGGGCGACGGGCATCACGCCCCAGGAGCGGGCGAGCACCTCGTACTCCCCTTTGGGGTCGACCACCCACGCACGGCGACCGAACACGGACTGGCGCCACAGGTAGGTCTTGACGAAGGCACTCTTCCCCCGTCCGATCTGGCCGAACACAATCATGTTCGGGTTGCTGACCATCCCCTGGGCATAGAGCTCGAAGGGGTCGTACACGTACGCACCGCCCATGAGGTCACGCCCGATGAGCACGCCGCGGTGCCCAAGGCCAGCCTCTGCCACGAAGGGATAGGCCGCTCCGAGATGTCGGGTGGTCACGGTGTGCGCGGGGAGCCGGAAGCCGCTGCGAGCCTGGCGCTCGCTCACGAAAGACCACGGCAGAGCGGCAGCGTGCAGGTAAAGGCTCGCTCCTGGTCGCCGTAGAGGCGGCGAAGCTCCAAACGCGACTGACCGGCGGCATGCTCGGTCACCTCGCAGGCCTCTTCGAGTGCTTCCACCGACGGTGCCGTCACCGTCACATAGCCGCTGAAGCGAAACGAAGCGTGCCCGTCGGCGAGCTCGCTCTCTTTTTGGACGACCATCTCCGCCTCGCGAGCACGCCGTGCCGTCGTCAGGAATCCTCCTCTCCTCCGGAGCTCCGAATCGGCGATGTCCGCCGTCCTCGCTCGCTCCACCTGTTTGGTGGCACGCCTTGGACCCATCGGCTCCATCACCACGCTGACCGAGCGCCTGACTGGGCCAAGCAGCAGTGGCGCGAGAAAGTCCGGACCCACATCGACACGAGGCCATTCGGCAATCCAATACGTTGCCTGCCACGTCTGGTCGGTACGCACCCGCGACCACTCGGTCTCCATCGCGACAGGCCACGGCGCGCCCACGACACATGGTGGGCACCGCCGAGTCATCGTCTCCCCGGTTCGACGGATCACTGCGGCCAGCGCCCTGGGGCCAAGCAGACCATCCACGATCACGTCTGCGTCGGAGAGGAGCCGTCCAAGCGTTTGCATCTCTCTGACCAGTGCCGCGCACGTCATGGAATCCGGGCCAGGGCGGAGGTGGCGGCTTCGAGAAGGCACGCCGAGGCGGCGGCGATCACGGATCTGGACAACGATCAAGACCTCGTGTCGGCAGGTGTTCGCCCCGGTGAACATGACGAGCTCTTCGTAGGAGCGTCGAGCGGGCGCGTCGCTTGCGGCGGTGGCACGATCCTGGAGATGGCGGTGCACGGCGTACCCGTCGTCGGGCAGGGTGAACGCCAGCCACTGGAGCCTGTTGACGACAGCGCCATCGCGAGCCAGCACAGCCAGGGCCGAAGACCAACTCGCAACACGTCGCTCCTTATCTTCCCGACCGAGCAACGCAAAGCTGTGACCACGCACTGCTAGCGCTCCGGTATAGGTGCTTGCCCTCGCGTCATGGATCACACAAACCGTTGGCTCCTCGAGCTCGTGGCCCTCTCCCGCAACCCCTGGCACACCGGTCGCGCGAACACCGAGGATCGAAAGACCCTGGAATGCACGGCACTCAGTCGCGATCGCTCGTTCCGAGGCTTCCCGGCTCCAACGGGTGCTTCGCGTGCGAGAGCGAGCCACCGAGACCGCGGTGCAACGTGTCACGCCGTCTGGCCCCATGCAGTGTCCGAGCTCAGGAGCACCAAAGAGACGGCGGCGGCCCAAGAGCCCATCGGCCGTCCAGCGCATCACGACCGGCAGCCATTCCTCCAGCGAACGGCCCGCGATCGGCCAGCAGGCAACGCCGATTCCGCCAGCGACCGCGATGAATGCCAGCACGCCGCCGGTGACATCGGCGGCACCGTGGAGGACGGTGACCGCAATGACCAGGCTCGCGCCCACCGATGCAATCTGTCCGCTCCTCCACCCAGCGATTAGTCCTCGCCGCTCGAGGGGACCGAAGCGGTAACGCTGTGAATCAGGTGCCACCGAAAGACCTCCTCAGGGGCTCGGCTTCGCAGGCGGGGCATCACCGGGTGGGTCGGGCACCCACCGGATGACGGGTCCGAGTTCGTCGTGGTCGATCACCGCGGTGCCGCCGGCCGCGGGCACGCTCGAAAATGAAGAAGGATCCGGCCGCCTCCGTGGCGTGACGGCCGGCGACCGAGGCGCACCGATGAGCGGTGGCCTCCCGCGTCCCGCATCGTCGCGTATCGGGAGCGCGCTCGCGCCCTCCGTACCGGCGGGAACGTCCGACTCGGCGCGCACGGCCCATGGGAAGGCCTCTCCTTCGACCCCCGAAGGCGGGCTACCCTGCCAGAGGGGGATCCCCTCGGGATCCGCGTGCCCGGGCGCCCCTCGGATCGGGTCCGCGTGCGGGGATGCCGGCGCGTCGGCACTGCTGTCGGTAGCCGCCCAGTCCGGTTCTCCGGTGTTGAGTGCTCCGCTGGGCGGCTCCATCGACAACGTCCGACCGGTCCCGACTGGGCCGAGCTCCAGGGACTCGGCACCGATCTGGCGCAACGCGTATGCCGCCGCTGCCTTCGGAACGACCGCTGCCGTCCGAGTCGCCCGGTGCCGGAGCCCCTCGAGGTGCTGCATCGTCCCCACCTCGACCATCGGGATCAGACGAAAGAGCGTGAAGGGGCTGAAGGCCGCCAGCAGGAGCAACGACCCCCCGGCGAGCACGGCCGAGACCGGAGCCTTCGAGCTCGGAGCCAATGCCCCCACGGCGAGGCTCAGGATCGCCACGATGACGAACTTGGACAAGACGAGCGCCGCCAGCGACTCGACGAGGCGCCGGCACCAGTGGGCGATGGTCGGCCACACGAGGCTGGCAAGGGCGAGCGGCAGGAACAGCACGGCTGCGTAGACGGCTGCAGCCCGCACAAGGAGCTCGATCCACAGACCGAGCGCCCCCAACCCGACGACGAGCGCGGCAAGCAGCGTCACGAAGGTGGGCGTCGCGGAGTTCCCGGAAACCAGCTGGTTCGCCATCGCGTTCGCCAGTCCCGACAGCGCCGATTGGATGTCGTTGCCGGAGTGGCGCGCCACGGTCGAACTCAGCGCATCCGTGGTCGCCAGCGCCAGCTGCACGAGCTGCATGGCGGCAAAGGTCAGCAAGATGGCCAGAGGGAGCTGGACGAAGAATGAACGCAACAGGATTGCCGCGCTCTGGTGGTAGATCGCCTGGAACACCGACACCAGCAGCAACGGCACGATGACTGCCACGGCGATGCCTGCCATCGTCTGGTAGTGCGATTCAAACCATGACGCCCGAACATCGATGCCGGTCGTGCTGGAGATCACCGTTGCGATCTGGGTGAGCAACCAGCTCGCCCCGTTGACGACCCAACCGGCAACCGCATCGAGCACCGCTCCGGCCCCGGCCCCGGCGATCGAGGACCCGACGCCACTGGCGGCCTGGCAGATGGTGTCGACCGGTCCGAGCGGGGGACATCCCGCCACGGGAATGATCGGCAACGCCGAGACCACGTCAGTGGACACCGGTTCCGGTGCGGTAGAAGAACGAAATGATCTCTGGGGCTGCTCCGATGAGGAGCGCCGCGAGCCCACAGACCAGCACGGCCCGTCGACCGATGAACGACTGGTGGTAGTTCTGCGAGTGCGCACCGAGCGCCCACGCTGCGGCGCCGATCACCAGACCGACGAGCGACAGGATCAGGGCCCAACCGCCGATGCCGTTGGTCAACGACTGCAGCGTCGACCCACCGGGGAGCTTGCTCGGGTCGGGGTTGAGGGTGATGGTCGGACCTGCGAACAACAGCATCGGATCGTTCCTTTCGTTCGGGGTGCTCGCCTCGGGATGCTCGTCTCCGACGTCGACGCCGAGCCGCTCGCAGCAGCCCTTCGCACCACGTCGCCCCTCGCCCTGCCATGCTGGAGGTGTGCTCGTCGTAGCCGAGCTCCTCGGAGCAGCCAAGGTCCTGGGTCTGCCCGCGCCCGCCGGGTACGCGGTGGGTGCATGCGTGCTGGTCGTGGCCGTCCTCCTTGCACTGGTCATCGGCCGTCGTGCCGGGCGGAGTGCGCTCACACAACGAATGGTCGCCCTCGGGTCGCGTCTTGGCCTCAACCCACCGGCCGAGGACGCGACCCTCGAAAACGCGTTGACCTACCTCGAGCAGGTAACCGGGGCGGCAGCGGAAGCCGTCGCCGAGGCAAGCTCTGACGCCATCCGACTCCGACGCTCTCTCGACACCCTGCCCCAAGGCGTAGTGGTCTGCGACGAAAACGGCAGCGTCGTCTATCAGAACACGCCAGCGAACGCGTTGATGGCGAGCCGCCACGGTGACGCGCTCGCGGCCCAAGCGGTGACGGAGCTGCTCGCCGAGGCGTGGGAGCACGGAAACGCCGAGCGGACGCTCGACCTCTACGGCCCCCCAAGAAGGACCCTCAGCGTGCGCGCGATGGTCATCGACGACGGCCATCGCTCCCTCGGGGTGATCGCCACCATCGACGACATCTCAGAACGTCGGCGACTGGAAGAGGTTCGTCGCGACTTCGTCGCCAACGTCAGCCATGAGCTGAAGACGCCGATGGGGGCACTCGGCCTGCTGGCCGAGACCCTCCTGTCAGAGCCCGACCAAGACGTCGCCAAGCGGCTGGCAAGCCGCATTCACAGCGAGGCCTTCCGCGTGAGCCGCATCATCGACGACCTCCTCGACCTCAGTCGCATCGAAGCGGAGTCCGCTCCCCCACGCGAGCCGGTGCTCGTCAACCTCGTGATGGCAGAAGCCGTCGAACGGGTCCGCGCCGCCGCCGAGCAACGAGGCATCGCGATCGTGCTGTACGAGCCCTCACCGCCCGTCACGGTGATGGGGGACCGCCGCCAGCTCGTCTCGGCGGTCTACGCGCTGCTCGAGAACGCGGTCACCTATTCCTACGACAACAGCACCGTCACGGTTCGCGGCGTCGTCGCCAAGGAGCCCGCCGAACCGACGGCTCTCGGGGAGCTCGGAACCCGAGCACTCGAGCCCACCCCGCAGGCCAGCACCGTTGCCCCTACTCAGTGGAGCGCCGGGGCCGGCACGGCAGCCGTGGCGTCCGGCCACTCACCCCCGGTTTCGATCGGGGGGACCACCGCGTCGATGACCACCATCGCAACCGCTCCGGGCCTCGGGAGTCCCCCTGGTGCCCCGTCGTCTGCCATCGACCGACCGTCGGAGCCGGTGCCTGAGCACGAAGTCGTTCGCATCTCGGTCGCCGACCACGGCGTCGGCATCCCCGCCCGAGACCTCGAGCGGATCTTCGAACGCTTCTACCGGGTCGACCACGGGCGCAGCCGCAACACGGGCGGAACTGGTCTCGGTCTCTCCATCGTTCGGCATGTGGCCACCAACCACGGCGGCCGAGTCGACGTCGAGTCGCGCGAAGGCGAGGGTTCAACCTTCACCCTGGTCCTCCCCCTTCAGGGCAGACCCCAATGAACTCCGGATCGATCGCCCATCCCCAATCCGCCGATGAACACCGGGTGAGCGTCCTGATCGCAGAGGACGAGGAGTCCTTCATCGAGGCTCTCGAAGTCGGCCTCAGCCACGAGGGCTTCGAGGTGACGGTGGCTCGTGACGGCGTCGAGGCCCTCCGCATGTTCGAGGAGGTCAAGCCGGACCTCATCCTGTTGGACCTGATGCTGCCCAAGCTCTCGGGCATCGATGTCTGTAGGTCGATCCGTTCGTCGTCTTCGGTGCCGATCATCGTGGTGACGGCCAAGGGGACCGAGATCGACACGGTGCTGGCGCTCGAGCTCGGGGCCGACGACTACGTAACCAAGCCCTTCCGACTCAGGGAGCTCATCGCGCGCATGCGTGCGGTACTCCGCAGGGCTCCGCACGTCGACGCGACGACGAACGCCGACCGCGGTCCGCTGCACGCAGAGGGCATCCTCGAGGCAGGCGACGTCACCGTCGACATCGACCAGCGTCGGGTCTTCGTCCGCGGCGCCGAGGTGCGCCTCCGCCGAAAGGAGTTCGATCTGCTCCGCATCCTCGTGGAGAACCGTGGCCGTGTCCTGACCCGGGACGTGCTCATCGATCGCGTTTGGGGCAGCGACTACATCGGGGACACCAAGACCCTCGATGTCCACATCAAGCGGCTGCGTGCCCAGATCGAGGCCGATCCCTCGGACCCGAAGCTCATCACGACGGTGCGAGGTATCGGCTACCGCTTCGCGGTGCCCGGCCGCCCGTAGCTGGCCGCCCAGGGTTGGTCAGCGGGGAGCGCTGATGGTGAGCTCCCCGTTGAGGTAGGGAGCCAGGCAGTCAGGCAGCCGGACCGACCCGTCGGCCTGGCGTCCTTGTTCGAGGAGCGCCGCCCAGATGCGGGGCCAAGCCAGCGCAGAGCCGTTGAGCGTGTGGACGAGCCTCGGAGCACGATCCGACGACGAAGCAGCCCGGCGACTTCCTGAGGGGCGGTAGCGGACGTTGGCCCGTCGGGCCTGGTAGTCCCGGTACCAGCTGACCGAGGAGACCTCCAGCCACCGATCCGACCCTGGGGCGTACACCTCGAGGTCGAAGGTCCTCGCTGAGGCCGCCCCGAGGTCACCGGCACAAAGGTCGACGACTCGGTAGCGGAGGCCCAGCGCCTGAAGCAGCGCCTCGGCGCGTGCGGTGATGTCTTCGTGGATCGCAGGCGCTTGTTCGGGGGTGGCGTACGCGAAGAGCTCGACCTTGTCGAACTCGTGGACGCGTAGCACCCCCCTCGTCTCTCGTCCGGCTGCCCCGGCTTCGCGCCGGTAACACGGCGTGACCGCCGTGAACCGCAACGGCAACTCCTCCTCGTCGATGATCTCGCCGCGGCGCAGCGAGGTCAGCGGCACCTCGGCCGTCGGTATGGCCCAGAGGCCGTCTCGCTCGATGTGGTATGCCTCGTCGGCGAACTTGGGGAGGTGCCCGGTGGCCGTCATGGTCTCGGTCAGCACGAGCGTCGGCGGTCGGATCTCTTCGTAGGCATCCGCGTGCTGATCGAGCGCGAACGACGTCAGTGCGCGAAGCACACGGGCGCCCATCCCCCGAAAGAGGGGGAACATCGATCCTGCAAGCCGTGCTCCGCGTTCGAGGTCGAGCACACCGAGCGCTGCCCCGATCTCCCAGTGCGGCACGCGCTGGTGCTCGAGCACCGCAGGCTCGGGCAGGCCTTCGCTACACCCCGGCCACCAGCGGCGAAGCTCGACGTTGTCCTGGGGCCCCGCGCCGTCGGGAGCATCGTCTGCCGGGAGGTTTGGGAGCTCGAGCAGCAGGTCCTGCAGCGCCTGATGGAGACGATCGGCTTGGAGCGCTGCCGTCTGTTCCTCCTCACCGAGACGGCGGCTCTCCGCAGCGAGCGCTGCAGCACGAACGTCATCGTTCGAACGTTTCGCGGCAGCAACCTCACGGGAAAGAGCCTTGATGCGTGCTCGAAGCTGGTCTCGGCTCGTGAGGTGCGCTCGCGCCCGGGCGTCGAGCTCGCGGGCTCGCAGGACCGCTTCCGAATCGACGCCTCGACGAGCGAGCGCGGAGGCCACACCCTCGGGATCGTCCCGGATCAAGCGGATGTCGAGCATGCGCCACGGTACCTGGCAGGCGGGTTCAGCACGGATGACCGAGACATGGCCTCAACGACTAACGCAGCCGCGCCTCCCAGCTCAAGAGCTGTCGTGGGGTGATCGATCCACGGGCGATGTGCACGATGGTTCCGTCCCTACTGATGAACACCGCAGCGGGCGGTCCGATGAAGGCGTAGAGGCCTTCGGTGACCCGGCCCGTGGCATCGACCGCGACCGGGAACGTCACGCCACTGCGATCGACGAAGGCCTTCGCCTGCGATCGTGGGTCGAGCACATCGACGCCGATGACCGGGACCGCCGACGACCCGCGACCCTGGGCTCGATAGGCAGCGGCAAGGGCGGGGATCTCCTGCTGGCACGGCGTGCACCAGCTGGCAAAGAACAGGAGCACGGCGGGCCGGCCGCCGCCGCCGCCATCGGCGGGCGTGCCGACGTTGCCGGGGCCGGCGAGCCGTGGCAGGGAGAACGCAGGAGCAGGGCCCCCGACGGTCGCTGTTCGACTGCCGTTGGAGCCGACGCCACTGAACAGCCCGATGCCCAGCCCCGTCGCCAGGACCACCCCGAGCAGCAAGAAGGCCCGCCGTGGCCTCCGGGGCTGCGGCGAACTCGCGCTCTGCTGCGACGGCAGCAACTCCACAGGCCGGGGCACAACGGCATCCCCGACCGAGGCCCGGAGCTCAGTGGATTCGCTGGACGAAGACGTCACAACCGAGGGCGACGAACAAGATCGTGAGGTAGGTGATCGAGTAGGTGAAGAGGGTCATCGCGTCGCGATCGGCGACACGCCGTCGAGCAGCCAGCCAGTGCAAGCGGGCCGCAAGCCCGATGAAGATGGCGCCGCTCAGGACGGCCACGGCGAGGTACAACGGACCGGCGTGCGCGACCGGTGCCAGGGCCACCGAGACCGCCATGAGGGCGATCGTGTAGCCCAGGATGGACCTCGCGGTCTGCGCGGCAGGAGCAACTGCGGGAAGCATCGGTACCCCGGCGGCTGCATAGTCGTTGCGGTAGCGGACGGCGAGGGCCCAGAAATGCGGAGGCGTCCAGAGGAACACGATCGCGAACAGCAAGAACGCCGGCCATGCGAGGCTTCCGGTGACCGCTGCCCACCCGACGAGTACCGGAACGGCGCCCGCAGCGCCACCGATGACGATGTTCTGAGTCGACCGGCGCTTCAGCCATGCGGTGTAGACAACCACGTAGAACAGCGCAGCCGATCCCGCGAGCAGTGCGGAGAGCAGGTTGACGAAGTGCCAGAGCTCCAAGAACGCGAGGACTTCGAGCGACGCCGCGAACAACGCCGCTGCTCGAGGGGTGACCTGCCCCGTGACGAGCGGCCGGTGTCCGGTCCGGCGCATCACCTTGTCGATGTCCCGGTCGATGACCATGTTCGTCGCGTTCGCACCACCAGCCGCCAGCGCGCCACCCGAGAGCGTTGCGAGGATCAGCCCGATCGGCGGAAGCCCCTTCTGGGCAAGGACCATGGTCGGCAGCGTCGTCACGAGCAGCAGCTCGACAATGCGCGGCTTGGTCAATGCGACGAACGCGGCGACGCGCGCTCCGTATGTCCGAACGCCCCGGAGCGCCAACGCCTGGGTGACCATCGATCCCCAAGCCTACGGTGCTCAGCACCCCGTGCCCAGACGGCCCGCGCCCCGTGTCACTGCGCCTTCGAGGCGCCGGTGCCTCGGAGGGCGCTCGTCGCTGCCTCAGGCCTCCGAGAACCCGCCTGAAGCCGCAGACCACACGAGCCCGCGACCGGCTACGGTGGTGTGAGTGGGCCCATTGATCCTCGTCCTCCTCTTCCTGGTCCTCGTTTTCATCGGCATCAGCTTCGTCATCCACGTACTCTGGACCGTGGCGGTCATATTCTTCGTGGTCTGGCTGCTCAGCTTTGTCTTCCGCATGGGGCGGCGACGGGGCGAGAAGCGCCTGCCCTGAGTACTCGGCGGCGAAGTGCCCGATGCCGCGCTCAGGGCGGCTGATCCCAGGTGGGCACGCCGAGTGCTCCACCCTCGGATGCCCCTCGGAGCCCGTGGCCTATAGTGAAGGCCCACCATCGTGGACCTGTGGTGCAGCTCGGAGTGCACGCCGGCCTGTCAAGCCGGAGGTCGCGGGTTCAAATCCCGTCAGGTCCGCCCGTCTCGCACGGTCGGGTAGCTCAGTTGGCAGAGCGCGCGCCTGAAAAGCGCGAGGTCACCGGATCGACGCCGGTCCCGACCACGACAAGGATGCCGCGCAACGTCGTGGTCACGACGATCGCCCGTTCGTGATCGATCTCGAGCTCACATGTGAGGTCGACCCTCGGGCTCCCTGCTTGACCTGACTGGCCCGTGCCCGGAGGTCCCCGTCGGGCCGGCCAGCACGTCGAGCTGGGCGGTGCCTACGCAACACACGGGGTGTGGGCCTCGCACACACGGGGCGAGTGGGACAGTCCCTGCGACGGGCTAGGGAAGGTGTTCGGCCACCTCGGACCGCGACCTTGGTGATGCTCCCAGTTCGTACGGCTTGCGCCCCGTCTGCAGCCGAACCCTACGCGCACGGCGGTGACCGAAGTGGCAGACCCCTCTGCAGGAACTCCCCGAAGGGCCGTTCGCGACCTGGTAGTCGATCGGATCCCGTGCACCTCACCCTGGGCGTCGCCGGCCTCGAATAGGGCACTCGCCTTCGATGGGTGCCTATCGGCGTCGAGCAACGCGAGATCCAAGGCACTGGCAGCGCCGCCGACTTGATCCCCGGGAACCGCCATGCTCCCCCACTCCCATCGCGACCAGCCGGTCCCAAAGGGACTGATCGCAACCGAGCGGCTCCGCGTTCCGCACGCGATCAGGTGGTGACTCCTTGTCGAGGACGTCCGAGAAGGTCTGCTGCAAGAGGGCCTGGCCCTCGCTGAGGTCGAGGGCCATCGGCCGCCTCCTCGTTCGTCTCCTGGGCCCTCGCCCATCTTGTCCGCCACTGCGCACCACGAACAACCCAAGCCGGGGACCGGCCCGAAGCGAACGGCGCCTCCAGGCATCCCCCATGCATCCGGTCAGCGGGCCGGGGAACCGACCAGGGGCGAGCCCGCCGACCCCCAAGCGGGCGGGGCCTCGACCGGCTGGCTTACCCCGTCGTCGGCGCGAGTGGCCCAGCCACCGGTAGCTTCAGGCGGTGGCTGATCGCTCGACGACCGCCATGGGTCACCGGGACCTCGATCCCTCCCCGATGCCGGCCTCCTCGGAGCGCCGGCGTTCCCCCGTACGCTTCGACCCGGGATCCACCAACCGGCTCTGGTCCCTCGGTAGGGTCGAAAGGAGCGTGGACGCGCTGGCCAACCGGCGTTCCAGAGCCACCGCGGAGGACGAGGTGCTGCAGATCCAAGGGCTCCCCTCTGGTGGCTGACGCGCGGACCGAGGTCACAGAGCTTGCGACCGGGCTCGGGATGCTCGGGTACGAGACGTTGTTCGACGCCCTTCGTGCCCGACCCCCCGAGGTGGTGAACGTCCCCCCGGAGAGCCTCGACCGTGCTCAGCAAGAGGCGCTGGGAACGCACCGAGGTCTCGCCGAGACGGCCTTCGAGAACGGAAGGGCGTTCCTCGAGGCCAGCGACGGACTCCGCGGAAGGAGGCCCGTGCGCGTCGAATGGAAAGGACCCCATCGCCCACCGGGGTATGACCTGCTGCCGGCAGACCTTCGGATCGATCACGTCTACCTGGTGTCGTGCAAGTACGGCTCCCTTCTCCTCATGAACGCGTCGCCATCCCATGTCTTCGAGGAGCGACTACAGATCCGGCGAAGCACGCGTGGCGAGGACTGGTTCGAGACCGTGGCCCCGCAGTCCTATCGCCTCCTCTATGGGGCGGTGCGTTCGGCGATCGGAGACGGCTTGCCCGTGGACCCAGCGGAGCTCACCCGCGAGCACCGGCAACGGATCCGCCATGCCTGTGCCCGTCAGTGGCCCGTCGAGGTGGAGCCGGCGTACGCAGAATTCTGTCGAGCGGTGTCCACTGCGACCGCACGACGTTGGTCGGGCGCGCTGCGCACCGTTCGCGACCGCGAGCTCATGCTGTGGCGCATGCTCCGGTTGTCGGACTGTCCGTATTTCGTCCTCGGGAGCGATCGTCAGGGCCCCGTCCGCCTGAGGGTCGCCACGCCGTGGGACTGGCGACAGCAGTTCTGCTTGAGCGGCTTCGACATCTGGGCAGCACCGGCGGGACAACCCAGGGTCGAATGGTGCGCAGCGGTCCAGGACCGATATCACGGCGCGAGGCGTGTCGTTCGCGGCCATGTGGAGATCCGTTGGAGCCACGGCCGCTTCTGCGGCGTCCCGGAGGCCAAGATCTATCTCGACACCCCCCAGGCCGACGTCCCGGGGTACTTCCCGCTCGCAGCACCCGAGCAACCCCTGCCATCGCCCGGAACACCCCAGGTCCCCCCGGTGCCCGAACACCCGACCGGTAACCTCACGTCGCCGTTTCCGTACTTTGCCGAACAAGGGGAGCTTTTATGACGAAGGTCACGGCGCTGCAACGAGCCAGCCGTCCTCCTCGCTCGAGAACGCCCACTCGGACCTCAGTATTCGGGAACGGCAAGAGGGAGAACCACGACGCGAGCGCCTTCTACCGGCGCTTCGGGGCACCGACGATCTCCTCGGACGAAGAAGTCGTTCCATGCCCGGTGCCCGACACCCTCTGGTGCGCCGACAGCCGGAGCCTGTCGTTCCTGCCGGGGAACTGCATCGCCCTCGTCGTCACCTCCCCGCCGTACTTCGCCGGCAAGGAGTACGAGGCAACGCTCGGCGAGGGCCACGTGCCGGGGAACTACCTCGAGTACCTCGACATGCTGCGGGACGTGTTCAGGGAATGCTGGCGCGTCCTAGAACCCGGAGGCCGCATCGCGGTCAACGTGGCGAATCTCGGCAGGAGGCCGTACCGGTCGCTCTCCGGCGACGTAACCTCGATTCTCCAGGACGACCTCGGCTTCCTGTTGCGCGGTGAGATCGTGTGGGTCAAAGGAAAGGGCGCGAACGGCTCGTGCGCCTGGGGAAGCTACGCATCGGCCACCAACCCGGTCCTCCGGGACGTCACCGAGCGCATCGTCGTGGCGTCGAAGGGGCGCTTCGATCGTGCGCTGTCCGAGAACAAGAAGCGGAGGCGCATCGAAAGGGGGCTCCCCTACGAGGACACGATCTCGGCAGAAGACTTTCGTGCCTGGACCTTGGACACTTGGTACTTCGCCCCAGAATCCGCCAAGCGCGTCGGGCATCCCGCGCCCTTCCCTGTCGAGCTTCCGAGACGACTCATCGAGCTCTTCACCTTCCGGGGCGACGCGGTCCTCGACCCGTTCGCCGGCGCCTGCCAGGTCGCGCTCGCCTGCATCGAGGCAGACCGGCGCTACGTCTGCGTCGACATCGACCGGCGCTACGTCAAGTTGAGCAAGGATCGGATCGCCAGGCATCTGAAGGCGATCGAAAAGACCGCTGCCGCCACGTCCTGACACCCGTCGCGGGGCTGGGGACCCCGGCCGGATCGCCTACGCTCGCCTCATGGAGATGAGATGGTCTCTCGACGAGGTCCGAGCACTGTTCGAGCTCCCCTTCATGGACCTGGTGCGCCGGGCCTCCGACGTTCACCGTGCCCACCACGACCCTTCGGAGATCCAGCTCAACCAGTTGATCTCCATCAAGACCGGGGCGTGCCCCGAAGACTGCGCCTACTGCTCGCAATCCGTTCACCATGACAGCGGCGTCCGCCCCTCTCCGCTCATGGACGCCGAGACCGTGGTGGCCATCGCCAAGCGGGCCAAGGAAGGCGGCGTGACCCGGATCTGCATGGGTGCGGCGTGGCGAGAGGTTCGAGACAATGCCCAGTTCGAAAAGGTACTCGGCATCGTCGAGGAGGTCTCCGCCTTGGGGGTCGAGACCTGCTGCACGCTGGGCATGTTGACCAAGGAGCAAGCGAGGAAGCTGGAGGCTGCCGGCTTGTTCGCCTACAACCACAACCTCGACACCTCGCGCGCTTTTTACCCCTCGATCATCAGCACCCGCACCTACGATGACCGCCTGAGAACCATTGCGAACCTCCGCGACACCTCGATCAGCCTGTGCTGCGGGGGGATCATCGGGATGGGCGAGGACCGAGAGGACCGGATCTCTTTGCTCCACACGCTCGCCAATCTGGATCCGCCCCCGGAGTCCGTTCCCATCAACGTCTTGAGCAAGGTTCCTGGAACGCCGCTGGCCGACCAGCCCGATGTCCCAATCGTCGAGACGGTGCAGATGATCGCCGCGGCGCGCATCCTCATGCCCGGCTCCATCGTCCGACTCGCAGCGGGGCGCCATCGCCTGAGCGTCTCCGACCAGGCACTGTGCTTCCTGGCCGGGGCCAACTCGATCTTCACCAGCGAAGCGGGCTACATGCTCACCGATGCGGTGCCCTGCAGCGAGCACAAGACCGACCGAGCACTCCTCGACGCGCTCGGACTGCGCCCCAAAGCCCCCGCAGCGTCGGGAGCGTGACCGCGGGCGCCTCGCTTCCTCGACGGCCGCGACGCACCCCGCCCTGACCCGGGGTGCCGATAGGGGCGAGGGACGTTCAGGATGCCGGGTCGGCGACCTGCTGGTCGGCGTAGGACCCAGCCAGCTCACCCACCACGAGACCCGGGAGGACTGGGAGGGGGATCTCCGCGCGGCTGCGACCCTTGTGGGCGGCAAGGATCTCCCGATGGTAGGCCTCGGCGAGCTCCCGGAACGCCTCCGTGTGATACACGCGCCCGTCGATGAAGGGTCCGGGGCGCCCGTCGATGATCGCCAGCACGTCCTCGCCCGTGATGGTCTTGAAGCGCTCGAGGGCATGCGCGACGGCGAGCACCTCCAACCGGTTGTCCTCGAGGAGCGCCGCTGTGCGCTCGAGCAGCTCCTCGAGCTTCGCCTCGATGCGGCTGCCGAGGCTCCCGGTGAGCAGACGGTTCTCCTTCGTCCGCGAGCCGTTGTCGGGCTCCCCACCGCCGACGCCCGCTTCGCGGGTCACGCCATGGCTGGCGACGGTCTGCCCCATCCCCCAGTACCCCTCCATGAAGGTCGCGATCCGGGTCGCGCTCTCGAGGTCGGAGCTCAAACCTGAGGAGCTGTCCCCGTCGAAGAACATCCGCTCGCCCGCAAGGCTGGCAAGAAAGACCATGATCTCGGACTCGAAGTCACTGCGCCACCTGGTGAACGTGTCCTCCACCCGCACTGGCTTGACCATCCCCAGATACGAACCGCCTTTTTCGATGGTGGCGACGTCGATCGCCCAATCGCGGTGGATCCGAGCCGCCGTCACGGCGTGGCACGCCTCGTGAATGGCGACGGCGTGGCGCTCCCGTTCGATGTACTCGACGTCCTCGGGGGGCCCGAGCTCCTTGAGCTGCTTCGCCTTGACGACGTCGCCCCAGGTGATGACGTCCCGACCGTCTCGGATCGCGTTGATCAGCGACTCGTTGACGAGATCCTTGATCGTGGCACCGGTCGCGTAGGGGGTGATGGTTGCCAGCCGGTCGATGTTCTCATCGGTGAGGGAGTGCGCAACCTTGCCGAAGTAGCCCTGGTAGGTCCGGATGCGGCCCGCCTTCGACGGGTAGCCGACCTTGTACACGCGATCGATCCGACCCGGCCGCAGGAGGGCCTCGTCGAGGGCCTCGGGCATGTTGGTGGCCATCATCACCAGGATCCGGTACTTCGGCGGTGGCTTCGGGGGGAAGCCCAGCGCTCGGCGCAGGACGCGGTTCACCAAGCCGCGCGGCTTGTTCAGGCCCGACAGCTCGGACAGCAGGGACTGGAGGGTTCCCATGTCGCCACCGGCCATCATCCCGCCCATCATGCGGATGAGGCCCGGCCCTCGCCGATTGGGGGCCTGGGAGCTGACCACCGTGCGCTCGGGTTCGGCGCTGAACGCCATCACCTGTGCCATCGTTCCGGGGTCGACGTAGGCGCAGCCGTGGCAGCCCTGGTCGTGCCAGGGCATCGCAGCGCTGTAGGGCCCGACCGACGCAGTCGGCCCGAAGACCCGACCCGGCGTGAGTGCGCCCCGGCGCCCGAGGGAGTCCGCCTCGTCGAAGAACACGACGACCCCCCCATAGCGCAGGGCGAGGCGCCGGAGCTTCCGGAAGAGGCCCTTGACCTTCAAGATGCCGACTCCGAAGAACATGTTGTTGAACGCGCCGGGGTCGACGAAGACGAAGGGGTTCTGGGTCTCCCCCGCAACCGCCTCGGCGATGAGGGTCTTGCCCGTCCCGGGCGGTCCCCACAACAAGATGCCGCCGGGGACGTACCCACCGCGCGCCTCGATTGCGTCGGGGTCCTTCAAGAAGATGATGTTCTCCTTCACCCGCTCCAGCACCGAGTCCTGCCCCCAGACGTCGGTGAAGCGCGTCTTGATGTCCCCGGGGAAGTACGTGTCGATGCCGCCCTTCGAAAGGAACCAGAACAACCCGATGAACTGAAAAGCAATGAAGAAGAAGGCGAACGCCAGTTGCAAGATGAACGGAGCGGCCGAGTACAGCGCAGCGGGCGCCTGGAACAGGGACACCCAGGGCGAGGTGTGGTAGACGCCGGCCAGGATGATCGCGAGCACGGCCAGAGCGATGAGGACGCGAACCGCGCGCCCGATGCGGAACCGATTCCAGTCGCTCACGCGGTGGGTCAAGCGATGCAGACCACCGAAGACCCCGTCGGACCAGAAGTGGTTCCATCGCGCCGAACGCTCGCAGACGAGGTAATGGGTCTGGCGGACTGCCTCCAGCGCGAAGAGGACCTCGAGCCACCACAGCGAGTGCAGCTGATTGCGAGCCGCGTCGGCGAAGGGCTCGATCGGGTTGTTCGTCATGTCGGCCCACAGCAGGAGCCACCACAACCCGAGCAACAGCATCAAGATCTTCGTCCGATCCCACATGCTCGAGCGCGGGCGGACGCTCAGGGGACCGAGCGTCGGCGCTGTCTCGGGCGGGAGCACCGGCAGGTGCTCCAGCGAGTCGGTGGCGACGCCGTCAGCGGGCCCGTCGTGCTCGGAAGGTCCGCCGACTCCGGGGGTCGCTCCGTCACTCATGGGCTCTGCTCCTTTACCGTCCACGAGTCGAGGACCTCTTTGATCGCGCCGTCGTTGAGACCCCAGCAACTCGCCGTACACCCGATGCCGACCGCTAAGATCCAACTCGTCTGGGCATCGACTGCAGTCACTTGCCCGAAGGTGTGCACGGGACCGCTGCCTCTCTCGATGTTCACGACCATCCGTATGCCGCGAACGCCTCCGGAAGCAGTGAACTCGCTGTAGCTCAGCACCTGGAACCCCGATGTCGTCAGCGGGTCGGTTCCCAACAGCTCGGAGCGCATGGCTGCGAAGTTCATGCCGTCCTGCTCACTGGCACCGAGCTGGCGCGCTTCGACGATCGCGGTGGGATACCGGTTGCCGATCCCCAAACTGTCCTTTGCCGTCGCCCCGGGCTGTGCCGACATGGCCTCGAGCCATTCGCCACTGGAGAGCTGCTTGAGCTGGGAGGGACCGAGGGGGCCGTTCTGAGCCTCTAGGACCTGGTTCGTGTCGAAGACCTTCCAGGATGCCGGAACCTTGAAGTACATGTCGACGCCGTCGGAGCTGCGGTGGCTGATGTACGACGTGCTCGAGCTCAGCTGGCAGCCAGTGAGAACCAGTCCCATTACCCCGACCCCGAGTATCACCGCCGCCAGGCGCGCCCGCCCACCAGTCACGCAAGACACACCACTGCGCTTCCTGGCTGCGCTCGGCTGTTCCTCCATCACGCCTCTTTACTGCGCGTTCGAGCAGTCGGACCCCTGAAGCGTACGCGAACCGGAGGCCCTCTCGAAGAAGAATTTCCCCAACGACACGCAAAGCAGTCGACAAGCCCCAGGTCGGCGGCGAACCGATGCCGAAGTGTTGCACGTTCGTAACGCGCCGTCGCTCGCGCAGCCGCCAAGACCACAGCGGACATCAGGACCATTGCGCCTCAAACCCTTGCCGGCACCAGCCCTCCGATGACGCGGGTCGCGGCGCGGCGCACAGATCGACGGATCAAGGGGCCCCGACCGGGGCCTCGGCGCCCTCGTAGGGCAGCCCGAGGTCGGGCGCGGTCAGAAGCGCCTTGAATGCAAGGTTCTTCTCCGCGGCAAGGCGCGCGGCTGTTCCACCCCGATCCACGACTGCAAGCAAAAGGACCGGTTCGCCACCGGCATCGCGGACGGCCTCGGCTGCCTGGAGGAGCGAGACGCCACGGGTCACCGTGTCCTCGGTCACCACGACCCGGTCACCAGCCTCGAGCGCGCCAGCGATGCGACCGCCGGCCCCGTGCCCCTTGACCTCCTGGCGGATGCTGAAGGCGCGAAGGAGGCGCCCTCGTGTGGCAGCGACTGCTGCCGTGACGAACGCAACCGGGTCGGCACCCATGGTCAATCCGCCGATCGCGGTTGCATCGGAAGGGATCACCGAGAGAACGGCATCCGCGAGGTCGACCATGACCTCGGGCCGGCACACGGTCTGTTTGGCATCGATGAACCAGGTGCTCCTCGCCCCGGACTTGAGCACGAAGTCTCCGCGCCGGATCGCGTTGGCCAACAGGTGTTGACGAATCCGCTCGACTGGAGTCACCGGAGCACCACTTCTCCCCGACCGGGGACGACCTCACCGACGACCAACGGTTCCACATCGCCCCCCTGCATCGCCGCGAGCACGGTCGAAAGGGATCCCCCGCCCACGACCAGCACCATGCCCAACCCCAGGTTGAAGACTCGGTACATCTCGTCGTCGGCCACGCCGCCAACAGTGGCGATCTCCTCGAAGATCCGGGGGATTTTCCAGGAGGAACGATCAAGGTGCGCGTCGAGGTCGGGGGGGAGCACGCGGCAGAGGTTCCCGGGGATCCCGCCTCCGGTGATGTGCGCGCAGGCATGCACTCCGTCGCTGTCCTGCGCGGCCTGCGCGCGAATCGCCGCGAGCACCGTCGGCGCGTAGATCAGCGAGGGCTTGAGCAGCTCCTCGAGCAGGCTGTGGTCGGCGCCGGGCCAGGCGGGTTCTTCGAGCCTGCGCTGATCGTCGCCCATGAGCACTCGCCGCGCCAAGCTGTAGCCGTTGGAGCGCAATCCTGGAGAGGGCAGCCCCACGAGCACGTCGCCGGCGCGGACGCGGTGCGCACCCAGGAGACGATCTCGCTCGACGAGGCCAACCGCGAACCCCGCGAGATCGAGGTCACCTGGGGCCATCGCGTCGGGGTGCTCGGCGGTCTCACCGCCCAACAGTGCGCACCCGGCCTGGCGGCAACCCTCGGCCACTCCCGAGACGACTCTTGCAACGAGTTGTGGGTCCAATCGCCCCATCGCCACGTAGTCCAAAAGGAACAATGGCTCGGCACCGGCGCAGACGAGGTCGTCCACGCACATCGCGACGAGGTCGATGCCCACGGTCTCCAGACGGTCGGCTTCGCGTGCAACGAGGAGCTTCGTGCCGACCCCGTCAGTCGACGCCACGAGCACCGGATCTCCGCCCGCGCGCGCCGAGAGCGAGAACAACCCTCCGAAGCCCCCCAGACCGCCGAGCACCTCGGGACGCGTCGCCGACGCCGCGATCGGGCGGAGGCGACGAACAACCTCGTCAGCCGCGTCGAGGCTCACGCCGGCGGCTGCGTAGGTCATCTTGCGCGCTTGGGTCACGGCGCGGATCAGATCCCGGGGAGCGAGGTCTGCAACGTACGCTCCGACCGCGTCGACCGAGGCACCCCTTCGAGCTCGAGGTCGCTCTCGGCTGCCCTGTGGCCTCCGCTTCGGCCATCGCGGCCTTCCACCTCGAGCTCCTGGCCCCAGGTGTGCGCCACGCTCTGGGAAGCCTCGATGCCCGAAGAAGTAGCGGCGGGCACCGGTTCGGGATAGTGGCCGGTGAGGCAGGCGTCGCAGAAGCCGGCATCCGGAGCGCCGATCGCCCGCTTGAGGTCCTCGAGGCTGAGGTACGCGAGCGAATCGACTCGCAGGAAGCGCTCGATCTCTTCGACCGTCAGGCGCGCCGCGAGCAGCTCTTCACGCGTCGGGGTATCGATGCCGTAGAAGCAGGGCCACCGCCACGGTGGGGACGAGATGCGCAGGTGCACCTCGAGCGCGCCCGCCTCCCGCAGCATCTGGACGATCGCCTTGGTCGTGGTGCCCCGGACGATGGAGTCGTCGACGACCACGAGTCGTTTCCCCGCGATGTTCTCGCGCAAGGGGTTGAGCTTGCGTCGCACGGCGCTCACCCGTGCCTGGGGGTCAGGATCGATGAAGGTCCGCCCGATGTAACGGTTCTTGACGAGGCCTTGCCCGTAGGGGATCCCCGATCGACGCGCGTACCCTTCGGCAGCAGGGATTCCCGAGTCGGGGACGCCCATCACCAGGTCGGCTTCCACGTTCGAGCTCTCGGCCAGCAGCTCCCCCATCCGCCTGCGGGTGCCGTGGACCTCGCGGCCCGAGAGGCGGCTGTCAGGCCTTGCGAAATAGACGTGCTCGAAGATGCACAGCTTGGGGTCGATCACTCCGTCGGCGAAGACTCGCTCACTGTGGACACCGCGCTCGCCGATCACCACCAGTTCGCCAGGTTCGAGCTCCCGGAGGTAGGTGGCACCGATCACGTCGAGCGCCGGGGACTCCGACGCGATCGCCCAGCCCTCGGGCGCATCCGCCGGGCCGAGCCGTCCCAGGCACAACGGACGGAACCCATGGGGATCACGGACCCCGTAGAGGTGCCTCGCATCGAGCAGGACCAAGGAGAACGCCCCGGAGAGCTTCGGGAGAACGAGGCGCAGGGCCGAAACGAGCTCCCCGTCGGCGGGTGCGGTCGGCGGGAGTGGCCCGAGCGCGCACGCCTGAGCGAGCAGCTCGGCGATGACCTCGCTGTCGGAGCCCGTGAGGCCCGGGAGCATCCCCGCGCGCTCGGCGAGGGCCCGGGAGCCGATGAGGTTGCCGTTGTGCCCCAGCGCGAACCCTGCCGACCCGACGGGTCGATAGACGGGCTGCGCGTTCGACCATTCCGAGGACCCCTGGGTCGAATAGCGCGTGTGACCGATCCCCAGGTCCCCTTGGAGCGCCGAAAGCGTCCGCTCGTCGAACACCGTGGTGACGAGCCCCATGTCCTTGACCACCGTGATGGTCTCGCCGTCGCTCACCGCCATCCCGGCAGACTCCTGGCCGCGGTGCTGCAGTGCGTAGATCCCGTCGAAGACCAATTGGGAGATCGCCCGACCAGGGGCATAGACCCCAAAGACCCCGCAGGCTTCTTTCACCGTCCGGCTCTTGTTCCCTTAGCTCCCGGAAGCGCCATCTGGACGAGGCCACCCTCGGACCTGGCGAATCCCTTTCCCCCACAGTATGGCGGCCCGGCGACACCGGTCGCCTGAAGCGCCTGCCAGGCGGCTCAGAGGGGTCATGACCTCGCCCCTTAGGCTCGGGGGCGATGATCGACCTCCATACCCACTCGGCGGTCTCGGACGGGACCGACCCCCCGGAGCGAATCCCGGCGCTGGCCAAGCGTGTTGGGTGCAGCGCGGTCGCGTTGACCGACCACGACACGATGGCGGGACTCGCCGCTGCACGGCAGCGTGCGGAGCAGCTGGACATCGAGCTCGTGCCTGGCTGCGAGGTTTCCTGCGCCTTCGGTCATCAGAGCGCGCACGTCCTGGTGTACTTCGCCGCGGAAACTGCCAACCCCTTGCACGAGGAGCTTGAGCGCCTGCGCAGCGATCGGGTCGCTCGCAACCGAGCCCTGGCTGAGCGCCTCCGCGAGCTTGAGCTGCCCGTCACCTACGAAGAGGCGCTCGCTGGGGTCAGCAGCGAGACCAGCCTCGGGCGGCTCCATTTCGCCCGGCTTCTCGTCGCCAAGGGCGCAGCGGGATCAGTCGAGGAGGTCTTCGACCGGTGGCTCGCCCAGGGCCGCCCCGCGTACGTACCCAAGGCGCGCGTGTCACCGGAGTCCATCGCTCGCTTGGCACGGGACTCCGGCGGGGTTGCCGTCCTCGCGCACCCGCTGTCACTCGGCATGGACTGGGACCAGCTCGAGGCCGCGCTCGACGAGTTCCGCCAGGCCGGCTTCGTCGGGATCGAGGCGATCTACGGAGGCTACGCGCAGCCGGACCGCCAGCGCCTGGCAGCGCTTGCCGCGAACCTCGACCTCGTGGCGACCGGGGGATCCGACTACCACGGCGCGGCGAAGGCTGACCTCGCCGTGGGGACCGGGCACGGAGACCTGTCGGTTCCCGAGGCCATCCTCGAGGCGCTGCGAGACCGCCGGCCATGACCCCCGGAGCTACGAACGAGCGCCGACGCGTGCCACCGCACGCGGGATCGCCCCCTTCCAGGTGTCGGTGAGCTCGGCGCAGGACACATCGCAGAGCCCGCTCACGACGAAGCGCTCGCCACCAGCCTCCCCGAGCCCGACCGCGGGAACGCCGAGCGCGCCGGCACGCTCGAAGAGCCCCTGGGGGTCACGGGTCGCCACGACGATCCTCGAGGGCAACTCCCCGAAGAGCTCGGCGTGACCGCCGGCGAGCTCCACTGCGCAACCAACCCCCGATCGTGCGGCCATCTCTGCGAGCGCGACCCCAAGCCCGCCTGCCGAGACGTCGTGGACCCCGCAGACCGCTGAGGGGGAGCCGGCAACGATCTCTGCGACCAGCGCAGCGACGAGGCGCGTCAAGCTGGCGTGAGCAGAGGCGTCAAGCGCCGGGAGGCGGCCACCTCGGTGCCCACGGAGCTCGACCGCCCAGCGGCTCCCCGCCAAGGGGTACGCAACCGAGTCCTCGACGCCGGTCGCCGTGGTCGACGCGTGCGCTCGGGGCCCACCGAGGACCACGATGCTGCACCCTGGCTCCCAGCGGATCCCCGGTGGCCGCCGTGCGAGCTGCTCCACGAACCCCAGCAAACCGATCACCGGCGTCGGATCGATATCGACACCACCACTTTCGTTGTAGAAGCTGACGTTGCCGCCGACGACCGCCAGGCCGAAGGCCCGGCACGCCTCGGCCAGGCCGTCGACCGCCTCGGAGAACTGCCACATCACCTCGGGATGCTCGGGGTTGCCGAAATTGAGGCAGTTGACCACGGCCGCAGGGGTGGCGCCGACGCACGCGAGGTTGGCGATCGCTTCGGCCAGCACCCAGGCGGTGCCAACCCTCGGGTCGATCGCGCACCACCGGGGTGCCGAGTCCGTGGTGACGGCCATCCCCCGCCGGCTCGGCGGCAGCCCGGGCCCTGCCAGGCGGAGCAGCCCGGCGTCCTCGCCCGGCCCAGCCACGGTGTTCAAGAAGAGCTGATGATCGTACTGGCGGTAGACCCAACTGGGATCGGCGAGCAAGGACAGCAGGTCCGCTGTGCAGTCGCCGGGCGGGAGATCGGCCGGGTCGTCGGCCGCCCGGCGCTCGTGGTCCGCGGGCGGCCTCCGCGGACGGTCGTAGATCGGGGCATCCGATGCCAGTGCTCGCGCCGGGACGTCGGCGAGCACGGTTTCATGGTCCGAGGACAGGACGCGCAGCCGACCCACGCCCTCAGCGGCGCCATCGGCATCGACGGGAGCGGTGACGGTTCCCACGATCGCCGCGCGCACCTCCCATCGTTCACACACTGCAGCAACCGCGGGCCAATCCTGCGGGGTGACGATCGCAAGCATCCGCTCCTGGCTCTCGCTCGTCATCACCTCCCACGGCGCCATGCCCGGTTCGCGTCGCGGGACTGCTGCGACGTCGATGTCCATGCCGACCCCTCCGCGCGCCGCGGTCTCGCTGGCGGCACACGTCAAGCCGGCACCGCCGAGATCCTGGACGGCCACGACCAGCCCCCGGTCGAGTAACTCGAGGCACGCTTCGATGAGCCGTTTTTCCTCGAAGGGATCACCGACCTGGACGCTGGGGCGCTTCGCGTCGTCGGAGACCCCAAGGGGACGGTCCGAGCCGGCGCCGCCCGCCGGCGTGGCGGTGGAGCGCTCGCCGACCCCTGGGATGGGACTCCCGGGCTCGGGCTCGGCTCCTGCGAACCCCGCCGAGGCCAGGACGCTCACCCCCCCGATGCCGTCACGACCAGTTGCAGATCCGAGGAGGATCACCAGGTTGCCGACCCCGGCCGCCTTCGCCAGCACGAGCCGTCCGACCGGCAGGGCCCCGAGACACAGCACGTTGACGAGCGGGTTGCGCGCGTACGACCGGTCGAAGGTGAGCTCACCGCCGATCGTCGGAACGCCGACCGCGTTGGCATAGCTCGAGATCCCTCCGACCACTCCCTCGAAGAGCCATCGTTGCCGAGGGTCGTCGAGATCCCCGAAGAAGAGCGGGTCCATGAGCGCCAACGGCCGTGCGCCCATCGTGAAGACGTCCCGGAGGATGCCGCCCACCCCGGTCGCGGCGCCTTGGTGCGGCTCGACGGCAGAGGGATGGTTGTGGCTCTCGATGCGCAGCGCGACCGCAATGCCGTCGCCGGCATCCACCACTCCGGCATTCTCTCCGGGCCCGACCAGGACCCCTGGGCCTTGCGTCGGCAACCGGCGGAGGTGGATCCGCGAGGACTTGTAAGAGCAGTGCTCACTCCACATCACCGCGAACATCGCGAGCTCGAGATGGTTTGGTTCCCGGCCGAGGATCGTGGTGATCCGCAACAGCTCGTCGTCTGACAGGCCTAGTGCACGATGCACCGGCGCATCCTGAAGAACCGGATCGCTCACCACGACGAAGACGGTAGCGAGCGGCCACGTTCGCCCGATCGCCCGCCGAACCCAACGTGCTTGTCGCCGAAGAGCCAATGCACCAGTGGGGTTGCAGCGATTCGAACTTGTATTCTGACGAATTGTATTCTGGCGACTCGTATTCTGACGATGGTCGGCCCTATAAATCAAAGATATCCGATGTGAAGTCCCGATATTATTGGGGTATAGGATTGCCTCCTGAAGATGAATAGTGCTAAAGATGAAGATATGCCCAACGCCAAGACCCGCGGTTCGCGTCGCCCAATGAGCTCGCAACACAAGGCCGCCCTCGCCAAAGGCCGCGAGGAAGGCCTTGCCGTTCGTCGCTATCTGGAAGCCCTGGAGGCCAACAAGCCGCGGCGTGGTCGGCGGCGTACTCCGGCCTCGATCGCCAAGCGCCTGAAGGCAATCGAGGCCGAGCTTCCCACTGCAGATGCCCTGAGTCGGCTGCACCTGCTCCAGCAGCAAAAGGACCTGACCGAAGAGCTCCAAAAGTCTGGGGAAGCTCAGGACCTCGCGGAGCTGGAAAAGATGTTCATCAAGGTCGCGAAGTCCTATGGCGAGCGTAAGGGGATCAGCTACAGTACGTGGAGAAGCGCGGGCGTCCCTGCCTCCTCTTTGCAGAAAGCAGGCATCACCCGTTCCCGCGGCTGACGCAGTTTCGGCAGGGACATCCGGCGCCGGACGGCGAGTGGCGGCGGTGGGTCACCAAGTCGGTACCGGTGGGCTTGGCGCGGACGTCGTGATCTCGGTCTCCTCGGCGGCGAGCAGGGAGCGCAACAGCACGAGTCCGTCGGTGGAGCCCAGCAACTCGCTGCTCGCCCGCTCAGGGTGCGGCATCAGGCCCACCACGTTCCCAGTGGCGTTGCAGATCCCCGCGATGTCGTCGATCGAACCGTTGGGGTTCTCCCGGTACCGCAGGACGATGCGGTCCTCGGCTCGCAGTTCGGCGAGTGTCTGCGCGTCGCAGACGTAACTCCCGTCGAAATGATTGATAGGCACGTTCAGTTCCGTGCCCACCGGGATCCCACGCGTCAACACCGAACGCGACGAGACCACCTCGATGACGGCCGGCTGGCAGAGGAAATGCAGCCCGCGGTTCTTCTGGAGCGCTCCTGGCAGGAGCCGAGCCTCCGTCAGAACCTGGAACCCGTTGCAGATGCCGACCACCGGACCGCCGCTCGCCGCGAATTCCGCGACGGCAGCCATCACCGGTGAGAAGCGGGCAAGCGCCCCAGGTCTGAGGTAGTCGCCGTGAGCGAAGCCTCCGGGGAGGATTACGGCATCGAACCCGACGAGGTGACGCTCGCGGTGCCAGACGAGCTCAGCCTGGGCACCCAGTCCGCTGAGCGAGACGATGACGTCGTGCTCACAGTTGGTCCCGGGGAACACCACCACGGCGACCCGAGGTGCCATCAGCGACCTGGTTCTTGCGCCGCGGGCACCTGGTGCCCGCTGAGCGTCCGATCCTCGCTGAGCCCGCCCGTTCCCTGTTGGCCAGCGGGCAACGGAGCCATCCGGACTTCGCTGTCTTCCATCACCGGATTGGCCAACAAGCGGTCTGCGAGCGCTTCGGCGCGGGCGCGTGCCGAAGCTTCGTCTTGCGCTTCCACCTCGAACACAAACGTCCGCCCGGCGCGGACGTCGTGCACGTCGTCGAATCCCAGCGCGCCGAGGGCACGCTCGATCGTCGCACCCTCTGGATCGGCGATCCCCGGACGCAGGCGAACCACGACCTCCGCCCTGAACCTCATCCTCGCAGGCGGACCGTGGCGAGCCGGGGGCTCATGACGAGCCGAACCAGTCGTCGAGCTTCCGCCCAGTCACCCGCTCGTATGCTGCAACGTAGCGCTCGGCAGTCGCTTCGATCACTTCAGGAGGCAGTGTCGGAGGGGGTGGACGCCGATCCCACGATTGCGTCAGTGCCCAGTCTCGCAGGGGTTGCTTGTCGAAGGCTGGGGGGACCTCCCCTGGAACGACCTCGTCAGCGGGCCACAACCGTGACGAGTCCGGCGTCACCACCTCGTCGCAGAGGGTGAGCTTCCCGTCGACCATCCCCAGCTCGAACTTGGTGTCGGCGAGAATAAACCCCGCCTCGGCGACCACCGCAGATGCCCGCTCGAAGAGGGAAAGGGAGATGTCCCGTGCCTGCGTCGCCATGTCTTCGCCCACCAGCGCAACCGCCTGTGCGAAGTCGATGTTCTCGTCGTGACCGACCATCGCCTTCGTCGAGGGGGTGAACATGGGCTGAGGGAGCCGTTCGGCCAACCGCAGTCCCGGGGGAAGGGGAGTCCCATGGACCGTACCCTTTTCGCGGTATTCGTCGTAGGCCTGTCCCGCCAGATAGCCACGCACGATGCACTCGAGCGGCAGCATCTGCGCCCGGCGGACGAGCAACGCGCGCCCTGCGATCGCCTCGAGCTCCTCTGGGGTAAGCGTGAAGGAATCAGCGATCCGTGAAGCGATCACCGCGGGGTCGGCGGTCACCATGCTTCCTGGTGCGAGATCGGCGAGCGTCTCGCACCAGAACGCCGTCATCGCGGTCAGCACCCGACCCTTGCCCGGAATTGGTTCGTTGAAGACCACGTCGAAGGCGCTGATCCGATCGGAGGCCACCATGAGCAACAGGTCGTCGCCGACGTCGTAGAGCTCACGTACCTTGCCCGAGTGAACGAGTGGGACCCCAGTCAGCATCGTCATCGGCGGTCATCCTCGCGCAGGGACTCCAGGGCTGCCACCGCACGACCCGAATGGCGCAGGAGCCGTCCGAGATCGAAGACCTCATCGAGCTGCTCGCTCGACAACGGGACATCTGGGTCGTCGCTCAAGACCGCTCGCAGGTCGCGTTGCTGGTCCCGAGCTCGTGCGGAGTCCCGTTGCACGATCCGATACGCCTGTTCCCGGGAGAGCCCTGCACCAACCAACGCCAGCAGGGCGGACTGGCTGAAGACGAGCCCGAGGGATCCCTCGACCAGGTTCGCGCGGGCACGCTCCGCGTGCACAACGAGGTTCGCGACCAACGCGGCTGCCTTACGAAGCACGTAGCAGGCCAACGACGAAGCATCGGGAAGGACGATCCGTTCAACCGAGCTATGAGAGATGTCCCGTTCATGCCAGAGTGCGACGTCCTCCAGACCGGCGTTCACGTACCCTCGGAGCACGCGGGCAAGCCCGCACAGCCGTTCGGAAAGTACGGGATTCCGCTTGTGGGGCATTGCCGAACTCCCCTTCTGGGTCGCGCTGAAGGGCTCCTCGACCTCGCCGACCTCGCTGCGGGACAGGTGCCGCACCTCGGTGGCGATCAACTCGACCGTCGCCCCCACGCAGGCGCAAGCCCACAGGTACTCGGCATGGCGATCCCGCGCGATCACTTGTGTCGCCGGCACGGGCTCCAGACCGAGCTTCTCACACACGTAGGCCTCGACCGCCGGATCGATGTTCGAGTACGTACCGACCGCGCCCGACAGCTTGCCCACCGCGATCCGCCGCCGTGCGGCGACGAGGCGTTCGCGATCCCGGTGCGCTTGCAACGCCCACAGTGCGAACTTTGCGCCGAAGGTCGTCGGCTCGGCGATCATGCCATGGGTGCGCCCAGCAACCGGAACGTGCTCCAGCTCGACCGCGCGCGCGCTCAGGGCGGCGACCAGCTCGCTCGAGGCCCCGATGAGCAGGTCTGCCGCCCGCGCGAGCGTCGCGCACTGTGCGGTGTCCACCACGTCTGAGGACGTGAGCCCGTAGTGGATCCAGCGAGCCACGGGCTCCCCCACGGCATCGTGGACGACGTCGACGAACGCGGCGACGTCGTGATCGGTCACCTTCTCCCGCTCGGCCACTGCCGCGACGAAGGCTTCATCGACCTTCGGTGCACGCTCACGCGCTGCTGCGGCGGTCCCGGACGGCGCAGCGCCGATCTCCTCGAGCGCCTCCACCACCAGGAGCTCGACCTCGAGCCACATGGCAAGGCGCGCTTGTTCACTGAACAGCTCCGCCATGTCGGCGCGGGCGTAACGAGGGATCACCGCCGCTCGGCCGCTGCTGCGGTTGCTTCTGGGCCACCAGCTCCGACCCCCGCCTCGGCAGGGCCAGCGATGTCGGTGCGGTAACGACACCCGGGCCAGCTCACGCGCGAGGTCGCCAAGTACGCCCTGCGACGAGCCTCCACCAACGTGGGCGCCACAGCAGTGAGCCCGAGCACCCGCCCCCCTGCCGTCACGAAGCGCCCAGCTGCCGATCGGGCGGTCCCGGCATGGAAGACCGTCACTCCGGGCACTGCATCAGCCAGTTGCCCGTCCGCGCCAAGACCACTGATCTCGTCCCCGTGACGGACGACGCCGGGGTAGCCCGCCGCTGCTTGCACGACGCAGACCGCGGCATCGGCCACGAAACGCGGCGCATCGCGCAGGTTCCCTTCAGCCACGGCTGCCAAGATGTCGACGGGATCGTCAGCCAATCGGGGCAACACGACTTGAGCCTCGGGGTCCCCGAAGCGAACGTTGAACTCAAGCACCATCGGGCCCTCGTCGGTCAGCATGACTCCCGCGTAGAGGACCCCACGGTAGTCGATGCCCCGCCGCTGCAGTTCGCCGACCAGCGGCTCGATTGCCCGATCCAGGACCGCGTCCACCACGTCGTCGTCAGCTTCCAAGGACGGCGAGTACGCACCCATGCCGCCGGTGTTCGGACCACGATCGGCATCCTCCAGGCGCTTGAAGTCACGCGCCGGTGCAAGTGGGGCCACGTGCTTGCCGTCGCAGAGGACCTGAACGGAGCACTCGGTCCCGGTGAGCCCCTGTTCGATCACGATTCGGCGCCCGGCCTCACCGAAGGCAGCACCGGAAAGCTTCGCTTCGACATCGGCTTCTGCCTCCTCGATCGTGGTCGTGACGAGGACGCCCTTGCCTGCGGCAAGACCGTCAGTCTTGACGACCCACGGCGGTGGCAGCGAACGGAGGAAGGACAGCGCCGGCGCCACGGAATCGAAGATCTCGAACCGCGCCGTCGGCACGTTCGCCGCAGCCAGCACCTGCTTCATGAAGGCTTTCGATCCCTCAAGCCGTGCACCGGCGGCGCAAGGACCGAACACTCGTCGCCCCTTGGCGCGCAAGCGGTCGGCGAGCCCGCCGACCAGTGGCGCCTCGGGACCGATGACGAACAGGTCTGCTTCGATCTCTTCGGGCGCTGCGTCGGTGACCGTGATGCGGTGACGCTCTCCCGAGGAGGCAGGCATTCCCGGATTCCCCGGGGTGACGACCACCTCTGCGCCGAGTGCCAGGCAATGTGCGAGCGCGTGCTCGCGACCACCCGAGCCGACCACGCAGACCGTCGTCACAGGATCACACCGAGGCGAAGGACACGAACTGCTCTCGTCCGGGGCCGACGCCGACCAATCGCACGGGCACGCCGATCTCCTCAGCGAGCAAGGCGACGTAGTCACGGGCTTGCTGGGGCAGGTCCGCAAGGGACGTCGCCTGCGAAAGGTCGGTCAGCCAGCCCGGGAGCTCCTCGTAGACCGGGACCACGCGGTGAAGCGTGGACTGGTGGTAGGGAACGTAGTCGAAACGCTCGCCGTCGCACTCGTAGGCAACGCACACCTTCACTCGTTCGAAGGTGTCGCGCACATCGAGCTTCGTCAGCGCGATCTCCGACAACGAGTTCAACCGCACGGCTTGGCGCAGCATCACGGCGTCGAACCAGCCACACCGGCGACGCCGCCCGGTGTTCGTGCCGAACTCGTGGCCACGCTCGACGAGCAGGTCCCCGATGTCGTCGTCGAGCTCGGTGGGGAACGGGCCGGAGCCGACCCGGGTCACGTACGCCTTGGCGATGCCGATCACTCGGTCGATCTGGCGCGGACCGAGACCCGACCCGGTGCAGGCACCGCCGGCGACGGGGTTCGACGAGGTCACGAAAGGATAGGTCCCGTGGTCCACATCCAAGAACGTGGCCTGCGCACCTTCGAGCAGGACGTGGCGACCGGCCTCGAGGGACCGATGGAGCAAGTCGACCGTATCGGCAACCATCGGCACCACCCGAGGGGCGTATTCCTCCAGATACCGTCCGGCGATCTCGTCGGCGGCGAGCGGAAGGCGGTTGTAGACCTTGGCCAGCAGCGCGTTCTTCTCCTTCAGAACGACATCGAGCTTCTGACGGAAGATCTTCGGGTCCGAGAGGTCCTGGACCCGAAGCCCGACGCGGGCCGCCTTGTCGGCATAGGCGGGGCCGATCCCTCGCCTCGTCGTCCCCAACGAGTTCTTGCCCAAGTACCGCTCGGTCACGCGGTCGAGCTCCTGGTGGTACGGCATGACCAGATGCGCATTGCCGCTAACCACCACCTTGCTCGTGTCCACGCCTCTGGCGTTGAGGGCGTCGATCTCCTCGAGCAGGACCGCCGGGTCGACGACGACGCCGTTGCCGATCACCGGCGTGATATGGGAATAGAGCACGCCGCTGGGCACGAGCTGGAGGGTGAACTCTTCGCTCCCCACGACCACCCGGTGGCCGGCGTTGTGGCCACCTTGGTAACGCACGACGACGTCCATCTCCGAGGCCAGGAGATCGGTGAGCTTGCCCTTCCCCTCGTCGCCCCACTGGGTCCCGACGACCACGGTTGCAGGCACATTTCCTCCGTCTGTCGACGAGCCCGAACGACACACGCGCTCGAGCCGCTGCGGATTACGCCTCACTGTACCCGGCGGCGACCCCCCACCTCCCCCTCGCGCACTCCCGGCAGCAAGCGTCTTACGATTGACCCGTGGCCTCGACCACGAGCAACTGGCCGGGAGCGGGAGTCTTCGCTTTCTCGCTCCTCTTCGCCCTCCTCTTCGGCGCGCTCGCCTATGGCCGTGCGGCAGCATTCCGGCGCCGGTTCGGTCGCAACCCGTGGGGCATCGCACCAGGGGTCTGGCTCCTGATCGGCTTCCTCTTCAGCGCGTTCGGCCTGGTCCTTACGCTTCTGGCCTGCGCCACCACCCGGGTGGGACCGTTGTCGACCTTGACCGGACCTCCACCGTTGGAGACGCCCGAGCCAGACGGTGGCCCCCGCACGCCCGAGTCCTGGGACGCTGCAACGCCGGAGTCGAGCGAAGGAACCGATCGCAGGGGCCAAGAGGGCGACCGCGGCAGGCAACCACCGCAAGCGACCCCTGGCGGCTCGACCGAAGAGGCGCCACGCTGGCCACCGGCCGGCTGGTACTCGGATCCGACCGGCCTTCATGAGTACCGGTTCTGGGAAGGAAGCGATTGGAGCAGCTACGTGTCAGACCACGGGAACGTCGCCACCGATCCGCTTCCTCCGCCACCACCTCGCCCGCAGCAGGCCGCGGCGAGTCCCGACGAAGGGGAGCAGCGATAGCACCCGGCGCGGGTCATCGAAGAACGATGGAACCGTCGGCAACATCGACGGTGACCGTCGATCCCTCCGGGTAGCGCCCTTCGAGCAGGCTCAACGCGATCCGGTCCTCGACCTCCTTCTGGATCACTCGCCTGAGCGGCCGAGCCCCGAAGGCCGGGTCATAGCCGTGCTGGGCAAGCCACGACTGTGCGGCGTCGGTCACGACGAGGGACAGTCGGCGCTCAGCCAGTCGTGTCCGCAACCGCCCGAGCTGGATCCCCACGATGACTGCGAGATCCTCTTCGGTGAGCGCACGGAAGCGGACGATGTCGTCGATGCGGTTGATGAACTCCGGCTTGAAGAAATGCTGGGGATCACCTGCCAAATTCGAGGTCATGATCAGCACCGTGTTCGTGAAGTCGACGGTGCGGCCCTGCCCGTCGGTCAGCCGGCCATCCTCGAGTACCTGGAGCAAGATGTTGAAGACGTCGGGATGCGCCTTCTCGATCTCGTCCAAGAGGACCACGGCGTAGGGGCGGCGGCGGACCGCCTCAGTGAGCTGCCCGCCCTCTTCGTATCCGACGTAGCCCGGCGGCGCACCCACGAGGCGGGAAACGGTGTGCTTCTCCATGTACTCGCTCATGTCGATCCGCACCATCGCTCGGTCGTCGTCGAAGAGGAATTCCGCGAGCGCCCGAGCCAGCTCGGTCTTGCCGACGCCGGTCGGCCCGAGGAACAGGAACGAGCCGATCGGTCGGTTGGGGTCGGAGAGGCCCGCTCGGCTACGACGAACGGCATTGGAGACCGCGCTGACTGCCTCATCCTGGCCGACGACGCGCGCATGGAGGGCATCCTCCATGCGGACCAGCTTCTCGATCTCGCCCTCGAGGAGCCTGGTGACCGGGATGCCAGTCCAGCGACTCACGACTTCGGCGACGTCTTCGGCGTCGACCTCCTCCTTCAAGAAACGTTGCGTCGCCTGCAGCTTCGCCAGCTCCTCCGTTGCCTTGGTGATCCGTCGTTCGAGGTCCGGAAGTTCGCCGTAGCGGATCGCCGAGGCACCAGCCAAGTCCCCTTCGCGCTCGAGGCGCTCAGCCTCGGTGCGGCGTTCTTCGAGGGCACCTTTCAGCCCACGGATCTCCTCGATCGCGGCCTTTTCCCGCTGCCAGTGCGCGGTCATCGCATTGGCCTGCTCGCGCAGGTCCGCCAGCTCCGCTTCGAGCTTCGCGAGTCGTTCGACGGAGACCTCGTCGGACTCCTTCTCAAGGGCGACCTTCTCGATCTCGAGCTGGCGCATCCGTCGGTTGACCACGTCGATCTCCGTCGGCAACGAATCGATCTCGATCCGCAGTCGGCTGGCCGCCTCGTCAATCAAGTCGATTGCCTTGTCCGGAAGGAAGCGCCCGGTGACATAGCGATCGGACAACACGGCAGCAGCAACGAGGGCTGCGTCTTGTATCCGCACCCCGTGGTGCACTTCGTAGCGTTCCTTGAGCCCTCGCAGGATGGCGATCGTGTCATTGACCGAGGGCTGACCCACGAAGACCTGCTGGAACCGTCGCTCCAGGGCAGCGTCTTTCTCGATGTACTTGCGGTACTCGTCGAGCGTGGTCGCCCCGATGAGGCGGAGCTCGCCACGGGCGAGGAGCGGCTTGA
Source organism: Actinomycetota bacterium (assembly GCA_021324045.1). GTDB lineage: Bacteria > Actinomycetota > Acidimicrobiia > Acidimicrobiales > RAAP-2 > JAJPJV01. The sequence goes on along the minus strand of JAJPJV010000001.1, from coordinate 126,532 downwards.
TCATGTTCCCGGCGTCCATCGCGCCTTCGGCGGCTCCGGCACCGACGATCGTGTGGAGCTCGTCGATGAAAGTGATCACCTGACCTTCGGCGTCGGTGATCTCCTTCAACACGGCCTTCAAGCGCTCCTCGAACTCGCCCCGGTACTTGGCCCCGGCGACCATCGAGCCAAGGTCGAGCGCGACGATCCGGCGGCCCTTGAGGCTCTCCGGCACGTCACCTTCGACGATGCGACTCGCCAACCCCTCGACGATCGCGGTCTTACCCACGCCAGGATCGCCGATGAGAACGGGATTGTTCTTCGTCCGGCGGGAGAGAACCTGGATCACCCGGCGGATCTCCTCGTCACGCCCGATGACCGGATCGAGCCGCCCCCGCCGGGCGAGGTCGGTCAGGTCACGCCCATAACGCTCCAGCGCCTGAAAGGTCTCCTCGGGGGTCGGCGAAGTCACGCGGTGGCTTCCCCGGATCTCGCGGAGTGCTCCAAGCAGCTCTTCCCGACCGATACCGAGCTTGTCCGACCATGCGAGCAGCAGGTGCTCGACAGAGAGATAGTCATCCCCCAGCTCTTGGCGCAGACGATCCGCTTCCTCGAGGCCCTCTCGCGCCGCGCGACCGAGGGAAGGCTCGGCGCCACCGACCGCACGGGGGAGCCGAGAGAGCTCCTCGCCGAGACGACGCACGAGCGCGGCGGGATCCGCGCCGGCGCGAGCCAGGAGTGGCTCGGCGATGCTGTCCCGTTGCGCCATCACCGCTGCCAGCAGGTGCGCAGGGGTGATCTCGGGATGATGGGCCGCAACCGCCTGCTGATTGGCCGCCGCGAAGGCCTCCCTCGTCTTGAGTGTCCAGCGATCCGGATTGAGTGCCATTACCTCACCTTGCTTTGGTACACAACGGGCGACTGTCTGAAGGGGACCAGCTCCCTTCGATACAGACGATGCGTTCGCTCGATTGCCTGGCGCGCTTCCTCCCGCACCCGGTCGAGCTCGTCTTCCAGGCGCGCCACCTCTGCCTGGAGCTCGAGGATTCGGCGCACGCCTTCGAGATTGATGCCTTCGGCGGTGAGCTCCTGGATCCGGCGCAGCCGCGCCAGATCCCGATCGGAGAACCGGCGGCTCCCCCCCTCGGTACGGATCGGATCCAGCAGGCCCTTGCGTTCGTAGACCCGCAAGGTCTGGGGGTGGACCCCGGCCAGCTCCGCAGCCACCGAGATCACGTAGACCGCCCGCGTCGGATCGACGGCGCGAGGAGTGAACCCCTCATTGCGTCGAGAAATTCGCCGACCATCCGTTGCCATTTCTCACACCCCCAGGTGGGCCCGCGGCGCCGCTTCGGTCACCCGGGCCAACGATTCGATCGCTGCCCGTTGTTCTTCGGTCAACGTCTTTGGTACCACCAAGTCAATCTTCACCAGGAGATCTCCCGGCTTTGATCCGTTCTTTCCCCCGGCGGGGATCCCCCGTCCCCGGACACGCAGGGTGGTTCCGGGCGCGGTGCCGGCGGGGATCCGAACCGAAACTGGGCCGTCCAGCGTCGGAACCGTCACCACGGTGCCAAGGACCGCCTCTGGGTAGGTGACCGGGACCGTCAGCGTCAGGTTCTGCCCGCGACGCCCGAACAAGGGATGCTTGCCAACCCGCACCACGACGAAGAGGTCCCCGGGCGGCGCCATCCCTTGCCCGGCAGCGCCACGGCCTTTGACTCGGATGCGTTGCCCGTCTTCGACCCCCGGAGGGATCCGCACCTTGACCTGACGGTTCCGTCGCTCCGTGCCCGTGCCGCCACAAGTCGGGCAGGGCGTGTCGATCACCGTGCCCCGCCCGTTGCAACGAGGGCAGATTGTGCTCAACGAGAAAAGCCCTTGATTGTCATCGAGCACGCCGCTACCGCCACATTGCGGACACGGACGGGTTCGGGTGCCCGGCGCGGCCCCAGTGCCGTGACAGGTGTGACAACGCACGTCCTCGGGAACGTTCACGGTCGCGGTCACCCCGCGAACGGCGTCGTCGAAGGACAAGTGCAGCTCCGTCTCGACGTCAGCACCGCGCTGCGGCCCTCGAGTACGCCGGCGCGCTCCACGACCGAAGAGGCTGCCGAAGAGATCACCAAGATCACCGAGATCCTCGACGCGGAACGTCCCACCGCCAGGCATCCCGCCGAAGGCACCGCCCATCGGGCCGAGACGGCGAACCTCGTCGTACTCCTTGCGAGTCTGAGGGTTACCCAGGACGTCGTAGGCGGCAGAGATCTCCTTGAACCGCTCTTCGGAACCGGGGTTCGCGTCAGGGTGATACTGCTTCGCAAGCTTGCGGTAGGCGCGCGTGATCTCCTTGTCGCTGGCGGTCGACGGAACCCCAAGGATCTGGTAATAGTCCTTTTCGAACCACTCCCGCTGTGGAGCCATCTCAGCCTCTGACGCGAACCATGGCGGGACGAAGGACTTGTCCCCGCCAGCGGTAACCGGCTCGGAGCACCTCGTCGACCGTCGCTTCGTGGGCGCCTGTGCCATCCTCGCCTTCGGGTTCCGAGGCGTCGACCGGCTGATGTGCGACGGCATCGTGGACCTGGGGGTCGAACGGCACACCGGCGCCGTCGACACGTTCGAGCCCCTCCTTCTCGAGGGCATCGAAGAGCAAGGCGCGAGCCTGGACAAGCGCCTGCGCCTCTGCGGAGAGGTTCTCGAGATCACCGAGGTCAAGATGCGTCTGGGCGAGGTCGAGCGCGTCGAGGACCGGAAGCAGCTTGCCGACCAAGTGCAATGCCGCGCGTGCCGACTGCTCTTCCTGCTGACGCAACACCCGCTTTCGGTAGTTCTCGAAATCGGCCTGGAGCCGCTGCAGGGCAGCGAGGTACTCGTCTCGCTCCCGTTCGAGCGCGACGAAGTCCGTCAAGATGGCCGCTTCCGCCGCCTCTCCGTTGCTGTCGCCGGATCCACCGGCTTCCGGTTCGTCCTGGCCGACTCGTCCTGTGGATGCCTCCGGCGAGGGTCCGGACCCGGCACCGGGTGCGGGGTCCGGACCTGCCTCGGGTTCGACCGCCGCCTCGTCACGGATCAACCGCTCCTCGAAGGTCGACCCGTCACCGGAGTACTCGGGCTCGGGTCGCGCGGTCATTTCTCGTCGACGATCTCAGCGTCGACCACTTCTTCCTCGGATGACTCGTGCGAGGACGCGCCATCAGAGGCCGGACCGGTCGACGCGGCCTGGGCCGCCTGCTCGTAGAGCCGCTGGGAGAAGGTCTGGCTGGCCGAGACGAGGCCTTCGGTCGCCGACTTGATGGCCTCGACGTCGGTTCCCGACAGGGCGTCTTTGACCCGCTGGAGGGCGCTCTCGACGGCCTCCTTCTCGGAGCCCTGGATCTTGTCCCCTTGCTCACGGAGCAGTTTCTCGGTCTGGTACACGAGGGTGTCGGCCGAGTTGCGTACCTCCGCCTCCTCCCGTCGGCGGCGGTCTTCTTCCGCATGGGCCTCGGCGTCGCGGATCATCCGTTCGATGTCCTCCTTGGCGAGCGCCGACTGCCCGGTAATCGTCATCGACTGCGCTTTTCCGGTGGCCCGGTCCTGAGCGGACACGTGGACGATCCCATTGGCATCGATGTCGAAGGTCACCTCGATCTGGGGAACGCCGCGGGGCGCGGGGGGAAGGTCGACCAGTTGGAACTTACCCAGCGTCTTGTTGTACGCCGCCATTTCGCGCTCGCCCTGCAACACGTGGATCTCGACCGAGGGTTGGTTGTCCTCGGCGGTCGTGAAGATCTCCGAGCGCTTCGTCGGGATGGTGGTGTTCCGCTCGATCAGCCGGTGCATGACACCACCTTTGGTCTCGATCCCGAGGCTGAGCGGGGTCACGTCGAGCAGCAGGACGTCTTTGACCTCACCCTTGAGGACACCGGCTTGCACGGCAGCACCCACAGCGACGACCTCGTCGGGATTGACCCCCTTGTGGGGTTCCTTGCCCGTCAAGGACTGGACGAGGTCCTGGATCGCCGGCATCCGGGTCGAACCGCCAACGAGCACGACGTGGTCGATATCGGCAGTCGTCAGCCCGGCGTCTTTGATCGCCGCTTCGAAGGGTCCGCGGCACGCATCGACCAAATCGGAGGTCAGCTCGTTGAACTTTGCCCTGGTGAGGCGGATGTCGAGGTGCTTGGGGCCTTCCGAGGTGGCCGTGATGAACGGAAGGTTGATCTGGGTCTCCTGGAGCGAGGAGAGCTCGATCTTTGCCTTCTCGGCCGCCTCCTTCAGCCGCTGCATGGCCATTTTGTCACCGGAGAGGTCATCCCCTTCGGTGTCCTTGAAGGTCTTGATCAACCAGTCGATGATCTTCTGGTCCCAGTCGTCACCGCCGAGGTGAGTGTTCCCCGAGGTCGCCTTCACCTCGAAGACGCCCTCGCCGATCTCGAGGATGGAGACGTCAAACGTGCCCCCACCGAGGTCGAAGACGAGGACCGTCTGATCCTTGCCCTCCTTGTCCAGGCCATAGGCCAGCGCGGCGGCCGTCGGCTCGTTGATGATCCGTAGGACCTCAAGGCCGGCAATTTGTCCCGCCTCCTTGGTAGCGGTCCGCTGCGCGTCGTCGAAATATGCCGGCACCGTGATGACTGCCTGGTTGACCGTGTCACCCAGGTACGCCTCAGCATCTCGCTTCAGCTTGCCGAGGATGCGCGCAGAGATCTCTTGGGCGGTATACGCCTTCCCATCGATGTCGATCGTCCACTTGGTGCCCATGTGACGCTTGACCGAGCGGATGGTCCGCTCCGGGTTGGTGATCGCCTGACGCTTGGCGACCTCGCCGACGAGCACCTCGCCACTCTTCGAGAACCCCACCACCGATGGCGTGGTCCGGCTCCCCTCGGCATTCGGGATCACGACCGGATCCCCCGCCTCGAGGACGCTCACGACGGAGTTGGTCGTTCCCAGGTCAATTCCGACAGCCTTGGCCATGTCTGCTCCTTGCGTTCCCTTCCCCACCGGTTTGCATGACGCACCGGCTCCTACACCACTGCCGAGGACTCCAACACTCGGCCTAGACAATCAATATAGCAAAGTTGAGTCTAGATGATACAAGTTTTCTGCTACAAACCTGTTTCATTCCTGCCGACGCGGATGCTGGGGCAGGCCACGGGCCGCCTTATACGAGCCCACACGACCGGTCGACGGAGGCCAGGCACGGTCACCACCCTCGGACCGCTGACGTTGCCAACGCTCCCCCACCCGGAGGTACGCTCCCCCCGGTGCCCGACCTGGTGCTCCTCCGCCACGGGGAATCGACCTGGAACGCCGCGAACCTCTTCACCGGATGGGTGGACGTCGACCTGACCCCGGCGGGACAAGCGGAAGCCTCGACCGCCGGACGCCTGCTCGCGGAGGAACCCGACCTCGACCTCCGTGTCGTCCACACCTCGGTGCTCACACGGGCCATCAGAACAGCGGAGCTCGCCTTGGCGGCCGCGGGTCGCAGCTGGCTGCCGGTCCGCCGCCACTGGCGGCTGAACGAGCGGCACTACGGCGCTCTCCAGGGCAGGAACAAGAAGGAGACAGCTGCAGTCTACGGGCTCGAACAAGTGAAACGTTGGCGGCGCAGCTACGACGAACCACCCCCAGCGCTGACCCCCGAGGAGGCTGCACGTCAAGCGGAGGACCCGCGCTATCACGACCTCCCGCCAAGCGCCCTGCCCGCGACTGAATGCCTTGCCGACGTGGTCCGTCGGGCCGTCCCCTACTGGGAAGACGCGCTCGTTCCCGACCTCCTCCGCTGGGGGTCAGTGGGTGGCGCGGTCCTCGTGGTGGCCCACGGCAACAGCATCCGTGCGTTGCGAAAGCACATCGAGGGCATCAGCGACGCCGACATCCCGGCACTGGAGATCCCGACCGGGATCCCTTACCGATACCGCTTCGACGAGAGCCTGGCGGTCCTCGAGGCGCAATACCTCGGTGACCTCGACGCGGCTCGAGCCGCTGCCGAGGCCGTCGCTCGCCAAGCGGGCTGAGCAGCGCCAGCATCTGCCGGCCGCCCTGGCGACTCAGGCAGCCGCTCGTCGCCGGGTACCCGATCAGCCGCGCGCGGGGTGGCGAGACGGTGACGCCGAACGACTCGTTGACGGCACGACCGGAAGGGGCCACGAGGGCTCCACGCCCCTGCCCCTCGCCCCTCGGGACGAGGCTGGATCGGTCGTCTCACTGCCGTCAGATGGCGTCCGCGCCACGTTCACCAGTGCGGACCCGCACCACCGTTTCCACCGGAACCACCCAAACCTTCCCGTCACCGATCTTGCCGGTGGCAGCGGTCCGCACGATGGCGTCAACCACCTCATCGCTCTGCGCATCGTCGACGAGCACTTCGAGCCGGAGCTTGGGGACGAAATCAACCTCGTACTCGGCGCCCCGATAGACCTCGGTATGGCCACGTTGGCGCCCGAAACCCTGCGCCTCCGTCAACGTCATCCCGCGTACCCCGAGGTCCTTGAGAACCTCTTTCACATCGTCGAGCTTGAAAGGCTTCAGGACTGCGGTGATCAACTTCATGGCTGCGCTCCTTTCGTCCTCCTCGCCCTCACACCCGCCGACTCGGGGGTGGCGGTTCCAGTGGTTCTCCCATCATCGATGGTGACGTCGAACCTGTCGCCAGACCTGCCATCTCGAAGGCCCCGCCGGAGCGCACGGCAATCGTCTCCGCCGGGAAGGCCTCCTCGTCGTGGATGGCGACGTCGCCGACCTCGAGCACCTCATTGTTGTACCGCAGGCCCCTCAGGACGAACCCGATCAGTTTCATCAGGACGAAGGTAACCACCGCGGACCAGATCAGCACGAAAAGCGCCGCGCGAAATTGCTCCCAGAGCTGGTGGAACGAGCCCGTATACATCAACCCGCCGACTGAGAACGGCGTGCAATGCCCACTGGCGGTGACATACGCGTGCTGGGAGGTTCTCACTACCTGCCCCGCAGGGTTCAGAGTGCCACATCCGTACTCGATCATGTTCGGGTCGGCAAAGAGCCCCAACATCAAACCGCCGAACAGGCCGGCAATGCCGTGGGTGTAAACGACCCCGAGCGCGTCGTCAACCTTGCTGAATGGTCTCACCTTGGACAGGTAGTTCCATGCCGTCCAGACGATCGCCGTGTCGATGACGCCAACAAGGATGGCGCCCCAACCATTGACCCAACCGGCGCACGGCGTGATGCCGACCAGGCCGCAGATCATGCCGTTCACACCGCCCAGGAACGTGGGCTTTCTCGCCTTACTCAGCCATGCATCCATACCCATCCAGACGAGTACCCCGCATGCGGTCGCCAGATTCGTGTTGATCACCGCAGCCGCGGCGTCAACTCCGGCGTAATAGGGATCGCCGCCGTTGAAGCCATTCCAACCCAGCCACAGAATTCCCGCGCCAACTGCCACCATGACCAGGTTGTTCGGGATCGCATGTTGGCGGTCACGGGCGAGCCTGGGCCCGAGCACCCATGCGGCTACGAAACCCGATATGCCCGCGGACATATGGATGACGAACCCGCCCGAGAAGTCGAGCGCGCCTTCCTGGGCGAAATATCCGCCGCCCCACAAAAGGAAGGCGTCGATTGCATACACGAAGGTCGACCACAACGGCACGAGAAGGCACCAGGCACTGAACTTGATCCTGCCGATGACGCTCCCCATGAACAGCAATGGGGTGATCGCCGCGAACACGAACTGGAAGTAGGCGAGCGACGTCGTCGGAAAATGGAACGGGATCAGCGTGTTGGCAGCCGAAACCGCCTGGCCCTGCTCCATGTGGGCATTCGTGATCTGCCCAGGTTTGCCGACGAAGTTATCCCAGAAATGCTTCCACCAACCGACGTGGCTGAGCTGAGTCTGTACACCGTTGTGCACCCCCCCGCCCAGAGACGTCGAACCGAAGCCCATCTTGTACGACCACAGCACCCAGGCGACAAGGACGAGCGAAAATCCCGCGAACATCATGGTCAGGATGTTCACCGCCCACTTCTTCTGAACAATCGACGCGTAAAGGACTGCCAGCCCCGGGATGCTCATCAGACCCACGAGCGTGGCTGCGACGATCTGCCAGGTGTTGTCGCCGGGATTGAGCCAGCTGGGATACGGAACCTGAACTGCTCCAGCCAACAGGTGCACCACCCTCTGTGCCCTCTCCTCTCGTACCGTTATTGGCCCACGGGTCCACGGATTGCACCGTCACCGACGTGCTCGACCTGTAGGCGCCCCTCAGGATGAACCACAGGAGTTTCCGCAACGTCACGCCCGTGTTACCACCGGATTAACGGATCACCATCGGGGGAACGCACAGACGTTGGAGGTTCGATCGACTCTCGTCGTCTCGCCTATCGACCCGCGCCACCGCTGATGTCAGCTGGTCCATCGGAGATCGCAGCCTGCGGTTCGGCGGTCTTCGTGGCTCGCTCACCAGCCTTCGGTGAAGCGATGGAACGACCCATCACGACCAGCCCGCTCGATGCAAGGACTTGGAACCGCTCGCTGCGCCACTGCTGGGACCAGACGGCCACCCTCGCAATCAACTTGCTGAGCGGCGCCGTGGTGCGGGAGGCGTGTAGCGCTTGCTGGCTTGCGGAGGCGTGGGGCCGAGTATCCTTCCAGCGCCTCGCGATGGCCGGCTGTGAGCCGCGTCGCTCGCGCTGCGGTACTCGCGCTGGAAGCGGTAGGAACGCACCATCAGCCAGGCCCCGACCATGACGAAGGGCACCCCGAAGCCCCAGTAGTGGAGATTGAAAACGGCCAGGCCGTACAAGGCCATGACGACGGCCAAGTAGAGACGCTTACGAAACCACGCCGTCGCGAGCATCGCGATCGCCAGAGCAAGAAGGACGTAGGTCAGGTCGTGGTACAGCGAGATGCTGACGTGGAGCTTGCTCCCAACCGGTGGATCGTTCCTGATGAGGTCGTTGGTGACGAGCAAGCCGATCGCTGCAGCGAACGGCGCGGCGATAAGCCCAATGAGACGCTCCTTGTCATCAGCGCTCTTGGCCGCTGCCTCCAGCTCCTCGAGCGAGCGCGGTGCCTCCTTCGTCGGTCCCGTCGGCTCGGAGCTGCCAGGATCTACCGGCTTGAGCAGGGCTTTACGCAAACGCTCGGAGATCCGAGCGCTACCTGGTTGGTCTTTCATCGGTCACGCCTCGAGTGCATCGACGGACAACGACGGAGCACCGTTGCCTCTTCGGGCAGGGCTCAGAGGGGACGGCAACTCGTCGAACCCTCGGAAGGGTAGCGCGTGCTTTGGTTGCACAGGACACGCCCATCTGCAAGTCTGCGTCCACTGGGGAAGAGAGGCCATGGATCTCCACGACGCGATGACCTTTGCCAAGGGCCGCCACCAGGGCGTGCTTGCGACAATCCGAAGAGACGGGCGGCCTCAGCTTTCCAACATCGTCTTCTCCCTCGAAGACGACGGCGTGGCGCGGATCTCGGTGACCGACGACCGCGCGAAGACCCGCAACCTCCGGCGTGATCCCAGGGCATTGCTCTATGTGCCCGGCGACTCGTTCTGGCACTATGCCGTGTTGGACGGAATAGCCGAGCTGACTCCGGTTGCCCGTGAGCCCCAGGACCCGACGGTAAACGAACTCATCGAACTCTACCGGGCAGTCTCAGGAGAACACCCTGACTGGGACGAGTTCCGAACAGCGATGGTCAACGAGCGCCGCCTCGTCATTCGGTTTCGGCCCGTCGCTGCCTACGGACAGTAGTCGACCGACCCGACGTCTCCCGCAGGCGCTGGTCCTCAGCTCCCTACCCGTGTCCGGTCCTCATTCGGACCGCGCCCCCACCACCCTGGTCTCTCCAAGGGAGGCCTCGACGATCTGTGAGAGATCGAGCACCTTCACTTCGTCCTCCTTGCTCTTGGCGCGCACAGCATCGTCGAGCATGATCATGCAGTAGGGGCACGCGGTGGACACCACGTCAGCTCCCGTCCCGAGTGCCTCGTCGGTGCGCTCGACATTCACCCTCTTGCCGATCTTCTCTTCCAGCCACATTCGAGCGCCCCCCGCACCGCAGCAGAAGCCTCGTTCCTTGCAGCGTCGCATCTCGATCTGGCGAACCCCTGGAATCGCGTCGAGCACCGACCTGGGTTCGTCGAACACCCTGTTGTGCCTCCCGAGATAGCACGGATCGTGATAGGTCACCTTCGCCTCATAGCCAGACGTCGGGGCGAGGCGACCCGTGGACACAAGGTGATCCAGCAGCTGCGCATGGTGGATGACATCGAAATCCCCGCCCAACGCGGGATACTCGTTCTTGATCGTGTTAAAGCAGTGGGGACAAGTCACCACGATCTTTCTTGCCCTCGCCTGCATGAGCGTCTCGATATTGGTCTTGGCTTGTTCCTGGTAGAGGAACTCGTTGCCGAGACGGCGAGCAGGATCACCGGTGCAGGACTCCTTCGGACCGAGAATGGCGAAAGACACACCTGCGCGGTTGAGCATCCTCGCCGTTGCCTGCACGCCTTTGCGAGCCCGTTCGTCCAGAGCCCCCGCGCAGCCGACCCAATACAGGTACTCGATGTCGTCGGGGACTGTGTCCGTAACGATGGGAACCTCGAAGTCCAGACCTTCTGTCCACTCGATGCGCTTGTCACGCCCAAGTCCCCAGGGGTCGCCCTGGTTCTCGATGTTGCGGAGCATCAGGCTTGCTTCCGATGGGAAGCGTGACTCCATGAGCACCTCGTAGCGGCGCATGTCCACGATTGCGTCGACATGCTCGATGTCGACCGGACATTCCTCCACGCACGCTCCACACGTTGTGCAGGACCACAACACGTCGGGTTCGATCGTGCTGGGCACCAGAGTCTGAACGTCAACATTGCGATCTGGGCCACCCGAGGATCCCGGCTTTCCTCTGCCGAGCAAGCGATCGGCAGAAGCAAACATATTGTCTCGCAGACCCATGATCACGAGCTTCGGCGAAAGCGGCTTCCCTGTGTTCCACGCGGGACAGACCGATTGGCAGCGACCACATTCGGTGCAGGTGACGAAGTCCAACATCTGCTTCCAGGTGAACTGCTCGATGATCCCGACGCCGAAGACCGAGTCCTCACGCACGTGCTCCATGTCCATGTCGGGTGTCTTGTCGAGCCCTCCGAGTGCTCGTGGCCGCCTTGAAAAGGCGACGTTGATCGGTGCCACTGCGATGTGTAAGTGCTTGGAATAGGAGAGGAACACGAGGAACCCCATGATCACAGCGACGTTGAGGATCACAAATGTCGTCTCCAGGTCAGCATTGACGCCGGCACCTAACGGATGCAGGGCCTTTCCGACGACATGCGAAGCAAATGCCCACCAGGTATAGGGAAAATCTCCCGTGTTCGTCTGGGCGGCTCGGTAGAGCAAAAGGGTGATCATCACTCCCGCGATCATTGCCAGGGTGACCCACGCAGCACCGGTATGGGATCCATAGAAACGCGATTGTCGGTCCCTGCGCTTTGGTGCCTGGCGGATCCGGATCACCGAGAACGTTGCAAGCGCAACCAGCACCGCCACGATGAAAAAATCCTCGATGAAGCCGAGCACCGGGTTGTGACCGAATCCCCAGATGGCGAAACGCTTCGAGAACAGATCTCCGTAGGCCTCGAGAATGGTGAACATCAAGATGATGAAGCCCCAGAAGGTAAACGCATGGGCCGTCCCCGAGAGGCTCCACCTGAGCAGTTTCCGCTGGCCGGCGACCTCCACCAGCTCGGCCTCAGCACGCCGACGAAGCTGACCGGTGCGCCCCGGGGCGGGTTGACCGGAGCGGACCAGGCGCGAGATGAGCCAAAAACGGCGGCCGGCGACCACCAGGGCGATGGCCGTCGCTGCCATTCCAAGAGCAATCCTCACCGGCATGGTCGTTCAGTCTCCTCCAGGCCAGGACCTCGGTGCACACCGCATTTCAAGCGAGCCGCAGCGCCGGCGGCCTTCGCCGGCGACTCCCAGCCCGGACGTTTGCACCGAGCTTGCGAAGAATAACCCGCAAAGAACAATGAGCGCCGCTTCGGGGCCGATCTTGATACAAACCAGCACCCCCGAGGCACGACCCACCGGCCCTGTCTGCGCAACCGACCGTCCACCAGCAAGGTCCGGCTGCCGCCATGGCACCGAGGCCAGCACATCGGCGTGGCGCTCGGCGACTAGGGTTTTACCCGCTGGCGGGCGTAGTTCAGAGGCAGAACATCAGCTTCCCAAGCTGAGAACGCGGGTTCGATTCCCGTCGCCCGCTCTTCGGTCGAACCCCGATCGCGATTCTCTGTCAGCTCAGCCCGAGATCGGCGATCGCGCTGCGAGGCCGGCACGGGCGCCGGCATCGCGCCAGCAGGCACGGGCGCCGGCGCCACTCTCGCCGCGAGGAAGTCAACTCGGCCTGTCGGTTGATCCTCTCGAAGTCCGGTTCCACGTCGGGTCGGACGTGGTAGCTCGGGATGCGCTCGTGCCATTCCCGGAGACTCACCCGCAGCTTGAGGTGAGCAAGGTGCGAACCGAGGCATCGATGCGGACCTGCGCCAAAACCGAGGTGACGGATGACGCGCCGGTCGAAGTCGACGATCTTGGAATGGTCGTAGACCTGCTCGTCGGTGTTGGCCGAGCCGAGCAGCACGATCGCATTCTCGCCCGGCGAGATCGCGCAGCCCCTCACCCCGTGCCAGTGCTACAGACACGGGGCAGGAACGGCACCGGCGACTCGAACCCGATCATCTCCTCCCTACTGCTGGGATGATCGTTTGATCCGCAACGCTGCGGTGGCGACGCGTAGCATTACGACTGAGGAAGGTGAAGAAGCAGCGAGGGTCAACCTCTCGTCACCGCATCGAGTCTGGTAACCAACAGAGGTGACAGATCCCGAGCAACTCCTCCTCGCTCAAAGGAGCGTCGTCGATTCTACTCGTGACCAAGTCCGAGACCAGATCGTGCCGTGACTCCCGCCGGCAGTCGGCGATCAACCGCTCGAAGCGCGCGGTCGAAGACAAGCTACGCCCGCCGGACGAGCTCGTGTGACGGGATTCCCATAAGACGCAGGAAGACAGTGCCCGAGAGGTACCAATGGCGTACTCAGAGGTGAAGTCGCACTCTCCTCGTTGGATGAACGTGTCAATGAGCGCATACGCGACGTCGCGTAATGTCAGCTTCGAGCTTGTTCATTCGGCGAGGTCCAGAGTACGGGCCGAGGAGGCGCCGGTGCTTGAGGTGGTCAGGCAGATCGACGTTGACAGGAAGCATTGGATATCCCAGGCCGTTTCCTTGACCAAACCTCGAGAGAAACTTGACCAAACCTCGAGAGAAAACAGTCGGATTGTGCAGCACGAAATCTACGTCGCTGTGCATTGCGCACAGTCGAGCTACCGTCCGTCCACATTGACGCGGTTCGCAGTACCGGATTCGTCTCACGCATCCGCTTGAAATACGGTTGAGGGATTCTCGTGACCTCCGGTCGGAACAAGGAGTCGAACTGGAACAATCGGTTCGGTGCGAGCTCTGCGTCGTTCATCGAACGACACTCCGAGGACGCACTGGTGACATCGTCAACTGACCGGGACCCTCCTTTGGTTCGAGGCTTCTTCTCATCCTGAGGCTTCTTCTCATCTGTTGTCCTCCCAACGCGCCATCACGATCGGCACGGCTCTGACCCTCGTCCATTCCCCTTTCCCATCATGAAGCTCGAACCTGGTCCATCACGACGGCACACGCGAGGCCATCATCGAAGGTCGGCACATCCGCCGGCACCCGACGAGCATGGACCGCATCCCGGAGGACCACGGCATATCGGAGTTGTGCCGCAAATGACGAGTTCGTACCCGAATCCGCGTTGAACAGCTCTCGGTCGCCATCGGGCTGGTGGACGACAAGCTGATCCGCCCTCTCCTCCACGATGCCTTCCGAGCCCACGACGAGCAACGACACTGGGAGGTTCACTGGGGCAGCGGAGCTACTGCTCATTGCGATCGTAACCCCCTCGTCGGTCCTCATCGTGAGCGTGAACCCGTCTTCCGCGCTGCAAGGCACCAGCTTGCCGTCTGCATCAGGACGCTCGACGACCGCCCTCTGAAGCTGACCGTGGATCTCGGTGATCTCGCCGAAGGTCCAGCGAGTGAAGTCAATCAGATGGGAGCCCATAGCACCGAGCCATCCTCCCCCGGCCGCAGCATCGAACATCCACCCGTATGGTCGAATCGGTGTCCGGGAAGTCGACATGAAGATGGTGATGGAAACGTGCTGCGGCTTACCGATCAAACCGTCAGCGATGACGCGACGTAGGAGGGGCCACAACACGTTGTACCGGTTCTCGAAATTCAAAAAGTGCAGAACACCTGCGTCGCTTGCAATGGCCCGCATCTCGGCAGCCTCCTCGGCATTGCGACCGAATGGTTTGTCGCAAAGAACGTCGTGCCTGGCCTCGACAGCAAGACGGACATGCTCGACATGTAGGAAGGGGGGTGAATGCACTGAGACGAGGTCTACGTCGGACCGACGACATAGTGCCGACACCGCTGCCATGTCACGCGCAGAGACGACGTCGACTACCTCACATCCTTCGGTAGCCTCGAATGCCGGAGCAACCACCCGCGCGCCGAATCCCCGGCCGATCACACCAACCCTCATGGCAACCGTTCACCTCCGATCGGATGCTCCGTACCGGCATTCCGTCCATTGCTACAGCATCCACCCCAGCCGTAAAGCCGAGGTCGTCACCACTCGTTCCCGAGCGGGCGCCAGCCGTATTCGTGGGTCACTTGCGAAGTCCGTACCATCAGCAAAGACTCAGCGCTCGCGTGACGCCCTGGTCCGGCATCTCCGTCGGTTGTGGAGCGGCTTTCTTTCGAGCTGGAGCGAACTCGTCCGCGGTGCCCACAACGTGCACTGCGACAAAGCCAGCCTGCTGCTCGGCATCACGTCATGGCTGTCTTCGACGGTCACGTGTCAATTGCATCTCCCTAGCCCGTTGGCGTCAGCACGTTTGCTTCCCTGATCCCGACCGATCGCCTCGTGAACGCTTGGGGAGCACGCCGGCAACGAGCGACGAAATCCATGAGGACCTCGACCGGCGAGCCATCCACTGCCAAATCCTATTGCTGCGAGCGAGCAATCGCCCGAACTGCTCGATTGGAGCGAACCATCATCACCGTCCCACGGCACCGAACGTGCTCAGCATTTGGCGGAACCGCGCCCGTTGGACGAACATTTCCCGGCGCTCCTTCGGCATCGAGGATCTGGAGGAAAGATGGAGCATTGGGAACTATCAGCCCGCGAGGCGATTCGGGATCTCGTTGCCCGCTACAACGCAAACGGTGACAGCGGTCGCTTCGAGCAGGTTTTGGAACTGTTCACTGCAGACGCAGTGATGGAGCTCCCGGACGGGCCACGTTCAGGTCTCGAGGAGATTCGCTCGATCTTCACCGGAGTGCGAGACAAGATCACCCAAGGTGACCCGTCCAGATATCTCCGGCACATCACCGGAACTCATCAGATTGATCTGATCGATGAAACGCACGCACGAGGACGCTGTTACTTCCTCGTTCTCACCAGAGTTGGGCTGGATCATTGGGGTCGATACATCGATGAATATCAAGCGGTTGATGGCGAGTGGAAGATCTCGCGCCGCCGAGTGATCACAGACGGGCGGAGCCCTGCCTCCCTCTACGGCGCCTGAGGTCTCCGGCATGCGCGACTACGGTCGTACCCATGACACTGACCACTCGGGAATGGGTTGAGCTTTTCGCGCGCGAAATTGGCACAGAGCCACCAGACGACGAAGTCGCGAGCTCGCTCCTGCGACTTGCAGGAATCGCCGCTCACGCCTCTGAGCGAACTGCTGCTCCGATCTCCTGTTGGCTGGTCGGTCGGGCCAACACCGAACCTGCAACTGCCCTTGTAATTGGCGAGCGGCTCGCCAGTGAGCTCGGAGGAACCGAGAGCCAGTAGCTGGACCCAGCAACTCACTTCACCGTCGCTTTCAGGGCAGCGACGAACGGGTCAGCCGTACGAGAAAAAGATCGCGTTGGAAGTTCCGGCTTCTGTGACGATCGTCACCGGGACATCACGCTGTGGGCCGGGAAGATCCGGAACGGTCACCGTGCACGACGTTTCCGATGTACAGCTAGTCGGAGCCTCCTGCCCGGAGAAGAACGCCTGGACGCGCCCGTCGGGGCTGAACAAGTTCATGCCGGTGACCACCACGGTCTGGCCGGCTGACCCATTCGGCGGAGCGAGGGAAGTCAACTGCGGGGAGTTACCGGCGGATGCGGTTGGAGCTTGAACGGAGCCCGGCGACGGTATCGGCTGAGCTGGTCCGGCAATGGCAGGAGGGTGGGCCGGCCCCCGAACCCGTTGGTGAACCTGTTCCTTTTGGCTGGCTACCGGCCCAACTGAGGGGATCCACTTGGTTGTACGCGCGATCAGGAGCGTGGCGCCCGAAAGGATGACCAACGCGGCGGCTCCGATGACGGTGAGGCGGAGCGCACGTGGCGGCGTCGAGAGCTCGCTGGGATGCCGGATGACCCCATCGGTCGTCTCGCTGTCTCTGATGCCGTGGTCCGCTGTTCGGGTGGGAGGCGACACCAACTGGTCCCGCGCGCCCGAAGGAACATTTTGTGCCCTGACGCGTCGGGTCCGAGCGGGTCGCTGCTGCCTCCTGGAGGGCTCTCTCAGTGCTGGAGCGGTTTGCCCCGGCGCGGTCCTCGACTCCAACGCGGTCGCCTCTCGAGCGCGGCGGGCAGCTTCGGCCATCGCCCTGAGCGCTCGTTCACCAGGTCCTTTTGCGTCGCTGAGGTCCATTGCGATCGCTCCTCAACGCTGCCTTCGCAGCCAAGACCCACGTCCAATTTACGAACCGCGCCAGGCGCTCGCAGGGCGGGTCGTGCCGTGTTATTACCTAAAAGGGGTATTCCTGCGACAAAGGGGTATTCGTGGACGCGAGAGAAAGGAGGGGACATGGAAGCGCACGAGGGTGACCACCTCCTTGTCGAGGGCACGAAGGTTGGACAGGGCCGCCGAAGCGGAGAGGTCGTCCGTACCGAGGGTGACCGTGACCACCAGCGGCTCTGGGTTCGATGGGACGACGGTCACGAGAGCCTGTTCGTCCCGGGCCCCGGGGTGAAGATCCAGCCGAAGAAATAGATCGTCCGGCAGCGCTGAACCGAACCGGAGTCGTGGCTCACACGCGTCAGGCGTCGCCGGTGACCCTTCACCCCCTTCCCAGTGTCCAGCGCTTACAACCGGCGCCACCGTTGCGGGCCAGGCGATCGCTTCGGCCCAACAGACGCTATTCAGGCGAGGCACTCTCTGCACACCCAGCAATCGTGCCGGCGTCGCCTCGCGCCCTGGACCTCACTGACTCCGGAAGAGCCAGTTGGAGTACACGTGGACGTTCTTGCGTTCAATAGCGCAGCCTGGGACAAAGAGGTCGAGAACGGCAACGTCTGGACGGTGCCGGTCGACCACGACCGCGTCGAGCGCGCCCGCGGCGGGGAATGGTCGGTACTCCTCACGCCGCGCCGGGCGGTGCCCAGAGCGTGGTTTCCCCCGCTGGCGGGCGCCTCGGTGCTCTGCCTGGCATCAGGCGGTGGCCAGCAGGGGCCACTGCTCGCTGCCGCCGGGGCCAGGGTCACCGTCTTTGACAACTCGGTGCGCCAACTCGCCCAGGATCGCTCGGTCGCAGCCCGCGAGAAGCTCGACCTCAAAACGGTTCGCGGCGACATGGCGGATCTGTCGGCGTTCGAGGACGGGACATTCGACCTCGTCTTCCATCCCTGCTCGAACTGCTTCTCCGAACATGTCCGACCGGTATGGCGGGAGTGCTTCCGGGTCCTACGCCCCGGAGGAACGTTACTTGCGGGTTTCGTCAATCCCCTGTACTTCTGCTTCGACCGGCTGAAGGAGGCAGAAGGCGTGCTCGAGCTCAAGTACGCCGTGCCCTATTCGGACCTCACCTCATTGAGCCCCGCAGAGCGCGAACAGGTGCGAGACCCCGACGAACCGCTCTGCTTCGGGCACTCGCTCGAAGACCAGCTCGGCGGGCAGCTCGACGCGGGATTCGTCATCACCGGCCTCTACGAGGACTACGCGCTCGAAGAAGACGTCACAGTGCCGTACTTCCCCGCATTCCTCGCAACTCGGGCGATCAAGCCGCCAGTTGGTCAGTCACTGTAAGGACGTCAGTACCTGGGCCAGTTCCACTGGGCGCGAATAGAACGGGGAATGGCCTCCTGGGAGCTCGATCAACTGGGCTGCGAGCCGCTCCCTGGCGACGCGACGAGACCATTCCTGACCCACGGCCCTGTCCTCGGTCATCAGGATGTACGTGGACGGCACGTCGGGCCAGCGATCGATGGGGCATCGTTCCGTGAAGACCGTATCGGACTGAGGGCGTAGGCGTCGCCAGGCTGCTCTGGCAAGCGGTTCCGGACAGTCTTGGTAAAAGCCCTCCCGGGCCGCGCGCCAGGAGATCGGACCATCGCCCACTTCGTCGCCGGGACGAACGGAACCATCGAAGATGACCGCGCCAGGCTCGTCCGCGAGGTAGTCGGCATAGGCCCGCCCGGGAACTGGGACCATCGCGCCGAGGAACACCAAGCGCCGCACCGGGCGCATCGAAGCGATGACTGGGAGGGCCAAGCCCGCGAGCGAGTGGCCGACAACCACGATGTCGCGACCTTCAGCGCCTGGCTGGAAGGCATCGATCGCGTTCCAAACGGTCCGAGCCCAGGCTTCGACTCCTGCCGAGGGGTCCTCGAGGGGGAGGTCGGGCGTGACGGCCCAGTGACCACGAGCTTCGAGCTCGGGAACCAGCAGTTCCCAACACCACCCACCGTGGGCGCCACCATGAACCAAGGCGAACAGCGTCATCGATACGCCTCGGAGCGGGTCGCTCCACGAACGGACCTCCCGCCGGACACGGGCAGCAATTCAGGTCGCGCCGCGACTGGGTAGCCCAGCGTTGCGGCCTCGCGGCCAACCCTCGCCGCGCGACCGACCGTGGCTTCAGCCAAGCGATCCTTCCTTGGCAACCGGTTGCGACCCATTCGGCGAATCGGGTGGCACGGCACTGGCCTCGCCGAGATACTGCTCCAGCACCTCGGTACCGGCGGCGCTGGCGGGCCCACGCCATCCGACGGTGCCCCGCGTGAGGATCACACAATCGTCAGCGAACGCCAGTGCCCGGTGGATGAACTGTTCGATGAGGATGATCGTGATCCCATCAGCCCGGACCCGCTCGAGGCTCTCGAAGACCTGGTCCACCATGAGCGGCGCGAGGCCGAGCGACATCTCGTCGGCAATGATGAGCTTGGGCTCGACAGCGAGCGCCCTCGCCAGGGCAAGCATCTGTTGCTCCCCACCTGAGAGGCTGCCCGCCCGCTGCTGGCGGCGAGCGCCGAGCACCGGGAACAGCGTAATGGCACGATCGATGGCCTCTTGGCGCTCGGTGCGGCCGCCCGCCTGCCGGGTTGCCATCTTGAGATTGTCGATGACCGACAGCCCGGGAAAGATCCCCCGTCCCTCTGGGATGTAGGTCAGGCCTGCCTTGCGAATCCGGTGGGCTGCTTTGCCGGTGATCTCTGCGCCGTCGAAGCGAACGTGACCGTGAGCCACGGGCACGAGCCCGGAAACCGCACGACCAAAGGTGCTCTTGCCGGCACCGTTGCGCCCCAAGATCGCCAGAACCCTGCCGGCGTCCACGGAGATGTCGACCCCGAACAGTGCTTGGGAGAGTCCATAGCTGACGTAGAGGTCTTCGACCTCGAGCGCGGCACCGCTCATGTCGAGCGTTCCTCGACCACGTCAGGCTCCTGACCGGCCGCTGCCTCGTTGTGCGGATCTGAGGTCGAACGAGCGCCGTGGTGCGATCCGATGTCGACGCGGCCGACGGCCACGTCTTCGTCGCCGAGGTAGGCGGAGCGAACCCGGGGGTCTTCACGGATCTCCTCCGGCGGACCACTGGCGATGAGCAGGCCGAAGTCGAGCACGTAAATGTGGTTCGAGATATTGAGCACGGTGCCGATGTCATGCTCGACGAGCAGGAGCGAGACGTGCTCTTCCCTCACGGTTCGCTGCAGTGCGTTGGCCAACTGCTCGGCTTCATGCACGTCAAGGCCGGACAACGGCTCGTCGAGCAGAACGACGGACGGGCTTGCGGCAAGCGCACGCCCGACTTCGAGCAACCGGCTGGTCCCCAGCGGCAGCACGTCTGCGAGGGTGTCAGCCACCTCGCCCAACGACAGCAGCTCGAGCAACGATTCCACCCGCTCGGTCTCTGCGCGTGCCGGGCGTCGGAGACACCCCGCCGTGAACACGTCGCGCCACAGACGAGCTCGCTCGTGGCGGGCCCGGTAGGCAAGCACGAGGTGCTCACGCACGGTGAGGCCGTTGAACAGCTCGGGCTGCTGGAAGGTTCGCGCGAGACCTCTTCGGGCCCGCGCCTGCGGCGACGCCCCCGTCACGTCTTCCCCGAGCAGGAACACCCGACCGCTATTGGGTTTGAGCAGCCCGGACAGCACGCCGAAGAGGGTGGTCTTCCCGGCGCCATTGGGACCCACGAGCCCGACGATGGATCCTGGCGGGATCGACACGCTCACGTCAGAGAGCGCGGTCAGCCCCCCGAAACGAACCGTGATCCCCGTTGCCGAGAGCACGGCCTCGGATCCGACCTTCCCGTCGGCCGACACCATTTCCGAAATGGCCGTCATGATCGGCACCTCGAATCCTTCGATCTCATAGCCCCCTCCTTCGCCCATCGTACCAATCGCCATCGCGCTCGGCCTGGCCCCCACCGCAGTCCCACTGGCTCGTCTGGCGGCGAGCGCAATAATAGAGAGCGATTAACGACAGGAGGAGGCGAGCCCGAGCTCCAACCCGAGCCTCACCAGCCGAGCGCCAGTGGGAGCCGGATATCTCAGAACCCAAGAGGCAGAAGGAGACCGACGGTGAACCCCGACGACATGATCCTCGTCAGCATCGACGACCACGTCATCGAGCCCCGCGACATGTTCGAGCACCACGTGCCCGAGCGCTGGCGATCAGACGCGCCCCGAGTCGTGGTCAAAGAAGACGGAATCGAACGGTGGGTCTTCCAGGGTACCGAGAGCACCTCGGGCAGCCTGAACGCCGTTGTCGGCTGGCCGAAGGAGGAGTGGGGCATGGACCCTACGACCTATGCCGAGATGCGGCCGGGCGCCTACGACGTGAACGAGCGGGTCCGGGACATGAACCGCAACGGGATCCTGGCCTCCATGTGCTTCCCCTCCTTCGTCGGGTTCTCCGGTGGCTACTTCCAGCGCAGCCCGGACAAGGAGCTCGCCTTGGTCATGACCCAGGCGTACAACGACTGGCATATCGACGAATGGGCTGCGTCGCATCCCGGTCGCTTCATTCCCCTGGCGATCCCCCCGGTCTGGGATCCCCATGCGCTGGCCGCCGAGGTGCGCCGCGTGGCCAAGAAGGGCTGCCGAGCCATGACGATGCCCGAGCTTCCTCACCTCCAGGGACTCCCCAGCTATCACAATGTCGACTACTGGGACCCCTTCTTCCGAGCCGCATCCGAGGAACAGGTGGTGATGTGCCTCCACATCGGTCAGGGCTTCGCGGCCATCAACAGCGCTCCTGATGCCCCCATCGACAACCTCATCATCCTGGCGACCCAGGTCTCCGCCATCGCGGCCCAGGACTTGTTGTGGGGGCCGGCATTTCGTCACTATCCCGAGTTGAAGGTGGCCTTCTCCGAAGGAGGCATCGGCTGGATCCCCTTCTATCTCAACCGCTGCGACCGTCACTACCTCAATCAGCGGTGGCTGGGTCACGACTTCGGGGACCTTCTCCCCAGTGACATCTTCCGCCAGCACGCGTTGGCCTGCTATGTCACGGATCCCGCAACGCTGAAGATCCGAGACGACATCGGCATCGACAACATCGCCTGGGAGTGCGACTATCCCCATTCGGATTCGATCTTCCCCAATGCTCCGGAGTTCGTCCATGCCGAGCTGACTGCCGCCGGATGCTCCGATGCTGAGATCGAGAAGATCACCTGGCAGAATTCCTGCCGCTTCTTCGGCTGGGATCCGTTCCGCCACATCGCCCGATCCGACGCTACCGTCGGAGCCCTTCGTGCCCAAGCTCGCGACGTCGACACCACCATCCGCTCGAAGCGCGAGTGGCGTGCGCTCTACGAAGCGTCCGCGGCACGGGCATGACGACCCGTCGAGCTGGCGACAACGAGTGGAGCGTGGAAAGCTCCCGGCCATGAGCGACATCTTGACGATGGCGAATGTGCAGCGCCCGCTGCCCGTGGTCGACGATTTCAATCGACCGTACTGGGAAGCGGGCGCTGCCGGCGTGCTGCGTCTGACCGAATGCGCAAACTGTCACGCGCTGCTGCATCCTCCGCAGCCGGTATGCCGGTACTGCCGGTCGGAGGACATCGGATGGCGAGATGTGAGCGGACGCGGTGTCGTGGTCGGCGTGACGATCAACCATCACCAGTGGGATCCGAAGTTCCCCCCACCGTTTGCCATTGCGACGATCGCGCTTGAGGAAGACCCACGGGCACGGATCATCAGCAACATTGTCGATGTCGCAGTTGATGAGGTCCGAGTCGGCATGCGGGTGAGGGCTCGCTTCGAGCACCACGAAGACGTTTGGATCCCGTTGTTCGTGCCGCTCGATGAGCCCGACGCCGAGCTCCCCGTCGACGAAACCGCTCCTGAGGATCACCGGCGCTGGATCCGTCCGATGCTCGGCACCGAACGAATCGAGGACAAGGTGGCAATCACCGGGATCGGCACCTCGGCAATCGGGCGCCGGCTCATGCGCCAACCACTCGCTCTCACGGTTGAAGCCATAAAGGCGGCAGTCGCAGATGCTGGCTTGACCATTGAGGACATCGATGGTCTCTCCACCTATCCCGGTGGCCCACCGATGGGTGGGTTTAGCGAAGGGGGTGTGAGCGCTGTTGAGGATGCTCTCGGCATCCGACCCACGTGGTACAACGGCGGAAGCGAGACCTTCGGTCCTGCCGGTTCGGTCATCGCGGCAATGATTGCCGTGGCTGCCGGCATCGCCAAGCACGTCGTGTGCTTTCGGACGGTGTGGCAAGCCACCTTCGCCGCATTGCAGCGTGCGCAAAGCGCAAGCAACGCGAGTCCTTACGGTGCCGGCTTTGTCAGCGGTGGCGGTCGTGTACCAGGCTTCAGCGGTCCGTACGGGATTGGATCCGCGGCCAACAACCTTGCCATGTACGCGTCGCACCACTTCCACAAGTATGGGACGACGCGGGAGACGCTGGGATGGATCGCCCTCAATCAACGGAGGAACGCCGGCCTCAACCCAAAGGCCATTTACCGCGACCCGTTGACCATGGAAGACTATCTCTCAGCTCGGATGATCAGTTGGCCGTTCGGCCTCTACGACTGCGATGTGCCTGCTGACGGCTCGATTGCCGTTGTCGTGTCGCACATCGACACGGTGAAGGATCTACGTTCCAAACCGGTGTTCGTAGAGGCGATCGGTACGCAGATGACCGAGCGCGTGGAGTGGGCTCAATCAACCATGACCCACGAGCCCCAGGTCCTCGGTCCGTCCGCGCACCTTTGGACACGTACCGACCTGCGTCCCGACGACGTGGACGTCGCCTGCCTCTACGACGGGTTCACGTTCAACTGCGTTTCGTGGATCGAAGGACTCGGCTTCTGTGGCATCGGAGAGGCCAAGGACTTCCTCGCCGGTGGTAAGAACATCTCCCTCGATGAGGGGATGTTCGCCTTGAACCCCCACGGAGGCCAGCTGTCAGCTGGCCGAACACATGGTATGGGGTTCGTTCACGAGGCGGTCGTTCAGCTGCGAGGGGACGGAGGCGATCGTCAGCGCAAGAACGCCCGCGTCGCTGTCGTGTCGAGTGGAGGCCTCACACCCGCGGGGGCGATCCTCCTCCGGGGCGCATGATGAACCACCATACGCTGCCAGGAATCCTCGGACCGAGACGGTCCGAGGATCGCTGAAACCGAGGAGAGGAACACGATGGCTGACGTCGAAGTGGACCAACGCGGTGACATACGGATCATCCGGATCAACCGACCCGAAGCTCGAAACGCGCTGAATGCAGCAGTGATCAGTGGCATCGGTTCGGGGATCGAGGAGGCCGATCGCGATCCGGACATCCGCGCGGTGATCATCACCGGAACCGGTGATCGCGCATTCTGCGCCGGAATGGACCTGCGAAACTTCGCTCAAGGTGCGGAGTCGCCGCCGAGCGCGGCACAGAACGCTGCGGCTTCGGCTTACCAGCGCTTCATCCGCGAAGGTGCTGCCAAACCGGTCATTGCAGCAGCCAACGCCACCGCCGTGGCTGGAGGATTCGAGCTCCTGCTGGCCTGCGACATGGTGGTCGCGGCAGAGAACGCACAGTTCGGCCTCCCGGAGGTCAAACGGGCTCTGTTCCCGGCAGGGGGTGGCGTGTTCCTGAGCAGACGGATCCCCCTGGCGGTCGCCTACGAGCTGACCCTCACCGGGGACACGATCAGTGCAGATCGAGCCCTGAGCCTCGGCTTGATCAACCAGGTCGTGCCACAAACCGAGGTTCTCGAGGCCGCGGTCGCGCTCGCACAACGTGTGACGAGCAATGGACCGCTCGCCGTGCAGGCCATCAAGCAGTTGGTCCATGCGGCAGCCAACCTGCCCCCGGCCCAGGTGTGGGCGATGCAGGCGGACCTCCATCCAAAGGTCTTTGGGAGCGAAGATGCTCGGGAAGGTGCCACGGCGTTCATCGAACGTCGCCAGCCCGTCTGGAAGGGTCGTTGAGATGAGGCATCTGCTGACGACGAAGGGTCGTCGGTCCCGCAGCGCCAGCGGGAGGGGGACGGCCGGATGCTGACCCTGCGCTTCGACTTACGTAACCCAGCGTTCGCCAAGACTTCCTCGGCAGACCGCCTCCAGGCGGCGGTTGAAATGGCCGCCTGGGCTGACGCCAGGGATGGCATCAGCGTGGCGCTCTCTGAGCACCACGGATCGCCAGACGGCTACCTGCCGTCGCCACTGATCGTGGCTGCAGGGATCGCCGCACGGACGACCAGGATCCGGATCTCGATCGCTGCGTTGCTCGCACCGCTCTACGACCCGGTGCGCCTCGCGGAAGATGTCGCCGTCTTGGACGCGCTCTCGGGGGGCCGCATTGACCTCATCCTGGGCAACGGATACGTGGCGAGCGAGTTCGAGATGTACGGCGTCGCGATGTCGGAGCGTGCCCGTCGGACGACCGAGGTCATCGAGTTCCTGCGAAAGGCGTGGACGGGTGAGGCCTTCGAGTTCCACGGTCGAACGATCAGGGTGACCCCGCGACCGCACCAGCCAGCTGGCCCCCGGTTGATCCTCGGGGGATCTTCTGCCGCCGCCGCTCGACGTGCGGCCCGGATCGCCGACGGCTTTCTCCCAGTCAGTCCGCAGTGGTGGGACGTCTACCGGCAGGAGTGCCAGCAACTGGGGAAACCAGATCCTGGCCCATCTCCCATCGGCACCATGACCACGACCTTCCTCGCGGAGGATCCTGAGGCGGCTTGGCCTCGGCTCATGCCGTACTTCCTCCACGAGACCAATGCCTACGCGGAATGGCTCGAGGGCGCTGGCGGTCAGGGCCCGTACCACCGTGCCACTGCCGAAGAGCTCCGCCAAGGGGGCCAGTACCGGGTCATCACGCCGGAGGCCTATGCCGAAGAACTCCGAGCCCAAGGCGAACACGCCGTCGCAATGCTCCACCCCATGGTCGGCGGCGTGCCGCCGGATGTCGCCTGGGAGTGCCTCGAACTCTACGAATCCAAGGTCCTTCCGGCGCTGCAAGGACGCTGAGCGGCTCGACCCCCGCGCCCACGCTGTGTTGGTCCTGTGCGCCTACAGGCTGATGCCGTAGAGCTCCATCGCGCTCTTGCTGGTGATGGCGACCTTCTGGTCGTAGCTCAAACCTTCGAGCGCCTTGGCCAACTCCTGGGTAACCCCCGGGAACTTGGCGTCGGGGTGCGGGTAGTCAGACGCCCAGATGATGCGATCGGCCCCACACAATGGAGACTGCGCCGTGAACGCCAGCATCGTCTCGTCGGGGTCGAAGCTGATCCAGCACTGCCGCTTGAAGTACTCCGAGGGCAGCATCTTCAACCACGGTACGTCCCAGGGGAACTTCCGCATGTGGTGATCGAGCCGCTCAAGCCAGGGAACAAGCCATCCGCCATTGGCCTCCAAGAAGATGAACTTCGCACCAGGGAACCGCTCGGCAACACCGCCCGAGGTGATGAAGCACAGGGCGCTCATCACGTCCACCGGGTTCGCGATCGCCTGGGTGAAATAGATGTTGGGAAGCGCGACCTGGCTCTCCTGGCGAAGTCGCGCGTTCCGCATTTCCTCGTACTCCTCCAGGCTCACGTAGCTCCCATCGGGATTGCGCATGCGGGCAAGCTTCAAGCCGTCGCAGGCGCCAGGGAGGTCCGCGGCCAAGAACGGATGGAATCCGATGGGTAGGCCAGTGTCCTGCGCCGCAGCCCAGATCGGGTCGTACACGGGATCGTTGAAGGGCCGCCATTCAATGGCGGGGTTGGGGCGCATGACCACCGAGACCATGCCTGGGAGCGTGGCGACATAACGGATCTCGTCCGCCACCGCCTGCACGTCACTGGGGTGATGCATCGGTGGGAGGGCTCCGGAGCCAAACAGGCGACCCTGACCTTCACGAAGGTGCGCCGAGCACCACTCGTTGTAGGCGCGCGCCTGAACTCGGCCAAACTCGACATCGGTGAGGCTCTGGAGCCCCAACAGCATTGTGGGGTACAGGACAGAAAGCTCGATGCCGTCCATGTCCATGTCCTTGAGTCGCAACGAGGCCGTCCACCCCGATGGCCGCGTCTGGGTGTAGGTGAGCTGGCCGCTGCGCACACGCTCAACGTCCTCGTCGGCGAAGCCAGCCGTTCCCGCTAACCCGGTGCTGCGGTGGCGGTTTCCGTTGAAGACGACCCACTCTCCCTCGTCATCGGTCTCGATGTGCCAGATCCGATCCCGGTACTTGGCAGGGGCGAATTCCTGCATCCCGGTGGGGGGCTCGAGGATGTGCCCATCGGAGTCGATGTAACGCAGCGGAGCCTCAGTCGCCGTAGCCATGGATCCTCCCCTTCGACCGTACCTCCGTGGCGAGATTGCACACCGGGCCTTCCCAGCGGACGCTCCGAGGTGCGACCCCTCCACGGTGCCAACTCGCGGACTATTAGACCACTATTTTCCCGCGATCGTCAACGGCGTGCGCGCGAGACTGCATCCGCGCGACTTCATCTGCGCGATCAGCGAACTTGAGGAGCGAGAGGGCAGAGCGGTGACCCAGGCAGACCAGGTGAACGACGAAGGGGTACCCCGTACCCAGGATCTGGCCCGAAGCGGGAGTGACTCGGCGTCGGCAAGCACCGATCACCAACGAGGCGAACAGGGAGCCCTCGCAGGGAAGGTGGCGGCAGTGACCGGTGCCACGAGTGGATCGGGTCGAGCGATTGCCAAGCGGTTCATCGACGAAGGCGCGCACGTCTACCTACTGGCTCGAGGAATCGAACGGCTCCGGGACATGGAGGCGGATCTTGGGCCTCGAGCGGTCGGGCTTCCCACCGACGTCGGGGATCCTTCCAGTGTGCGTGCGGCCTTCGAGGTGATCGAACACCAGCAGCACAAGCTCGACATCCTGATCAACAATGCGGCCGTCTACCGGCCAGTGCCCTTCGACGCGCTCACCGACGACGAAATCATGATCCATTTCCGGACCAACCTCTTGGGACCCATCTACACCTGCCGCGCCGCGATCCCGCTCATGCGGGCAGCTGGGGGTGGGGACATCATCAATACCTCGAGCGAGGCCACCATTGAGGTCTTTGCCATGCTGTCCATGTACGCAGTTACCAAGGCGGGGCTGGAAGAGCTCGGGCGAGCGCTCAGCATCGAGTACGGCCGGGAGGAGATTCGCGTGACCACCGTGGTCCAAGGGGTCGCGATGGGGGAGGGTGGCGGATCCACCGGGTGGGCCTGGGATCCACAGTATGCCCAGGTCGCCTACGAACGTTGGAACGAGGACGGGGTCCTTCGACGGATCTCCGGAGTCCACGGGGGCCAGCACGCCGACCACGTCGCTGACGTCCACCTGTTCCTCGTCACCCGACCCCGGGGACAAAAGCTCGACGTCGTCCGCGTCCGAAGCTATTGAGGGGCCGGATCGACGGTCCGAGCCCAGCCCGACATGGACAGCCCCAGGAGGGATCCCGTAATACGCTGGACTGACCACTGATTCTCCATTGTTGGCATCGAGGTTCTAGGTGACGCAGGAGCTGCCGAGGTGCCTGGACCACGCTCGATGCCTTGACCAAACAGAAAGGCACAGAAAGGCACCGATGGACTACCAACGCTACGAGCACCTCGAGATCACCAGGGAAGGACGGATCGTTACGGTGACGATCAACCGGCCCGAGGTGAAGAACGCCCTCAACCACGAGCTCCACCAAGAATTCGGAACGATCTTCACCGATCTCGACCTCGACAACAGCTGCGACGTCGTCATCCTCACAGGGGCCGCAGGCGCCTTCTCCGCGGGTGGAGACATTCACTGGATCCGCGAGCAATGCGGCAACCTGCCCATGAACACTGCCGCAGGTCGGACGAATCGCCGGATCCAAGCGAGCATCCTCGACCTCGAAAAGCCGATCATCGCCAAGGTACGCGGCCCGGCAATCGGGCTTGGGTGCTCACTCGCCCTGTTCTGCGACTTCGTGTACGCCACCCCGGACGCCACCTTCGCGGATCCTCATGTGGCGGTGGGTCTGGTCGCCGGTGACGGCGGGCCTGCGATCTGGCCTCAGCTGATCGGTTACGCGCGAGCACGGCGTTACCTGCTCACCGGTGACCCGATCCGGGGGGCCGAGGCGGCCGAGATCGGTCTGATCACCGAAGCCGTCCCCGACGAACGCCTCGACGAGGTCGTCGATGCCATGGCGAAGCGTCTGGCCTCCGGAGCCACGTACGCCATCCGCTACACCAAGGCGGCGATCAATGCTGGCCTCAAGGTGACTGCGGCCGCCGTCATCGACCGCGCCGCCGCGTTCGAGAACCTCACCCAGTTCTCCAACGACAACCGGATCGCGGTCGAAGCCTTCCTCGCCAAGCAGAAGCCCGTCTTCACCGGCTCCTGATGGAACGAACGAGGAGGGAGCGACCATGAAGGCGGCCTTCGCGATCGCAGCCCGTTTTCGCAGTCAAATCGCCCGTGGCGAGCTGGAAGCGGGCATGCCGTTGCCGGTCGAGAACGAACTGGTTGCACAACTCGGCGTCTCGAAAGCGGTAGTGCGCGAAGCGCTTCGGATCCTCGAAATGGAGGGTCTCGTCGAGGTTCGGCGCGGCCTCGGAGGCGGCCCGCGAGTCCGACATCCTTCGATCTCCGATGCTGCTCATGCGATGGGCGTATACCTGCAGATCGGTGATGTTCCCGTCCTCGATGTTTGGGCGGCACGCGACCGAATCGTTGGCGGTGCCGTCCGTGCCCTCGCATCGGCTCCCGGCAACTACCGTCTCGACCCGTTCGAAGAGGCGGTGTGGGGCTTGGCTGCCGCGGTCGGCAACCTCGACGCCTACTACCCGCGCATCATCGAAGTCGGAGAGGTCGCGGTCGAGGTGGCTGGGAACCAGACTGAGCACGTTCTCGTACGGTCCCTTCGCCACATTTTGGGTGCCGAGCTTGAGGCGGCGACGAAGGCCGTCGAAGACATCGACCTTGCCATCGACGTCGAAGGACAGCTGAGCCGAGCATGGATCGACGTGCTCAAATACGTGCAGGCCGGTGACCCGATCGAGGCAGTGGACGCTTACGAACGCCAGGCAGCGATGCTGCGCAACGGGATGGCCCGACTCATCGGTGAGGAAACCGTGATCGACCTCTTCGGCGGCGAGGTTCCCTCACTCCCAACCGAGGAAACCGAGAACGATCAGGTAACGGCGCCGTCGATCTTGAGCTGAATGATCTCTTCCTCGGTCTTGCCCAGCTCGCGCAGGATCTCGTCGGTGTGCTCCGCGAACTGTGGAGCCCTCCTGATCACCGGTGGCGTCTCGTCGAACTGAACTGGATTCGCCACGAGGCGTCGCTCGTTCCCCTCTGCGTCCGTCACGGGGAGGATGTAGCCGTTCGCCTCCATCTGGGGATCAGCGGCGATCTCCAGCGGGCTCTGGACAGGAGCCCATTGCCCCTCCATGGTTTGGAGATGCTCGACCCAATAGGAGTAGGGCTTCGAGGCAATGGCCTCTGTGATGTACTGCCCGGCCTCCAGGGCGTTCGCCATCAACTTCTCCGCCGTGTTGAAACGCTCGTCGTCGATGAGGTGCTCCAGGCCCAGGTGCTTGCAGACGTCTGCGAAATACCGTCCCGGCTGGAGCATCGTGAAGTTGATCCAACGACCATCCGAGGTGCGGAACGTCCCGACCGTCGGATTGACGGCGATGTTCATGGGGGCGTCGAGCGGCGGCGGGGCCTGCTCCGTCCCGCTCAGCATCGCATTCCCGATGCTGAGCCCCATCGCCCATGCGCCGACGCTCATCAGCGAGATGTCGACCACCGAGGGCTCGCCAGTGCGCTCGCGCGCGTACAGGGCACCAGCGATCCCCCCTGCAATGGTCATCCCGCCCATCGAATCCCCATAAGCCCCCGCTGGCTGTTGGATGATTCGAGGGCTGTCGGGCGGCGTCGTGCCCCAGGCGCTCCCCATGCGGCACCAGAAGGTCGATCCGTCATAGCCGCCTTTGGCGGCATCGGCACCGCGCTGGCCGTGGCCGCTTCCCCGGGCATAGATGATGTTCGGGTTGACGGCACGAATGTCTTCGACTTCGATCCGCAAACGCTTGCGGGCGTCAGGGAGAAAGTTGGTCAAGAAGACGTCGGCGTTGCGGCACAACTCCATCAGGATCTCATGGCCTCCGGGGGTTTCGAGGGCCAGGCCGATGCTGCGCTTCCCGCGGTTGGGGTGCTCCATCAGCGGCTGGAACGAACCGGCTTTCACGCCGCCAGTGCCGATCTGGATACCCCGTTGTGCGTCGCCCATGACCGCATGCTCGACCTTGATCACGTCGGCTCCCCAATCGGCCAGGACAGCCCCCGCCGAAGGCGTGAAGGTGTACTGGGCGACCTCGACCATCTTCATGTCCTTCATGGGCTGGAAAACCACGAGTCGAGCTCCCTCTTGATCGTCGCTACTGCCGTCGGTTGATCGTCATTGTGGGGCACAGAACGGGCTCCCGTGCCCTCCCCGAGTGCTGTCTACCATGCCTCAGGCCATCGCCACCCCTCAAGGTCTCGCTGGATCGCCGCTCGGTGGCACCCTCTGAGGGCGGCGAACGGCTCGCCATGATGCGATCCGGTCGGTCCGTACCACCTTCCGCCCAGCTCGCCCTCGTCGGCGCCACACCATGGGCCAGAAGCGCCGCAGCTGCTCTTAACTCCGCCCCATCAGGAATTTGATCATCTGCTGGCCAGGCTCCCACGAACCGACCAACGACGACATCACGTGGCCGACGTCGACCAGCAAGTTGACGCCGCTGATCCCGCTGGCGGCGTCACTGTTCAAAAAGGCCATCACGTCGCCCATCTGATTAGCCGTAAGCGTCGGCGAGCCAGTGGCATCTCTGTAGTCCTGCCCGAAGGTCAACCATGTCTCGGCGTTGGCTCGAGCGAGCGGAGTGTCGGTGGGACCGGGGCAGATGGCGTTGATCCGCACGCCCTTTTTCAGGAAGGGAAACGCTTGATACGCCACGTAGCAGTTCATCACCTGTTTGGAGAACCCGTAGCTGTCGGTGCCCTCGTGCGCCTGGACCCACGCGTCGGCAGCCTCGTAATCAGGGGTCGCCAAAAACTCAAGCAGGGTGGGTAGCTGGGGCTCCCAGCCGATCCCGGCGACCGAGGAGATCATGCACACTGCTCCCCCTCGTGCCAAACGCCCCTCGTTGATCAGCCGTTCGATGATGTGACGGTGGGCAATGAAGTTGATCCTCATCAACCCTGGCGTGCCGTCAGCGACCCCGGCTGCCGAGAACACGGCATGGACGGGCCCCGACACTTGCTCGAGCGCTGCGTCGATCGCCCCGCGGTCTCGGAGATCCACCTTGATCGCTTCGGCCACGGGGAACTCCACTGGCGCGTAGTCCATGACGACGACCTCGCCGCCGAGGTTCCCCACGGTCTGGGCGGCCGCCGCACCCATCCCGGTGGCGCCGCCGACGACCAGAGCACGCTTGCCGTCGTACCGGAATGCCTCGATCCCACTCATTGCATCACTCCTTCCAGCAATCCGCGGTCGAAACCTAATCGGCCACTGTTTTGCTGTCCACATTGAGGCCCGACGGTCCCATCGACTCCGCCGATAAGAAAAATTTCCCCGCGGTGCTCGGTGTGCATCGACGCTCGAATACCTACCGTTGTTACCGGGAGCAACCCTCGCTCTTTCCTGACAGGGTCGGAGCTTGCCTGGCCTGAGGCCCTGAGCGGCATGGTCGAGAACGATGGGCTCAAAGCGCCGCGGCGAGCGTCTCGACGTCGCTCACGCACCGAAGAAGGTCGTTGAGATGGGTGCAGGTTGACGTTCCCTTGAACTCATCGCGCACGATCTCGCGCAGTTCCCCCACCTTGTGACCTTCCAGCCTCCGTGCGCTCGCCGCGGCCGCAGGGCACTCCGGCCAAGGCAACACTCGCGGCGTCGCTTCGCTATGGACCACGACAAGCGTGAGCGGGTCGACCTCGAGGTCGAGGGTGTACTCGTGAAGCACCGTCTCGGTCCGATTCACATCGGCATAGCTGTCCCGGAACATCGCTCGCACGATCAATGGGGTCCCTGCAGCCACATCGATCAGCCGGCGCCGGCGCATCGCACCAGGCGTGAGTGGCTCCATCTCATGCCAGCCCAGGGGGTCTTCTGGGTCTTCGAGGGGCGGAGCGACCGGTCCGAGGGTGACCGGCGCTCGCCCGTTCGTCCGCACGGCAGCCATCATGGTTCCGTCACTGCGCCAGCCGGAGCAGATGTCAATCCTCGAACGCAGGTCGCGCGCGAGCTCGCCGGTGACCGAGCGCGCGGGGCTCGCGGCGCGCTCGGCCTGGTCACCTCGATCCTCCGCGGAAAGCCGCGCGTAACCGGAGATCAACGCGGCAACGGGAAGATCGTCGAGCAGCAGATAGAGCGCGCTGCGGCAGTTGTGGTGGGCAGGGACGCTCCGTTGGACGGCGCTTCGGAAGCCGCTGGCCACACGGAGGCCCACCAGCTGCTGCACCCCGTCGTCGTGCGGCATCGTTTCGATGTATTCGAGCAGCCGATTTTCATCGAGGCGGGCTCGAACTGCCGCCTCGCTTAGCACCTCCGGGCGACCCGAGTCATTGGTTCGCAGGTCACGCGCCCGCCCCGCCAGCGCAAGCGCCTCCGCCCCATAAGTGACCATCATGATGTCGCTGGTACGGCGAACAGAGCCCGGACGACGTCCCACGGTCGTGGAAGTGGGTTCGCTCAACCCTGCCGCGACAACGCTCATTCTGAAACTCCTACCCAGCCGATCCACCACGGCGACGATGCCTGCCAACAAGAACCACGCTACCCACCCGATCCCCGGACCGGGGCTGTCTGGCACGACTCCGACCCGGAATTTCTGTGGGCCCGGATACAGGACACGGAAATGGCAGATCACCCAGCGATCGAACCGACGAGGAGGAGCAGCGAAACGGTCGCGGTAAGTTAAAAGGAGCGGATAGCGCTCGCTAGCCCGGGGAGGAAAATCGATGGACGTCAGTGACATGATCCTGGTGAGCGTGGACGACCATGTTGTCGAACCACCTTCCATGCACGACTTCTTCAAGGAGCATCTACCGGCGAAGTTCAAGGACCGTGCCCCACGGGTGATCCACCGAGAGGACGGCACTGATGCGTGGCTCATCGAAGGAGTTGAGATTGCGACGTTCGGCCTCAATGCCGTGGCGGGCCGGATCCCAGAGGAGTGGGGCTATGACCCGGCCAGCTTCGAGCAGGTTCGGCCGGGTACGTATGACGTCCACGAACGTATCCGGGACATGAACGTCAATGGCGTGCTCGCCAGCATGAACTTCCCGTCATGGCCTGGCAACGGCGGCCAGTTCTTCACCCAGAGCAACGACGACGAGTTCGTCGCCGCGATGATCCGCGCGTACAACGACTGGCACATCTACGAGTGGGCCGGCGCCTACCCTGGCCGGTTCATCCCGCTGGCCCTCTCAGGCTTCAAGCTTGGCGCCGAATGGATGGCCACTGAGATCAGGCGCGTGGCCGAGCTCGGCTGTCACGCGATCTCGTGGCACTCCGAGCCATACCGCTTCGGCATGCCTGACTACCACGGTGACGAATGGGACCCGGCTTTAGCCGCGTCTCAGGAATGCGAGAGCGTGGTGGTATTCCACTTCGGGAGCATGGTGCAGCGCATGCCTCGATCTCCCTTCGACGTCATTCCGCATGCCATGCCGTTCCAAACAGCGGTCTTCGCCTCCGAGCTCCTCTGGTCACCCATGATGCGCAAATTCCCACGTCTCAAGTTCGCGCTGGCCGAAGGTGGAATCGGCTGGTACCCGTACTGGCTGGAGAAGGCAGACTTTGTTTATGACCACCACCATCGCTGGACCGGCTCGGACTTCGGCGACGAACGCCCCAGCGACGTCTTCCGCAACCGGGTATTAACGTGCTTCATCGACGACGAGACCGGTCTTGAGCTTCGACACAAAATCGGTATCAACAACCTGGCGTGGGAGTGCGACTACCCCCACTCGGATACGACGTGGCCACAAGCGCCGGAAGTCCTGATGAAGTCCTTCATCGCCGCCGGAGTACCCGATGACGAGATCCACAAGATTTCATGGCAGAACGCATGCTCCTTCTACAAATTCAATCCGTTCGAACATATTCCAAAGGAGCAGTGCACCGTGGGGGCGCTGCGCGCGCAAGCACAAGACGTCGACACGACACCACGACGCTACGGGCCGCCCCCCGACGAGGCAGCGATCCAAGCCATGCGCGCTGCTCGACCCTCCGACATCCCGCACCGCGGATCCGTTCTTTCCGAACGGATCCGATAGCGGGCTCGAGCCTTCGGGCAGCGCCGTGTGAAGAAGGCGGCCGCTGGACGAACGCTGTAGCTCCGGTAGCGGGGAAAACTGTGCCGAAGTTCGAGATTGAATTCAGATCTCTCCCTCAGCGACCGGGGCGCCGGTCATCGTCGAGTTTCGGCGTGCTCGAGCAAGGAGCGGGCGCACGATGGCGTCAACTTCCTCAGGCTCTGCTGGTGCGTCGCCTGTTGGTCCGCGTACCCAACCCTCGGCGATCGCCAGGGCTCTGCCAGAGCTGACGAAGACTCTTCCACTCACTCCTCTTGACAGAGGCGAAGCGAGCCAGGCGACGACGGGTGACACCCACCGGGGATCAAGTAATCCTTTCTGGCTCGCTTCGGATCGCGCAATCTCAAGATCCTCAGTCATCCTCGTTACCGCTGTCGGACAGATCGCATTGACAGTGATGCCGTAGCGATGCAGTTCACGGGCAGCGATGATGGTGAACGCCGCGATTCCCGCCTTCGCAGCTCCGTAGTTGCTCTGCCCCACGTTCCCAAAGATGCCCGAGCTCGATGTGGTGTTGATGATCCGAGCGTCGACTTCCTGACCTTGCTTGGCGAGGCCTCGC
Organism: Actinomycetota bacterium; assembly: GCA_021324045.1. GTDB lineage: Bacteria > Actinomycetota > Acidimicrobiia > Acidimicrobiales > RAAP-2 > JAJPJV01. Next base: position 90,827 of record JAJPJV010000001.1, on the reverse strand, counting down.
CACACATTTGCTGCAAAGTGTGAGACGGCGAAAGTGCTCTTCAAATGCACACGGATGACGGCATCCCATTCGTCTTCCGTCATATTGACGAGCATCCGGTCACGGAGGATGCCAGCATTGTTCACGACAGCGTCGACCCTGCCCCAGGTGGTCAGGGCAAGGTCGACGAGGGACTTCGCACCTTCCATGGTCGCCACATCTCCGGTGTGCGCGATCGCTTCGCCACCGCGCTCACGAATCTCGTTGACCACTTGCTGCGCCGCGTTGGTCGATTCCGGGACGCCGTCCCGCCGGACGTCGAGGTCATTCACGACCACCTTTGCGCCCTTGCGAGCCATGAGGAGTGCGTGCTCACGCCCAAGACCCCTTCCGGCACCCGTCACCGCGACAACCCGCCCATCGAGCATGCCCGCCACCTGCACCTCTTGTCTTCCCTCCGGGATACCCCGGTTCATCAATAACATTGTGACGATACCGCTGAGCGGATTCAGGGGAGAAACCGGCCCGCTCCAATCACCAGATCATCGTGGACGCATCGTCACTGCGACGAGTGCCCGGCCGATGCTCGTGGTCAAGCTTCAAGAAAGAGCGAAAACAACTGCTGTTTTCCTTCACCACCGTCATCGAGCAACCAATCGACCTCGTCGCGCTCCACCCAGGCAACGGGTGTCGCCGCTCATCCTGAAGCACGCCTGACCTTGGGTGAGGACGATTCGCTGAGAAAGCGAATACGTCAAAAAAATGCCGATTACTGCCCCGAGGCAGCCGTCAACGCCCCACGCCCGGGCCTCCTGCTCGGACACGTAGGGTCACGGCTTGCTCGCCGTAACGCGACGAAAGCCTCCACGAGGTCCGTGAGCTGGTAGCGCGCTTGAAGCCCACTGGGGTTGGGAAGGAGCCACAACAATGAGCCCGCGAGGCGATCGGGCTGGCACCCCATCGTCGCTCGGGGTCGTCCAAAAGCTTTACGGTACGCATCCATACCGACAACTGCAACCACGCGCGGTTGGTAGCGGCAAACGGTCGCCTCGAGTGCCTGTGCACCTCGCCGCAGTTCCTCAAGCGAAAGCTCCTGTGCCTTCGCCGTTGCAACTGGAACCAGGTTGGTGATGCCGAGGCCGTACTCCAGCAGCTCAGCCTCCTCCTCGGGTGCCAGCTGCCACTCGGTGAACCCCGCAAGGTAGAGCACCTTCCAGAAGCGGTTCCCCGGGCGCGCGAAATGATGACCGACGGCGGCCGAGTACAAGCTGGGGTTGATCCCGCAGAACAGGATGTCGAGTCCGGGCGCGACGACGTCCGATATGCGTCGTCCACGAGCCGCTGCGAGCTGTGCCTGGCTCACGCGAGCCATCGATCTCCCGCCCAGCCCGGACTTCGATGCTGACATTGTGACGAGGTCGTCACTCGACGCCGCTTGCGGATCGCGACCCCGCCTTCAGCACCGCCTGCACGACCTCGTCCCACTCGTCGGGAATGACAAGCACATCGAGCCCGTCTCGTTCACGCAGCCACCGCCTGTTCATTCTGTGCACCTCGTCATCGTGGTCGAAGTGGTTGAGCAAGACCACGGTAGGTAAGGGATCGAGCGCCCGGGCTGCCAACCCCACATCGCTAATTGCTCCCAGGCCCGCGTCGGCAACCAAGATGACGAGGTCGGGACGAAGCAGACGGCAGAACGCCAAGCTGTCGCCGTCGTCCGCCATCGGCGACCGAACCCCTCCAACGGTCTCGACGACGCCGAGATCCGCGGGGATCAAACCGAAGCCTGGGGACGGCGCAGCGACCCCAGGCTCAGCCGGCGTTGCAGAGTACCAGCCAAGCTCACCCAGCAGCTCTTCGAGGACGATTCGTGGCCGGCCCAGCAACTCTGCAGCGATCGGCGGTGCCATCGCGAGACCGTACCGTCGATGGGGGGGGCAAACACCCTCTGGATCCTCGCCAGTTGCCTGTGCCAGGACGGATGCGTCGCTCTCGAGAGGATCCTCCGTGTCCTCCGCGGATTGCACCGGCTTTCGGGCCGACACGCGAAGTCCCCGTTGCCGCACCGAGCGGAGAAGCTTTGCAGCGACCCACGTCTTTCCGACGCCGGTCCGCGTGCCCACCACGGCAACGACCCTGGCCGGACGTTGCGCCATGGGCCCATCCAGCCGAGCAGGGTCCGAGGTCGTCGAAGCCCTCGGTTGAACGGTCGCCCCAACACCCAGCATCTGGACCTTGCTCGGGACGTTCCGAACATCGGTGTCCCCGGCGTCAACGGTTGACGGCGTCGCGATCGAGGCGCCGAGCGACGCCAGCGCCTCGATCAAGGTCTGGACCTGTGCCGTAGTGTGCGCTGCAGAAAGCGTCACGCGGAGGCGGCTCGACCCTGCTGGAACGGTCGGAGGCCGCACTGCCGGAACCCAGATGCCTCGCTTGAGCAACGCCGCGGAAGCCGCCAGCGCAGCCGACTCACTTCCGAGAACGATCGGCACGATCGGACTGGGGTGACCCGGTCGAAGGCGGTGCACGTGAGCCGCCAGGCGCCTTTTCAAGCGATCACCCTCGGCCGAACGGAGGACCTCCAGTGCCGCCAGTGCGGCGGCCGCGTCAGCCGGCGAGAGAGCGGTGGTGAAGATGTACGGTCGAGAGACGTTGATCACGAGGTCGATCAGCGCACGCCTGCCTGCGACGAACCCACCGAGGGACCCGAGGGTCTTGGAGAGCGTCCCGACACGAAGGACTTCCAGATCATCGGAGGCCGTCGAGACCAGCTCCGGCCCCAGGACGCCATGGGCTTCGTCGAGCACCAGGAGTGCACCGTGACGCTCACAGGCCTCGGCGAGTGCGCCGACCGGCGCCACATCGCCATCCATGGAGAACACGCTGTCGGTGACCACGATCGTCGGCTCGGTTGAGCTTCGAAGCAATGCCTCGACGTGGTCGACGTCGCAATGACGGTACACGGTGACTGCGGCACGCGAGAGCCGGCAGCCGTCGATAATCGACGCGTGGTTGAGCTCGTCGGAGAGCACTCTGGTGCCACGGCCCGCCAGCGCGCTCAGTGTGCCCAAGTTGGCAGCAAATCCCGTCGGAAAGCACGCCGCGGCCTCGGTCCCCTTGAAGTCCGCTAGTGCCGCTTCGAGGGCACGGTGCACCGGTCGGGTGCCGGTGAGGAGGCGGGAACCCCCAGAACCGGTGCCCCAGCGCTCCAGTGCGCCACGAGCGGCGGCGACGACCTGAGGGTGAGTACTGAGGCCGAGGTAATCGTTGGAGCCGAAGGAAACGACGTCGCATCCCTCGGAGACGAGCCGTCCGGCAGGTCCGCGCGCATCGAACTCCTGCGGTGCCCGCCATCTCCCAGCGTTGACAATCTCCTCCAGGCGCACCGCGATGCGTCGGCCCCAGGAGGCGCCAGCGAGCTCGCCATTGGACTCCGAGACCGTCACGTTCCCCTGACGTCCTCGCCCGGGCCTTGGCCGCCGGTTACGTCGTCGATTGCCGCACCGAGCACCTCCACAAGGTGCCCAAGCTCTGCGCGCTCGATCGTCAAGGGCGGCATCAGCACGACGGTGTCGCCCAACGGACGGAGGAGCACTCCCCGCTGGACGGCCCTTGCGCAAACTCGCCGTCCCCAACGCAGCTCGGGTGAGGGGGCGCCGAGCTCGACGCCCACCATCAGGCCACGCTGGCGTACGGCGCGGACCGCTGGCTTCGGAAGGATGGAACGACGGAGCAACGCTTCGAGTTCACCAGCGCGCTGCACGACGTTGGATAGGATCCCCCATTTCTCGATGAGCTCGAGGTGTCGAAGCGCGACCGCCGCCGCAAGCGCATTCCCACCATAGGAATGCCCGTGAAAGAACGTCTTCGGGCCGAGATCGCGATCCAAGAAAGCTTCGAACACCGGCTGTGCCACTACGGTGACCGACATCGGCAGATAACCGCCGGTGATGCCCTTGCCCAAGCAAAGCAGATCAGGGCGAAGGCCGCATTGCTCGGAAGCAAAAAGGGTGCCCGTGCGGCCGAAGCCGGTCGCGACCTCATCGCAGACGAGGAGTACTCCGAAGCGGCGGCAGCTCTGGCCCAAAGCAGCCACGTCACTGGCATCGGCGCACCACATACCGGCGGCTCCCTGTACGAGAGGCTCGATGACGACAGCGGCAAGCTCGTTGTGATGGGCCTCGACGGCCGCACACGCTTTCTCCGCCCACCCGGGATCCGCATAACCCGGGCTCCGGATCACCGGAAAGCACAGGGGGTCGAACACCTCGCCGAACACCCCGCGGTCACCAAGAGACAGGGCGCCGATCGTGTCGCCGTGGTAGGCGCCGCCTAACACCAGGAAACGACGGCGCTGCCTGTCCCCGGCGTTCACCCAATACTGAAAAGCGATCTTGAGAGCCTGCTCCACGGCGACGGCGCCGTCGGAGCCAAAGAGGAAGTGTGGGCGGTCCACTGGGACCACAGCAGCGAGCCGCTCTGCAAGCTCGACCACCACTCGGTTCCCATTCCCCAGCATGGTCGAGTGTGCGATGCGTCCGAGCTGCTCGACGAGGGCAGCGTCAAGCTCGGGGACCCTGTGGCCAAGGGTGTTCACCCACAGAGACGAGATGCCGTCGAGGAAGTGATTGCCCTCGGTGTCGACAAGTTCTCGCCCCGAGCCGGCTTCGACGATGATCGGCGACCCATCTGCGTAGGCTGCCATCTGGGTGAAGCCATGCCAGACAATGGCAGCATCGCGTTCGACCCACGAGGGCACGGTCACGAGTGCCATTCTCGCGGAGCCAGCATCCCGGGTCGAACGACGCGACCAGGGTTTCATCGCCCGCCCGAAGATGCCGGTCCGGGCCACGGTGCCCCCCGAAGATTCATCGCCCGATTACATCGATGTCGCTGACGTTTCGCGTTCCGTTCACCTCGGCCACGTACCGTCGCCACTTGATGGAGGCGACCGCAGATGGTCCCCAGCCGAACGCCCATCGTCAACGACCCCTCGTGCTGGTCGTTGACGACGAGGAGTCCTACCGCCAGGCCCTCCTCGCCGGCTTGGAGCAGGAGGGCTTCTCCGTCGAGGTCGCGGCGGACGCCCATGAGGCGCTCCGCACGTTCCAAAGGGTTCGCCCCGACCTTGTGCTCGTCGACATCATGCTCCCCGATCTCTCGGGGATCGAGCTGTGTCGACAGCTCCGCGCACTCGCGCCGGTGCCCGTCATCATGGTCACCGCGAAGGATTCGGAGATCGACGTCGTGTTGGGTCTCGAGCTCGGCGCTTCGGACTACGTCGCCAAGCCCTTCCGCCTCCGCGAGCTCATTGCCCGGATCCGTGCCGTATTGCGGCGGGGTCAACCACCCGCGGCCTCAGGCGAAGAGATCCTCAGTATCGGACCGGTGCGTCTCGACACAGCAAGGCGGGAGGTCACCGTTCGGGGCGAACCCGTCGAGCTCTCTCGCAAGGAATTCGACCTCCTTGCGCTCCTGATGAGTCAGGCCGGCAAGGTGGTCACCCGCGAGCGATGCATAGACCGCCTGTGGTGGGACCAGGACCTCGCAGACACCCGCACGCTCGATACCCACATGAAGCGCCTCCGGCGCAAGGTCGAGATCGACCCGGCAAACCCGCGCCACCTCGTCACCGTGCGCGGTGTGGGCTTCCGCTTCGAAGCCTGACGAGGAAGCGCCGCAACTCCCGCGAGCGCTCCACATCGAGCAACCCCCGCCGCCTATCGCCACTCCCAGGTCCAGCCGTGGTCCATGTCCAACAGGACAGCTGGTCAGCGCCGCAGCCCGGGGCGGCGAGGATTCCTGTATCAAAACCGGACCGAGATGCCTCAGACCTCGTGGATGCCGTCATCACCAGTGACCGACCGGGGGTCAGTCGAACACCCCCGACGAGGGGCCGACAGGAGGAGCTCCTCGAGTGATCCGTAGACCGCTCTCCCCAAAAAGGCTTACGACGCGAGCGATGCCGCCGTCCGTCGAGTCGTATCCGATGGTGGGCGAGCGGCGATCGGGCGAAGAGCGACGTCTGTCCGAGCGCGGACTGCTGCACGATATCAGCGACTCTGCCGCCGCTATCCGCGCACTGAGTAAGACCTTAATTCTCGAGAAGGAAATCTCTAAGGCGACCAGCCATCGCCTTGAAGCAATTCTCGTCGAAGCGGAGCGTCTTGCAGCCCTATGCAATCGGCGTTCGTGCGATAATCGCACTGCATATCTTAACGGTATCGTCTGCGACCTCGAGGAGATATGCAAGCACTTCATCCTTTCTCGTCGATCGTTCTATCAGACCAAGATCGAATACGAAGAGATCGAATGCAGCGAACAAGGGGTGTGGGTGCTCATGGAGAGCATCTCGGTGTGGAGGGTCCTCACAAATCTCGTGGGAAATGCAGCACGGGCTGCGGGAAGGTCTGGTGTTATACGCCTCAGCATTGACCGAATTCCGCAGATCGGAAGAGTGCTCCTTTACGTCGACGATACCGGACCAGGGCTTGGGGTCGGCCCACCAGGAAGAGAAGGGATCGGCCTTCGAGTCGTCAACAACCTCCTCAGGTCAAATGGTGGGAACCTGCGATTGCGATCTGGTCCTTTAGGCGGAGTTCGCGCGATCGCAGAGTTTGCCACACCTGACTAACGATACCAACTATTGCGTTCGAATAGGAAATTCGATGAGGAATGAGATGCGCGTCCTACTTTGTGATGATCATGCAATGTTCGCAGAAGCATTTGCATCGCTCCTGTGCCGTCACGGAGTCGACGTCATTACCTGCAATGACCCACTCCAAGCCGCCAACCTTGCATCCGATCGGGACATCGATCTGTGCCTCATGGACCTGAACTTCGGAGGCCATGCCAGCGGAATCGATGGCGTCCGCGCCATCAAGCGCAACAAGCCACAGACCCAGGTGGCCGTGCTCTCGGCTCGAGCGACCCATGAATCGATCGTTGCCGCTCGGGATGCCGGCGCGATCGGCATCCTGTCCAAGGCCGACGACGCAGATCACGTCATTCGGTCCATCGTTGGGCTTCTCGAGAACGGGAGGCTCGTTCCAGCGCGCCCGACCGAGCAACCCTCGACCGCGCGTCCGAAGCGTCACGCCAATCGTTCGCCCTTGGACTTCCTCACCCAACGTGAACGCGAGGTACTCGAGCTCATCGTCGACGGTCAATCGACGCCCCGGATTGCCGAGCACCTCGGGATCAGTTATGCGACTGCCCGCAGTCACGTCCAGCGGATCCTCAACAAGCTCGGGGTCCACAGCCGCCTCGAGGCCGTCGCACTAGCGACCTCCGAGGGCATCAACGGCTATCAGCGTCGGTCGAACAAAGGCCACACACGATGACCCAGCTGGTCCCTGTCACCATCGCGGCAATCATGACGGCGATCCTCGTCAATGCGGGTAGTGCACCAGCGACGTCCCGTGCCCGCTTCGCCGAAAGCGATCACTACCACACCATCGTCGCGAGCACACAGCGCGCGCTCATCGTCGGTCATGCCAATGGTAGGGGTGACGGAGCAACGCCAGGAGGGAAAGGGGGTAGCGAGAACGGCCGGGGGAACGGAATGGGAAACTCGATCGCTGCCGGCAGCTCGGCAAGCAGTCGATCGCCTCGCGACCATTCCCCCCGCCGCCCGGCGCCACGCCGGATCCGATGCCCCGGACAGGTCAGGGTGCCGAACCGGAACCATGCTTCGAAAGGCTGCCGCCAAGGCCCCCGGCGAGGGTGACTGCCTCGATGCTCGAGTGCACGCCCAGCTTTCGAAACAGGCTCTGCGTGTGGCTCCGGACAGTATTGACCGAGATGTACAGCTCCTTGGCAATTGCAGAGCGCCCCTGACCTGCAACCATGCAGGCGAGGATCTCTCGCTCTCGCGGGGTCAGTTCCTCGAGGAGGTCTCGTGCTGCTCGCTCGAGCCGCTCCTGCTCCCGCATCGCGGTCAGGACCGGACCGAGCATCGAAGCCGGGACCCTACCCTTTCCTGAGGCGACGTCACCGACCGCCGCCACCAACGCGCTGAGCGACTCGCACTTCTGCACCACTCCCAGCGCACCCGCCCGTAGCGCTGCCGTCGCGAGACCGACGTCCTCACCGTCGATCAACAACACGGCATGGTCGGCAAGACCATCGTCGAGGTACTCCGCGAGCAGCGCGATGCCGCGTTCACCGAGGCGCCCATCGACGAGAACCACATCAGCCTTCCCCGCGACGGAATTCGAGCGGCCATCCGCGGGACTCACGGCAACGTTGACCACGCTCGCCTCGAAGTGTTGCTCGAGCGCCGACGCGAGGGGGGTCAAGAATGTCCGTTGATCACCGATCAACAAGACCTGCATCGCCAACATGGTGACCGAACACACGCCAGAGCGCAACCGTCGGTTTGACGATTTTTGAAGACATTCCTCAACGATCCTGGCCATTCGAGAGTGTGAAGAACCGGGGTGAAAGAAATTGCGATTAGTGAACGATGAGTCGTTGCCCGCCATCGCTCCACCATTGACAAGCCGGGCATGGCGCGCGGCAACGCAGGTTCATCTACGCAAAAGGAGCAATCTCATGACAATCAACGAGCTTGAGCTCGAGAGCGGAACGGTCCTTCCCGCTCGGAGCACGATGGCGCTGGTCTTCTCGTTCGGCAGCTTCAACGGCAACGGGAACGGCAACCTCAACGCGATCGAGAGTAACAACCACGCAAACACCTACGCGAATGATGGAAGCGGGGCCGTCGGAGGGCAGGCTGGCAGCCTGATCAACGTAGGCAACGCGAACGGTAACCTCGACGGCAACATCTCAGTCGACTTCTAGCTAACCTCCGAGACTTTTCAAGCCTCGTGACCCGGCCCCGGAGCCAACCACTACGGCTGGCTCCGGGGATCCCACCGGTAGCGATAGGACAAATCGTGACATCTGAGATCACGTCAGGGGAATTCCAACGACCTTAAAAAAGGAGCAATCTCATGACAATCAACGAGCTTGAGCTCGAGAGCGGAACGGTCCTTCCCGCTCGGAGCACGATGGGCTTCTTCGTGCTGTTCGGCAGCTTCAACGGCAACCTCAATGGCAATGGAAACACCATCGTAAGCAATAACACTGCGAACACTTCTGCGAGTCATGGCAGCGGAGCAGCTGGAGGCTTCGCTGGAAGTGAGATCGTTGTCGGCAGCATGAACGGCAACGGGGACGGCAACGTCGTCTTCTGAGAAACGATTACCCGTTGAGGGTGAATCGCACTTCTCGATATACGACGAAAGCGAAGGGGAGCGACCATTCTGGCCGCTCCCCTTCGTCGTCATCCTTTGAATGCCTGAAGGCCACTCCATGTCTCCTACAACGGTGTGATCCAAAATGCGACGCTTACACGATTCAGCTCGACCGAGAGACGCTCATCCTAGATTCGAAGTTTCTTGACGACCAATCAATCGACGTCTGGGGTAAACCGGCGTTCGACGATTCCTGGGAGAACTGCGATGGCCTTTAGCTTCAGCGACCTCGAGCTCGAATCTGCAACGATCTTGCCTGCCCGGAGCACGATGGGCTTGGTCTTCTACGGCATGAGCTACGGATCCGGCGACGGAAACCACAACGGCGATTACAACAACGTCTTCGTCTGGAACAGCGCTTCGTCCTCCATTCATGGTGGCTCCAACAACGTTGCCGTCAGCACGGCCATCACCGGTGTCTTCATCGGCAACGGTAACGGTAACGGCAACTCCTGATCCCACGAATCCTGGCCATATCCTGCACGCTTGCCGACGCTGTATGGGCGGTGATCCGCCCCGCCTCACCTTCTAGCGCTGGCCGAATCGAGGAGCGGTATGACACTCATCCACGAGCGATCACGGTCATTGGCGGAAACCGCGGAGGCCGACGCGAAGGGATCGTCTCGATCTGCGGGTACAAGCGAGAAGAAGCCGACGGAGCCGGCGGTCGGTCCTGCAACGGATGACGCCGAAAGCACCTTCGAGGGTCAAACTCCAAAGAGTATTTCGGCGGGTGCGATTCGCCCCGGGGTAGAGCTCGTCGGACGCTATCGTGGTTCTGGGAGAACGACCGACCGATTCCTCGCTCGGCGACCCGACGGACAATGGGTAGAACTCACGCCCTTGCTATTCCTCGTCGCCGCTGCACTTGATGGCTCCGCCAGTCGGGAAGCCATTGCCCGAACGGTGAGCAAGCAAATCGACCGTGAGCTCAGCGCGGAGAACGTCGACTACTTGCTGACCGAGAAGCTCAGCCCGATCGGCCTCCTGGACAACGACGACCCGAGATATGTGCCAGGTGCACCGAAGCTCCTCCTAGCGCTCCGGGCAAAGCGGAAATTCCTCCCTGCGAGGATCGTGCGAGCGATTGCTCGCGTGCTCCGCCACCTCTTCCATGCTCCGCTGACGCTCATACTTGTCGGTGCATTCATCGCCATCGAGGTACACATCTTTGCATCCGGTCTCGTCGCTCACAGCGCAAACCAGATCCTGGCGCACCCACAATGGGGGCTGATCGTCCTTGGGATCATCTTGGCAAGCACGCTCTTCCACGAGTTCGGTCACGCTTCCGCATGCGCATACGGTGGCGCGATGCCCGGGGAGATCGGAGCGGGCTTCTACCTCGCATGGCCGTGCTTCTACACCGACGTTACCGATGGATATCGCCTGAACCGGAGTGGTCGGGTCCGGACCGACCTAGGGGGTGTGTACTTCAACGCCATCTTTGCCGTGGCCGTCTACGGGCTCTACGAGCTCGTAGGCTTCGTTCCGTTGCTCCTCGTCGTGGCGAGCACGATCATCCTGATCGCTGAACAGCTCATGCCGTTCGTTCGCTTCGACGGCTACTGGGTCATCAGTGATCTCGCGGGCGTCCCGGACCTTTTCCCGCGCTGGGTTTCCGCCCTCCGCCGCGTCGTGCACCCAAGAGCCCGGAACCCGCGAATGGAAGAGTTACGCCCATACGCGAGACGAGTCATCATGATCTGGGCAGTGATTGCCAGCATCGTGCTGCCGCTCGAATTCTTCCTGGGGATGCTCATGGACCCATCGATCGCGGCGTCTTCCTGGTTCTCCTTCCTGTCCCATCTCCAAAGGTTTCGGATCGACGTTCACCGTGGAGACATCGGGTCCGCCTCCCTGGAAGTTCTCCAGGTGCTCGTTCTCGCGATCGCGGTGATCGGCCTCGTGTATGCGGTCTGCTTCCTCTCCTATCGGGCTATTCGATTCGCGGTACGCCGCTGGGGTCACACCACGCTGCGCAAGCTCACGGTTGGGTTCCTGGCAGCGACAGCGTTGTCCTCCCCAATGCTGTATTCAGCGACCCAGATCCGACTCATACATTCCACATGACTCCTAATGGCAATTTCCACCATGGAGCAAGCAAACGATCAGAAAGGCGAAGGTCATGAAACGGATCAAGCTCTTGGCAATGGGAGCACTCGCATTCGCCATGATCGGAATCTTCGCACCCGATGCTGGAGCGAGTCCTGTTATCAATTTCAACGCGGCAACCGCATGGGCGTCCACCTACCATCCGTCAGCAGTTCAGGTCTCCTTCAGGGTAGCCACAGACACCGGAACCTGGGTGTCGGACACGAACACCGCTTCGGCGGTGAGCTCGTACTGTTACGGCTGTGACGCCGTCGGAGTAGCAGTGTTGATCGATCTCGTGGGTGGTCCGCTCAGCTCAGTCCGCGTGAGTAACCATGCGAATGCCTTCGATGGCCCTAACTGCGTGGGATGCAGCGCTCTGGCATCGGCTTATGCGTTCGTGGTCGCACCCGATGCACCCAGTCAAATCACACTGAGCCCCGCTGGAGCGGAAGCGATCGAGACCATCGAGCAACAGGTCAATGCCGACGCGTGGTCCGGCGCACCTGCCCTATGGATCTCCGATCAGATCAACAATGAGATGGCTGAGGTGGAGGCGATCCTTGCAAACCCGAACGATGTGGTCGTCACGTCTTCGCAGACCAACCTGCCTCAGGTCCAGATTAATGAGTTCTCCTCCGATCAGTGAGCAACAGCCCTTGATCGCCATCGACTACGCCTAGACGGCACGGAGGAAGGAGGGCATGCCGATCATCTATCCACCGAGCGATTCGGACTTCGGCGACAGAGTGCGTCGTCTTTCCCTCTTCGAAGGTGACTTCTTCGTCTACCGCCCGCGACCAGCCTCCCATGGTCTCTGCGAGCTCGCCAGAAGCTCCCTTGAGCAGATGCTCGGGAGTGAGCCTCCGTTTGCCCAGCAGCGGATGTCAGAGCCTGAGTTCGCAGTGCTGTTCAGGGGAGCAGCACGGAATTTCCACCTCCGTGGCGCTGCGACCCGTCTTGCAAGCGCTCTTGCCGTCGACCTGGGCTGCGACTCACATTCGACATTTCTCAGCGAGCCCTCACTTACGGCCATCACCGGAAGCGGATTCCTCGCCCATGGCACCGGAAGCCCACAACATCCCCATCGTGACACCTGGTACGCGGCATCGGTGAGTCAGGTCACATGGTGGCTCCCCCTCTATGACCTCGGTACATCGTCGATCGCTTTCCACCCTCAGTACTGGGACATACCTGTGGTCAACAGCTCCCGCGACTTCGATTACGACGAATGGTCTCGCCAGTGCAAAGATCTGGAGGCATCTCTGGCTGGACCACCGTTCTTCCATCTGTTGAAGGAACCCCGCCCTCTGGACACCCTTGTGTTGACCCCTGACATCAGGATCGCGTCCCCCACCGACGGAATAGCACTTTCTTCGTGTGCCCACCTGTACTCCGTCGTTCCCAACGACTCAGCCGAGACATACTTTGGAACGGTTTTCCACACCGTCAACGAGAACGACCTCCTCCTGGGTGCGGGAGCGATGAACCTCGACGCAGAGCCGCGCGGCACGATGCTGGCGACCTTCGTTCGCTGTGACGACTTCAGTCCCATCCCTCAAGAGCTCGTTGACCGGGAGTTACAGAGGAGGTCCGAGGCAGTCATACCACCACCCCGCGACCGACCTTCCAGCACGAGCCTGATCACTTCTTGACTTCCGGCGCCACGATCCTCACAAGACCGAAACGCCCCGGCCACCTATGCGCTCGCGCGTGCCCCTGGAAGCGGGGACGACCGGACGGAGGCATTCGCTGCTGTCCCGTCAGCGAAACTTGCACCGGGGTCAGCGTCGGGTATCCAGCCGGCATGGCGCGCCAACGCTACCGCTGCGAGTTGCGAATTCACCCCAAGCTTCTGGAGAATCGATCTGATCTGAGAGCGCACCGTCGAAACCGATACCCAGTTCTCCCTGGCGATCGTCTCGGCATTGTGGCCCTCCATGAGCTCGCCCAGGACGCTGCGCTCTCGTGGCGTAAGGACAGCAAATGCATCGAGCCGGTCACGTCGAAGCTCGGCTCCTTGAGAACCTGACCCTTGAATCAACTTCGGGTCTGCGGCCGCTTTCGGCCCCTCACTGACCTCCGTCACCGCAGTGAGCTCAGGGTAGTCCGGGCTCGGATCGCCGGAACACCGCCCTCGTTCTTCCCCCCAGCGAGACAGGATCGCGAAGAGGTCTCCGAGGCGGACGTTCTGTGGCACGACAGCGAACACACCAGAGCTGTCGAGATCGATAGAGAGTTCGTCGTCACGGTCGCCCATCACCACCAGCGGAATTCCCGCGCGTTGCAGAACACCCAGTGCCTCGTCCACGACGAGGTCGGCGTCGACCAGTGCAATATCAGGATTTGCGGAAACTGCCGCTTCAAGATATTCAGAATCCGGACCGCTGAAACTTGCAAGAAATCCTGCCCCCGCTAACACCTTTGCGAGGGCTTCGCCGACAATCACGTTGTCGCCGACTACTAACACCCGTGGCGCCCTCGTCATCGCAACCCCTGGAGCTTGATCGACATCTCGTGAACCCGAATCGTTTTCCGGGTCTGTCCCGGGAGGCCGGTTTCGCCCTCGCTCCATGCGGTCCCAGGCGACCAGTTCCAGACCGCACATCACAGCGCCACCCAAACCGACCATAACGAACGCCAGCCATGGTGTCAACGCCGCCGTGACGGCACCAACCATTGCTCCCTCTCGAACCTCCCAGCAAGCCACCTCCGTCGCCACAAACCTTCATGAGGTACCGAAACCACTGTACGCATGCGATCACCACAGAACGTGCCACCATAACGATCGATCGCAAACCGTCACGTTTGTGTTGCGTTTCCGCCTCTCAGGCGGTGAGCAATTCCTAAATATTGGGGATGCAAATCGCGCAAGTTCCGTTGAAGATTACAGAAGGGAAGGAGAGCTCCGTCTCGGAAGCGACCGATGGAGCAGCCAGTTTCCACCAGGGGCCTGCTCGTGGACTAAGCCCAGCGAGCAGAGTAAGGAAGCAACATCGTTATGGTTGCACCATCATCAATAAGACGATATTCACGCGCCAAAATCACTTCGATCGATACGGGGGCTCCGCTTGCGGATACGGTGTCGGCTGCGGCTGGCGGTGACCCTGCTGCGTGGGAAGAGTTAACCGACCGATTCGGCGACATGATCAGCGCGATCGCCCGCAGTTGTCGCCTGCGCGATGCCGATGTGGCCGAAGTCTCCCAGACCACCTGGCTGCGGCTGGTCGAGAACATCGACCGCATCCACCACTACGACCGTCTCGGGGCTTGGCTTGCAACGACAGCCCGACGTGAGTGCTATCGCCTCCTGCGCCGGGCGACTCCGTCCGGTCTCGAGGGCGAGCCAGTGGAGAACGTTCCCGACAGCGCAGCTCCTGCGCCTGAGGCAGGTCCAATCGCCAACGAGCGCACTACCGCCCTACGCTTGGCGATCGAAGAGCTTCCACCTCGCTGTCAGCGATTACTGGGCCTCATGATTGGAAGCGAAGACCGCTCTTATAAGCAGATCGCAGCAGATCTTTCTATCCCGATTGGGAGTATCGGTCCAACCAGGAGCCGCTGTCTCGCCCATCTGCGGCGCATTCTCTGTTCAAGCTCTTCTGGAAGGGAACTGGCCTCGGCATGAAGACCACGCGACCTCAGTTGCAAACAACTCGAACCCAACACCGAAGGACTATTCCCTGCCCTGCAGAGCCTCTACCTGAACACAACCGTCTTTCTTCCATTGAGCAGGACACGATGCTCGATATGCCATTGCACCGCACGCGCCAGGGTCGAGCATTCGAGATCTCGCGAAATCGACGCGATGCGGTCAGGGCCACACGTGTGATCGATGGGGCTGACCATTTGCTCGATGATTGGCCCCTCGTCCAGCTCTGCACAAACGTAATGAGCGGTCGCCCCAATGACTTTCACGCCTCCCTCGAATGCCTGACGATACGCACCTGCTCCCTTGAAGCTCGGGAGCAAACCATGGTGGATGTTGATCATTCGCCCACTGAAGCCATTCACGAACGCCGGCGACAGGATCTGCATATAGCGAGCCAGTACTACCAAGTCGATGTCAAGCTCTGAAATCAGTGAGGCGAAGTGATGTTCTTGCTCCTCTTTCGTCCCAGGAACGTAATGAAATGAGATTCCGTAGCTCCGAACTAGATCGCCGAGATCTGGATGGTTCGATGCAACTGCCGGAATGGCAACCTTCAATGAACCGCTCCGGTACCGGTACAGGAGATCGTTCAGGCAGTGTCCCAGCCTGCTGGCCAGGATCAGTACATTCGGGCGTTCAGCAAAGTCGTGAAGCTCCCAGGTCATCTCGAATTCCTTGGCGAGTTCCGCAAATTCGAGGCGGAGCCGATCGAGGTCAGTGCCCGCAAAGGTAGGTTGCGCATGCACGCGCATGAAGAATCGGGCGCTATCAGCATCACCGAATTGCTGGCTCTCGACGATGTTCAATCCGCGCTCAGCCAAAAAGCCCGCCACTGCCTGAACGATTCCAAGGCGGTCGGCACACGAAAGTGTGAGAACGACGGAGGTCACACCATCACGTTAGCCACGTACCCCGTCGTTCCCAAGTGCCGTTCGATTTTCCCTAATGCAGTGCAGAAATCCTGAATGGAGGGACCATATGGCGCGCAGTGCCGCTGACAAGGTCGATCGGAAGCGCCTCGCTCGAGGAATTGCGGTATTTGTGCTCGTCGCGAGCACGATTGGTGTCGCCGTCGGAATCCTTCCAGCGGGAGGCAGTCCGGCGTCCGTGTCATTCGTGCAAGCCCCGAGCGATGCGGTGGCCGGTGTGCCCTTCACGGTACAACCCGTCGTGGAGCTCACCAACGCCTCGAGCACGGCCAGCGTCACGTTCTCGATCACAACAGGAACTGGAGCTGCCGGAGCGGTGCTCACTTGCAATGGAAGCGGAACCGACGGTGACACATTCACAGTCAGTAGTGGAAAGGCAGTCGCTACTGGCTGCTCGATCAACCTCGACAGCCCCTCGGCCAGCCCATATTCGCTCACAGCGACCGACGTCACCGATGGTGGCTCTGCGACCAGTGCCACATTCGCAGTCAGTGGCGGGGCGAGCCATCTGCTATTCACCGCGTTTCCATCCAGCGCGGTCGCGGGAGAGCCGGAGACGATCACAGTCCAGATCGAGAACACTGACAACTCTGATGTCAATCCCAGCTCTACCTATGCCTCGGACCGCATCGCCTTGAACATTGCCAGTGGACCTGCTGGAGCAGCCCTTACCTGCGCGCCCGTAACGGCATCGAAAGGAGTGGCGACGTTCGACAGCTGTTCGGTCAACTTGGTTGGCTCCTATATCTTCCAGGCAACAGATCTCACGAACCCCTCAATCATTGCCTCTGCGTCAAGTAGCCCTTCTTTCGCACCCATGCAAGTCACACCGAACGTCGAGGCACAGCTCGTGTTCCTCACCGTTCCTTCGGAAAATTCGACCGTCCAAATCGCACCAGCAACGTTCCCAGTCGCTATCGGCGAGGAAGATGCTTTCGGGAACATCTTGACGACGGATTCCAGTGATCAGATAGAAGTGACGCTCGCGGTGGACCCGACAGGTGGGGCCACGCTTGTCTGCCCTGGCGTCGCGGTCGCCCCCAACCAGTACCTCTTGTCAGCGATCAACGGTATCGCGACCTTCTCACCTGGTTGCTCGATAAACGCAGTGGGGAACGGGTTCCAGCTCGGCGCCATTGACCTCAACGGGTTTACGGCGTTGAGTTCCCCCTTCAATGTGGCCTCGAACCCGGCTCCACCACCGCCGACGGTGACAACCAATGATGCCACTGCAATTACCACGACGAGTGCAACGCTGAACGGCGTCGTCGTGACGGGTGGCGTCCAGCAATCGTGCCTTTTCTACTACGGCACGAATCCCATGGTTGTCTCGAACCCGTCCACCGGACCGATTTCAGCCGGGTCGACGGGAACCCAGCCCGTCTCCGTTCCCGTTACTGGTCTCTCCCCCGACACCCTCTATTACGCCGCGTTGGACTGCAACGGGGTCCTTGGCAACATCGTGACGTTTTCGACCCTCGTAGTTCCCGTTCAGGTGACGACGTCTCCCGCGACAGCGATTACGGCGACGACCGCGCTGCTCAATGGCAGCGTCGCAACAGGCGGGACGGAGCAGACCTGCGAGTTCCTCTACGGGACCGCGGGCAACCTCGACCATGCTTCTGCTACGACACCCCAACAGAGCGGGACGCTTGCCACCGAGCCGCTCTCGGTTCCCGTAAGCGACCTCGCTCCCGATACCACCTACTACTTCGAGCTCGTCTGTGGTGGCATGGCGGGGTCCGTCCTCAGCTTCACGACTGCGCCGGCGAACACCCCACTGCCTGTCCAATACGGCGGCACGAACGGCATTGACACGGCGATCGTTATCTCCGAGCAGGAATTCCCGCAGGCAGGGTCTGCCGCTTGTGTCGTGCTCGCTCGTGATGACTTCTTTTCCGATGCGCTGGCCGGTGGGCCGCTTGCAGCTTCCTGCAATGGGCCAATGCTGTTGACCGAAGGTGCCGACGAAAGCAGCAGCCTCGATCCTGCGACCCAGGCAGAGATCCAGCGAGTCCTTCCCGTGGGCGGCACCATCTACGTCCTGGGTGGTGACCTTGCCATTGCCTCCGGCGTCGATTCGACATTGGCGACCCTTGGCTACAACGTCATTCGCGAGGCAGGAGCGAACGAGTTCGACACGGCAGTGAAGATCGCCGAGGCCCTGAACAATCCCACGACGATCTTCGAAGCCACGGGCCTGAACTTCTACGACGCACTGTCAGCGGTGCCCGCTGCGATCGCCCGTCACGGGGCCATCCTTCTCACCGACGGAGCGATACAGTCCCCCGAGCCCGCCTCGTACTTGGCGGCGCACCCCAGCGACGTCCGGTATGCGATCGGTGGGCCCCTCGCAGCCTACGGGGCCGATCCCTCAGCGACCCCGGTGTACGGCGCCGACCTTTACGGCACCTCGGCAGCGGTGGCGTCGACCTTTTTCCCGGGGGCCACCATCTTCGGTGCTGCGACGTCTGCCGATTTCCAAGACTCGGTCTCCGGTGGGGTCTTCATGGCGACCGGCGGGCGTTCCGGCCCGCTGCTGATCGTGGGAAGCCCACCGTTCGAAGCACCGATTGTCGCCTATCTGAACACGCTGGCGTCAGGGACCCAGGGTTACGTGTTCGGAGGGCCCGGTGCACTCGGCCCAGCCGTTCTGGCGGCCCTCCAGGCAGACGTCGGATAGCAGTTGCGCCCGAAATGCCCTCGCGATCCTGGGGGCCCATTTCCGATACGCTCCATCCTGTGCAAAAGGGGGATCGCGCGCCAGACTTCGAGCTCCCTGATCAGAACGGAGTACCACGACGCCTGAGCGACCTTTTGAAGGATGGGCCTTTGGTCCTGTTCTTCTATCCTGCAGCGCTAACCCGAGGGTGCACTAAGGAGAGTTGTCACTTCCGTGATCTGCGCTCCGAGTTCGACGCCCTTGGGGCTCAACCGGTCGGGGTCAGTGCCGATACGGTCAAAAAGCAAAAGCAGTTCGACGAGCGCTACAGGCTCGGCTTCCTCCTCTTATCCGATCCGGATTTCTCTGTGGCTCGTCTCTACGGCACCAAGCGAGCGGTCAGCTTCCTTCGTGATCGCCGAACGACCTTCGTCATCGGTACCGATCAACGAATTCTCGACATCTTTCATTCGGAGCTCGCCTTCGAGGCGCACGCGGAGCGTGCTCTACGCGTCCTCAAAGGTTCTTCGGATTCGCGCGCCGACTGATCGGCTGGCAAGCACAGCCAAACCCGGACCAACAGGTCAACACTCTCCCGAGCCACGGCTGCTGTTACCAACAACCTCTTGAAGGATGGCGCGCCGCCATATCCCGGTGCCTCACTTCGGTTGGAGGCGCACACCTCCATCTACTCGGACCACAGCCGCGTTCATGTAGCTGTTGCGGACGATTTCGAGAACGAGGCTCGCATACTCGTCTGGCCGCCCCAGTCGCAGAGGAAAGAGCAGGTCGTGGCTGAGCCGCTGCTTGAACTGTTCACCTGCCTCACCGGTGCCGTAAATCGGGGTGTCGAGAAGGCCAGGAACGATGGTGTTCACCCGGATCCCAACAACCGAGAGATCCCGAGCTATCGGTAGCGTCATACCAACGATTCCGCCCTTCGAAGCCGAGTAGGCTGCCTGCCCGATCTGACCCTCGAATGCGGCAACTGAGGCAGTATTCACGATTACCCCGCGCTCGCCGTCGGCGAGCGGCTCGCTCCTGCTCATCTCACTCGCCGCAAGCCGGATGCAGTTGAACGTACCAATCAAATTGACCGAGATGACCTTGGTGAATGCGCCGAGATCGTGCGCCGTGGCAAACGATCCGTCTCTCCCGATTGTCCGCTGTGCGTAGGCGATACCCGCGCAGTTCACCAGAATGCGGAGCGGGCCCTGGGCACGTGCCCCTTCGATAGCCGCGATGACGTCTTCGGCCTCCACTACGTCGGTGCGCACGAACGTCCCGCCGATCTCATTTGCGACGTCCTGGCCTGGCCCCTCTTGCAGGTCTGCAACGACGACCTTGACTCCGTAGTCGGCAAGGAGCCGGCAGGTCGCTGCACCAAGACCTGACGCACCTCCGGTAACGATGGCTGAAGCTCCCGAGATCTCCATGGCGTTGCATCATACGAACGCAAGCGCCCTATGGGCGAACCGAACGGTCGGTCTAGCCCAACCGCTCAATCACCATGGCATTGGCCAGCCCACCGCCCTCGCACATGGTCTGTAGCCCGAAGCGGCCGCCCGAACGCTCAAGCTCGTGGAGAAGGGTCGCTAGCAACTTCGTTCCCGTGGCTCCGAGGGGGTGCCCGAGGGCAATGGCCCCACCGTTCACGTTCACCCGATCGATATCGGGCTGGAGTTCCCGCTCCCATGCCAGAACGACGGAAGCAAAGGCCTCGTTGATCTCGACTCGGTCGATGTCGGAAAGCTCGAGCTTGGCCTTGGAGAGCACCTTGCGGGTGGCGGGTATTGGACCGGTCAGCATCATCACCGGATCCACACCTGCGAGGGCGAAGGCACAAAAACGTGCGCGGGGCACCAATCCGAGCTGCGCCGCCCGCTCTTCGCTCATGATCAGCGCAGCTGAAGCTCCATCGGTGATTTGAGAGCTATTCCCGGCCGTGACCTTTCCATCGGGCTTGAATGCCGGCTTGAGAGTCGCCAAGCCTTCCGCAGTCGAAGGTCGAATCCCTTCGTCCGCGACGACCAGTTCCTCCGTCTCGATCAACTGTCCGGAACCCGGATCCCGCCGAATCGAGCGAACGGGGACGACCTCACGGGCAAAGCGGCCTTCGGCAGTCGCTCGAGCTGCCCGCTCCTGGGATCGCAATGCGAAGGCGTCGAGGTCTTCACGCGTCAGTCCCCAGTGGTCGGCGATCAGCTCGGCACTGATCCCTTGGGGAACGAGGCCCCCGCGTGCTTCGTAGCGACGTTGCAACCGCTCACTGAAGGGACTTCCCACCTCCCTGGATCCGAAATTCGCCCCCATCGGTACCAGGCTCATGACCTCGACACCTGCCGCCACCACGATGTCGTAGACGCCTGCAGCAACGCCCTGTGCCGCGAAATGTACGGCCTGTTGCGACGAGCCACATTGGCGGTCGACCGTCGTCGCCGGAACGCTCTCGGGCCACCCCGCCGCGAGCAAAGCATTGCGCCCGACATTCACTCCTTGCGCGCCGATTTGGGTCACACAACCCATGATCACATCATCGATGAGCTCAGGATCGAGGTCATTGCGTTGCACGAGCGCGCAAAGCGCTTCGGCGGCGAGGTCGACCGGGTGCCATCCGGACAGGAGCCCATGACGCTTGCCTCCTGCAGTCCGCACCGCGTCGATGAGAACAGGATTTGGCATCAGACCTACCTTCTCACATTCCCGGCCACAGCTTCGTCACACTCTCGAAAGCTAGCAGGACTGGCTTCGTCCTCTGCCTCCGAGGCATCATATTCTTGACATATTCTCAAAGCGTGCGTACTGGCTGAGGAATGCCAAATGCACCGATCCGGTCGGCCCATTGCGATGCTTCGCGACGATGATTTCCGCATCACCCTGGCGTTCGATAGGAAGATCGGGATCGTACTGCTCCTCTCGGTAAATGAAGATCACCACGTCAGCATCCTGCTCTAGCGAGTTGTGAGCACAGATACCGTTTGCGACAAAATTGTGGGTATCCTCCACCGTTGCGTCAAAGGTCGGCTTCTCACCGATCGGCGTGATCTCGATGATCTCGTCCCAGTACACATCCGGAGTTCCAGTCACTTCCGATAACGCAGGGATCACTTCGAATGCAGAAGGCAGGATCCAACTACGCTGACCCTGACAACCGACGAGCTCAAAAAATCTCCGAAGGCTGAAGAGCCCTGTCACTTGGAGTTCCCAACGCTGTCGTCGTCCTGCCTTACCCGAAGGGCGAGATCTCGCCGTGATCCCCAACCGCAGCAATGTTCGGCGCACGCCCTCGAGGAGTGCCAAACTCTGGGAAGAATAGGACACTTGCACCATCGGACCTGCCGGATTGCGAGCGACCACAACCGAGCCACCGGCAGACCAGAGATGACGAAGGAAGAGCGCGATCTGCTCGTCGGACGCAGCAAACAACGACTCAGGGATGAACCGCTCATGCGATCGACGGTTCCACAATCCCAATGACTCGAGCCAGTTCCGCATCGGATGATGCCGCCCACGGGTAAGGCGGTATGGAGCCGGCAGCTCTACCTGCCAGGTGCGGCCGTTCGAGGAGATCCGCGCCTTGACATCAAACCGTCGCCGGGCGGCATTCTCGACTGCCTGGCAATTCGCGAGATCGCCGGTCGTGTACCGCACGCCCGGACCCATAGTGCCCCTTCCGAGGAGATGCGCAAGCAGGATCAGCTCGTCCTCGTCCCATTGCTGCGGTGACATGGGAGGATGCATCCGACAGGGAACTGCAATGGCATCGCCGACATGCAGCCGCCCCAACGGTTCCCACCCTCGAAGGGTTCTAAATGGATGGTTGCTCGTTGCTTCGACCTCCAGGCCTGACGCAAGTCGCAAACGAGAAACAAAGCGAACTCCTGAAGGAAAGACCTTCGTAACCCTACGGGGCACTAGTCGCCCATGATCGTCGATCGACCACACCAGTGGTCGCTCCTGCGTGAGGATCAACTCGCCCATTGTCACTGCTGCACCGGTATCCGCCCGCAGTAACGTCGTTGTAGCAGGCATGCAACCCGATTCTCGAAGGTCTGAAAGCATAGGACGCTTGTCCTGACGCGCTTCGAGGCTCCGCGACAACTGTGATAGCGCGACAACCGGGACTTCGAGCTCACGAGCAAGGATCTTGAGCCCGCGACTGATCTCGGATACCTCGACCTGACGGTTTTCGGCTTTGCCGCGTCCGGTCATCAGTTGGAGGTAATCGACCACGACGACCGCCAAATCACCTTCGGTCTTTCGAAGACGCCGAGCCCTTGCTCGGATATCCATGACGGTCAGATTCGGGTTGTCGTCGATGAAAATCGGAGCGGTGTCAAGGCGGCTGACGGCCACACCCACCTTCGCCCAGTCCGATTCGTGAAGACGCCCAGTTCGCAAGCGTTGACTGTCGACCCGCGCCTCAGAGGCAAGCAGTCGCTGGCACAGCTCCAAGTGGCCCATCTCAAGAGAGAACAACAGCGCGGGACGACGGAGCTCAATTCCTATATGCGCCAGCAGGCCAAGGGCGAAGCTGGTCTTTCCCATGGAGGGTCTGGCCCCCACAATGGTCAAGCTCGATGGTTGGAGCCCTGCCAGAATCGCATCGAGGTCGACGTACCCGGTCGGGAGGCCCGTGATCGCGTCGGGTCCATGCGAAAGCTCCTCGATCCGATCGAGGCTTGCTAAGAGGACATCGTGAAGTGGTCGTACCGTATCGGTCGTCCGACGAACGGCGATGTCGAACACGAGGGACTCGGCACGATCAAGCGCAGCATCGACATCCTCTGGAACGCTGAAACCGATTTCAGCGATCTCCCCCGCGACGCCCACCATACGGCGAAGCAACGCGTGCTCCTCAACGATCCGCGCATAATGCACCGCATTGGCGATCGACGGCGTGCTCGCTTGGAGCGAGATCAGCAATGACGGGTCGCCAATCGAATCGAGGACTCCCGAACGTCGAAGTTCGTCCGCAACCGTGACAGCGTCAATAGCCTCACCGCGCTCGAAGAGCGCGACAATTGCCCGAAAGATCTGTGCATGTGCCGGCTTATAGAAGTCCTCGGGCCCACAAATCTCAATCACCGCGGCAGCGGCGTCGTTCGAGAGCAACATGGCACCGAGCACCGATTCCTCGGCCTCAAGGTTGTGAGGCGGGACGCGTGCACCGCTGCTCGGCGAAGGCCTAAGGGGGCGGGGGCGACTGTCTTCGAAGGCGTGAACCATGATGCCCCTACCCTGACCGATGCGAGATGTGGGCGAAAAGATGCGGAACCTGGGGATTACCAGAGCGAAATCCGAGATCGAGGCTGTGGTCAGAGCTGTGGAAACTGGGTGGACCCGCCAGCGGTGCCTGGGGAGGACTCGCCATGTCCTCACAGTGCCAACCGGTTGTAACAGGCGGTTGGTTGGTGCCCGACTCGGGCCAGCCCCCCGCACTCAGGGGACGTCGAGCCAGCCCAGGTTCATGGCGTGCGCGACAACATCAGGTCGCTGCCACAACCTCCACCGTGATCGGGACCTCTAGCTCGTGAGACAGGTGCACAGCGACCTCATGGGGTCCCACGCTTTTGATTGGCTCCTCGAGGTGCACCGAATCGCGATCGAGCTCGATGGCGGATTGAGTGCGCACGTGCTCCACGATGTCAGCAGCGGTCACCGAACCAAAGAGCCGTCCTGTGGCGCCGGCGCGTGCGGGAATTGTGATCACCGCTCCTCGAAGGGCGTCTGCCTTCGCCTGGGCCGCTTCACGGTCACGGGCATCGCGCAGATCTCGAGCCCGGCGCATCGCTTCGGCCTGCGCCTGGATCCCCTTGGTCGCCGGGATCGCCTGACCGTTGGGGAGAAGGTGATTACGGGCGTACCCACCCGCAACGTCAACAATGTCCCCCCGGCGCCCTACACCAGCGAGATCGACTCGAAGCACCACTCGCATCAGGCGAGGTCCTCTCCGGCCGGTGGGCCACCGAACGCATCTACCTGCACAGGGACGTCATCAGTTGGCGAGTCATCGGTCTCCAGGAACTCTTCCGGCACAGCGTCACCGTCTCTGTCCGCGACGAGCTCCGTGACGTCGGCCGCAACCTGGATCGCGCTCTCGTCCCCTTCTTGGTCAACCCCCTGAGGAGGGCCAGCGTCAGGCACCCGAGCACGCCCTCCAGGGCGCTCGGTGACCATACGCTGGGTGTACGGAAGCAGTACCAGCTCCCTTGCCGTTTTGATCGCCTGTGCAACCCCTCGTTGGTGCTGCGCGCAGTTCCCGGTCACCCGGCGTGAACGGATCTTCCCGCGGTCGCTCATGAACTTCCTCAGGAGCGCGACATCTTTGTAGTCGATCCATTCGATGCGGTCCCTGCACAGGGTGCAGGGCTTCTTCTTCACCCGGCGATTGGCATCCTTGGCCGCTCGCCGATTGCCTCGAAACCCACGTGCCATCAGAACGGCTCCTCGTCGAATCCGTAACCCGAATCAGACGCAGCTGTTGGGGAGGGAGGGACCGCCCGCGGTGCTCCTCGTGCGGCGTCAACCGGTCCCCGACGGTCGTTCTTCGTCACTTGCGCGGTTGCCCATCGAAGGGACGGTCCGACCTCGTCGGCGATGATTTCGATACGAGAGCGACGGTCGCCTTCTGGCGTCTCCCAGCTGCGCTGCTCGAGGCGGCCGGTCACGACGACCCTGGTCCCTCGCACAAGACTCTCGCTGACGTTCTCCGCCATCTCTCGCCAGCACACGACATCAAAGAAGCTCGTAGCCTCTTCCCACTCCTGAGTCTGGCGATTCTGCCAGCGTCGGTTGACCGCAAGGCCAAAACTGGCCGTCGCCTGACCAGTAGGCGTGAACCTGAGTTCGGGGTCCCGGGTGATGTTCCCTACGAGCACGATACTGTTGTCCGGCACCCCCTACCTCCTTGTCACAAACGTCCTCATCCCGCGGTCACCGCCCCCGATTCCGTCAAGAACCGAGATTCCCTTGCCGGTCCCTCGGGACGATGCGATTCGGCAGTGGCCCCCGCGAGCGGCCGCCTGCCAGCCAGCTTCTCGGGCAGCCGGATGATCTTGTGCCGGAGGACCTCATCTGCGAAGGCCAAGAGCCGAGCCAAGGCGTCAGCAGCGGGAGGATCTGCAGTGAACTCGATCACCACGTAGTACCCCTCACGTCGATGCTTGAGCTCGTAGGCGAATGCCCTCCGACCCCACCGGTCGACCGTCCCCGGTACGCCTCCGTTCGACCGGATCACCTCCAGGCAGCGATCAACGACTGCTTGGATGGCGGACGGCTCCGCCCCAACATCGAAGATGACCATGGCCTCATATGGCCGCATGGACAATTCACCTCCCTCTGGACCGGGCGATGCCCGGGCTCCACTGTCGCAGAGCAGGGTTTGCGCTGCCCCTGAATGGGGACACCGGCGTTGGCGGGCGCGATGCTAGCAGCCCTCTCACGACCCCGAGTCCTCCCATAGCCTCAATTCGTTGCCGATTCGCCCCCGCCAAGCGCCATTGCGACCTCTGCAGAGGCGTGATACGTCTCCTCGTCCCCCGGAAACGCGCCGGACCGGACGTCGCGAGCGAACGCTGCCACCGCAGCAGTTGCTGCCGCGGCGAGCTGGGCATACTGCCGCACGAACTTTGGCGGCTTACGGGCGCCGAGTCCCACCAGATCGTGAAACACCAGGACCTGTCCATCGCAGGAGGGTCCGGCTCCAATCCCGATCGTTGGAATCTCCAGGCTCGCAGTAACGGCCTCGGCGACCACGTCAGGGATCCCCTCGAGCACGATCGAGAAGCAGCCAGCTCCCTGAAGGGCCTTGGCTGCCTCGATGAGCGCAGTCGCCGCGGCGGCGCTTCGTGCTTGCACCCGGTAACCACCCATCGTCAGTACCGATTGGGGGGTTAGCCCCAGATGCCCCATCACCGGAATCTCTGCACGGACGAGCGCCTCGACCACCGGAACCCTCGAAAGGCCGCCTTCCAGCTTCACTGCTTGTGCCCCTGCCCGTATGAGACGGGCGGCATTGCCGACGGCGTCGGGCACACTCAGGTGATAGCTCATCCAGGGCATGTCTCCGACGATCACGCAGGTGACCTTTGCACGGGCCACTGCAGCAACGTGGCGTTCCATATCGTCGATCGTGACCTGCAAGGTGTCCTCGTAGCCGAGCACGTTGTTCGCGACGGAATCGCCAACGAGCACTACGTCGACTCCGGCCTGGTCGACGATGCGAGCGCTTGGCTCGTCATAGGCGGTGACCATCACGATCGGCGGAGCACCGTGACGGCGTTTGCGAGTGGTGAGCGAAGGAATCGAGACCGGTTCGGTGGTCACGATCGTCCGAACGCGGCCGAGCGGCGGATCGTTCCGCCGCCTGGGTACTTCCGGATGAGATGGTGCCAGGCGCATTCGACACAGACCTCGACGTCGTAACAGAGCACTGGCTCCCCGCGCCGGCGTAACCGCTGCAACTCCGCCTTGGTCCCTGGGCAGAGCCCCCCGGGGGGCAGCCGTGAGCCAAAGACGTAGGTCACTTCAACCAGTCCAGTCGACTCGCAGATCGGACAGGCCTGGCGGCTGGCCTTACCGACATTGCGCGCCGCTCGCAGCAGTTCCGGATGGGCATCGCAGACGTCACGGCGATCGACGCGGCCACGCTCGACGTCACGGACCAAGGCGTTGCGAACGAGTCGGTAATCGACCCGAGCGTCTCCGCACCCCTCGACGAGGGGTTGCGGAGAACCCCGACCGGAGGTCACTGTCACGTGAGTCAGGGTAGTGGCTGCACACGGTCTTGGCCCTCCATTGCCCGCGAGTGCATGCCGACAGGACATCGAACGCCGCATCCGGGAGTGGAACGTCGCTATATCGACTCGATATACTTTCTGAATGCTCGACCTGGCCATCCTGGGCCTGCTCGAACAAGGCGATTTGCACGGGTACGAGCTGCGGAAGCGCTTGCGTCAGCAGGTTGGGCTCATCGCCAACGTGTCCTTCGGCTCGATTTACCCGGCCTTGGCTCGGCTTGAGGCTGCCGGGGCCGTGGAATCCGTTGAGTCTGGTCAAGCGGCAACTACGAACCTGCCACCTGTTCCCCCCACGGGGTCCCTCAGTGGGGAACGGGCGGTGTTGCGCTCACGTCGGTATGCACTTGGCAGCCGCGGGCGGCGGTCGCGCAAGGCCTACCGGATCACCTCGCTTGGACATCAGCTGTTCTTGGAGTTGCTGTCGGGGAACGGGCGAGACGATGCACGGAGCTTCGGCCTCCGCTGGGCGTTTGCCCGGCACTTGACACCCGCTGCCCGATTGGCGTTGCTCGAGCGCCGGCGGGCGCAGCTGTTACAGCGTCTCTCTGAGATGCCTTTACCGGGCGGCGACGAGCGAATGGACGGTTACGCACGCAGCGTCCTC
Source organism: Actinomycetota bacterium (assembly GCA_021324045.1). Taxonomy (GTDB): domain Bacteria; phylum Actinomycetota; class Acidimicrobiia; order Acidimicrobiales; family RAAP-2; genus JAJPJV01. The sequence continues at coordinate 62,849 of JAJPJV010000001.1, read as the reverse complement.
GAACATGCCGCCGCCGGTGTGGAGTCCGACATCCGCTGGCTTGACCGTCTCATCGAAGCCGAACGCGGCACTCACCGAGCATCACCGCGACATCGGGTCACCCGACGTCAAGCACCAAGCACAGCAAGGAGCTCTTCATGAAAAGCATTCGAGTGGCGATCGCTGGCGTCGGAAACTGCGCCAGCTCACTCGTCCAAGGAATCAACTACTACCGGCACGCAGATCCAGACGATCTCGTTCCGGGTCTCATGCATGTCGTCCTGGGCGGCTACCACGTGGGAGACATCGAGCCCGTGGTCGCATTCGACGTCGACGCCTCCAAGGTAGGGGTCGACCTCTCGAAGGCCATCTTTTCCGGTCCTAACAACACGATCCGATTCGCTGAGGTCGGCGAGCTCGGGGTGACCGTCCTACGGGGACCGACGTTCGATGGCCTCGGGCACTATTACCGGCAGACCATAGAAGAGTCGCCCGAACCAGCGGTCGACATCGTCAAAGCCCTAAAGGACAGCCGAGCCGATGTCCTCGTCAGTTACCTTCCCGTCGGATCCGAGATGGCTCAGCGCGCATACGCGGCCGCTGCAATCGAAGCTGGTGTGGCCTTCGTAAACGCGATCCCCGTCTTCATTGCCTCCGATCCATCCTGGGCACGACGATTTCGCGATGCCAGGGTTCCGATCATCGGCGATGACATCAAAAGCCAGGTCGGATCGACGATTGTGCATCGCGTGCTCACCCGGCTCTTCGAGGACCGAGGGTTGGCACTGGATCGCACCTACCAGCTCAACGTGGGCGGAAACATGGACTTTCGCAACATGCTCGAACGCAACCGTCTCGAGTCGAAAAAGATTTCCAAGACCCAAGCCGTGACCAGTCAGATCGAGCATGCAACGCTCCCAGCTGACGCCGTGCACATCGGACCCTCCGACCACGTTCCATGGTTAGCAGATCGAAAATGGGCTTACATCCGAATGGAAGGTCGCAACTTCGGCGACGTTCCCCTAAACCTGGAGCTCAAACTCGAGGTTTGGGACTCACCGAACTCTGCAGGCGTCATCATCGATGCCATTCGCTGCGCGAAGCTTGGCCTCGACCGCCAACTCGGAGGGCCTCTCCTCGGACCATCCGCCTACTTCATGAAGTCGCCGCCGGTGCAATATCATGATGACCACGCTCGTCAAATGGTCGAGAACTTTGCAGCTGGGGCACTCGAGCCTTCATGGCCTGACGACGCTGTCGAGCGGCAATAGCCATATCATTCCAGACCCGCATTTCAGTTATCCTGCCCGCTCGGGCGGTTGAAATCGCCTTGAGCACGGATTCCACTGCCGCCCTAACTACCGAACCGACCCAGCAGAAGGTGGCGACCCTGCACCCATGGAACGATCTTTCCACCACGACAGCAGTCTCTGCCTTGCCCGTTCTTCACCGAGTGGACCCTCCTCGAGACGCAGCTCAAGGAGGTAATCGAGCGCTTCACCGACAGCACGACCCGGTGGAATGCCAAGGATCTCCATGACTTGGTTTCCGTCGAGGTCGGGACGAATCGCGTCGAGCGCTTCCTGCTCCCGGAGTTCCGCGATCCGTCGCTCAAGCTCGTCCATTCTTGTCGCCAGGGCTTTCGCGCGGGCCGGATTGCGCGTCGTGCAGTCACATCGGGTGAGTTCGTTGAGTTGGGCAAGCAACGGTCCCGCATCACGCACGTAACGCCGTACTGCCTTGTCCGTCCATCCAAGACGATACGTGTGAAAGCGGAGATGCAGCTCGACCAAGCGGGACACCACTTTTACGTCTTCACTTGAATAACGCAAGGCTTCCATTCGCTCACGAGTCATCCGCGCCCCAACCACCTCGTGGTGATGAAACGTCACCCCACCGGGGCCAAATGCACGGGTTCGAGGCTTGCCGATGTCATGAAACAGGGCTGCCAAGCGCACCAGACGATCAGGAGAAGTCTTGTCGACCACTGCAAAGGTGTGAGCCAGCACATCTTTGTGCCGGTGGATGGGATCCTGCTCGAGCGCCAGGGCCGGGAGCTCAGGCAGGAACTCTTCTGCCAGCCCGGTCTGGACGATGAACCACAAGCCCGGTGAGGGCCTTGGAACGGTCACCAAACGATCGAGCTCGTCCCGGATTCGCTCTGCCGAAACGATCGAAAGTCGGTGATGCCCCGTGCGGACTGCTTCCACAAGTGCCGGATCGGGCGTGCAGTCGTAGCCCGCGATGAAGCGGGCTGCTCGAAGCATCCGCAACGGGTCGTCGTCAAAGGAGATCTCAGGGGCAAGCGGTGTCCGCAAACGGCGGTTCACAAGATCGACGATCCCATCGAATGGGTCCACCAGCTGCATCTCGGGGAGACGTAGCGCCATGGCATTGATCGTGAAATCGCGACGCGCAAGATCAGTCTCAATATCGTGGCCGAACGTCACTTCAGGCTTACGGGAATCCCTCCGGTAGATATCCGCTCGGTGGGTCGTGATCTCGTAGGTGTGGCCCTGGGCCCGGCACCCGATGGTCCCGAATGCTTTCCCCTGATCCCAGACAGCCTCCGCCCAGCCTGCGACCACTGCTTCGATCTCCTCTGGGGTGGCATCCGTCGTCAGGTCGATGTCACGCTCCCCGACCCAGCCCTGTCCGACGCCACCGGAGTTGAGCAGAGCGTCGCGAACCGAGCCGCCAACGAGGTACAAAGAGTGACCCGCGTCGCGAAAACGTGCAGCGAGCTCAGAAGTCGCAGCTTCTAACTGTGCAAAGCGCGGCGGTATGTTCCTCACCACGGTCCACGGTAGTGGGAGCCAACGGACCGAGCCCATGCGGAGCTGGCGCGGCCGGTACCAACCTCGACAATCCGAGCGCCGGGGCCGATCCGGGCCCAGGACTGCCGCCGGCAGCCGGTACCCTTGGCCTGGTGTCGGTGCGCCCGTTCTGCTCCGCCGCGGGGCGCCCTCTCGTCGGCGTCGCGTGTGTTTGCACCCTGATCCTTGGGGCCGTCATTGTCATCGGAGCCGCGTTCGCGGCTTCCGCCTTACCGGCGCACGCTCACCCCGCCGCGGTTCGGGAAGCAAGCGGGACCCCGGGCCACCCTCGCGCCCACACCGCCCGGACCCAACCTCAGAAGGGGGCCCGTTCGCTCACGCTGCTCGGTCAATCGCCCGCTGTGGTCCTCGCCCAGCCCGGTGGAGCACCATTCGAGCTCGACCTTGGGATTGGCGCGAACGTCCCCAGCGATGCCCAGGTCGCCGTTACCGTCGACGATCGGCTTTCGAACCGATCCACCTTCCTCGAAGACCTGGTGAGAACACCTACGGACACCCTTGACGCCCTCCCTCGCATCGCCGTCGACAGCCTCTCTCCGACCTCTGACGGCGGACGAGCCTTCGTGGCCACCGTCGTGTCTTCTGGGACGGCCACTCGATCCGCCGGAGCCACGCCAACAATCGATCTTGGCTGCGTCAGCGGGAACACGTGTGCCGGGGTCTACCCGCTCGTCGTAGCGCTCGAAGGGCCCGGCGGCGGAATCATCGCCCATCTCACCACCTTCCTCACCTATGCCGAATCGACGAGTGAGCCCAAGCTGTTCTTCGCCCTCGTTCTGCCCTTTCAGGCCCCAATCGTGGTGGATGCACGGTCGCTCCTACCTGGCGCCGGCGTCCGCTTGTCGGCTTCGGAGATCACTACGCTCGCTGACGTCACAACCGTGCTGCGGACCAATCCCGCCGTCCCCCTGACGCTCGCAGCAAACCCAGCGACGGTCCAGGCGCTCGAGTCCGTGGCAAGAACAGTTGGTAGTGCACAGGCGCAAACAGCCCAGAGGATCCTCGTATCGCTGGCTGCGCTCTTCGCAGGACCCGCCACCCACGACCAGTTCCTCCCACAGCCCTACGTCCCGATCGACCTCAGCGCCCTCGCTGGGGCAGGCGTGACCACGGAGATCGCGGCTCAGATGAACGGAGCGGCCGCGGTCATGTCACCCATACATCCGAGTCCAACCACCCCCGTGCTAGAGACACCACCCCCTGCGCCCGGACAGCCCAATACCGGGACCTGGATCGCCACCGGTCCCGTCAGCTCGTCACTCGCCAGAGGACTCCCCCTCGTCCACGCCAGCCGAGTTGTCCTTCCAGACACCGACCTCGCATCGACGACCACGCAAGGAACTTGGAGCGAGACGTTCACCTTGAGCCTCGGCACCCAGCAGGTGTTCGCCGCTGCGTCCGACACCCATCTCGCTGCTCAGTTCCAAGACGACGGCGATCCTGTTCTCGCTGCAAACCAAGTTCTCGCTGACCTGGCCATGATCCAGTCCGAGTACCCGAGCGAAGCCGGACGCGGCCTCGTCGCTGTTGTCCCTTCGACGTGGCAGCCCAATCCAGCCTTCCTCCGGGCACTGCTCTCGGGCCTTACCAACAACCCGGTGGTCGAGCCGGTGACGATCAACAACTTCTTCGGCGATGTCGTGACAGGAAAATACGAAGCTCCCACACGGCGCCTCGCGACCACCGACGCTGCACCGGCAATCTCGCCGAGTGAGGCAAGTGCGATCGTCCGCGCCCGACAGCGACTTGACGCCTTCTATGCCGCAGTTGGATCTTCGCCTCCGGTTGTGACCGAACTCTATGACCGACTGCTTGCCGCGGAGTCGAGTGATCTCGGCCCGCGCCGTCAGCGGGTCGCGCTTTCGCTTTTTGAACGCGCCCTCAACAACCAGCTCCACCAAATCCGGCTCGCGACCACCAGCGTTACGCTTACAGCCCGTTCCGGCAGCATCCCCGTGACGATCACGAACAACTCCGGCTACACGGTGCACGCCTTCTTGACCGTCAGCGGCGACAAGTTCGAGTTCCCTGCCGGTTCCACACGTTCGATCGTGCTGGACCGCCCGACTTTCTCGACACGGATCTCGGTGCTGGCCCGAACGTCAGGCGAGCTGCCTCTTACGCTGACCCTGAGCTCCCCCACAACTCCCGCAGGACCCCCTCTCGTGATCGCTCGCGGTCAAATCAGCGTTCGGTGGACGGCCACCTCTCTTGTCGGCATCCTCCTTACCGCTGGGTCCGTCTTGGTACTGGCCGTGTGGTGGGCGCGGACGTGGCTCCGCGGCCGGGAGCGCCGAGCGCGCCACGAAGCATCGTGACGACCAGCAGGGCCAGCCCGGTCGACCACCGTGGAGTCTTGCCAGCTGCCAACCTGCCGCGGGCAACCCTCGGCATGGCTATAGGTACCGCGATTTCGCGGCTCACCGGCGTGGGACGTCTGCTGGCCTTGGCGTACGCACTCGGATTCCTACGCCTCACCGATGCCTACAACCTGGCGAATACCACCCCCAACATGCTTTACGACGTCGTCCTTGGTGGCGTCCTTTCGGCAACGTTCATCCCGGTTTTCGTCGACCGCCTTGCTACGCGCTCGCCGCGAGAAGCTTGGCGTGCCATTTCGGCAATCGTTACCCTGGCACTTGGCGTCCTTGTCGTGGCCTCGTGCCTCGCGTGGGTGCTTTCGCCATGGATCATTGATGCCTATACGGTGTTCCGACACGCGCCGCAAGGCGGAGCCCACCATGCGCTTGACCAGGAGCGAGCGGTCGCCACCACTTTGCTCCGTTGGTTCGTACCGCAGATCTTCTTCTATGGCCTCATCAGTCTCATGACGGCCCTGCTGAATACTCGGAGCCGCTTCGGCGCCCCAATGTGGGTCCCCATCGCGAACAACTTGGTCTCCATCGGTGTCCTGCTGGCGTTCCATGCTCTTGTGCCGAAGCCGTCGCTGGCCGGTGCCGAATTGCACCCTCACCAACTGGTCCTGCTCGGGCTAGGAACGACCCTCGGCGTCGTCGCCCAGGCCCTCCTTCTGCTCCCGAGTCTCGTGCGCGCGGGCTTGCCTCGCCTACGACTCCGCTGGGAACCACGGCACGAAGCAGTCCAAACGGTTCTTCGTCTCGGAGCATGGACCTTCGGCTTCGTGATCGCCAACCAAGTCGCGCTGTACGTAGTACTGGCGCTGGCTGTTACTGCGAAGGGCCCAGCTCCAGTTTCCTCCTACACCTATGCCTACACATTCATGCAAATGCCCTACGCCGTAGTCGCCGTATCGATCATGAGTGCCGTTACTCCAGACCTTTCCCGAAGCTGGGCCATCGGCGATCTCATTGGATTCCATCACCGCCTTGTAAGAGGACTCCGTGCCGTGCTGGCCGTGATCCTTCCGGCTGCCGTCGGAATGGTCCTGTTGGCCAAGCCGGCGGTAGCACTTCTTTTGGGCCACGGCGTGACGACCACGAGCGATACGACCGATACAGGTGCCTGCTTGGCCATCCTCGGCGTCGGCCTTCCAGGATTCTGCACCTTTCTCTACGTCGTTCGCGTACTGCAATCGATGCAACGACCCGAAGCGGCGTTCTGGTTGTATCTGATCGAGAACGGGATCAACGTGATCGCGGCATTCGGACTCGTTGGCATCCTCGGCGTTCGTGGCTTAGCCGCCTCGATCTCGATCGCCTATAGCGTGGCGGCGGTTGCCGGCATCTTCGTGCTTCGCCACTGGCTCGGTAGATTGGGATCGAGTGAGAGTTGGTATCCGCTACGTAGGGTGCTCGGAGCGACCGCGACCATGGGAGTAACTGTGCTCGTCGTGTCAAATCTGCTTGGAGCAACGCATGGCATCGCGCTGTTGCTGCGGGTCTTATCCTCTATGGCGGCTGGCATTCTCGTCTTCTTCGGCGCCGCTTCGGCGTTCGCTCTCCGTCATGAGCGCGAGCGTAGCCTTCAGGGCCGCCACAGGCACAGTTCTCCATGACCCGACGTGAAAGACTCTTGCGTGATGCCCGCTGTACGCATCGTCACAGATAGTGCATGCGACCTCACTGACCAATTGGCCCGGTCGCACAACATCATCGTGGTGCCGTTGACCATACGTTTCGGTGACGAGGAGTTGGTCGATCGACGCGATCTGGACCCTCAGGAATTCTGGCGCCGCTGCCGTCTCGAGCGCGCGTTGCCGGAGACCGCCGCGCCTTCACCAGGGGCCTTTCAGCAAGCCTTCGAGTCCGCTGCCAAGGACGGTTACGACTCCGTTCTCTGTTTGACGATCTCTGCCGGCGTTTCGGCTACCTATCAGGCTGCTCGCGCAGCGGCCGAGGAATGCCGTGCGCTTCCGGTGACCGTCATCGACACGCGCTCGCTCACCATGGGCCAAGGACTGCTTGCCATCAGTGCCGCCGAAGTGGCCACGTCGGGTGCCTCTCTAAGCGAGGTGGCGGACCACGTCGCCGAAGCCATGGACAGGACACGGGTCTTCGGCGCGATCGATACCCTCGACCATCTTCAACGGGGCGGCCGGATTGGCGCCGCACGGGCGCTACTCGGCTCAATCCTTTCAATCAAGCCAGTCGTCGAGGTTCGGGACGGGATCGTCGCAGAGGAGTCGCGGCAGCGAACACGTATGAAAAGCCTTCGTTACCTCGCCGACAAAGTCCGCTCGGACGCTCCTCTGTCTCGTCTGGCGATTTGCGACGGCGCTGCCCCTGACATCGAGACCTTTGTCGAGATGCTCCATGATGTCCCAGTTGCAGGCGAAACGATCCGAGTAGCGCTCGGCCCAGTCGTTGGAACCCATGCCGGTCCAGGTAGCATCGGCGTCTGCTACCAAATCGCTGCTCCGAGCAGCTCGGTTGCGCCACCGTCCGACCCTGGGGTCGCGGGCTCAGACGACTCGTCAGGGTAACCTCGTCAGCATGCCAGAGGACCGGCCGACCCATCTGGGTCCTGAAGATGACCGATTCTCGCACCTGCGTTCCGACCTCGCTGGACGAGCCGTCGACGTCGTAGAGCTCGTTGCGAGCTCGGTTCACGACTCCGTCATCCGTCCCACGCTGGTCGCCGTTAGAGCGGTGGTGTTCGGGCTGATTGCCGCTGTCGCGGCGACAGTGGTGATCACCGCGTTCGCCGTCGGCCTGGTTCGCCTCCTGGACGTCTACGCCTTCGGAGGCCGAGTCTGGGCCTCCGACGCCTTGCTCGCCTTCGTGCTCACCGTTGCGGGGGCCGGAGCCTGGTCACGACGAGACAGTCCGTCGGGGGGACAGTCCTGACGAAAATGCCAGCGACTTCCGGACGCCATTCCAAGGTTGTGATCCTCGGTTCGGGGCCGGCCGGGTTGACCGCGGCCTTGTACACCGCCCGAGCCCAGCTCGGGCCGGTCGTTCTCGAAGGTGAGCCCTCCTCGACCACCGATCAGCCGGGGGGCCAGCTGATGCTGACCACCGACGTGGAGAATTACCCTGGCTTTCCTGACGGCATATTAGGCCCGGAGCTCATGGGTGCAATGCGCAACCAGGCGTTGCGATTCGGTGCCGACTTGATCACCGCCAAAGCGACTCGCGTTGACCTTTCAGTCCACCCCTTCGAAATCTGGACTGGCGATCCCGGGCGCACGGGCCCCTCGCATCGCGCCGAAGCGTTGATCATCGCCACCGGCGCTCGCTCGCTCATGCTCGGGGTGCCCGGCGAGCAGCGGCTCCTGGCACACGGGGTTTCCACGTGCGCAACTTGCGACGGCTTCTTCTTCCGTGGACACGACATCGCCGTCGTCGGAGGCGGTGACTCGGCAATCGAAGAAGCGCTTTTTCTGACGCGCTTCGCCAAGACCGTCACCATCATCCACCGGCGTGACCAGCTCCGTGCCTCGAAGATCATGCAGCAACGTGCCTTCTCGAACCCGAGCATCCGCTTTCGCTGGAACTCGGTGGTCACCGAGGTCCTCGGCGACACGAGAGTCGAGTCGTTGCGCCTACGCGACACCCGAAGTGGTGTCGAGTCTGTCCTCGAGGTCACGGGCCTCTTTGTCGCCATCGGTCACGAGCCGAACACAGGGCTGTTCAAGGGTCAGCTGGAACTCGATGCCAACGGATACATCCGAACGGGATTCCGTTCAAAAACTCAGTCTCACAGTGACGTCGACAACGATCGGCAAGGATTCGGTGACTCGACCACCAGCGTTGAAGGCGTGTTTGCCTGCGGCGACGTCCAGGACCACGTCTATCGCCAGGCAGTGACTGCAGCGGGTTCTGGCTGCGTGGCGGCCATTGACGCCGAACGATGGCTCGAAGCCAAGGGTTCGTGATCGAGGCCGGTGACAAGAGGGATGCCGTCGTTCATTCTCCAGGGCTCCTGGTCAGCCGACATTCGATTCCTATGAGCGCCCTGTCGAGGAACAACACAGGCCGCCGTAGCGTTGTGTGCTCCGAAGGAGGAATCAGATGAGCGAGAAGATCGTCACTCTCGATGACGCTACGTTTGACGAACATGTCAAAGCCTCAGATCGCCCCGTTCTGGTCGACTTCTGGGCCGAGTGGTGCGGACCGTGCAAGATGATCGCACCGATCCTCGAGGAGATCGCCGAGGAGCAGGCCGGGAAGCTGGAAGTTGCCAAGGTGAACATCGACGACAACTTGGCGGTGACCCGCCGTTACGACGTGATGAGCATTCCGTCGCTTCTCTTGTTCAAAGACGGCGAGCTGAAGGCACGCCTGATCGGGGCGAAACCGAAGAATCAGCTTCTCCAGGAGATTTCGCCCTACCTGTAACGCCAGAGGCGATCACACCTTCCGCTTTCCCTCCCCTCCGGGAAGGGGCAACAGGTTCCGTGGTGAGGGAGCTTCGCCATCGGTTGGCGAAGCTCGGATACACGACCGAAGAAGACCCTCCTGGAACATTTGGTCCCGCGACACGAGCCGCAGTCGAAGCCTTCCAGCACCATCGCGGGCTTCGGATTGACGGCGTCTGTGGAGCGCAAACTTGGGCGACGCTGGTAGAGGCAGGATTCCGGCTGGGTGACCGGATCTTGAAGCGACAAGTGCCGATGATGAGAGGCGACGACGTCGCTGAACTGCAACAACGCCTGGGGGCCCTGGGGTTCGACACCGGTCGAGTGGACGGAATCTACGGCCCGCAGACTGCCGACGCGGTCGCCGAATTCCAGCAAAACGCCGGGATCGTTCCCGATGCCATCGTCGGACCGGTCACCCTCGTCGAGCTTCTCCGAGTCCAAGCGCGGCATCGCCAGGCCGAACCGGAGTTAGTCTCCACGGTCCGAGCCAAGGAAGCGCTCCGGCGGACTCCGCCGACCTTGCTCGGACGTCACATCGTGGTTGGGGAGACAGGAGGCTTCACCCTGTTGCTCACGTCGCTCCGTCGGCGTCTCCTCCCGTTGGGTGCTCGGATTACCCCCTTGCATCACCCAGACGAATCCGTGCGAGCTCGCCAAGCCAATGCAGCGGGAGCAGACGTCTACCTGGGGCTACATTTGATGGTCGACCGGCGAGGCTGCGCGACCGCCTACTACGCCGGCTACCGCAATGAGTCTCCTGGTGGACGTCGTCTCGCTGCCCTCGTTCAGCAGGCCATCCTCACAACCTTGGGCACGACTGACCGTGGGCTTCGTGGCATGTCAGTACCCATTCTCAGGGAGACAACGATGCCTGCGATCCTCATTGAACTCGGCCCTGCCGCGGAACTTGTCGAACACCACGACGAAGTCGCCGCCGCACTTGTCTCCGCGCTTCAGGCTTGGGTGCGTGGTGACGAGATAGCGATTGGCGACTGCTGACCCGCCTGCACCCCGGACATTGGTGCGGATCTTCCTGCAGCCCAAAACTCCGGCCCCGGTCCACAGCACTCGGTGTTGCCTCCAGTGGCCGAAGTCACGGGGTCCCATAACCGATCACAATCGGATCCCAGCCACGACGATGCTGCCGGTCCAATGGCGAACCTCGACTATACCGCGAGCCAGCAATCCACAATATCATGCACAGGTTGTGGATAAACCTGAAGACCCACTTGATATTGGTGATCAAGCTCTACTTGACATAATCTGCTCCTCGTGGCTTTCCCCTGTTCGCTGGGGGCTTGAAACCATCTTGCGGTAAATCCGCTCAAGATCTTCGAGGGTTGCAAATTCGATCACCACGCGACCACGGCGGTTCCGGAGCTCTACCTTCACCTTTGTATCGAGGAACGAGGCAAGCATTTCCTCAAGCTCCAATAAGCCGGGTTCTGGGAGCCGCCGTTGTGGGACGACCGTAGTAGTACCATTGGTACTACTACGGTCGTCGGTGGAAGCATCCTTCTTCATAGATGACGTTGAAGAGGCATTCGCTTCCCGAATCGCCTCTTCAACACTTCGAACTGGAAGTCCTTCAGCAATAATGCGTTCAACGAGCGCCTCTTGAAGTGCTCGATCCGGAGTGCCAAGAAGCGCTCTCGCATGTCCTGCAGAAATCGTCGAATCGGCGAGGGCCCGCTGAACACCAGCTGGCAGTTGAAGCAGCCGCAAGGTATTGGTAATGGTCACGCGGCTGCGTCCGACTCGGTTCGCAATTTGCTCGTGCGTGAAACCGAAGTCGTCGATCAGTTGCTGGTACGCGGCTGCCTCCTCCAGCACATTGAGATCTTCTCGATGCAGGTTCTCCACCAAGGCCTGCTCAAGGCTTTCAGCATCTCCCGTGCCCTCTTGCACCAGGACCGGAATCATTTGGAGTCCCGCTCTCCGAGCGGCTCGCCACCGCCGTTCTCCAGCAATTAGCTCGTAGGAATCAGGTTCACCATCGATTGTCCGAACCAGGATTGGCTGGAGAACACCGAGCTCTCGAATCGACGCCGTGAGGGCCGACATCGCCTCTTCGTCGAAGCGAGAGCGTGGTTGTAAGCGATTCGGGCGAATACTGGCAATTGGCACTTCTCGAAGCGGTGACCCACTTCCGGCGGCGATTTCAGCCGGCGGAATCAGCGCCCCCAGACCTCTACCCAGCCCGGCTCGACGCGCCATTGCTGACCTCCTTTGCAAGTTCTCGATAGGCTGTCGCACCGCGCGAACTCGGATCGAAGACAGTGATCGGTTGGCCGAAGGACGGCGCCTCCGATAGGCGCACCGTGCGTGGGATAATGCTCCGGCAGACCAGATTCCTAAAGTGCCGACGAACTTCGTCCGCGACCTCGAACGACAACCGAGTCCGAGCGTCATACATCGTCAACACGATCGTTGACACTTCAAGTCCCTCGTTGAGATTTGTCGCCACAAGCTGCACATTGCGCAACAGTTGACTCAACCCCTCAAGGGCGTAGTACTCACATTGGATCGGAACCAAGACCTCGTGCGCCGCTGCTAACCCATTGACCGTCAGTAGCCCTAGCGATGGTGGGCAATCGATAAGAACGAAGTCGAAATCATCCACCACTGGTTCGAGAGCCTTCTTCAGCTTCAACTCTCGACTGAATGCACTCACCAGCTCAATTTCAACACCTGCAAGATTGATGTTCGCGGGCGTCAGAAACAGATTCTGAACGCTCGTCGGTTCGATGCAATCCTCAAGAGGAGCCTCGCGCATGACAACGTCGTACATCGACGACTCATAATTCCTCGAATCAATGCCCAATCCGCTCGTTGCATTCCCCTGTGGGTCCAGATCGACGACCAGGACTCGGTAGCCCAGCTCCGCCAGAGCAGCTCCGAGGTTTACTGTTGTCGTCGTCTTCCCAACTCCCCCCTTCTGGTTCGCGATCGCGATCACCCTCGGAAGCGGGCGTGAACGTCGCTCTGAGGTGTTCGAGGGGAGATCGGGGAGTGACATTCGGCTGATGTTCTCCGAAAATTCCCGCTCAGCGAGGGATTCAATTCGATCGTCAGGGGGTTCAATCCCTACTTGCCCATCGCGCTCCTGAGGTGCTGCAGGAGGGCGAGGTTCGACAGGCGGTTTGGTGACTTGTTGCAGCTCGTTCGTTGGACCTTCTTGAGCACTCAGCTCTAGTCCTACATCTTGAGCAACATCAACGTGCTCGTGGCCTGTCCTATCCGCGTGATTGGAGCCAATGGCGTCACCAGGGTCGCGATCTTCACGGATGAGGTCCGGCTCACGCTGAAGCTCAATGCCTTCGCCCCCCACAAGATCCTCGTCGTTCGGCGATGTCTCCTGGGCGAGCTCTGCCCTCCGACGAGTCTCATGCTGGCCCCGTCTTCGGCCTCGGAAACGCATCAGGCGCACCCAGTGGGACCCATTTGTGTAATCCTCGCTCTTGGTCAACTCAAGGTCAAGCTTTCAGAAGCCCCTTGACAGCTCGGAGTCCTTTGATCCTCGGCAGCCCGATACATCAACGAGACGGCCTAAGTTGTCGCGCATAGGTTTCGCACATCTTGGTGAACCGATTCCAACTATATTCGTCCAGCTGAACCGAGAGGCGCTCGTCAAAGATCGGCAAGAGCTGGTCTCGCAGGAACGCACCTCGCGCCATCCATTGGAGATAGTGGCGCCCACCATGGTTGTATGGCCCGTAAACGCGTCCACCTGGAAATGTTCGATCAAGCCACTCCATCAGCGCAGTGTGCCGAACGTGCATCCGTAGCGTCACTTGCGGTTGCCGGCCATCACCTCCAAAGTGACCCTCACCAATCAGCAGGCCAATCAACACTCCAGCGTCGAAATCCTCGGCCATACTGGACGGTGACACCTCCCCAACGAACCCTGCTGTTTCACCGTAATGTACCACGTGAAACACACCCGTAAGGGAAGCCGAACCCATGATCGGGGAGCTTGCGCTCAAGGAACGAGGTCTGAATGAAAATGACCGAAACAAGGAGGCGCTCAATGCCGCCGACGCAAGTGAACGCCGAGATGCAGGTCCCGTTCACCGGCGGCGTGGAGGTGCTCTCGGTTACCACCGAGGCTAGACGACCGAGATCAGTGATGACCAGTTGCTCGAGCGGATCCGTCGGATGATCACCGACAGCCCCTTCGCGAACGACGGCCACTGCACGGTCCGGGCTCCCTCCGCCGCACACAGAGCATCTCGTAAGGAAGCCACCTTACGGCCTCGACGAAGACCGACGGCTAGGGGGTGGGTCCTCGTCCTTGTCGGTCGTCAACTACTTCCGGTAGGGTCACGCTCCGTCAGGACTTGATCCCGAGCCAGGTGAGCGATCCCAACGAAGTGGTGAGCCCGGTATTGGTTCCTTTGCCGACGACGCTGCCTACGTAGTGTATCGGGGTAGCCGACCGGTTCATCTGGACTCTGAAGGAACAGTACCTCTCGGCCGAGCTCTGCGAAGACGCCAACCACCTGCGCTAGGCCGTTGCCAGCTTGACCGAACGCTCCAAGAGGGAGTAGCTCAGCGAGCGGCTCGGACACTGGACGCCACGAGAGCCATGGGCGACCGCGACGCTCAAGAACGCGACGTGATCGTCATGGAATCTCCCCAACGAACCCTGCTGTTTCACCGTAATGTGCCACGTGAAACCATCGCCGCTCTGCGACACGAACCAACGTCAGTGCCTGATCAGAAGAGCGGGCGTTTGCCAGGAATTCCGACTCGTCGTGGATACCGCGACGGACAGCTTCGGCGCTGGATGAAGACCTGATATGCAAACTCGGTTCGTAGTCGTGCCCTTGGCTCCAGCCCCAGTTCGCTTAATGCATCTACAGACCAACGGTCACTTGCCTGAGTGCCAGGGGGCTCAGAAACGACTAGTACACCTCCCACCTCAAGGAATGCCGCCGCACATTCGGCAGTGACCGCAGGACCGGCAAACGCTCGGGCCACAACAACGTCATAGGTTCCGCGTTGGTCGCTACGCCGCCCAATGGTCTCAGCACGTTCACAAATGACAGAAACGTGACCATTGAGGTGATGACGGTCGATCGCTTGATGGAGGAATGTCGCACTCTTCCGTGAAGCATCCAGCCAAGTGTGCCGACTTTGCCTCCAGTAAACGGCGAGGACTAACCCTGGCAAGCCACCTCCGGAGCCCAAATCAAGAACGCGGCGCGGGACAACCCAACCGGTAGCGTGGTGAATTACGTGCGCATAGCCGAGCGAATGCCGAATATGCGGCTCAACGCCTCCTGAACCGATCAAGCCCAGTTTTTGCGCGAGCTCCAGCGTTGGTTGTAGCTCTTCAACGTATTTCCAGGCAACACTATCCATCGCCGCGCTCGCAACGGATCGGACGCATGACTCGTACTGCTCGATTCACTGCACATGCACCAGCTCCGCCGAGCACGACTCTCAATCGGCACGTGCAATAACGACATACCGCTCTGGGTCTTCCCCTTCTGAACGTGTTACCACACCCGCGATCTCGTTAATCGTGTCATGCACGACCTTGCGATCAGCGGGAGACATCGGTTCAAGCGCCCTCTCTAATCCGGTCCGCAATGTTTCTTCGGCAACTTGGCGCGTGAAGCGCTGGAGCGCTGCGATCCGCCTCTGTCGATAGCCAGCTACGTCTACGAGAATGCGTCCCGTACGACCACCGAACCGATGTTGGACTACCGTTCTCGTCACATCCTGAAGGGCCCCCAGCGTCGCTCCCCTCGGCCCGACTAGTCGTCCGAGGCCTTGTCCCTCGGCCGAGACTTCGATCGTCTCCTCGTCAACAATCTTCGCGTTTACAGTCGCCGAAATTCCGTACTCCCCGAGCAATCCCTGGAGAAAGTCCCGCGCGACTTCCGCCTGCTCTTCAAGTGCCGCCGCCCCCTCTGCCACGGTTGCCCCCTCGGTCATCGTCTGTTCTCCATTCACGCTTCGGGTTTCCATCGGCTCCATCACCGCTTCCCCTGGCGCCATCGTTATTTTTTCGCTACCTCGCCGACGCCGGCGTCGACGTCGACGTCGGACAGGCCTTCGCAACATTGCCTGACTCTCGTCTCCATCTGTCGGTCCCAACGAAGGAGTGGTGGCATGCGCCTCCTCCGGGCCAATGGGAGAGCCCTGTTCACCCGTCGCTGCCTTGACCTCCGGAGAAGTACCGCTCCGTTCTCCATCACGACGTCGCCGAGGCCGCTCTCGACGCTGACGTTTCGGACGGGGGCTCGTTGGCCGTACTCGTGCCCGCACCCGTGCCTCGCCGCGAATTCGCCCAAACAACCCTGCCCGCGGTTCCCCGATCACCACGATCTCTGCGTCACTCTCCGCGACACCAAGTTGCTCGAGCGCCATCTCTGTCGCTTCCTCAACTGTCCGCGCTGCGATCTCAACCCACTCCACGGTGTCAACGCGCCTTTCGGGCCCGCTTCGCCTTCGACCGAGGATGAACTTTCGATTTCGACTGACCGCTTGAATCGCTCCTACGGACCTGCCCCGTGACCTCGCTACGTCCCGGAACCGTTCCTCTCCCGTTTGCACGGACTCGCAACTTCTTCTCTCCTGTGACTACTTCAGGAGGCGCGAGTTGCTCCTCGCGACCACCACGCTCTTCCTTCGACTGACCACCAGATCCCACCACACTCGGCACGACAGCCTGCGATGAGGCGGCAACTGGCCGACTCTTTGCCTTGACCGCTCCGATCTGCCGTTCTGCTCCGACGGGTTGAACGATCCCGGTCCGAAAAAGCACCTCCTGGGTTAGGATCCGAATGATCGTGGAAACAATCATGTACAATACGACCCCTGCAGGGATCAGAAAATAAATATAAGCGAATAGGATCGGCATGATCCGTTGCATTGTCTGCATCTGCCGGTTCACTTGTCCAGACTGGCTTCTTTGATTCATCTGCCGCATCTGAATAAATTGAAGCCCAACAGCAACCGCAATAAAAGCAAAGAACGGTATTGCGGCAACGGTACTCGCGTGATGAGAGAAAGGCTTGAGGGCAAGGTCCATTCCGAAGGACTTCATCGTGCCATGCCCTGCAACGAGTGAGCGATACAGTCGAGAGCTTGTCGGTATATAACGGGGGCTCACCAGCACGGTTACGTGCCCATGGGTGTGTACAGTAACGGTATTCGTGAGGCCCCGAATAACGTCGTAGAGGATGATGAGAAACGGCATTTGTAGGAACATCGGGAGACAGCCCCCCGCGGGACTAATTCCCTGTTCCTTGTAGAGGCGCATGAGCTCCTCATTCAGTTTTTGCCGATTTTCAACGCCCTTATATTTCTGTTGAAGCTTCTTAATCTCGGGTTGAAGTCGCTGCATTGCGATCATGGACTTCGTGCTCTTGACTGTTAATGGAGTCAGGAGCAACATGATCACAAGGGTAAGCAATGTGATCGCTAACGCATAATTCGGAACAAGCCCATAGATGAACGCAAGAACCGCACCAACTGCGACGAAAATCGGATGAAAAATCTCGCCGATGGTGTGTACCAGGGAATTCTCTGCAGCTACTAACAAAGCGGATCCGCTCATCGCGCTACCGGCTCGCTCTGCGATAGGGATCCCGGCTCTTGACCCGGCACAAGGTCTACGCCACTACCGCCTCCTGGCCGACAGCGCAGCAACCGCTTGAATCCAAGCCAAGCTCCACGACACAGTCCGAGCTGTTCAATGGCTTCGATGGTGTATGCAGAACACGTGGGCCAGAAACGGCATGGTGATGGCGCCGAACGGCCTGCTTGATAAAGACGGATGAGGCCGAGGGCAACTTGGGCAGGCCCGCGAACAGATCTTTCCGCTGCTTTGATTTCTGCCGCCACTCGGCTACTTCCTATCCTGTCCTACTCTCTGCGACCTCGACGGAACCTCGACGCCAGCCGCCCGACGCATCGCTTGACCGACCGCCTCCACGAGAGCTCGATACGGGAGCACGGCAATTTCCCGCTCCGCGATGACCAGGAAATTTCCGGGGGGCAAGCCCTCAGCGACCTCCCGAACGGCAGCCCGTAGCCGGCGACGCTGCCGATTGCGTTCGACAGCACCTCCACATCGGCGACCAACTGCAAAACCTACCATCGGAAGTCGGCATCCCTGACCGGGCATAACCGGAACGAACGACACCCGTATCGGGCCCGACGCAGCTCGGCCAACAGGACGCCGGAGACGTGCCAGTGTCCGCCGATCGCGAATGCGTCCGACGGTCTGGTTGGGCATCGCTAAACCGTCAACCGCCGACGCCCCTTGAGCCGCCGCGCGCGGAGGATCGCCCGGCCACTCCGGGTGGCCATTCGCTGGCGAAAACCATGGGTCTTGGCACGCTTTCGCGTGTTTGGCTGATATGTTCGCTTCATCCCCTACGACCTCTTCGCTCATTCGTCATGCCGACACGCTCGTATCCCTTGCGAGCCCGCCCGCCGGCCTGCCGATACAGAGCCAGCACGATAGCCTCCCTACCCACGGGCCAACGCTCCATTCCTCCAGCCAGTCCTGCCCTAGATCGTAAGCCCGATCACCCCCACCCACTAGTCGGAGGACCGCTCGCGGTGTACCGTCAACTGTCCAGATACTGGCTCGCGTTCCACAGCTGTGGACCACGTTGTGGA
This sequence comes from Actinomycetota bacterium, assembly GCA_021324045.1. Lineage (GTDB taxonomy): Bacteria > Actinomycetota > Acidimicrobiia > Acidimicrobiales > RAAP-2 > JAJPJV01. The sequence continues at coordinate 44,606 of JAJPJV010000001.1, read as the reverse complement.
TGGCCAGCGGAGCACACGTGCGGAGGCGCAGGTGGAGGACGGTAACCAACTGTGGAAACGCTGTACCGCGTCGCTACGCGAACAGGTGTCGGAGGCAACATGGCAGATGTGGCTGTCGGGCATCGAGCTACTCTCTCCTCCCGACCCTTCTGAACCTGGGGTGATCGTCCTCGGTGTCCCCAACACGGCCATTCGCGAACGGGTTGCCTCCCGCTTCCTGCCCCTTATCGAGGACACCCTCCGCTCACTCTCCGGTCACCCCGTTCAGATCCGCCTACAAGTTCTCGACCAGGTCCCCCCACCCATCCCCCAGGGCGACACCCCACAACACCCAAACCGCATCCCCCACCCCTACAACCCCTCCGCCACCCCCGACACCCGACCATCCCCCAGCACCTCCAACCCCGGCCCAGACATCCCCTCCCGACCGACAAACTCCCCCGATACCCCCACCGTCATCCTCGATCCGCGTTTCACTTTTGACACATTTGTCGCGGCCTCTTCTAACCGCCTCGCCTATGCTGCCGCTCAGGCCGTCGCAGAAACGCCTGGCCGTTCCTACAATCCTTTATTTATCTATGGAGACTCCGGACTCGGAAAAACCCACCTCCTCCATGCCATCGGCAACTACGTACGGGAAAATTTCCCACACTGCAAAGTTCTCTACGTTACAACCGAAACCTTTCTCAACGAATTCATCGACTCAATACGTATGTCCACGCAAATGGCGTTCAAACGCCGTTATCGACAGTGTGATGTCTTACTGATTGACGATGTCCAATTCATGGAAAATAAGGAAGGATTACAAGACGAATTCTTCCATACCTTTAACGATATCCATGGTGCAGGAAAGCAAGTTGTCCTTACCTGTGATCGCCCTCCAAAATCCATCGAAACACTTGAAGATCGACTGCGAAGCCGCTTCCTTGCTGGGCTCATCACTGAAATCGACCCGCCCGATCTCGAAACTCGCCTTGCAATTCTCCGCTCCAAAGCCGAAGCCGATCGCGACGACATACCTGACGACGTCCTTGAACTTATTGCTACCCATGTGAAAAATAACATTCGCGAACTCGAAGGAGCCCTCATCCGGGTAACAGCGTTCGCGAGTTTGAACCACGAACCAATCTCGCTCTCCCTTGCCGAACGCGTTCTTTCAGATATCCTTTCCTCGGAAGAACCACGCCGCGTTACTCCACAAATGATCCTCGAAGCCACCGCAAACAGCTATGGCTTCACTGTCGAGGCACTCTGCGGACCGAGTAGAACACGCCCCCTCGTCACCGCCCGCCAAGTTGCAATGTATCTCGTGCGAAACCTCACAGATTACAGCTATCCCGCAATAGCGAGAATCTTCGGCGGCCGCGATCACACAACGGTCATTCATGCCGTCGAAAAGATCACCAACCAAATGAAAGAGCGCCGTCAGATTTATCAGCAGGTGACCGACCTACTCCTACAACTGAAATCTGGAACATGAACCTCCTCTCCAACTCGCGCCGACCTCCAAGCCACTACCTCACCGCGTCCTGGGGACAATCCCTCGGCATACCCTGTGGACGAAACCAGGCCACCTGCGGAGTAATTCCCCGCAATCCCCAAGACTCATCAACCACCACCCGAACCACCCGCCACCCCAACCTTTCTACCCAGTACCATCCACAACGCCCATCCCATGCAATTCCGGTCTAGACCAGCGCCGTATCACCTGTTGTCCACAATTCCCAGCCCCTACTACCACTACAACGCTTTTAAACAACCAGTGCCACAGAAGCAACCCATTGTTCAACAGCCATGAAATTCCGATCCGAACGCGACACTCTGTCCGACATGTTGGCAACGGCTGCACGCGCCGTCAGTGGCCGTGCCTCATCTCCGGTCCTCTCCGGCGTCATGATCACGTGCCAAGGCGACCGTCTTACCGCGACGGGGACAGACCTCGATTTGACCATCCGGGTCGAAAGTGACGTAGTGGGCCTGTCGGACGGTTGTGCTGTGATCCCAGCCCGGTTGGCGACGGACGTCGTGCGCTCACTGGAGCCCGGAAACGTTTCGTTCGAAGCAGGCGATGAGGTCGTCGAAGTTTCTGGCGGTCGATCGCGTTTCAGTTTGCGGACGTATCCGGTCGCGGAGTTCCCTGCGATCGGTATTCCGTTGGATTCAATGGCGTGGATGGGATCAAGCTTTCTCACGGGTTTGCGTCAAGTGGTGAGAGCAGCGTCAACTGATGATTCACGGCCGATTCTCACTGCTGTTCTGTTTACGAACGACCACGGAGTGGTGCGATTGGTCGCAACGGACTCGTATCGACTTGCTCTTCGGGATTTACGTGACGTTAAAGCAATGCCGGTTCGAGAAGATATTCTGGTTCCCGCACGTGCATTAATGGAGCTACAAAGGATAACCGCTAAAGACGCTGCTGAGGACTCGGGTGTCGGCGTTATCTCTACTCCACATGAGATTGCTTTTAAGAAGGGCCACGCCGTGATCACGACAAGAATTTTGGATGGAAAGTATCCCGATTATCAAAGATTAATTCCTGATTCTTATCCAAATTCCCTTACTGTTGGTAAGGAGAATCTTCTTGCCGCTTTGCGTCGTGTGCGCCTACTTGTCCGAGACAATACAACACCGGTCCGGTTGTCTATGAGAGCCGGAGGAGTCGATCTTTCGGTCATCTCGCATGAAATTGGTGACGCGAACGAGACAGTTGATGGTGATTTTTCGGGTACTGAGATAATGATTGCATTTAACCCCGCGTACCTAATTGATGGTGTTGATGCGGTTGACAGTGACGAAGTTGTGATCGAAACGAATGATCCGTCACGACCCGCCACTGTTCGATCATCGGATGCGGACGATTTTCGGTACCTACTAATGCCCGTACGGGTTTCTTGATTCTTGATGGACCGACAAACGACCAGTTCTCACACGTGTGTTGAGCGCCTTTTGCTGCGCAACTTTCGGAATTTCTTTTGCGGTTCGTTTGAACCGCCACTCCGAGGCATGACAGCGATTGTCGGACCGAATGGAGCCGGGAAGACGACCCTGTTAGAAGCTATTTACTACGCGATCAATCAGCGCTCCTTCCGCGTGGTTGATCGAGAGGCCCTGATACAAACTGGATCGAATACGGCTGTAGTTCGTGCACTGTTTCGATGTGATGACCGGGAATTACTTGTCGAGACGGAGTTGTGTAGAGACCAGCGTTCTCGATTGCAACTGAACCGACAGCCAGTCAGGACCCGAGAAATTCGAACATTGGTTCCGATGACGATCTTTTCTCCGGAAGATCTGATGATTGTCCAGGGCCCGCCAGCCGGTCGTCGCTTGTTGCTCGATAATGCCTTGGGATTGGTTGATGTAAACGGACCGGAAACAGTCGAAGTGGCTAACCGAATCATCAAACAGCGCAATGCGTTGTTGCGGCGGACGGGGGGCCATCGGTCGACGTCGCTGGTGCGTAGCCTGGAGGTTTGGGATGAGGAGTGGGCGAACGCTGGCACGAAGCTTGCTGAGTATCGAGAGCAGCTTGTGTCCATGCTTGAACCGGTTTTCTGTGAGTTGTATTCATTGTATTCCTCTGTCGTTCCGACGGGTAAGGGCGGAATGTCATCCTCTGAGGGGAGAGCAGGTGTATCGTATCGACGATCCTGGAAAGGTCGTCTAGTAGACGCGTTACGAGAAAGTCGAGACGAAGATATTCGTCGTGGTGTAACGACATGTGGACCGCACAGGGATGATTTGGTCCTGTATCTCGATAGCAGGGAGGCCCGTCTACAGGCATCGCAAGGAGAGCATCGGACGCTCGCGCTAGCATTACGTATGGCATTGCATCAGTTGGTGATCGATCGTGATCATCGTGTGCCGCTTTTGTTGCTTGATGATCTCTTCTCCGAGTTGGATGAGACGCGAGCGCGGGCGCTAAAGGAGGCGATGCCCGTTGGGCAGGCGTTCTTGACGACGGCGAATGGACTCCCAAAAGGAGTTGGTGTGGATCAAGTAGTGGATGTTCGGACGCTGCAATTGGCGGCTGCGGACCTCTGAGAGGGCGGTGCTGGTGGATGGGGAGTGTGCGCGAGGGCGAACCCAGGGAAGCGAAGCGAGGAGAGTCGGGCAGGGGGGGAGCGGCGAATCGACGCGGAGGAGCGGGCTGATCGGGGCGGCAGCAAGGGGAGAAGCGATGGACCCGCGTCGGGTCCAAGAAGGGATGGCGTCGCTGCTGGAACGGCTGGGCTGCGGAGATGCTCGGGTGTTTGCAGCAGTCTTCGGCAACTGGGAGAAGATCGCGGGGCCCGCTGTCGCAGCGCACGCGAAGCCGCTGCGTCTGAGCACCAACGTCCTGGTTGTTGGCGCGGATCATTCTGCATGGGCAACGCAGCTCCGGCTGATGAGCGGGAAAATTTTGAGCGAGATCACGGCAGTGGCTGGGCGAGCCCCTGAACGCCTTGAAGTGGTTGTCCGAGGTGCCGGGTTTTCGCGATTTACCAGGTAGACTGAACGTGTTGCCGGGACACGGTTAGCGGCAGGCCTCTAGCCCGCACGAGGCTCCGGTGCCCGGCTCGATGCCATGACAGCCGTGTGAGAAAGGTCGCGCCTGTGGCTTGCAGCATGGAGTTCCGGATTGGCTGACGGGAACACGACGTCCTACCAAGCCAGCGACATCACCGTGCTCGAAGGACTTGAGCCGGTTCGACGTCGACCCGGGATGTACATCGGCTCTACGGGACCTTCTGGGCTGCACCATCTCATCTGGGAGGTCGTCGACAACGCTGTCGATGAGGCCATGGCCGGCTACTGCACCCGGATCGACGTTGTACTCCTCAAGGACGGAGGATGCCGGGTGGTGGACAACGGCAGAGGAATTCCCGTAGAACCTCACCCGAACGACCCCGACGGCCGCTCAGCAGCGGAGATCGTGCTCACCACGTTGCATGCTGGCGGAAAGTTCGGCGGGTCCGGGTACAAGATGTCCGGCGGCTTGCATGGGGTCGGAATTTCGGTGGTTAATGCGCTCTCCGACCGTCTGGTTCTCGAGATCGACCGAGACGGCAACCACCATGTGCTGGAGTTCAAAAATGGCGGTGAGCCAGTAGGTTCGCTTCGGGTTACTGGTCCCGCACCAAGGGGAAGGACCGGGACCACCGTAACATTCTGGCCAGACCCTGCAATTTTTGAGGACGTCGATTTCCGAGCACAAACCGTGACTGAACGTCTTCAAGTCATGGCCTTTTTGAATAAAGGGCTCGAAATCCGTTTCTCCGATCAACGGCCTGGCCACGAGAGCTCCGCCGTTTTTCGCTATAACGGCGGAATCGTTGATTATGTTAAGCACTTGAATGCCGCACGCGAATCCCTATTTCGAAAGGTCGCTTTTTTCGATCAGAGAGAGGCGGATCAAGAGGTCGAGGTCGCTCTTCAATGGAACACAGGATTCCACGAGAGCATTCACTCCTTCGCTAACGGCATATCGACCACTGAAGGTGGCATGCATGAGGAGGGCTTTAAAAAGGCCCTGACAAATGTCATTAATCGGTACGCGCGAGCACGGAACCTTCTGAAAGAAAAAGATGAAAACCTCTTGGGAGAAGATATCCGCGAAGGGTTAACCGCCATTATATCGGTTCGCCTCAGGGATCCACAGTTTGAAGGGCAGACGAAGGCGAAGCTCGGCAACGTTCCTATTCGCTCGTTGGTCGAACGAACCACGAACGAGAAGTTGGCCGAATGGCTTGAAGAAAACCCAAGGGAAGCAAATCAAGCAGTTCAAAAGGCGATGCTGGCCGCCCGGGCCCGTGTTGCCGCTCGTCAGGCACGCGACCTTACGCGACGCAAATCAGCGCTCGACGGTGCTGGCTTGCCAGGGAAGCTGGTCGATTGTTCGTCACGCAACCCTCGGGAGTGTGAGCTGTTTATTGTTGAGGGCAATTCTGCCGGTGGGTCAGCTAAAGACGCTCGTGATCCTCGTACGCAAGCGGTCCTACCGATTCGGGGAAAAATTCTTAATGTTGAACGAGCGCGGATTGACAAGATGCTGAAAAATGCCGAGATCCAGGCGCTCGTCGCGGCCATCGGAGCAGGGATAGCCGAGGACTTCGACGTGACGAAAATCAGATACCACAAGGTAATTTTACTTGCCGATGCAGATGTAGATGGTTCCCATATCAGGACATTGTTGTTGACGTTTTTCTTCCGACAAATGAAGCCCCTAGTGGAGGGCGGATTTGTCTATGTCGCCCAGCCACCCTTGTATTCCACGCTCGTTGGAAAAGAGAAGATCTATTTGAAAGACGACGCGGCGAAAGATTCGTTTTTAGCCGAACATCCGGACCACAAGGCTGACTTCCAGCGGCTCAAGGGGCTCGGCGAGATGGACTTTCACGAGCTGCGCGATACAACGATCGATCCTGCAAAACGATCGTTACTTCAGATAACCGTAGAGCAGGCTGCACTCGCGGACGAAGTTTGTGCCGTGCTCATGGGGGAGGATGTCGACCTACGTCGGCAGTTCATTCAGGCGAATGCCAAGGATGTTCGATTTCTCGACATCTGAAAACACAGTAAGTAGCGGGAGCGTGATTTATGGCACGCAGACCAAGCTCTGCATCGAATAATGGTCGACGTGGCAGCGGAAATGGCCTGGGTGGCGGCGGGAGTGACAACGGGGGCGTAGCACTGGCGACCTCGATGGGCTTTGTCGAGCCCATCGAGATCCAGGAAGAAATGGAACGCTCCTTCATTGAGTACTCGATGTCGGTGATCGTCTCGCGTGCGCTCCCGGATGTTCGTGATGGGCTGAAACCGGTACATCGGAGAATCTTGTATTCGATGTACGACCAAGGGTTGCGGCCAGACCGCCCACATGTCAAATGTGCGGAAGTGGTCGGTCGAGTGATGGGTACGTATCATCCCCATGGCGACGCGGCAATTTATGACGCGCTGGTGCGGATGGTGCAGGACTTCAGCATGCGTCTTCCGCTCATCGACGGTCATGGGAATTTCGGGGGGACCGGTCCGGACGAGGGGCCAGCGGCAATGCGCTATACGGAATGTCGGCTTGATGCGTTAGCGCTGGAGCTCATGGCAGGAATCGACGAGGAGACGGTCGATTTCGTGCCGAATTACAGCAACAATGCGGAAGAACCAACGGTACTTCCCGCGCGATTCCCAAACCTGCTTGTCAACGGATCCCAGGGTATCGCCGTGGGAATGGCGACGAACATCCCACCACACAACCTTGGTGAGGTGATCGATGCAACGACATATTTGATTGATCATCCACAGGCCACGGTCGACGAGTTGATGGCGTTCATCAAGGGGCCGGACTTTCCAACAGGAGCACTGATCCTTGGTCGGCAAGGCATTTTGGACGCATATCGGACGGGGCGGGGGTCGGTTCGGCTGAGAGCCGTCGCCGAGATCGTCCAGGATCGGACTGGCCCAGCGATCATCGTGACCGAGTTGCCGTATCAAACCTCTGTCGAGGTCGTCGAGCAGAAGATCCACGAGCTTGTCCGCGCGGGGGAGCTTGATGGCATTGCAGACGTGCAAAACGACTCGGCAGCCCGCCGCCCGCGTCTGGTGATCCGCTTGAAGCGCGACGCGAATGCGAATGTCGTGCTGAACAAGCTGTACAAGCACACTCCGCTTCAGACGACGTTTGGAGTGAACGCGGTCGCACTGGTCGATGGTGTGCCACGGACGCTGAATTTGGCTCAGATCATCGGACATTATGTCGGACACCAGATCGACGTGGTCACGCGCCGGTCGGAGTTCCGACTCCGCAAGGCACGGGCCCGCGCACACATCGTCGAAGGTCTGCTTCGGGCAATCGACATGTTGGATGCTGTGATCGCCACGATTCGCGCTTCAGAAAACCGTGCGAGCGCGGCAGCCGCCCTCGTCGCAGCACCATTTGCTTTCAGCGAAGAACAGGCAAATCACATTTTGGATATGCAGCTTGGGCGCTTGACTAGGTTGGGCCGCGCACAGTTGGAAGAGGAAATGCAGCAACTGCGCGAGGAAATCGCGGAGCTCGAGGGAATACTCGCAGACGACCGGAAGCTTCGTCAGGTGATCATTCGGGAGCTCCGCGACATTCGGGAACGATTTGCTGATGAACGGCGGACCGCGATCACCCACGATCCGGGAGAGCTCGCCGTGGAGGACCTCATCCACGATCAGGAGCTCGTTGTGACGATGACCGCCGCGGGTTACATCAAGGCGGTTCCTGCGACGGCTTTTAAGACCCAGGCGCGCGGAGGACGGGGCGTACAGGGGACGCGCCTAAAGGAGGAAGACCTTGTTACCCAGGTGGTACACACGACGTCCCACGCGCATCTTCTGCTTTTTTCGGACCGAGGAAAGGTTTACCGGCTAAGGGGCCATGAAGTACCCAGCAAGGAACGAACAGCACGCGGGACAGCCTTGGTAAATCTGCTGCCGTTGGAGGCCGGAGAAACGATACGGGCAATTGTGCAAACGAAAGATTTTCCTGCCGATCACTACCTCGTGTTTGCCACACGACAGGGGCAAGTGAAGAAGACGGCTTTTTCGGAGTATGACAAATCCCGAAGGGAAGGGTTCATTGCGCTGAATCTTCGACCTGGTGACACGTTGGTTCGTGTGGTTGCGACGACGGGCTCAGATGACTTGTTTCTTGTGACGCGTCAAGGGATGGCGATCCGGTTCTCCGAAGAAGACGTGCGCGCAATGGGTAGAGATGCAGCGGGTGTGCGCGGCATCAAGCTCCGTTCCGGTGATGAGGTGGTGTCATGTGACGTTGCCCGGGATGACGCTGACCTGTTGTTGCTGACGGACGCGGGTTATGGAAAGCGAACAAAGCTCGATCGATTTGGGCGGCAAGGCCGAGGCGGTCAGGGTGTGAAGGCGATTCGACTGACTGCGCTCCGGGGCGCCGTTGTCGGAGCATTTATGGTGTCACTGGATGACGAGATCCTTCTGGTCTCCTCGGGCGGCATCGTGATTCGAATTCCCGTACGGGAGATCGCGTCGCAGGGCCGGGACGCGACGGGAGTGCGAGTAATGAACCTCGACAACGGTCAGACAGTCGCTGCTGTGGCCCCGGTTGCCTCCGACTGAGGTTGCAGGAGGTTCCTGAAACCAGGAGAGGGGGGAGAGGGCTCGACTCAGCCGGGCGATCGTCCGGGCCATTGCCAGTTTGCGATATCAGGCGGGTCTTCGCCGAATCGCCGTCCGAAGCGGCGCGCATCGAGGCGTCGGTCCTCCATGTGCTGGCGAAGCCATGCGGAGCGTTCCCGGATGCTCGGTACTCGCTCGCAAACATCGATGACGAGACGAAAGCGATCGATGTCATTAAGCATGGCCATATCGAAGGGGGTTGTCGTCGTGCCCTCCTCCTTGTAGCCGCGAACATGGAAGTTTCCATGGTTATGGCGTCGGTAGGTCAGCCGATGAATCAACCAGGGATAGCCGTGATAGGCGAAAACGACCGGTTTATCGGTCGTAAAAATCGTATCGAACTCAACGTCCGGGAGTCCGTGAGGATGTTCGGTTTCTGGCTGCAAGCGCATGAGGTCTACGACGTTGACGACGCGAACCCTAAGTTCAGGTGCATGCTGGCGGAGTAGGTCGACGGCGGCGAGTGTTTCGGGCGTCGGGACGTCACCACAGCAGGCCATTACAACGTCGGGTGACGCGCCTTCGTCGGAGGATGCGAAGTCCCAGATTCCAAGCCCGCGTGTGCAGTGGTCGATTGCCTCGTCGATGCTGAGCCAGTTCGGCTGAGGTTGCTTACCCGCAACAACGAGATTCACGTAGTGGCGGCTCCGAAGGCAGTGGTCCATAACGGAAAGCAACGTATTGGTATCGGGTGGGAGGTATACGCGAACGATTTCAGCCTTTTTATTTACGACCAGATCAATGAAACCTGGGTCTTGATGGGAAAATCCATTGTGGTCCTGGCGCCATACGTGACTTGAAAGGAGGTAGTTCAGCGATGCAATTGGACGTCTCCAGGGAATTGTCCGCGAGACCTTCAGCCATTTCGCGTGCTGGTTCATCATCGAATCCACGATGTGGATGAATGCTTCGTAGCAGTTGAAAACTCCGTGACGACCCGTCAGAAGATAACCTTCAAGCCAACCTTGGCACTGGTGTTCCGATAGGACCTCCATGACCCTTCCCTCAGGCGCAAGGTGATCATCTCCCGCCACGGTGACGGCTTCCCAGGTTCGGTCGGTCGTCTCGAAAACGGCGTCAAGCCTGTTCGAGGCGGTCTCGTCAGGGCCGAAGAGGCGAAAATTCGTAGGATTCGACGCGAGGATGTCGCGAAGAAAACGACCGAGAACGCGCGTTGGTTCGCTCGTGCTCTGACCGGGCGAAGCTACGTCGACGGCGTAACGGGTGAAGTCGGGTAGTCGAAGATCTTCGAGGAGGATCCCACCATTGGTGTTTGGGTTGGCGCTCATTCGAAGATCGCCGGAAGGGGGGACGGAACGGATGGCTGCGATCGGGCATCCGGTCGCATCGAAGAGTTCGTCTGGTCGGTAGGAACGGAGCCATTGCTCGAGGAGGGCAAGGTGCTCGGGATTGTTCCGGACATCGGGAATGGGAACTTGATGAGATCGGAAAGTGCCCTCGACGTCGAATCCGTCAACGCTTTTTGGGCCAGTCCAGCCTTTTGGAGTACGAAGGATGAGCATCGGCCATCGTACGAGGGTGTCACGATGAGTTCGGGCGGCGTGTGAACGGATCTCGTCAATTTCGTCAAGCAGCGCGGCGAGCGCGCCAGCAAGGCGCGGATGTACGGCGAGGGACGGCTCACCATCGAAGCCACCCTCGATGATCACCGGCCGGTAGCCGTACCCGGTGAAGAGGTCAATGAGATCTGAGTCCGGGATACGGGCGAGTACGGTCGGCGCGGCAATTTTGTAGCCGTTGAGGTGGAGGATGGGAAGGACGACGCCGTCCCGAACTGGGTGGAGGAACTTGTTGGAGTGCCATCCGGTCGCAGCAGGGCCAGTTTCTGCCTCACCGTCCCCCACGACGCATGCGACGACGAGACCGGGATTGTCGAATGCGGCGCCGAACGCGTGAGCAAGAGAATAGCCAAGCTCTCCACCTTCGTGAATCGATCCTGGTGTTTCGGGCGCGGCGTGGCTGGGGATCCCACCGGGAAACGAGAACTGCCGAAAGAGCCTGGTGAGACCGTCTTCGTCCATCCCGACCTCGGGGTAGCGCTCAGAATAGGTTCCCTCGAGCCAGGCATTCGCCACCATGGCAGGGCCCCCATGACCCGGCCCACACACAAAGATGATCTGGCGCTGTCGGCGGCGGATCTGGTAGCTCAAATGGGCATAGAGCAAGTTCAGGCCTGGCGTCGTACCAAAGTGCCCGAGGAGCCGGGGCTTGATGTGTTCCGGCTGAAGCGCTTCTTTGAGAAGAGGGTTCGCGAGCAGGTAGATCTGGCCGACAGAGAGATACGTTGCTGCCCGGAAGTACGCGTCAAGGGCACGGGCCTCGTCATCGGTGATCGGAGCGGAGTTCACAGGAACTGACATGGTCTGATCATCTCGAATCGCAGGGGCTTGGGAAAGACCCTCAGAGAAGATACTGGCAAACAGACCAGGTGACAGGTTTTCGGCAGGGGGCACCTAAGGTTTCCGAGGCAAGTGTGATCAGAGGGGCGCAGCCGTGAAGGTGTTCGTCGTCAATACTGGCTCCAGCACGATAAAGCTGAGTTTGATCGAAAACCTCGTGACGCATGCGGCCAGCACCGCGGCATTCGGTCCTACTAATGATGTGACGAGCCTTATTCGGCGTTTCTCCGAAGAAGCTGGTCCATTCGATGCCGTTGGCCATCGGATCGTTCACGGCGGGATGCTCTTCACCGAGCCGACGGTTCTCACGCCCGGGGACGAGGAACGTCTCTCGGCGATTGCCGAGCTTGCTCCGTTGCACAATCCACAGGCGCTCTCGGCAGTGCGCGCGGTCCATGAACTGATCCCAGGGATCCCACAAGTTGGCTGCTTCGATACGAGCTTTCATTCGACACTATCGCCGGCTGCCTCGACCTATGCCATCCCACGCTCGTGGTCGGAGCGTTGGGGGATCCGACGGTTCGGCTTCCATGGGCTAAGCCATGCATGGGCTTCGAAGCGCGCGGCGACTCTCATGGGTCGTCCATTAAAGGAGCTTCGAATCGTCGTGGCTCATCTGGGCTCGGGAGCGTCGCTTGCAGCGGTAGCAGGTGGGCGCTCGGTGGATACCACGATGGGCTACACGCCAATGGATGGACTCGTCATGGCGAAAAGACCCGGAAGTCTCGATCCCGGGCTCGTCCTTTGGCTGGCACGGCGAGCGGAAGTCGGGAGCTTGGCCGAACTGGAGCAGGCGTTCGAACAAGAGTCGGGCCTGGAGGGTCTGGCCGGTACGTCGGACATGCGCCAGGTGATGCAAGGGGCAGAAGAGGGCAGCCCGGATGCCCTCCTGGCGTATGGCGTGTACCTCCATCGCTTGGTTTCACATTTGGGTTCGATGGTGGCTGTGATGGGGGGCGTCGATGTGCTTGTCTTTACCGGAGGGGTGGGGGAGCACAGCGCGCGCCTCCGAGCCGATGTGGCTTCACGGCTACAGTTCCTCGGCATTTCTCTGGATCCCGTGCTGAACGAGGACGGCAGAGGCGACCGGTTGATCTCGAGCCCAAGCGCCACTGTGGCAACGGCTGTCGTCGAGGCTCGGGAGGACCTGGAGATTGCGGGAGCCGTGACTCGGTTGCTCAGCGGTCTGTTGTGAAGATGACGGTATAGGGAGCAGCCCGAGGAGCATACGACCCGACGATCTTTGACGCGACGGAGACGGTGAGGCGAGCAGGGATCGATCCAATATGAAAGCGCAAGGTTCGGGTACTCGAAAAGGTTCGCGAAGCCCAGGGGTTCAGGGTTCCTCGGAACTTGACAATGCCCCGACCGTCGACAACGCTGACCGATGCCGCTGCTTCCCGAACTGCTAGCGTGACTTCGTAGCGGCTGGCGTGGATGACGAAGCCAGCAGTGGTGGCGTTCGAGCCGAATTCCTCCAAGATGGCCTTGCGCCATGGGACCAGGGCATCGGTGGCTGGGGAGGCTGGTCCAGGGGGTGACAAGGTGTACGGAAGGTGCACGTCCTGCAGCCATGCGGGTTCCCACCGGTTGACAATGAGCCAGGCGAAGCCGATCGTGACGAGCACGGCGACGAACGCGACCACCAGTTGCAAAAGGCCACGAGGCCCTCGGCGTTTGACCCTCGGGTGAGCCAGGGCCGTGTCCCGTGCCACGACGGGCACACGTCCTGTGGCCGGCTCTGCCTCCGGTGCCCCATTCGAAGCCTCAGAACCTGGCCCACCGCGGCTGCCGGCGACGAGGTCGACGATCGCGAGGACGTAACGGTCACCAGGAAGGCCGAGCACTTCTGCACAACGGCGGAGGTCATGAAGAAGACCAATGGCCTCGTGGTACCGCGGGTTGAGGCCGGCCTCGAAGGCTTCCACCACGCGTCGCTCTACGCCTGCTCGTTGGCTCAGGTCCTCAAGGGACCAGCCGACGTGGAGGCGCCGCTGCTGGAGGGACGCGGCAAGGGCTTCGATCGAGACTAGTTCAACCCTCCCTCTGGCGAACGCCGTGGTCCGAGCGTCAAGGCCTGGAGTGATTGCACTCGCTCGGGGACTCTGGCCGTCCAGTTCCGGTGGGGAACCCGCTGGAAAAACCTCGGCGACGACGCGAAGCTCGTCAGACGAGAGGGGATCAGGTTGCACCACCGATCACACCTCTCATGCCTGGTCTTCACCACCCTCAGCCGGTCCAGCGCTGAGCGTACCTGGAAGTCGCACTGGACAGGGGACTTGACAGCGCTATGGCACGTACCCTGTGAAGGTCAGCACCACGGACACCGGGCGGAACGGGATCATGACCGGAGGGGTCGGTTTGGCAAGAGGGGAGGCCATGACGGCTGAGATTCTGCTAGCGCTGGGAGCGAGTCTGTTCACAGCGAGCGCCTCGGTCGCTCAGCGCGTCGCCGCGGCGCCTGCGCCCGGCGAGCTCAGCTTCAGCTGGCGGCTGATCCCGTTCCTGCTCCGTCGTCCCGCGTGGTTCTTGGGTGTCGTGTGCATGATCGGTGCCTTTTTGCTCCAACTCGCAGCACTTCATATCGGCAGCCTGATGCTGGTGCAGCCGATGATCGCTGCGGAGATCCTCTTCGTCTACGGGTACCTCGCGTTCCGCAATTACCGGAGCGTTCGCCTCAGGGATTGGCTGAGCGCATTGGGAATGGCCGGCGGGCTCGCGGCGTTTCTCACGCTGGCCTCGCCCACTGGCGGGAAGGCTCATGGGACAGGATCTGTGTGGCTATTGACAGCCGGTGTGATACTCGTCGCTGCATTGCTCGTCGCTCTTGCTGCGGTCGTGCCGATTAGAGGTCACCCTCCTACGCCATCACGAAAGGCTGCCGGTCTTGCCACCGCTGCTGCCATCATGTGGGGGTTTATCGCTGCGGTGATCAAGGAGCTCAGTACCCACTTGAGTGGGGGGTTCGTGGGAGTCTTCTCGACATGGAGCCCGTACGTGATCGTAGGTGCGGGCATCCTCGCGATGTATCTCGTCTCGAATGCCTTTCACGCGGGCCCTCTTGCAGCGTCGCAGCCGGCATTGACGATCGTGGATCCTCTTGTTGCAAGTCTGCTCGGGGTCACGATCTTCGGTGAACGGGTCCGGCACCAGCCTCCCGAACTTGCGGGAGAGCTGCTCGCGTTGGCCGTTCTCGTGGGCAGTGTCGTGATGATGAGTCGAAGCCCGTTGATCCGGGCCCTTGAGGATCCAGGTGTGGTCAGCTCTGCGAACTACCCCAGCGAAGCGGCATCTGGTGTTTTTGGACGGGAAGGTGCGGTGAGTCGTCCTCAAGAAGGAATCGAGGGCGAAAAGGCTGGTACCTCGCACCGTCATGAGCCCCACGACGGGCCGCCAGCCCAGGCTGGCGCAGCAGGGGATCAGCGTCGCGGAACCCGAGCATTGGCCCGCGAGGACTGACCGAGGGTCTGGTTCAAGAGACGGGACTCCGGCGACAGGCCTCGGTACGAGGAAGCGGCGTTGCTTTCAGTTGTCCATCAGGTCTGGATCGGCGTGGCTCCCGAGCCCGACAGGATCGCTCCCCGTAGGAACGCGGCCTGACCAGCATGTTGGAGGTCATCGGCGATGATGCTCACCAGTCGGACGCCAAGCGTGACCGGTGGATTCCATGACCTGTCGACGACACGGTCGAGATCCGGATTGGCGAGGCCGCCGATGTAGCGGCAGGTCTGGGCGTGGACGGCGTCGAAGTACCCGGTCAGAAGGTCGACTGTTCCCACTCGCACCGCCTGGACCTGCTCGATGCGCTGGCCATAACCGGTGGCGGAGACCTCAAATGGAAGGCCAAACCGTTCGTACCAGCCTTGCGCTGTCCAGATCTGCTCGGTCCCCGCCGCATCGGCGATGTGGTGGTCCTGCACTCTCGTCAAGTGCCAGAGCAGCCAAGCAATCGAGTTCGTTTCCGGGGCGATCTGGATGACCAGCATCTCTGGGGTCAGATCCTCGACCACTTGGTGGAAGACTTCGCGGATCCGCTCGAACGCATCGAGGAGCAGGTCGGCACTGGTCATCTTGGGCTCCTATGGTCGGCGACAGGCCCTCATCCGGGCCGAAAGGCACGGAAAGACCCGTGGGCGAGGGGGGACTTGAACCCCCACGTCCTTGCGGACACAGGAACCTGAATCCTGCGCGTCTGCCTATTCCGCCACTCGCCCGGGCTGACGGTTGGACTGCAGGTCGAGCGTACAGCGGCCTGGGCCCGACCCTTCGTGCCCCGAGCACGAGGGCTCGACCGTCCGCAAGTAGGCTAATACGGGCCATGAGACTCCAGCAGCTAGAGGAGCGGCTCGAGCGTCTCATGGAGGAGACGTTGGCCAAACCTTTCCGCGGCAGCCTGCAGCCGGTCGAAATCGGGCGGCGCTTGACCCGAGAGATGGACCTCCACCGGAGGGTCGGCGTGCGCGGCCTGATCGCGCCGAACGCGTTCGTGGTCACCCTTTCAACCGCTGACCTCGAACGTTTCGCGAACTTCATCGATGCACTGGTCAGGGAACTCGCTCAGGCGGCTCGTGAGCACGCACGCAACGAGGGTTACTCCTTTGTCGGACCCATCGACGTTCAGGTGCTCGAGGGTCCGAGGCTGCGTCCAGGCCGGTTTGCCGTGACGGCGGACGTGATCGCCGGCCCTGACGGCCTCCATCCAGCGTTCCTCGTTCTCCCCGACGGTCGTCGGGTGCCGATCGAGCGCGAGCCCTTGGTGATCGGGCGACTCCGGGACTGCAGCGTGGTGCTAGCGGATCCAAATGTGAGTCGCAGGCACGCCGAGGTGCGGCGTGTCGACGATGACGTCGTGATCACCGATCTCGGCTCGACCAACGGCACACGGGTCAACGGCGTGCCGATCCGGGAACAGTACCTGCAAAGCGGAGACGACATCACGGTGGGCTCAACCACCCTGGTGTTCGAGGTGCAGTGACGCGCCTGGTTTTGCCCTTGGAGGCGACCACTGATTACTCGGCGGTCATTCGCCCCCTCCAATGGCTCGTAGTCGTGATTATTTTCTTGTTCTTCCTGCGAATCGTCCGTGCGGTTCTGGTCGAGTCCCGTCCTGCAGGTGTGCGACCCTCCCGCGCAGAACGTCGAGCAGCTCGGCATGCCGAGCCTCGCCGTACGTCCGAACAGCCCGCGAGGAGGCGACGGAAATCACTCAGTCTGGAGATCGTCGAACCGCGTGAATACGAAGGTAAGGTTTTTGAGCTGAACGGTGAAGTCACGATCGGCAGATCACCCGGTTGCGGGATCGCCACCTCCTATGACCCTTACAGCTCGAGCGTCCACGCGCGGGTCTTCAGTGAGGGTGGGCGTCTGTGGGTGGAGGATCTGGGCTCGACGAATGGGACATTCGTGAACTCGGAACGCATATCACAAGTTACGAAGCTGTCGAAGGGTGACCTGCTGCAGGTCGGGGCGACGGTGTTCGAGGTCAGACGATGACAGTCCTGCGGTCGGGCTCGGCGACTGACGTAGGCCGCGTACGAAGCTCAAACGAGGACCGAATGCTCGCTAAAGACAACGTCTTCGCCGTGGCTGACGGCATGGGTGGCCACGCCGGGGGCGAGGTAGCAGCGCGAGTAGCTGTCGAGACGATCGAATCGGTCTTTGCACGTAACCCCACAGCCGGGGGCTTGAAGGAGGCGATCGAGACCGCGAACCAAACCATCTGGCGGCAGAGCCGCGAGCGCAACGAGCTTCGGGGCATGGGCACGACGCTGACGGCCGCTGCGCTCGCCAGGGGTCCAGATCAGCGCGAGCTCATGGTGCTCGCGAACGTCGGTGATTCTCGGGCATATCTCCTCAGTGGCGGCCAGCTCCGGCAGCTCACCGCCGACCACAGCCTGGCTGAAGAACGGGTCCGGCACGGAGAAATCACAGAAGCCGAGGCCGCGGTACACCCGCACCGGCACATCCTCACCCGTGCCTTAGGCGTGACGCCAGAGGTTGACGTCGATCTGTGGGAGCTCCATGTGCATTCGGGGGACCGGTTGCTCTTGTGTAGTGACGGCCTGACCAACGAAGTCGACGCAGAAAAGATCACAGCTGTGCTGGCCTCGGTCCAGAGCCCCCAGGAAGCTGCTGCGAAGCTGGTCGATGAAGCGAATGCGCATGGCGGGAATGACAACATCACAGTGGTCGTGGTCGACGTTCTCAGTGGGGAGGAGGACGAATCCGCTTCACGTGCGGTGCCCATCGCTTGGGAGTTCGAGGACCGCGCTTCAGGCGAGCGCCCCGGTTCCAACGTTCAGGGATTCGCCGGCAAGGGCCCTCCGGCGGGCCGGCGGGCTGTTGATGCCACGGAGATGCTGGGTGCGGTGACGACGGCAGTCGCTCTGCCACCGGCCGGAAGTCAGGCCCCAGCAGTTGCTCGGCGTACCGGGCTCGAAGAGGACCAGGTACTCCGGGGCCGTGGCACGGCGGCGGTGATCGAGGCGGGTAACGGTCCGACCAAGGTCAGTGATGACGTGTTCGTCGCCGCTCCGCCCATCGGTACGGGACCAAAGAGAGCAGCGGCGGAACCACGCGCCGTTCGTGCGGAGCAGGGCAGGGTCCCAGCTTGGAAGGAGAGTCGACGCGAGCGTCTTCGCCGCCTCGGGGTTCCTCGGCGGATCACGATACGGGTGGTGGCTTTCCTCTTCGTTCTTGTCGCTGTGGTCGTGGGTGGTTATGTATTTGTTCGCTGGTACGCCAATGACAACTGGTTTGTCACGATCGATCATGGGCAGCTGGTCATCTATCGAGGCCATCCCGGAGGCCTGGCCTGGTTCCGACCCACCATCGTCGAGCGGACCGGGGTTTCCGCGTCACAAGTGCTTCCTAGTGAATGGCATACCTTGGTGAGGGACGTGAACGAGCCCTCACTCTCGGCTGCACGACGCTACGTCACTAATCTCCACCAAGAGTTCTGTGCAACGCAGTCGGCGAATGTGGGGTCGACGCAGTCCCCAGGGCAGGGTCATCCGAAGTCGGGAACGAACCGATCACGATCCCGGGGAGGGTGTGCCTCATGAGTCGACGGATTCGCTGGATCGGCGTGGTGCTGATCCTGTGCTTCGGTCTGGTGATCGTCCAGCTGGTCAACATCCAGTTCCGCAAGGCTAACGCCCTGGCGGACAACCCCAACAACCCACGAAACCTCACAGTGCGATATGACAACGATCGCGGGGAGATCTTGGCAGCGAACGGCGAACCGCTTGCGATCTCGACGCCGATCTCCAACCCGAAGCCGGGCTCCTATGAGTACACGCGCAGCTATCCCCAGGGCCCGCTCTTCGCGGGAATCACCGGGTACGCCTCGCTGATCTATGGCACGGCGGGCATCGAGTTCGAGTACAACAACGACCTGCGTGTGCACACCCAACCCGCCCAAACGTTCCTGCAAGCCATCGGGATCGACCCCCGGCCCAAGGGCACAGATAGCGTCATCTTGACGGTTGAGCCGGCGCTTCAGCAGGTGGCGGCAAATGCTCTGGCGGGTCGAGATGGTGCTGTCGTGGTGGAGAACGTCCACACGGGCGCGATCCTGGCGATGTACTCGAATCCCACGTATGACCCCAACCAGCTGGCATCGCCTGATGCGGTGACCGAAGCTGCTGCGTACAAGGCAATCAATACCCCTGACGCGAATCACTTTTCTCCAGCGGTTCCAGTGGCCACTGGCGAGCCGCTGGCCCCTGGGTCGACCTTCAAAGTCGTTACAACCGCTGCCGTATACAACCTGGATCCGAGCCTTGCGAACTATGTCTGGCCCAATCCGAGCCAACCCGGTGCCCCGCCTTGTCCACCCAACGCCACGGTCTGCGGATGTACGGCGTTGCCTGATACGAACAAAACCATCTGTAACGACGCTGACACCGCATCCCTCGCCAGCCCGTGTGGCGGGACGATCGCTGAGATGCTTCCGCCCTCCTGCGATCCAGGGTATGCCTCCTTGGGCTTGAAGCTTGGAGGGGCCACGCTGTACGAGCAAGCGAGCCTGCTTGGCTACAACCACGATCCGCCGATCGATTTGCCGAAAAACATGCTGAACCCTTCGGTTTTTCCCACGCCTGCGGAGTTCGCTCCTTCGGGAAGATGGGGCCTGCCCGGCCCTGCGTACGCGGCCTTCGGGCAGGAAAGCGTCACGACCACGGCACTTCAGAACGCCATGACAGCGGCGGCAATCGCTGATGGCGGCACGGTGATGACCCCCCACCTCATGTCAGAGATCCGCGATTCCCAGGGAAATGTTGTGGAGACCTACAAGCCGACCGTGTACAAGCAGGCCATGAGTCCGCAGGCGGCCGCCCAGATCGTGCCGCTCATGCAGGCCGTCGCGACCGCGTGCCCAGGCGCCACGGCATGCGGGGTCTTCCCTCCCGGTTGGGATGTGGCCGTGAAGACCGGAACCGCCCAAACGGGGCTCAACCCGCCGTCCAATCACGCATGGATGATCGGATTCGCTCCCGCCACCCATCCCCAGATTGCGGTGGCGGTCGTCGTTCCCTACGAGCCCGAGTCGGTATACGGCGCGACAGCTGCTGGCCCGATTGTCTGCGAGATGTTCCAAGCCGCGCTGGGCTTCCCGGGGACGTGTCCGGGGACATGATGCCCTTCGTGAGCCCGTACCAGACCGGGCCTAGGCTCTGACCGCCATGCAGCCTGTCGAATCGCCTCGTGTCCTCTCTCGGCGTTACGAGTTGACGCACCTGATCGCCCGCGGGGGAATGGCCGAGGTCTACCGGGCATTCGACCACCTCCTTGACCGTCCGGTCGCGCTCAAGATCCTGTTTCCCGAGCTCTCGGTCGATCGAGCCTTCGTCGAACGGTTCCGTCGAGAGGCTCAAGCAGCTGCAAACCTTTCTCACCCCAACATCGTGCCGGTCTTCGACTGGGGCGAAGACGACTCGACGTACTTCATCGTGATGGAGTACGTCGAGGGGAAACCACTGTCAGCGTTGCTCCGCTCCCAGGGTCCGCTTCCGCCTCGTCAGGTCGCAGAGATCGGCGGGCACGTGGCAGCGGCCCTCGCCTACGCGCACCGGCACGGGGTCATCCACCGCGACGTCAAGCCGGGAAACGTGCTCATTACTGACGATGGGCTGGTGAAGGTGACCGACTTCGGCATTGCCCGAGCCGTCAATACCGAAGAGAGCCTCACTCAGACCGGAGCGGTGATGGGGACGGCCACGTACTTTTCGCCTGAGCAAGCCGAAGGCCTGGGAGTCGATCGGCGCAGCGATGTCTATTCGCTCGGGGTGGTGCTCTTCGAGCTCTTGACTGGTCGCCCACCGTTTCTCGGCGACACCCCGGTCGCAGTGGCCTCCAAGCATGTCCGTGACATTCCGCCGACACCGCGGTCGATCAATCCGGAGATCCCCGTCGCCCTCGAGGCGGTGGTGATGAAAGCGATGACCAAGGCGCCCGAAGGTCGTTACACCAGTGCAGACGAGCTTCGGGCGGATCTCCAGCGGTATCTGAGTGGCGAGCAGGTGATGGCCGCTCCGCTCGTCGGTGCTCCCCAGGATGCACAGGCGACGACTCGGACCGAGATGATGGGGACCCTGGCGACGCCGGTTTCCAGTGCCCCGACGGGAGTTGTGCCTGGCGTGGCTGCGCTCGACCACACGCAAGCCTTACCAGTGCCCGAAGCGGAGGCAACAGCAGAGCATCTCCTCGGTGCTTCGAAACGACACCGTCGTGGATCACGCGCTCTGTTGTTGCTCCTGATCGTCCTGCTCGCGGCGTTGGGGGTCATCGCCTACCTGTTGGTCGATACCTTCGTTGGTGGGGTTTCGGTACCCAACGTCATCGGGGAAAACTACCTCGTTGCTGCGAGCACCCTGAAGAAGGATGGACTCGCGATTGGAGCGGTGACCCAAAGAGTCAACTCTAAGACTGCAGGGACCGTGCTGTCGACGAACCCGCCTCCGGGAACAAGGATCGCCAAGGGCGCCAAGGTCGCGCTCATCGTATCCAGGGGGCCGGTGATGGTCACGGTGCCCGACGTGAAGAACATGGGTCTGAGCGCAGCCGAGAGCACGATCAGAAATGATCATCTCCGTTACGCACTCTCCTTCGTTCAGAGCACGGCTGCCCAGAACATCGTGATCGCCCAGAGCCCAGCCCCGGGGACCAGGGTGAGACGCAACAGTGTCGTGACGTTGACGTTGCCGACGCCGACGAATCAGGTGGCGGTACCAGACCTGGAGGGTGACACCCCTCAGGTCGCTGCCGTTGCTCTCCAGAACGCGGGGTTGGCGCTGGGATCGCAGAGCTCCCAATGTTCGAACACTGCGCAGAACGGGCAGGTGGCCAGTAGCTCGCCGCCGGCAGGGACCGAAGTTGCCCGCGGCACGACCATCAGCATCGTCGTCTCCACTGGACCATGCCAGGTGGTGGTCAGGGACGTCCGGGGGGAACCTCAGGGGCGAGCGACCAGTGATCTCCAGGGTCAGGGGTTAACCGTTACGGCGGTTCCGACGACAGCGTGCAATCCGAGCCAAGCAGGCGACGTCGTCGACCAGAGCCCCGGTCCGGGCACCCAGGTGACACTGCCGACCACCGTCACGATCGACGTCTGCAGCGTGAGTACCACGACAACCACGTCACCGACCACCACCACGACCACCACCACCACGACGCCCGGTCCTTAGGGCGACGCTGTCAGGTCAGGTGGCCGTGAGCGTGGCTAAGAAATTCTCGAGCAGGGTTGGGCCCGTCGGGGTGAGGACTGATTCTGGATGAAACTGGACCCCTTCAACTGGCAGTTCGCGATGCCGGATCCCCATGACGACGCCGTCGCGAGTCGTGGCAGTCACCTCCAGCACCTCCGGGACTGACTCAGGGTCGACGACCAGGGAGTGGTAGCGAGTGGCGACGAACGGCTGCGGAAGGCCGCTGAAGATCCCGGTGCCGCAATGGAGGATCTCCGAGGTTTTGCCGTGCATCAGCTCGGGAGCGAGCACGATCGAACCACCGAAAGCCTGGCCGATGCATTGGTGGCCAAGGCAAACCCCCAGGATCGGGATGGTGCCGGCAAAGGCGTCCACGACGTCAAGGCTGATACCGGCGCCCTCGGGACGGCCGGGTCCTGGCGAGATGACGATGGCATCCGGCTTCAAATTTCGGATGCCGGCGAGGTCGATTGCATCGTTACGGCGGACCACCGGCTCAGCCCCGAGCTCGCCGAGCTCCTGAACGATGTTGTAGACGAACGAGTCGTAGTTGTCGATGAGGAGCACCCGGGGAGGCATCGCGCGCGCCCATGGTAGCGATGGCGACCTGGGTAGTGTTCTTGGGCATGTCGCCAACACCTCGCCGGGGGCCGGGCCGGGCACAACGCAAGGGTCGTTCGGAGGGCAGGATCGCCCCACGGGGGGCAACCGCGACAGCGTCGAGGGTCGGGCGGTACACCCCGCCCGAGGAGAGCGGCCGCTACACGCGCCCCATCCCTAGGGATGTCCGCAGGAGCGGGCGATGGTATGGGCCGTTCGTCCTGTTCCTCATGATCGCCGGGATCCTCATGATCCTGCTCAACTACCTGACGGTTCTTCCCGGTTCGGTCTCGGTGTGGTACCTGATCGCAGGGCTCGTGGTTATCTTCCTGGGCTTCATGCTTGCCACTAGGTATCGCTGAAGGCAGCGCTGCTCATTGGCCGATGTGCTGCGGGGGGATGGTGCCCAGACGACCGGCCTGGTAGTCCTCGAATGCCTGGACCAGCTCCTGGCGAGTATTCATCACAAAGGGGCCGTACGCGACGACTGGCTCCCGGATCGGTGCGCCGCCGAGGAGCAGGGCATCGAGGTTGACGTGGGCCGGGTCCGGTCGCCTCGCTGCTTCGAGGAGCAGTGCCTTGCCCGGACCGTGAAGGGCGAGCTGACCTTCGTGGATCATGTGCCGGGCTGCTCCGACGGTGCCGCGACCCGAGAGGACGTAGACGATGGCATTGAAATTCTCGGGCCAGGGAACGAGGAGCTGTGCGCCCGGGGCAATGGTGACGTGGACGAGGGCGATCGGGGTGTAGGTCTGGCCGGGACCGCGGAAGCCGCCAACGTCGCCGGCGATGATCCGAGCGAGTGCTCCACCATCAGAAGAGGCAACCAACGTGGAGGCTTCTGGGGCGATGTCCTGGTAGCGAGGTGGTACCCACTTCTGGGCTGCAGGCAGGTTAACCCAGAGCTGAATTCCGTGGAAGAGGCCGCCGCTGGCGACAAGTTCGTCAGGCGGACGTTCGATGTGCAGGATGCCAGCCCCGGCAGTCATCCATTGCGTGCCGCCGTTGGTGATCAGGCCGCCACCGCCGATGGAATCCTGGTGCTGGAAGGTGCCGTCGATCATGTATGTGACCGTCTCGAACCCCCGATGCGGGTGCCATGGGGTGCCCTTCGGTTCGCCCGGGGCGTAGTCCACCTCACCCATCTGGTCCATGTGCACGAACGGATCGAGATCAGCGAGGTCGACGCCAGCGAAGGCACGGCGTACGGGGAAGCCTTCGCCCTCGAGCCCGCGAGGAGCGGTCGTGATGCTCCGAACCGGACGAATGGCCTCGCGCGTCGCCTCCGGCGCGACGATGCGGGGCAAGCTCAGGATGTTCTCGACGGTCACGGCAGGCACGACGAGATAAATCAACGCAAAGACCGGGCCGGGCATTCCGACGTGGTGGTGGCCGATCGCCTCGGGCGGGAGCCGTTGAGGTGATTCGCTGCACTACCGTGGAGGGCGTGGAAGCGCTTCACTGGCACAATCGGCCGAAGCTCGAGAACCCACTGATGTTGGCGGCATTCGAAGGCTGGACCGATGCAGGGCGCGCAGCATCCGGCGCTGCGAACTACCTGATCACGCGCTGGAATGCCGAACTGTTTGCTGAGATTGATGCAGAGGAGTTCTACGACTTCACCGCCCTGCGACCACAGGTCCGGCTCAGAGGGGACCGGACTCGAGAGATCGTCTGGCCTGAGAATCGGTTTTTCGCAGCCTCCTTGTCGGATACCCGGGACGTCGTCGTGTTAGTCGGCGTCGAGCCGCACCTTCGCTGGCGTGCCTTTTGCGATTGTGTCACGACCGTCGCACGGGAGCTCGCGGTCACCACGGTATTCACCCTCGGCGCGATGCTGGCGGACGTTCCTCACACCCGACCCGTCCCGGTTCGTGCCTCGACCGCGGATTCGCAGTTAGCCCAGCGCCTTGGACTCGAGCTGCCCCGCTACCAGGGCCCGACGGGGATTGTTGGCGTGCTTCAGGAAGCGTTCAGCAAGGTCAATATCTCGGTTGCTTCACTCATGGCACAGGTTCCCCACTATGTGGCAGCAACACCTTCTCCGAAGGCAACATTGGCAGTGGTCGAACGCGTGACAAAGTTGCTGGCCACATCCGTGCCGACTGAAGAGCTCGAACGGGCTGCGATCGCTTACGAGCGACAGGTGGACGAGGTGGTCTCTACCGATGAAGACATGGTCCGTTACGTGCACGAGCTGGAGAGCCGCACCGATGCGGGGGAGCGGCTCGACCTTCTTTCAGAAATCCCTTCAGGAGAGGCACTCGCCGCGGAGCTCGAGAAGTTTCTTCGGGAACAGGACGGATTGAACTGAGCCATCCTGGTGTACTTCAGCCGGACTGAAGGGTCAGCGACTGTCCTCGATTTGCTCAACCATGTTTGGAAACCGGGGTCGCGTCAGAGGTCGTTCCATCCGAGACGCTCGTTGACGTGGTAGAGGTAGCTGAGGAGACCGATGGGAATCCGGCTTCCGCCGTGAACCTGGATGACCTCGCCGGTTACCCATGATGCCTCGTCTGACGCGAGGTACACACAGAGTGCACCAATATCGTCAACCGTTCCTAATCGGCGCAATGGAATGGTTTCTAACTGTCGCCGTCGCCGGCTCGGCCGGTCCAGCACGACCGAGTTCTCTGTCACGACGACTCCTGGTGCCACCGCGTTCACCCGGATGCCCATGTGTCCCCACTCGACCGCCATCGTCGCGGTGAGGTTTTCCACCCCGGCCTTTGCGGCACCGTAGTGGCCTGTCATCGGATTGGGCTGGGAGCCGCTGCGCGAGGAGATGTTGATGATGGAGCCACCGCGAGTCATGGCACGAGCAGCGGCTTGCGCCGCGAAGAATGTCCATTTGAGGTTGAGGTCGACGACGACATCCCATTGTTTCTCGGTGAGATCGATCAGTGGACCGATGTCATCCGTCGTTGCACTCCCGGCGTTGTTGACCCAGCAGTCGATTCCGCCGAACACCTCGAGGGTGCGGGCGACGAGGGCGCCGATCTCGCTCGGTCGGGTGATGTCGGTGGGGACATGGAGGGCTTCGACGCCGAGGCCGCGAGCTTCGGCAACCGCATCGAGCAAGGGTTGTACCTCGCGTGCGGCAACGACCACATTCGCTCCTGCCTTGGCCATGGCGCGTGTGATTCCACGACCAATGCCACGCCCCCCACCGGTGATCACGACCACTTTTCCGCTGAGGTCGAACACGAGGCCATGATCGCGCATGTTCGATTGGCAACCCACCGTCGAGTCGGAGTTGGTACGGTCGCGGACACAGTGAGCTGGGCATACCAGCCGGCCTCGTCGAACCCATGGGGCCGTCGGGGGACAAGGGGGTTCGTGCGGTGGGGTGGTCACTTCAGCAAAGGGCTTCTCTGCAGTGAGGTTCGGCATCCTGACGCCGGTTCTCTCGCTTGTTCCGGGAGCTCATGCGCCCTGGGAGGTACAAGGGACGATCCTCGACGTGCGTCGGATCGCAGAAGCGGCAGATCGGCTCGGTTACGAGTACCTAACCTGTAGCGAGCACATTGCGATTCCACTCGACGGGATGGACCTACCTGGTCCACGGTATTGGGATCCTCTTTCGACGTTCGGCTATCTCGCAGGCCACACCGCACGGATCCACCTTGCAACGTCCGTCTTGGTGCTCGGTTACCACCATCCGCTGGAGATAGCGAAGCGCTTTGGCACGCTCGATCGGATCTCCGGTGGTCGGCTCATTCTTGGCCTCGGGGCTGGGTATCTTCAGAAAGAGTTCGAGCTCCTAGGGGTGCCGTTCGACGGTCGAGGTCCGCGTGTCGACGACGCGATCCGCGCACTTCGCGCTTCGTTCGGTCGGCGAACTCCCAGCTATGACGGCTTATTCTTTCATTTCGACGGGATGGTCGTAGACCCGTGGGGCGTCCAGGAACACGTGCCGCTGTGGATCGGTGGTCGCACGCGGCGGTCCCTGCGTCGTGCCGTTGAACTCGGTGATGGCTGGTGCCCCTTTGCTGTCTCGGCTCGCCGTGTGGCCTCATGGCTCGAGGCTGCCGCAGCGACAGAAGCGTGGCAGGCGCGGACCAGTCCATTGGAGGTGATCCTGGTCAGCAGGGAACCGATCGATCCATCGGGGTCGCCTGAAGGCACCGCTGCGACGGTCGCCGAGCTCCGGGCCGCGGGGGGCACGATGATGTCGCTCTGGTTCGTCCACCATTCAGTGGACCACTACATCGAGCAGCTTGAGGCAATGTCCGAACTCCTTCCGTCACTTTGACCTCGGTGTCGAGCGATCGCGTTCAGGAGGAGTAATGAACCTGCGCCAGCTCTCAGATCTCTACGAGATCCAAAAGCTCAAGGCTCGGTATTTCCGACTCATGGATACGAAGCAATGGGATGAGTTTCGAGATCTGTTCACTGATGACATGAAGATCTACATCGAAAGATCGTCGACCCCAAGGTCGGAAGTGGCAACCTTCGAGAGCCCCGATGCCCTCGTGGCGTATCTCAGAGCAGCAGATCCGGACAAGGTCACCGTCCATCATGGTCACATGCCCGAGATCGAGTTCACCGGCGGGGATACGGCGACAGGGATCTGGGCGATGTTCGATTGGGTCGACGATCCTGGTCGTGGTGGTGCCTGGCAGGGCTTTGGGCACTACCACGAGCGCTACGTTCGCTGCCCTGACGGTCGGTGGCGTATCTCAGAAGCGCGGCTTACTCGCCTCAGGGTTGATTCCGTGGAGCACAGAGACCCCGGGGAGGTCGTCGGGATCGACCGGACCAGTCTCGGATGAGGTGTTCTGCCAGGGACGTCCCGAAGGCCCCCTTGGCAACCGGGAGGGATGCTGAAGCTCGGCATCGAGCGAAGGGGGTTGTGGTGGCCGGGTTGGCCCTCGGAGCCGGTCGAGATCCTGAGGTCCGCGAGGGGGGCTACCCGGCCACGAGATCGCCGAGGAGATGAGCACGTTGCGGCGGTCCCGGAGGGAGTGTGTCCCCCTTCGCGACACAGGAAGCGGTGGTAAGCGGACCCTGGCCTCGTGCGCAAGGACCTCAACAGCCCTGCGGGATCCGACCTGCTTGGGGAGATGGTGAAGATGGCAGCCGAGCTGCTGATGGACGCCGAGGTCGACGTGGTCAGCAACGCTGGCGATGGGGAGCGGACCGAGGCTCAGGTGAACTCCTGGAACGGCCACCGGGACCGGCGCAGAGACACCCGTGCCGGCACGATCACGCTTGCGATCCCAAAGCTCAAGAAGGGCTCTTACTGACGAGTCTCTCGAGTCCCGGAGGCGTGCCGGGCAGGCGCTCGTCTCAATCGTCTGCCAGGCCTCCTCGAGGGGGTCTCCACCCGGGGGTCGACGACCTAGTTCGCTCCATGGGCATCGAGAGCAGGTCCAAGTTCCAGGTCTTCGAGCTGGCGAAGAACCTCGACGCCAAAGTGGCCGGGCTCCGCAACCGCCCCCTCGACATAGGCGCCTACACCGAGGGGTGGAGGGACGCCCTGTTCCACAAGTGTCCGAGAGGGCGGCAAGGTGGTGTCGGTGGCGACCGTGGTCGCCACCGACGTGAACGCCGACGGGCACCGTGCGGTGCTCGGGCTCGAGGTGTTCATGGCCGAGGACGGACGGGCTGGATGGCCTTCTTGCGGGGATTGGTCGCTCCGGGGGGCCGTCCTCGTTGTCTTCGACGCCCATGCGGGCCTGAAGAACGCCGTCGCGGCGGTTCTGCCCGGTGCTGGCTGGCAACGGTCATCAGTGCACTATCCACCAGACGGGGTGGTGGTCTCACCAGCATCGTTGCGACGGGACGGTCCCGTCGGTGGGGGGCTTGTCATTGGCCATTGGGAGACTGTCATGTTCGCCGGTATCGACTGGGGCGGCCATCGCCACCAGCTCGCCGTCGTCGACGACTTGGGGGAGGTGGTGACCAACCGTCCGTTCCCTCACGACCGGGCCGATCTCGACGAGCTGGTCAGCGAACTGGACCGCTACGGCGGAGCGGACGTCCCGGTGGCCATCGAGCGCAGCGACGGCATGCTCGCGAACGGCTGCTCACCGCCGGCTACTTGGTGTTCTTGGTCGGACCGAAAGTCTCAGCTTGAGCCCGGGAGCGCTACCAGGCAGTGGTCCGCAAAGACGACCGCTTCGACGCGTTCGTCCTGACCGACACGCTCCGCCAAGAGATCGCTCGCTGGCGTCCGCTGCGGGCGATGTCGGCTCCGTTGGTTGGGCGAGCTGAGGGTGCTGCTTTGTGACCGTCGACGGATGCTCGAGACACAGCAGCCTGTCGAGGCCCAGCTGCGAGCGACGCTCGACGGCTATCACCCCGGCCCAGCCCGCATGTGCTCCGCTGTTGAGCGGGCCATCACCCTCGCTTGCATCCGGGACGACCCCACCCCCGAGGCTGCAAGCCGAGTCGGGGAAGCCCGCAGGCAACGGTTCATCGAGCGTCACGGCTACAACAGAGGGATGCCGGCGACGGTGTGGCCGACCGTCTCCGCTCCGGGGCAGATGTCGGCCAGCGTGGCAACGACAGCTGGCGACGCCTGGACGGCGCTGCGAATGGTCGATCATCTCGAGTTGCTCAACGACAACTCAAAGCGTTCGACCAGCGGATCGCTGCCGTGTTCGACCGCCACCGCGGTGCTGGCCGAGATCAGTGAAGACCGCGCCCGGTTCCTAACCGTCGAGGCCCTCCTCGCCGAGGCCGGCCTGGCACCGGTCACGCTGGTATCGGGGAGAACAACCCGAGTCCGATTCCGGCGAGCGTGCAACTCCCGCCGGCGGGACACCTTCAACTGGTGGTCCTCTACCCTCAAACGGCTCGACCCTCCCAGCCGAGCCCGCTACCTCGCCGCCCTCGACCGGGGTCAGCACACCCATCGCGACGCTTTGTTGCATGGGAGCCTCCTGGGCGCGGGTCCTGTGGCGCTGCTGGCAAGACGGCACGCCCTCCAGCACGGCCATACACCGGTCCGCATGACCGGCCCGTCCGGGCATCGACAGCCGCTCTCTGCCAGTGGCCCCTCTCGTCGCGGCGATCGGCCGCCCCGTCCCACCGTCAGAAAACTGGGGGTTGACATTGGGAGTCCGACGCCATGGAAAACCTGCTGTGCCCAAGGCCGCCCAGGCCATGGTGGCGACCCCCGTGCGGACGCTCTTCGCCCACTCCGACGCCGATCTTTCGGGCCCAGTTCACCCGGGTCGTCGACCAGCTCGAGGCCCAGTTCCCCGCGGCAGCCGAGTTTTGCCGCGACGCCGGGGCGGACCGGTTGGCCTTCGGCACCTTCTCCGTCGAGCACTGGCGCTCGATCTGGAGCAACAACACCCAGGAGCGGCTCAACACGGAGCTCCGTCGCCGGACCGGGGTGGTTGGGATCTTCCCGAACCGACCCGCTCTCGTCTTACACCACGTGCGTGGACTTGACCCCGATTCCGCTCCCGTTCGTGGGGGCGAAAGCGGATCGGCCCCAGCTCCACATCGGCCAACTACGCCCTTGACGAGGACTTTTGCGGTGGGGCTAGCTGGAATCGAACCAGCGACCTCAGCATTATCAGTGCTGCGCTCTAACCGGCTGAGCTATAGCCCCGTCGAGCTGGCCAGGCTACCTCAGCACGGTGCTGCCCATTTTCCGTGGGTGCTCCCGGGGTGCTGCAATTGGCCAATGGCACAAAATGTTCTTGGTGGCGATCTCGAACCGTGTGGAACCGAACCGCTGACTGGTTTCTACCGCGATGGGTGTTGCAACACTGGTGCCGACGATTTGGGCTTGCATGTGGTGTGTGCCTCGATGACCTCGGAGTTCCTTGCCTTCTCGCGGGCACAGGGGAATGATCTTGTGACCGCACGGCCAGAGTTGGGCTTTCCGGGGCTGCACCCCGGTGATCGCTGGTGCATTTGTGTCTCGCGATGGAAGGAAGCCCTCGAGGCGGGCGTGGCACCGCCGGTGGTACTCGAGGCGACCCATGTGGCCGCCCTCGAGTGGGTCGGGATCGACGAGTTGCGTCGGCACGCGGTAGGCGGCTAACGCCTGCTGCCCGAACGCGCTCAGGTCAGGCCACGATGGCATGAGCCACGAACGGTTCTCTGCGGCCGCATGCCTATCGGTTCGAGGAACAGCTGCCTTCGAGTGGTCTAGGCTGATTCGAGAACGTGGGACCCACGTTGGGCCATCCGCAAAACGTCGCGGCCCGCAGAGACATTTGCCTGTGCCGCGAGGCTCGTCGTAAGGCCGACATCTTTTGTTGCCCACTCGTGCGTGCGCCCTCCTGGCGCTGAGTCGCCCCCGATGATCCGGGGCGCAAGGAGTGAGCTCCACGTTCCCCGGGCCGACGCCGAGGAAAGGACGGCGAGCAGGGCAGCCGGATCCAGACCGAGCCGGGCTCCAAGGTCGATCGCATCATCGGCGATGCCAATAGTTGCTGCCAAAAGGGTGTTGTTGATGAGCTTGGCGATCTGGCCACTGCCAACTGGCCCCAGGTGGACGACAGGGTCGCCGAAGGACTCCAGCACAAGGCGGGAGCGCTCGACGGTCTCGGTTTCTCCTCCAACCATCACAAGCAGTTTTGGGACGTTGGCACCCACGCTCACCGGCGCGTCGATGAGGTGAGCTCCGGTGCGCGCGGCTTCGTCGTAGAGGCTGCGGCAGGCAGCTGGGGAGATGGTGCTGTGGACGACCACGACTCCTCCGGCTGGCAATCCAACCAAAACTCCGTGGTCGCCCAGCATGACTTCGGCAACATCGTTCTCGTCCCACACACAGATGCCGACGAGCTCGGAGGCTTCACCGACCTCAGCTGGCGAATTGACGGCTGTGCAGCGATCGGCGAAGGGTTCCAGCGAAGCAGGTCTCCGTGCCCACAACGTCAGCTCGTGACCGGCGTCTAGCAGCAGCGTCACGATGCGCGTGCCCATGTTGCCTAAGCCGATGAACCCGATCTTCATGTATCGTTCCACCTTTTTCGTCGAACTGGGAGCGCTATACAGAACCAGGAGCGTTGTAAAGGGGTATTCACGATCGGCGCTCAACCCCAGGCGGCAGCTGCCAAAGGGTCGCTGACGGAGGACGCGTCTTCCGGCAGGACGACACCGCTTGCGACTAGGTCGACAACGGCATCCATGAAGCGTGCTTCGTACTGTTCGCGGGTCGGGTAGAGACGCCGCACCTTCTCGGGTTCGAAAGCTGTGGTGGTCCCCATGAGATCAGGTCGACCTTGTGAGGGTGCCTCAGCACGGTGCGTACCGAGCGGAACAACAACGTGAGGCCAACGGATGCCTCCGAGGGCGTTGCCGTGCTCATCGCGGGCAAGTTGTCTCCCATCAGCGGTCCGTTCGAGGCGCGGCTGAGAAGGCGGGTGAACGCCCTCCTTGAGCCATCGCCGCAGATGGTGCCAGACCGCGCGCTGTGCAGGGGCAAACGAGGCCCGGCAGCGGGTATTGGGTAATCCGAAGCGGCCTTCTCCGGTCGTGGAGCTGACATGAGAAGAGCCGGCGTTCTCCCAGAGGACGAGATGCTCGGAGTCGGGTAACTGACTGACCGTGGTGACGTATGCCTCGGATTCGGAGTTCAGGATAAAGACGGGCACCCCGAGATCGTCACGAAGACCGTGGATCCCGTAGGGGAGCATTCGCATTGGCCAATTTGGGGAGCCACCAGGGACTGCTCTTTCCCCGTCTGTCGAGTCAACTACGGTGCCATTCCCGAAGAACAGTGGGAGGTGATAGGCATCGATCAGTTGCGCGGGATGCAAGGCGTTGTAGAGGGTTGCAAGCCGACTTGCCGATTGAGAAGCACCGCTCGCGACGACGTGGCGAATTGCAAGTCCGTTGAGGACACCTCCCTCGGCATTGTCAGGCTTGACCGCGAAGCGGACGGCCTGCGTAAAGATGTCATAGGAGAAATTGTCGCCCGGATGGCTCAAGACGCCATAGCGCTCTGAATCGCTTACAACAAGTCCGCGTTCGCCATGGACTCCGACGTATTGCGCGCTGACTCCGATGAGGGCGTAGCCGTCCTCAAGCATGGTTGCGACCGGGACACCGGCGAACGTGCCATCGAACCCTGCCGATACGTTGTTCCATATGCACACGACGATCCCGTTGAAGCGATCAGGGGATGGGTGCTCGACAAGGATCCGCGTACGGTAAGGGACCTTCTCGGCCGGCTCGACATTCCAGCGACCGTTGAAGCTGTAGTTGCCGACGAGACGGTAGCGTGTCGCTTCACCTTCGAGAAACCATTCCTGTTCGCGGGCGCCGCTCGGGATGGTGTCGATGGCTGAGCCCCATGGGCCAAGCCCTAACAGAGGATCGATCGGCTTTAGCATCGGAATATTAGGAAACAATGCTAATTGCAGCGGATCTGCGATTCAGTTGTCGAGGGCTTTCGCTGTGGAGATCCGACCAATAGGCTCGGGATTGAGGGGCGAGTGGAGGCCCTTGGTCGGCGCGGGGAAGGGATAGCAGGAATCATTCTGGTAAACTTCCTGGTAAGCACCTATTTTGGGGACGTAGCTCAGTTGGCTAGAGCACCTGCTTTGCAAGCAGGGGGTCGAGGGTTCGAGTCCCTTCGTCTCCACCACGAATCACCCGAGAAGGCCAGGACCAACCGCCACGGCGACCAACGCGGAGGGCGCGGAGAACGCGAGACGAGCAAGCGCGAGCGCACAGGGAGCGGGCGGGCCACCGGGCGTTCCCGCGCTCGCGGCCCCGGCGCCCCAAGCAGATGCCGACGAGGACGAAGGGCGACCCACACCGAGCCGGGTGGTGGAGCCCGCGCGTCACCCGGCCGAGCCAGCGCTAGCTAGCGGCACAGGGCGAGGTCATCGAGGCGCGGGTCGTCGAGCACAAGGTCCTCGTGGACGAAGAGCTCGATGCCTACAATCGCTATCTCGCCGAGCTGTCCTGGCGCAATCCTCCGAAGCGCTGGCGTACCTCGCGGGCAAGGACCGGTCCTTCTCGCCCTCTCTCGCGGCATGACGGACCGGGGCTACCGAGCGGCTAACCGATGATCGTCGGCACCATGTAGAGCCCGAAGCCGATCACGACGAGGCACAGGATCGTAACGACGACGCGGTAGACGCCGTGCATCCGGTACTCCTCAGGGAGTGCCTTGGCCTCGAGCGCGAGGAGGAACCCGAGCACGATTGGCAAGAGCAGCGCGTTCATCACCTCGACGTCGATCACCAGGCTCACGAGGTCGAGACTCATCAGCACCACGATCGCTCCGATCACGTGAGCAAGGCTGTAGGTGACGTAGAACTTCGCGGTGCGCCTGTCCGGGCGCCCGTTCAGGGTGTGGGTCCATCCGAAGACTTCCGAGATGCCCCAGGCACCCGCCAGGGAGGCCACGAGCGCAGCCACGAGCGCGGCGCCGAGCACCGCGACGCCGAGAAGCACCTTCGCTCCCACCGAGCCGATGAACGGCCGTAGCGCGGAGGAAAGCTCTCCGACCGTATCGAGCACCGCGTGGTGGTGGGAGAGGCCGACGGTGGCCGCGAATGCGAGCACCATGACCACCATGATCGCTTGGGTGAGCACGGCGCCGACAGCGGTGTCCCACCGCTCTGCGCGGATGTGCCGGCGGCTCAGTGCCTTGTCGATCATGGCGCCCTGTTGGTAGAAGATCATCCACGGCATGATCACCGCTCCCACGTTCGCGGCGAGCAGCAGGACGTACGAGCTGTCGTGCAGCGGAAGATGGACGAGCCCCGATCCGATCGCGTGGATGCTCGGGTGCGCGAGGAGCATGGCGGGGACGAAGACGAGCTCCGCGAGGCCGAGGGCGATGCCGATGCGCTCGGCTCGGCGCCACTTTCGCCCTCGACGACGGGGAAGGCCTCGTCGTCGAGGGCGGGGAGGAGCTGGTAGCGCTCCGGGGTCGGCATCGGAGGTCCCCAGAGACTCTTCGGTGCGGATGTGGCGTCCCAGGGGCGCCACGACGGGCCCGGGCCAGGGCCTCGAGGT
The DNA here is from genome assembly GCA_021324045.1 of Actinomycetota bacterium. Classification (GTDB taxonomy): domain Bacteria; phylum Actinomycetota; class Acidimicrobiia; order Acidimicrobiales; family RAAP-2; genus JAJPJV01. The sequence goes on along the minus strand of JAJPJV010000001.1, from coordinate 9,769 downwards.
GTTCCGAGCCGTTGGACCGCGCCGGTTCGTGGGCGAACAAGGGTGTGGGAGCTGGCGCCTCGACGACCTGCCAGGAGCACCTCAAGCACGCTGCGCCGGATCGCCGGACATGCCGTCGAGGGCGCAGTTGGAGATCAAGGACTGGGTCACCGACGGGCTCACGGTGCTCAAGATCGGCATCCTGCTCACCCGCAAGGGCATCGTGGTCCCGCACCGGACCCTTGCCCAGTTCGGCGTCGAGCGCTGCGGGGCCGGGCGCCGGGCACGCAGCACGGTCCGGGTGGACGACCCGCCCGCGGGGACCGAATGCCAGGTGGACTTCGGTCGCCTCGGCTTGGTCCCCGACGTCGAGCGGCCGGCGCCGGGTGTGCCAGGCACTCATCTTCACCGCCTGCTGGAGCCGCCACATGTTCGCCTCGCGCCGCGACACGACTGGTTGTGCCTCACCGGCGGTGCGATTGGCCAAGGGTTGCCGCTGGCGACGGGTGCGGCTGTTGCCTGTCCGGATCGCCGGGTTCTCAGTCGAGGCAGACGGCAGTGCGATGTACACCCTCCAGTCGCTGTGGACGCAGGCCCGCGAGGGTCTCGACGTCACAACCGTGATCTTCGACAATCGTTCGTATGCGATCCTGAATTTCGAACTGAAGCGTTTGGGGACACAGGTTCGCGCGTCAAGCAAATGCTCGAGCTCGAACGCGCCCACCATTGGACTTCGCATCGATGGCGGAGGGGGTGGGTATGCCGGCGGTACGTAGCAGAGGATGCCGAGTCCTCGAGCATCCTGCTCGAACGCGCCCTTTCAGAGCCCGGCGCGATGCTGATACAGGCGGTGCTCACCAGCTAACGCTAACGGAGCTCGGCCGGGCCGTGCTTATTTGACACTGTCCATCGGTCCGGGCGGTGCCTCGTCTCATGAAGAGGATGGACCGGTGGACCCAGTCTCACAGACTTGCGGCTGCTATGGCTCGGTCTCAATACGCGGGCCTGTTGCGAAGCCCTTACTTTCGCGCCATACTAATGGCACGAATAGTACGGGTTCTCTCGAAGGGTTGCGGCCGTGAGTGATCTTTCCTACGACCCCTATACGGCCATCAACATGGCCGATCCCTATCCGCTCTATCGGCGCCTTCGCGAGGAAGCGCCGCTCTATTACAACGCCGAGTACGACTTCTATGCAGTGAGCCGCTATGCCGACTGTGAGCGCGGCCTCGTGGATGCCAAACGCTTCATCTCTGGAAAGGGAGGCATTCTCGAGTTGATCAAGGCGGACGTCGATCTTCCTCCAGGCACTCTGATCTTCGAGGATCCGCCGGTGCACGATATACATCGCTCCCTGCTCTCGCGCGTGTTCACGCCGCGGCGCGTCGCTGCGCTGGAGCCCAAGATCCGTGAGTTTTGCGCGGCGGCGCTCGACCCGCTGGTGGGGGTAGGAGAGTTTGACCTCATCGCGGATTTTGGCGCCCAGGTGCCCATGCGGGTCATAGGCATGCTCTTTGGCATTCCCGAAGCCGACCAGCCGGCGGTGAGGGAGATGGCGGATCGCAATCTCCGTACGAAAGCAGGCGAGGCGATGCCGGTCGCCGAGAAGCCGACCTTTGGTGCCGAGCAGTTCGAGGAATACATCGACTGGCGTATCGATCACCCTTCGGACGATCTCATGACCGAGCTGCTGCATACCGAGTTCGAGGACGAAAATGGTGTCCGGCGGACCCTTACTCGCGATGAAGCGCTGTTGTATACGACCGTGGTCTCTGGAGCAGGCAACGAGACCACGACTCGGCTGATTGGGTGGGCGGGAAAGGTTCTCGCGGATCACCCAGACCAACGACGGGAACTAGTCTCCGACCGATCGCTGCTCAAAAATGCCATCGAAGAATTGCTGCGCTACGAGTCACCCGGTCCCCAGATCGGCCGGTATGTGCCAGAGGAGGTGGAGCTGTACGGGGAGAAGGTGCCGGCTGGGGCCACGATGTTGTTCATCGTTTCTGCTGCCAACCGTGATGACCGCCGCTGGCCTGACGCGGAGCGCTTCGACATCCGTCGCACGGTCGGTCAACACCTCGCGTTCGGCTACGGTATTCACTACTGCCTCGGTGCAGCACTTGCCAGGCTGGAAGGGAGCGTTGCCCTCGACGAGCTGCTCAATCGGTTTCCGGAGTGGGATGTTGACCTAAGCCGGGCTCGGATCGCGCCAACCTCAACGGTTCGGGGCTTTGAGACCCTTCCATTGATTGTCTCGTGACAGGGCAGCCCAAGCGCCGCTATGACAACACCCGCCGGCGAGCTTTGGCTGCTCGAACGCGCGAGCGAATCGTTATGGCGGGTGTTGAACTTGTTCGAGAGTCATCCGTCCGTGACTGGCGAGGAATCACGGTGCGGGCCGTCTCTGCCCGAGCAGGCGTCAACGAGCGAACCGTCTATCGGCACTTCGCGAACGAAGAGGCTCTGCGTGACGCGATCATGCATCGGCTCGAGCAGCAGGTTGGGATTGACCTTGGATCCTTGAGGATCGAGGAATTTGCCGATGCGACCGCTCGTATCTTCCGGCATGTCTCGACGTACTCTCTTGGGGCTCCCCCGCCATTGGATTCCACCCTTGCCGAGACGAACCGCCGCCGCCATGATGCGCTCCTCGCGGCAGTGAAAATGCACGCCGAGACATGGTCATCTGCTGACCGCACGCTCGTTGCCGCCATTTTTGACCTCATGTGGTCGTTGGCTGCCTATGAACGTTTCGTGCGCGACTGGAACCTAGATCCTGAAGAAGCGATTCGGGGAATGACCTGGGTCGTTGGCGTGCTCGAGAAAGCCATTCGGCACGATATTCGCCCACCTCGTCGGAGCGCTGAGTCCCTCGGCGAAAGCGACAGCTGAGCATTTCGGAGCAGAAGTGGGTTCATGTCGAGAGATCCTTCATTCGTACCCACCCGGCACCATCGCCGGAACGATGGACCGCTTCGATGATGGCCTGGACGTGATACGCACGCCGGAAGTCTGGTCGTGCGTCGCCTTCTCCACGAATTGCTCTGGTCATCAGCCAGAAAGAGCGGGCCATTGCACCGCGCGGATCTCCGGGCCACGCACTGGGCATATCAACGCCCTCCCTGACGCTCAGACGTTCCGGAACCGTGATCTCCTCGAGGGTCCCACCTGAAGGACCGAAGAGAATCCTGCTTTCGGCCGAAGGCATCATCGGTGCCTGAAACACGAGCCGACCTCGGTTGCCTGCAATTTCGAGGTAAAAACCTTGTGCTGCTGCTCCCGCCCAGGCAGTGGTGAGAATGCCGATCGCTCCCGAATCGAACCGGACTGCAGCAACTGCGGTATCGGCCACGCCGACGTCAAGTCCTCCCGGAGCGTCTACGAAGTCCCAACGCCGCAGGAACTGAGCTGGCGTCCCGGCCACCTCGGCGACGGGGCCCACGAGGTGAACCATCAGGTGCAGGAGATGTGATCCGAGGTTCCTGAGAGCGCTTGCGCCAAACGTTGCGTTATGGAACCAGTTGTAAGGGAAGGACGATGTAGGCCGATCGAAGAGGGAGAGCTCAAGGCGACCGACAACAGACTGGATCTCGCCAAGCTTTCCTTCTCCCAGCAATTCTTCTGCAAGACGAAAACAAGCGAAGTGCTCGGAATAGGCATCGACGACGGCGATGGTCCCTGCAGCATCGGCAGCGTCATGCAATGCACGCGCTGCCTGGAGATCGGCGGCGAAAGGAATTCCGCTATAGACATGTTTGCCAGCCGCCAAGGCCGTGGCGCACATGTCGAGCCGGTAACTGGGACGGGTACCGACGTCGACGATGTCGATCTCGGGGTGCTGCGCCATCGCCTGGGCGTTCCAGAACGGCAGTGGAATCTCGTGCTGAGCGGCCGCAGCTTCAGCTGTGTGCCGATGAGCTGTGCAGATCCCGACGACCTCGATGTCGGGAACTGCTCGCCATGCCGGTAGATGCGCCTGGGTTCCCCAAGCAGCACTGACTATGCCTACTCGTAGAGTCATGGTGTCCTCCTCGCTTCACAGCGCTCTGTCGGCGGTGGCGCCATCGCACGAGCGATGGTGGCATCCGCTTGCTGGATCCATCAACCGGTAACCCATGTCTCGACACAAGCCGGGCGACGCGCCGACGTCCGAGTCGACACTCGAGAGTATGGACACGAGTCGTGAGCCGCAGAACGTCATATAATCCTCCCCTGCTCCGTGCGTTTCTCTACGGTGCGGGGGGATCGGCAAACCATTGCGTACAAGAGGCGTGGCGGATTGAGCAGGTGGCTGAAACCGAATGAGCGACGGGCGGGATGCTGGTCGTCGGTCTAACCGGAGGAATCGGCGCAGGAAAGACAACGGTGGCCCGGCTCCTCGCTGAACACGGTGCAGTGGTGATCGACGTGGATGCGATCGGGCACGACGTCCTTGCTCCGGGAGGCCGAGCAGTCACTCGGGTAGTGGAAGAGTTCGGACCCGGAATTCTCGCGCCGAGTGGAGAGATCGACCGTTCCAAACTCGCAGCAGTGGCGTTCTCTGATTCCAAGGCGCTTGCCCGCCTGACTGCGATCAGTCACCCAGCAATCAACGAAGAGCTCCTTGAGCGTTTGAAGCATGTGCCAGCGGATTCGATCGTGGTCCTGGATCTCGCGGTCCTCGTGGAGAGCTCCTTGGGTCGCCTTCCGGCTCCGTATGGCTACAGCGTTGTCGTCACAGTCGAAGCTGGTCGAAGCACGCGCGAGAACCGGGCCGTTTCCCGCGGGTCAGAGCGAGAGGATGTCCGACGTCGGATGGCGCAACAGGCAAGCGATTTGCAGCGTCGCGAGATCGCTGACTTCGTGATCAATAACGACGGTGATTTAGAGCAGCTTGCTCGCCAAGTTGACGATCTGTGGAGGCGTCTCCGTTCACTTTCTCGCTCTCAGTTCGAGGACGCCTGACTCGATCTGATGTCCGATCGCGAGTAGCTGTTCTTCGGTGTTCCATGCACCGACGAGCTGGAGGCTTGGCGGGACTGGCTCTTGGCGACCGGAGCAACGGTTGAGGGAGATGGGGATGGCGAGGGCGGGCACGCCGGCAAAGTTTGCCGCCCGAGTCCGCAGAATCAGGGATGCTCGTCCGGCATTGAGAAGACTTGGCGGTGGTTCTACCATCGTGGGGAGCACTAGAGCGTCGAAGCGAGCGAAGAGCTGCTCGAGTTGTGCACGCCACAAAGCTCGGGCCTGCTCGGCTCGTTTTCGGTCATCCTTGGTGATCGTGGCGGCATTGTGGAATCGCCGCAATGTGTCCGGGGCGATTCCCCAGGGTCGTTCTCGGGCGAGCCAACCGAGTGTTTCATGCACCTCTGCCAGGAGTTGAAGGCGGGCGAAGGCATCAGCGACCTCCCAAATGCTGGGTTCGAGGGAAACCACCTTCAGATCTGCGCTGCTGAGGGCGCGATCGACGGCTTCGTTAATCGAGGAATCTGCATCGAGACGAAATCGGCCGACCGTGAACGAGCGTCCTCGTGCGATCTGGAATCCCGGCTCGATCAAGGACATTGCGGTGCACAATGTGGCGACGTCCCGCGCGAGTGTCCCGACCGAGTCCATGCTCGGTGCAAGTGGAGCGACGCCTTGAAGTGGAATGCGGCCCCACGTGGACTTTAGACCGAAGATTCCGCAGCATCCGGCTGGGAAGCGGACCGAGCCGCCAGTATCGGTCCCAATTCCCACGTCGACCAGCCCTCGAGCAACCGCAACGGCCGCTCCGCTCGAGGAGCCGCCTGGGATGAGCTCGGGTGCCAGGGGGTTCGTCGGCGTGCCGAACCACGGGTTGATTCCTGTCACTCCGAAGCCGAGCTCGTGCATGTTGGCCTTGCCAACGATTCGGGCACGATGTCGAACATGGGAGAGGCAGGCAGCGTCACGTGTCGCTTCCATGGCATAGTCGGCGATGGCCTTGCACCCGTTCGTCGTGACGACGCCAGCCACGTCAATGGCGTCCTTGACAGCTACTCGCAGGGTGCCTGCTTCATCATTGGTGCTGTCGAATCGCCGGATGAAGACAGCGCCATCGGTCGGGTCGCTCACACGCCTATTCTGGCTTCCATATATCGGTCATTCGTCCCTGGCGCCTCCGAGCAGCAGGAAGGCGTCGGCCACCACCGATCGCCCCGGCGAGCGACTCGCTGACTCGAACCTCCCGTGGGCCACCGCTGGCACGGAAGGGAATAGCTTGGCTAGCGGTGGAGCCTGCACAAGCGAGCCGGCAGATCGCCAAACCGCCTGGTATCTCCGGGCACGAGCCTTCCGGAGACGGCGTGCATCATTCGAGGGCGTTGAGCACCGGTCGGGCGCTGGTAGCCAGCAGTTCGCTCCGAATGCCGGAGGTGAACCGTGTCACCGCTCGGGCATTGGCCGAGGTGCTCAACGGGAAGGTCTTCGGAACACTGGAAGGGGACTGATGCGCTATTTCATCTACGGAGCGGGTGCGGTCGGCGGCACCATTGGCGCAGGGCTTGCCATGGCGGGTCGGGAGGTGGTGTTGATCGCCCGCGGCAGCCACCTGGAAGCGCTTCGGCGGGACGGCCTTCTGCTCCGTACCCCCGATGGCGATCATCGCATTGCCATCAAGGCCGTTGGTTCGCCGGCTGAGGAGGCGCCCGTCGCTGGAGATGTTGTCATCCTCGCGATGAAGAGCCAGGACACGGAATCGGCACTTCGGGAGCTCGCTCGCTTCGCAGATCAGAACGTCACACTCGTTTGTGCACAGAATGGTGTTGCGAACGAGGCGCTGGCGCTTCGTCATTTTCCACGTGTATGCGCTGGCTGTGTCGTGATGCCGGCAACCCATCTAAAACCAGGTGTCACGATTGCCCATTCCTGGCCGGTCGCTGGATTGTTCGAACTAGGACTGTACCCCCGAGGTGTTGACCAAGGGATCGAATTCTTCGCGGCAGAATTAAACGAGTCAGGATTTGACGCGAAGGTACATGAGCATGTCATGGCATGGAAGTACACGAAGTTGTTGGCTAACTTGGGAAATGCAATTGATGCCGCTGTTGGTATGGAGGGGCGGAACAGCTCGCTTTTTGATCGGGCGCGCGCCGAAGCGATTGCCTGCTATGAGGCAGCCGGAATCAAATGGATTTCATCGGATGTAGAGGAGGAGCGAAGGAGAGCATTGTCACCACCCCGCCCGGTCGACGGTACCGGGTACCGGGGGAGTTCTTCATGGCAGAGCCTTGCTCGTGGGACCGGCAACATTGAGGCGGATTGGCTCAATGGAGAGATCACGTTCCTCGGCAGGCTCTATGGCGTCGCGACACCCGTCAACGAGGTCCTACAGCGCGTCGCGAATTGGATGGCATGGAGGCACGTTCCAGCAGGGTCGATGAGTCTTGAGGATATCGAAAAGCTCGTTCCGGAGGGAGATTGAACTGAGGGGAATCCGCGAGTCCACGCCGCGTCGCCTTCTCGAAGGGGCTGGCCTCTCAATCGCCATTATCGTCGCGCTCAGTGGCGTCATGGTACCGATTCGCGGTTCCCTGGCGATGGTAACGCCCGCTTTGTTGCTCACGATTCCCGTCGTCATTGGAGCAATGATCGGTGGTTTAGGTGCGGGAATCACTGCTGCCATTACAGGAGTACTTGCCTACGATGTGCTGTTCCTTCCCCCGTATGACACGCTTTCGGTTCAGGGCACCCGGAACGTCATTGCACTCGCTGTCTATGGCGTTGTGATGGTTGTGATGGCACGAGTGGTGTCCCAGATGAGCATTGCTCGTCGAGAGGCCCAGCTCCACGCCTCGAAACTCCGTCGTCTCTTCGACTTGTCGGAGCTGCTTGTTCGTGGAGCTTCACAAGTCGACCTCCTGGAAGCGATCGTGACTGCTGTGCGGCAGGCGTTCGAGCTCGAGGGGGCAGCCCTGTTACTCCCCGCGGGGGATGGGCTCAAGCTGGTGGCGTCGTCAGGAACGCCATTATCGGATTTCGAGCTGCAGCAGCTCTCCGCCGAGGTGGGGATTCCGGTCAGTCTGGGCATTGGAACAGCAGAACGCCATGGTGTACAAGTCGTCGTGCTGACGGTGTCCGGTAGGGCAATTGGGCTCCTTGCCCTACGAGGTCTCCCGCCAGACGAGAAGGGAGACGATCTTCTCCGGGCGTTCGTCAACCACCTCGGGCTTGCGCTGGAGCGCGCACAGCTTAACGATCAAGCGGTTCGCGTCCAGCTTTTGGAGGCAGTCGATCGTCTCCGACAATCGCTCGTTGGCGCAGTCTCACATGACCTGAGAACACCGCTTGCAACGATCAAGGTATCGGCTTCGACGCTCTTGGACCGGGAGTCGGAGCTGGCCATGGAGGATCGCGTCGAGCTGCTCGGATTGATCGATGCACAGGCAGACAGGCTGGATCGTCTCGTTTCGAACCTGCTCGATATGACGAGGATCCAATCAGGGAAACTCGAGGTCCGCTGTCGCTTGGCGCAGGTCGGTGACCTTGTAGAAGAAGCTCTTTCGATCCTTGGCCGTTCTGCCGAGGTCGACCGTGTCTGCTGGCACGCGCCGAGCGATTTGCCACTAGTGAACGTCGATCACGTGCTTGTTCGTCAAGTGATAGCGAACCTGGTTGACAATGCACTCCGATATGCTCCGCGTGGCACCGATGTCACGATTTCCGCGGCACGGCACTCGGAAGAAAGGGTCCTGGTCTCTGTCACCGATCACGGGCCAGGGATCCCGCAAGACGTTCGTCCTGAGATCTTTGACATGGGCAATCGTCGGGAAGCTGGTGGCGGTGGGGGTCTCGGACTGGCGATCGCGCGCTCGTTTCTCGAAGCGCACGGCCAACGGATATGGGTCGACGACAGTCGAAGCGGGACGCGCATCTGTTTCACACTCCCCGCCGCTCAGGACGAAGGGCCAATCCAGACGGATCCTTCCGCTGCAGGACGAGCCGAGATGGAACGCGTGGGAGTCCATTAACGATGGCACGGGTGCTCGTGGTTGATGACGATCGCGCACTGCTGAGGGCGCTCCGAGTGGGATTGGTTGCTCGGGGACATGAGGTACTTCTAGCGATCTCCGGAGAAGAAGGCCTCTCGATGGCCGCTCTCGAATCGCCGGACCTCGTCGTCCTGGACCTAGGTCTACCTGACCTTGACGGGATGGAGGTGTGTCATCGAATTCGTCACTGGAGCGAAATGCCCATCATTGTTCTCTCAGCCACTGGCCTCGAAGCCGCAAAGGTCGCCGCTCTCGATGGTGGGGCCGATGACTATGTCACCAAGCCGTTCGGCATGGCGGAGCTGGACGCGCGCATCCGAACCGCGCTGCGCAAACGCCGCGTCGACGTTCCTCCGGAGGAGGTTCGTCGATGCGTTGACGGGCTTGAGCTCGACCTTCGTCACCACCACGCGACCATGAACGGGAAGACGCTTGAGCTCACGGCCAAGGAATTCGACCTTCTCGCGTTCCTTGCACGCCATTCCGGCAAGGTTTGCACGCATCGGATGATCCTCGAGGAGGTCTGGGGAACCGATTACGGATCGGAGGCCGAGTACCTCCGCGTCTACATCTATCGGTTGCGTCGCAAGCTCGGCGACACGGAGGCGCGGCTGTTGCGGACCGCACCAGGGATCGGCTACTGGCTGGCCACGCTCGACGAGTCCCCGAACAACGGATCAGAGGCCTAATGGGGATCGACCACCTCACCCAGTGACTGGATGAGGCTGGTTCCGAGCCGCCGGCCGGTGACCACCGCTGTGGCGAGGAACGTCGATTCCTAGGGTGAGATCGTGGCC
>JAJPJV010000012.1 GCA_021324045.1 Actinomycetota bacterium | reverse complement strand
TACACGAACAGTGGCGGGAACACCTTTAGCGCCATCAGCGGCGCAACCTCACCAACCTATTCGTTCACCGCCTCTTCCTCCCAGAATGGTTGGGAGTACGAAGCGGTGTTCAGCAATTCCGCGGGGAGCGCCACGACGAACACGGTCACGCTCACGGTGACGTCTGCTCCGACGCAAACCGTGCAATCGTCGAACTGGTCGGGTTATGCGGACACAAACGCCACGTTCACCGCCGTTAAAGCCAGCTGGTCCGTTCCGACCGTGACCTGCCCGAGCGGGTCGAACTCGTACTCCGCAGAATGGGTTGGCATCGATGGGTACTCAAGCTCGACTGCTGAACAGGACGGTATCTCGGCCAACTGCGTCAACGGATCACCCTCGTATTACGCCTGGTACGAGATGTACGGGGACACCGCAGTCAACAATGGATACGAGGTCGAGCTTTCGCCCTCCTCGAACCCGGTAGAACCTGGTGATTCGATCAGCGCTTCGGTAAGCGTGACGAACAACAGCTGGACGTTGTCGATTACCGACTCATCGTCGCACGGGTGGACGTACTCGGCGACATTCAGCTTCTCTGCAGCTCAGTCCTCTGCCGAGTGGATCGTCGAACGGCCAGAGATCTGCAGATTCATTTTCTGTTCACTCGCCTCCCTAACTGACTTCGGAACGGTGACGTTTTCGAGTGCCTCGACGACGACGACGACGGCGAGTGGAACGATCAGTTCAAACCCCGATGCGCTGATCGAAATGGTGAACGGGCAGACGGTCCTTGCCCAGCCCGGTCCCCTTGACGCAGCGGGGGACAGTTTCACGGACACGTGGAAGGCATCGTCGTGATGTCATCGGCCTGTCGGGAGACGGAGCCAGCGATAGCCGACCCGTCAGCTCAGCTGCTGCGCCTTTGCGACGCCAGTTCGGACGGCGGGGAGGACGACATCGACAAGCAGTTGCCGAGACTCAGCGACGAGCTCTGGGGGTCCATCGGGGGCGGGTCCAACCATTGCGAGCCGATCGAGGCCAAGAGCGAAGAGCCCGACAAGTTTCTCGATACAGTGTTCCGGTGGCCCTGCCACCCCGAATCGATCGATGAAATCGTCATTGAGGTATTGAACGTGGGGGGCGTCACTGCGGGCGTGGCGGGAGCCGTCGTAGTGTTGCCCTAGAGCAGTAATCACCGAGGCATCGGCGGGGTCCAGGAGTTCGACTGGATGTCCCGGCATGCCCGAGAACCGGGCGTAGGTCGCGAGCACCCCCTTGATGAGGTCGCGAGCGACGCTCCGGTCAGGGTGTGGAACGACATTGATGTAAGCACCAAGCGACAGTTCCGCTTGTGGCGCCTGGACCTCGGCTCGGGCCTGTCGAGCAAGCGCGATCGCCTTATCCAGGCGGTCTTTGTTCGCTCCTACGTTGAATGTCACTCGCTCAGCGCGCTTGGCGCCGATGGCGATTACCGCTGGCCCGGTGGCAGCCACATCGACAGGAACCTTTGGCCACGACTGTCCTGTCAACCATTCCAATGCGCTCCGATGACCATCGACGGTAGCCTCTTGACCTGCGAGGTATCGCTGGAGTTGCTCAAGGTAGGCATCGAGTACTGCGACCGGCGCGGCGCGCATCCCGAGTTTGGCGACGGCGGAGTCTCCACGCCCGATCCCGAGTACAGCCCGACCTCCAGACTCGGCTTGAAGCGTTGCGACGGCACACGCGACGACCGCAGGGTGGCGCGTGAGGGGATTGGTGACACCCACACCCAACTTGAGTTGACGTGTGGCACCTGCGGCTACCGCGAGTCCGACGAACGGATCCGCACTGAGGCATTGGGTGTCGCCGAAGCTCAGGCCATCGAAGCCCTCTGCTTCCGCTCGACGGGCAAGAGCCGCGGCCTGGCCGGCGACGTTCCCGCTCGCGTTCCAGATCTCGATGTTCATCGCGCAACCCCCTGACGTGGACCGTGAAGGTCAATGCGGAGACAATACGACGATCTTGAGGCCACATAAGCGTCCGCTCGCAACCCGCCTTCGGCAGTTCCTCGTTACGCAAGCCTCCGGGGTCACCAGACCAATGTCCGCCGACTCATAAGCCGGTTCGCTCGCCGAGCAAGGCCGCGACGTCAGTCGTCACCCAACCGACCTCGACCAGGGAGTCCTGCCGGGATCATCGGTGTTCCTTCGCCACCAAAGTGCCCTGTTGGCTCCACGGCTGGAAGGCCCGACACGACGCGATTGCGCTATTGCGTCTCGATGGGAGCTCGGGCTGCGTCGGCGATGCGGCCGACTGAAGGCCTGCAGCCGACGGGCTCAAGCCTTGGATACACTCATCGCGAATCGAATGCCCCGACGCCGACTTTCTTGCGAATCACGAGCGAGCTGAAGAGCTTTCCCTACCTTTCATCGGAGCCGCCGTCACGTCGCGCGTCAACTGGGCGCCTGCACCGTGGGCACCAAGCAACCGGGTTTTGGTCATCAGAAGGATGGACGAGCGCTCCGCACCTGGAACATCGCCAGATCACAGGTGATTGTTCCTTCGCGTTCACACGGATCACTTCTCCATCGATTGTGCGGATCTCCATGAAGCAGGTCTCCGTGAACAAGGTACCGCGTCCAGGTTACCTGATCACGCATGACTACAACATCGTGGACGCCTCAGCTGAGATGATGATTGATCATCGTCTCAAGGCTATTGCAGACCCGCGCGGGGTAGATGCGATGCGTGCTCACGAGCGTGGTCAGCGGAAGGCTGAGAGGTTCTGGGCATCGTCTGGAAAGGAGGAATGGCATGTCAGAGGTCGCGCCCGCCGAGCCGATCAGGGTCGGCCACGTCGAAGGACGTGAGCTTCTGGCGGATCTGTACCGACCACAGGAACCCAATGGCGCAGGCGTACTACTGATCCACGGCGGGAGTTTCGTCCATGGAGACCGCCGACAGTTGGCCGGTTATGGGATTGCCCTTGCACAAGAGGGGTTCACGTGCATGGCATGCGAATACCGGCTCGCAACTGAGGCCAAATGGCCAGCTCAGCTCGATGATGTCCAGACGGCACTCGGCTACTTCTGTGACCACGCGTCCTCATTTGACGTCGCGACTGAAAAAATCGCGGTTTCAGGGAATTCGGCTGGTGGGTGCCTAGCACTCTTGGCTGCGGGCCTCGGTGTGCACCCTGTTGCCGCCGCGGTTGCCCTCTACCCACCGGTTGATTTCACGGGGCCAGATGCGAAGGCACAGGGAATCCCCGAGGCAATGAAGTACCTCTTGGGCGAAGACGTTTCAGACTCTCGCCTTCGAGCGATGAGCCCAATGACCTATGTGAGTCCGCGTTTTCCTGCCACCCTCTTGATGACGGGTAACCACGATCACCGGATTCACTGGAGTCAAAGCCTCAAGATGTACCAAGCGTTGATCGAAGCAGGGGTTCAGGCCGAGGTTCACATTTTCGAAGGCTTGCCGCATGCATTCGATCTCATACCGGCGTTCGGCTTGCTGTCGGCGAGGCTCATCACCTTGTTCCTGGATCGCCACGTCGTCAATCCGTGGAGCTTCCCGCAACCAGAAGAAAATCTGGTACCTGGGGCCGCGAGTGCATGACCCAGCTACGTGTCGAGAAAGTTCTGGAGGCGAGGACCGAAGGCATGTCGGCACCGCTGGGGGGATGTCAGGGGACGGGTAGCGACTCTCGGCTTCCTGATGGTTTTCGCAGTACGAACACAGATACGAGCAGTGCCACGGCGGCAATCAGCGTGCCGACCTCGAATCCTCGTGTGTAGCCGTGGACTGTGGCGGCGTGCAAGAGTGCAGCTGTTGGTCGGTGGTGCGCGGAAAGTGCGGTGTTCATGTAGCGGTGCGCAGCCGATATCGCAATGGTTCCCAGTACTGCTAGCCCTAGAGCGCCACCGACTTGCTGACCAGTGTTGAGCAGAGCCGATGCCAGACCGGCTTCATTTGGCGCTACCCCGGACATGACTGTCACTGTCAGTGGAACGAAGCTCTGCCCCATTCCGAAAGCGATTAGGACGAGAGGGATGATGGCGGCAGCGTATCCTGAGGTCGGTGTCAAGCGGCTCAGACCCAGCTCGCCAGCGAGGGCAAGGATCGGTCCCACCAACAGTGGTACCCGGATGCTGATTTTGCCCAGCAACCGGGACGTGCCGACTGCAGCCACCATGATCGCTACCGACATCGGCAAGAAGGCCACACCGGTGCGCACCGCGCTGTAGTACTGGATGTCCTGGAGGTATTGGGTCATGAAAAAGAACACGGCGAAGACCGCCACGCCGAGGGCGAGCATGATCGCGTAGGCTCCGGAGCGATTTCGGGACTTGAAGATCGACAACGGCATGAGCGGAGCCGGTGTGCTCCGCTCGATGGCGACAAAGGCCATGAGAAGAATGCCAGCACCGACTAATGGGATTACCGTTCCCATCGAGCTCCAGGGGTGCAGGGAAGCATTGGTCAGGCTGTAGACCAAGCTGAGCATCCCGGCTGTGACTGTGAGAGCCCCTGGTACGTCCAGGCGCCCTGGGGTGGGGATCGACTCCTGGAGCACGCGCGGTGCCATCAGCAGGCCGGCTGCGCCGATGGGGACGTTCACGAAAAAGATCCAACGCCATGAAACGTAGCTGGTGAGGAGCCCACCGAGGAGCAGGCCGAGCGCGCCGCCCAATGCTGACATTGCGGAGTAGACACCCATGGCTCTGTTGCGTTCAGGCCCTTCGGAGAAGTTGATCGCCACCAAAGAAAGGGCGGTCGGGGACGCAATGGCGCCACCTACTCCCTGGAGCCCGCGGGTGATAATGAGCCACAGCTCGTTGGTTGCGAGGCCTCCAAACAGTGATGCGATGGCGAACAAACCCACGCCGACCATAAACATGCGGCGCTTGCCGTAGAGGTCGCCGGTACGGCCCCCAAAGAGGAGGAGCCCGCCGAACGTGACAGCGTAGGCGGTAATAACCCATTCGAGGCTGGCGGCCGAGAAATGAAGCTCTGCGCGGATCGTCGGTAATGCGACATTGACGATGGTGGCGTCGAGGATGACCATGAGCTGCGCACAAGCGATGACTACCAGCGCCAGCGTTGGATGGCGCTTCAGATGGGTCTGCACCCCCATGCTCGGTTCAGTCGTCGTGCTCATCGTCGTTCTCGGCAAGGTGGTGTTCGGACGTTACCGTGTAGCGTGGTTCACTCGGTGCTCAGGTCCTTGCGCTAACCTCGTGCACCGGTATTACCAGGCGCGCTCGAATGGATCAGTCCCTTCCAGAGAGCACCGAGGATAGTGCGCGAGGCACAGAGCAGTAACCCGGCTCGCCGATCGTATTGAGACGGCGAGACCCAGTGAGCTCTTGAGCTTTGCGACAGACGAGGCGTGCGAGAGCGGTCCGTACGCCGAGGGTTGAGCAATCACTTCGAACATCGAAGCCCTTTCGGCCGGAGTCGCTCGGAGCGATCCGCAGCTTGCAATCGTTCACACCCCGTGCCGCGCCCAGAACAAGGCTCCAGTGGCCACGAGCTGGATGGCGATCGCTGCCAAGAGCAATCCGACGATCCTGGAGAGTAGTTCGATTCCATTGTCGGTCAACGCTCGGGCCAAGCGGTCGGCGAAGCGCAAGACGAGGAACAGCAAGATGAGGACTCCGGCTACGGCTGCCAGCACGATCAGGACCTGGGAAAGACCGCTCGTGCGCCGGATGTAGACCATTACAGCAGCGATCGCCCCCGGCCCAGCCAGCAAAGGGGTTCCCAAAGGTACGAACGCGACGTTGACGGCGCGGGCATCTTGCTCGGTCTCGCCTACTCTCGGATAGAGCAAGGAGAGAGCGGCCAGGACCAGCACCATCCCTCCAGCGACTTCGAGCGAGGCAAGGGAGATACCGAGCAGATGAAGGATCTCCTGCCCGAAGAGCGCGAACAAAAAGACGACGCCAGCGGCAACGATGCATGCCTCCCCTGCGGCACGCCGACGCTGGGCCGTGGTGCGATCCCTCGTTAGGGCGAGGAATACTGGAACGTTCCCCACAGGGTCCATCACCACCAAGACGGTGACGAAGGACTCGGCGAAGAGCGAGGTGTCAGAAATCGCCACGGCTTTCGGGGAAGGTCTGGCCGACGAGGATCCGGCTTGAGCTATTGGCCGATCTTGAGCCCGCCGTCGACCCTGACGAGGGCCCCGGTTGTGAAGCTCGAGGCAGGGCTGGCCAGGAAAAGGGCTGCGGTAACGATCTCTTCCGGCCGGCCCGGTCGCCCGAGCGCGTTGTCGGATCGCTCCCGAGCCTCTGGCGCCCAAGCCTTGGCGATGTCGGTAAGGAATGGTCCTGGCGAGAGCGTGTTGACCCGGACAGAAGGGCCGTATTCGGCCGCGAGGGAGCGGGTCATCGCGTTGAGAGCTGCCTTCGCGCTCCCGTAGGGAACCACATTGGGCAACGGCATGAGGGCGCCTGAGGAGGAGACGTTGATGATCACCCCACCCTTGCCATCGCGCATTCGCCTCGCGATCTGACTCGCAAGGCGAAACGGTCCTTTGAAGTTCAAGCCCACGACGCTGTCAAAGAGAGCTTCGGTGACCTCGTGACTCGGCATCGGTGGACTCATTCCCGCATTGTTCACGAGGATGTCGACGCGCCCGAATTCGGCGTAGACAAGCTCGATCATTCGATCGATCGAGTCCCAATGAGCTGCGTGCACCTGAACGGCCATTGCTCGACGGCCCATGCCGCGCATTTCTTTGGCGACCCTTTCGCAATTGTCGAGCTTCCGGCTTGCGATCACTACATCTGCTCCGTGCTCGGCGAATGCTCGCACCATCTGATAGCCAAGGCCTCGGCTTCCGCCGGTGACCAGCGCTACCTTGTCGGACAAATCGAACAGATCAGCAACCATGCACCCTCCTGTCCAGGACCTATAGCGCCACGAGGTTCGAAAACCCCGTGGACCTCGATCATCGCGCCGTTCTCATATTTGGCCAGGTCTCCGGCAGCGTCCAGCGAGTCGAGCGACTCACGGAACGGGATAACCAGCCAGCTCTTGGCGCAGAATCGGGAACCTTAGAATTCCTCGAGCAGTTCGATCATGGTTCGCATGACCCGGAAGGCCGCTACCAACTCCTCCTTTGTGAAGTGCCCGAGCCGGTCTTGCCAGAGAGCCTGCCATTGCGCTCGTTTCTCTTCGACGACTTTTCGGCCCTTAGGTGTCAGGGAGACTAGGCACATTCGGCGATCGGTCACCGCTCTTCTCCGTTCCACGATGCCCCTTGCCTCCAGAAGGTCGAGCATCGCGGTCACGCTCGCGGGATTGAGATCTGCGCTCCGGGCGATCTCACCGGCAGTCACCTCGTTGTCCTTGTCGATGAGTGCGAGCGCGCGAAACTGAGAGCTCGTAAGGTCGCGTGCCTGGTGCTGCTCTCGACCTCGCAGGCGACGCTCCGCGCCAAAGAGCTCGCCCATGGCAATTCGTAGTTGTTCCAAGGCGAACTCGTGACTGGACTCGCTGAATACGGTCACGCAACGGCCTCCACGAGGAGATCTTCGCGAGCCGATGCCTCGTTGCCTCGATGTTGCCGCTCGATACGCCACAGCACGATCGCCGGTAACAGTGAGATGGCGGTGAGGATCAACACCCACCAGTACGTTCCTGCAAAGGCAGCAGCGGTTGAGGCTGCCGTCCGATGGGCCGACCCATCCGTGAGTTTTGCTTGGAGGACGACGGCAACTGCTGCCGTCCCGAGCGAGCCGCCAACGCGTTGGATGACGTTTAGTTGGGGACTGGCGTCATTCACCTGCTCGTGGTCAAGAACGGCGAACGCGGCGGTCATGGCCGGCATGAACGCGAGCCCGACACCGACGCCACGGAAAATCATCGAGAGCGCGATCCATTCGTACGGCGTCGTCGCAGTAAAGATGACGAAGGGCACTGTAGCCGAAAGCATGATGATGCTCCCGATCAATGATGTGAGCCCTGCACCAAGGCGGGTGGTCGCAGCGGCCGAGCGGTTCATGCCGATGGCAGCACCGATCCCTTGAGGAATGAGAAACAGCCCCGTATGAATCGCATCCTGCCCCCGGGCAACCTGGAAATAGAGCGGCAGGAGGATCATGGCGCCAAACATTGCCGCACCGAGGCAGAACATCACCACGGTTGCGGCGCTGTATGCGCGGATGCGATACAGCTTGAGGTCGAGCAATGGATTCGCAAGCCGTCGTGACCGAAGAACGTAGACAACGAGCAGTGCGAGGCTGATAACGACCGGCGCCAAGACCGACGCCGAGGTGATGCTGCCGGCCGTCTCGCTCTGGGAGAGCCCGAAGGTGATTCCCACCGTTGCGGCCGCGGCGAGGAGGAGGCCTGGCCAATCGAGCTGACCTGCCGCCGGGTCGGGTTCGCTCCGGGGCAAGAGCCGGATGGCAATGGCAGCGGTGACGATCCCAATGGGGACATTGACCAGGAAAATGGCGTGCCATGTCACGCTCTGCAAAAGGAATCCACCGAGCGTTGGGCCGAACACGGGGGCGATCACCTGAGGGACGCCGATGGTGGCCATTACCCTGGGAAGATTCCGGGGTCCGGCGGCGCGCACTAGCAGCGTCATTCCCGTGGGCACGAGCATCCCACCGCCAAGACCCTGGAGCGCTCGGAACGCAATGAGTTCAGCAGTGGAGGTCGCGAGGCCACAGAGCGCCGAGCCCATCGTGAAGAGGATGAGCGCTTGGAGGTAGATGCGAAATGCTCCGTATCGCCGCACCGCCCATCCGGTGAGCGGTATCACCGCAGCTAGGGCGAGGAGATACGCGGAGACGACCCATTGGACGGTGGTCAGCGAGCTGTGGAGCTGGCGGGACAGGCTGTCCAATGCGACGTTGACGATGGTGGTGTCCAGGATGGACATGATCGAGCCGAGCACGATCACAACGGCGACCTGCTTGACCCGGGGGTCCATGCGCTGAGGATTTTGACGGGACTGGAGGGCTCGCATCGTGGCCTGGCGGTGGGAGTGACGGTGTCTGTTGACGGAGTCAGCCAGGCACAGAAGAATATCTTGGAGCCAAACTAGATGTCAAACTTTTTGGTGCCCATGCACCTCTGATGATCGAGGTCCAGCTGGTTCGACGAGTCGGGCCACGACCGTGTGCTTGAGTGTCGCGTTCTCGAGGTCTTCTTCCACCTCAACGTCATAGAAGGCCAGGGGTTCGAGGCGGTCTTCGGGGAGAAAGGAGCGGTGGGGGTCTCCGACGAGAACCTCAGCTCCGGCGAGGCGGAGCGAGCCCAGGCCGGTGATCATCGCCGAAGCAATGTCGCGGTCGTAAAAGACGTCTCCGGCGGTGACGACCGCGCCGGGCTGGACATGGATCTCTCGCACGTCGGCCAGTCGTGGCTCGACTCGCACCCTGTTCAGTCGAGCGTTCAGCGCTACCGCCGTAATCGCGAACTCGTCGATGTCAGAGGCCACGACCTCCCGTGCGCCGGCACGCGCTGCGGCGACGGCGACAACCCCCGACCCCGTCGCGACGTCGACCACTTGGCGTCCCGCGACGAGCTCTGGATGAGCGAGGAGGTGACGAGCCAGGGCCATGCCGCCCGCCCAAGCGAAGGCCCAGAACGGTGGCGGGAGCTCTCCACGGTCGACCGCCCCTTCGATGGCCTCCCAGAGGCCTATCGCATCGGTGGCGACGCGGAGGCGAAGTTCGGGGAGGAAGGAGAGAACTCGCACGTCTGTATGGGAAAGGACGAGCTTGGGCAGCGACCGATGTCGCATCCATGCAGTGTATGCAGGGCCTCCATGGTACGGGCTTCGTCCCGCCCCTCCAAGGTTGGTTGTCATGCGATCACTCGAGCGCACCACAGCCACGGTGCCAGGCTCCTGGAGTGATCTCGGTATCACCCCCGCTGCTGAGCCGAGAACCTGGTGGCGTACACAAGACGGTCGGGCCGGCGTGGTTGGGACGCTGGTGAGTGCCGCCACGGGCGGTCGGGCGGATCCTCCCGAGAGGCGGCGTCCCGCCGGTGCAGCCCAGCGGACCGCATCCCGAGGGCGCCGGTGAGGATGGGTTCAGGCGGGAGCCAGCCTGGTCGGCGAGCAGCGTGCTACGGGCTCGACCTTGCCATGTGAAAATCTGCCTGGCTCGTGACCTCGAGCTGGAGCCACCTCCAGGCCGAGGGTCTCGGACAGTCCGTGGAGCTGTGACGGGGCGTGCTCCAGTTGCCACTACAGTTGCGACGAACAGAGATGCGTATCGGGATCATTGCTCCACCTTGGCTCCCAGTCCCACCGCTGGGGTACGGGGGGACGGAAGGGGTCCTGGACTGCCTGGTCCGCGGGCTGCAAGCGGAAGGTCACGAGGTGCTGCTCGCGACGACCGGTGAGAGCACCTGTCCTGTCCCCAAAGTCCACGTCCACGAGCGTGCCGTCGGCATCGGGACAGGGGACGCCACGGCCGAGCTCCTCCATGTACTGCACGCCTATCGACATCTGAAGGCATGCGACATCGTTCACGATCACACGCTCGTTGGGCCGCTCTACTCGAAGTGGTTCCCAGATCTTCAGGTGGTCACCACGAACCATGGGCCCTTCGATTCCACACTGACGCCCCTGTATCGGGCGATCGCTCCGGAGGTCCCTATCATTGCGATCTCGCACCACCAGGCCTCGTTGGCGAAGGGGATCCCAATTGCCGCAGTGATCCACCACGGCATCGATGTCGAGGAGTGGCCGATCGGCCCTGGTCAGGGCGGCTATGCACTCTTCCTGGGTCGACTCCACCCGAACAAAGGGGCGCACGTCGCTGCCCGGGTCGCTCGCCGCGCAGGGATTCCGCTGCTGATTGCAGCAAAGTGCTCGGAGCCAGCGGAGAAGGAGTACTTCGAAGCCGCCATTCGACCCCAGCTGGGAGGAGGCGTCGAGTACCTTGGGGAAGTCAATCGAGAGGCGAAGGCAGAGCTCCTCGGGGACGCCCTGTGTCTTCTTAACCCGATTGCATGGCCCGAACCATTCGGGATGGTCATGGTGGAGGCAATGGCATGTGGCACGCCAGTGATCGCGACGCGGTCTGGGGCGGCACCCGAGATTGTCGACGACGGCACGGTGGGCTACCTCTGCTCCAGTGAGGACGCGCTGGTCGAAGCCTTGGGTAAGGTGGCGTCGCTCGAGCGCGAACGGTGTCGTTCATACGTTGCCGAGCGTTTTTCCCTCAAGCGCATGGTACGACAGCATGTCCGCTTCTACGAAGAGCTCCTCGATGGGTCGAAACGTGCTTCGCTTTCGAGCACGCTCTGGACGGCCTCGATTGGGCCGGGTGCACCGGTACCGACATCGGCCGCGGAGCTGGCTCTTCGCCGTCCGACGGCCCCAGCGACCGCGGACCTCGCCGCTCGCGAGGCGAGCTGAGCTCGTCGCCGCTGCGCCAAGAGTTCCAGAACCAGTCATGACGGGCGTCAGGCGGCGGCAGCCTCGCGAGGTCCCCGCGGGAACGTTGCGGAACTGACCGATGACGGTCTCTGCCTGGACCTACATGGGTTCGCCCCCAGCAACGTCCGGCCCTGCATCAGCTGTGACCTTGGTGGAGGGGGCGTGCTTCGCCATTTCTTCCCCAAATGGGGACATGGAACCGGGGATGACCCAAGGGCTGTTCTTTAGGGACACCCGATTCCTCTCCGGTTGGCGGATGCAGATCAACGGTGCGGCGCTCGAGCCGCTGTCTGTCGAGACGCCAGAGCCGTTCGCAGGGACGTTCGTCACCCGAGCACACCCGCGGGGGGGACAAGCGGACAGCACATTGCTGGTGGTGCGCCATCGTTACGTCGGCAACGGGATGCGGGAAGATCTCGTACTTCGCAATCTCGCAGCCGAGCCCAGCGCTTGCACGGTTTCCATTGAAGTAGAAGCGGACTTTGCGCACCTGTTCGAGGTCAAGGAGGGGAGGCCGGCTCGACGCCCGCCTCCCTCGATCGAGGTGACCGAGTCAGGGCTGCGCTATTGGAGCGATTGGTCAGACCGGGAACGTGAGCTGCTTTTGGACGTCCTAGGTCCTGTCATCGCGAGCCCGGGCCGTTTGCTGATGCAGATCGTCGTTCCTGCACGAGGCGAGTGGCGGGGTTCGATGCACTTCTCGCTCTCCACTGATGGGGTGCGCGCAACGCCGGAGTTCGCAACCGGCATACCGGTGCAGTATTCAGCTCCTGCGGTACGGCTCCACTCCTGGCGAAGACGAACGGCGACTGTCCGCAGCGATGACGAGGTTCTAGAGGATGTCGTCGCCATCGCGGTCGAGGATCTTGGCGCCCTTCGGATCTTTGACCCCGCGCTTCCAAATCGAGCGATCGTTGCTGCTGGCTCTCCATGGTTCATGACGGTTTTCGGCCGCGACTCGCTCTTGACGTCGTGGATGACCCTACTCGTCGACCCTACGCTTGCCGAGGGAACCCTCCTCACCCTTGCCCAGCTTCAGGGGGAGAAGGAAGATCCCCTTACCGAGGAGCAGCCCGGCAGGATCCTCCATGAGATCCGATGGGGCGCTCCGCTCTTCGAAGGCGTCGGGGATGTCTACTACGGGACGGTCGACGCCACGCCGCTCTTTGTCATGTTGCTGGCCGAACTCAGGCGTTGGGGTCTCGGTCAGGAGGTGGTCAAGAGCCTGCTACCGAACGCAGATCGGGCCCTGCAATGGATCGACCATTACGGCGATCAGGACGGCGACGGGTTCGTCGAGTACAAGCGGATGACTGATAGGGGCCTGTTGCACCAGGGGTGGAAGGATTCCTTTGACGGCATCAGTTACGCCTCGGGTCGAGCCGCAGAGCCGCCCATTGCTCTGTGTGAGGTGCAGGGCTACACCTACGCGGCATACCTCGGAAGGGCTGAGCTCGCCGACGAAGCAGGAGACGAAAGCACCGCAGAGCATTATCGACGCAAGGCAGCTCGGTTGAAGGAGGCATTCAACGAGAGGTTCTGGCTCGAAGAGCACGGGTGGTTGGCCGTAGGACTCGGTCCCGACAAACGGCCGATTGACTCGCTCACGTCGAACATCGGGCACTGCCTCTGGACAGGAATTGTTGATCGTGAGAAGGCGGCTGAGATCGCACGACATCTCATTGACCCCAATATGTTCGCTGGGTGGGGAATCCGGACCCTGGCCTCTTCTATGGGGGCATATAACCCGATGAGTTACCAGAACGGCTCAGTTTGGCCGCACGACACCGCGATCAGCGCGGCAGGGCTAATGCGCTATGGCTTTGTCGAGGAAGCGCAAAAGATCATCAGTGGCTTACTCGATGCCGCCGACCATTTCGGCGGCCGCCTCCCAGAACTGTTCTGCGGCTTTGATCGAGGCGAGTTTGCGTTCCCTGTTGCATATCCGACGTCTTGCTCTCCGCAGGCGTGGGCAGCCGCATCGGTCTTCTGCATGGTGCGGACTCTGCTCGGTCTTGATCCATCGATTCCTCGCGGGGAGCTCGCGGTTGCCCCCAATCTTCCTCCCAGGATTGGCAATCTTCGCGTAGAGAACGTCCCACTTGCCGATCAGAGGGTGACGATCGAGGTCTCTGGCGACGAGGTGCTGGTCGAGGACCTGCCTAAAGGTGTCCGCGTCGTTCGCACCGGCCCGGAATGACCGGTGGTGCAAAGGGCGCAGCTTTTCGGAGTCCTCGGTGGGGTTTGCATCGTCGTTGCGGCGCTCGTTCGACCGAGTGAGGCACAGGCGGCAGCTGCACAGGATTGGCCCCCATTCGTCCTCGTTGCTGGATTGCTGCTCATCGGGGTCGTGGCTGACGGCGACGGTCTCTTTTCCGCGATCGGCCATCGCCTTGCTCGTCGAGCACGCGCCGAAAGCACGTTGTTCGTCGGCTCCGTAATCGCTGTCGCGCTCGTGACAGCTGTCTTGAACCTCGACACCTCGGTCGCCTTCCTGACACCAGTCATGGTGTACACGACGAGGAAGAGGGGCGACAGCGACGGCACCATGATCTATTCCTGCTTGCTGCTCTCGAACGCCGCGTCGTTGCTGCTTCCAGGTTCGAACCTGACCAACTTGATCGTTCTCGGGCACTTGCATCTCTCAGGCGGTGCCTTCTTCACCCGCACTGCCGGTGCATGGCTGGCCGCGATCGCTGTGACGGGCGTATCCGTTGCTGTCCTTGAGCACCGGCGCTCAGGGAGCTACGACCCACAAGAGCCATTGGGCCGGCCAGTGATCGGGGTTGGCGCTGCGGCGGTGGCGGCGGCGATCGTGTTGGTCGTTGCACTTCCTTCACCGGCGCTTCCGGTCGCCGGGGTCGGCATTGCGGCAGCGGCGGTCCGTGTGGGGCAGGGTCGTGAGCGCCTCGAGCGGGTGCGAACGACGCTCGGCCTGCCCGTGCTCGTAGGGCTCTTCGGGATCGCAGCCGCCCTCGGCGTCGTCGGTCGTAGCTGGTCTGGTCCCTCGGAGCTGCTTACGCACCTCGACCCGTGGGCGACCGGAGGCGTTGGCGCGCTGGCTTCGGTTGCCCTCAACAACCTCCCCGCGGCGTCGTTGCTGGCCTCGAGACCACCGCCGCACCCCTATGCCCTGCTCGCAGGGCTCAACCTTGGTCCAAACCTGTTCATCAGCGGCTCGCTGGCGTGGGTCCTCTGGCTTCGAGCAGCACGGTCGGTGGGCGCCTCTCCCTCGGTGGCGCGCGCGGTGCGGCTCGGCGCCGTGGTGACCCCGCTCTCCCTGGCCACCACCCTCGCTGTGCTCCAGGCGACCGGAGCACACTGAGCACAGGCTCTGCGCTCCTTCTAGCGCGCACCAGGGACGTGGCGAAGGCTCGTTGCCTTCGCGTCGGGTAGCGTGGAGGTGAAAACGTGACCATCGCTCGGGACGCCAGTCGAGGGCTCAGCGTCGAGATCCTGCACCTGTCAGATGTCGTGAAAGCCGCGCTCGTCGACAGCTCCGGGGATCGGTTAGGGCGGGTCGAGGATGTCGTGGTTCGTCCCGGCGCTGCTGCCCATCCGCCGCTGGTCGGCCTCGTCGTTCGCATCGGTCACCGGTCACTCTTCGTTCCGATGGCCCGGATTGCCAGTATCGAACCAGGGCGCGCGGTGCTCGTTGGTGACACACTCAACCTGCAGCGCTTCGAGCGTCGACCCGGGGAGCTGCTCCTGGCGCAGGATCTCTACGCGCGACACCTCATCAACCTCCAGGGTGCGAGACTGATCCGGGCCAACGAGATCGAGTTGGCTCACGTCGACGGTCGCTGGGAGGTCGTCGCTGTCGATCCCAGCCCTCGCGTGGCGTTCCGGCGCCTCTTCCGCCGCTTCCGTGGGCACGCTGCAGGGATCGGACCGGTGATCGACTGGGCGAACATCCAGCCGTTTGTCGCTCACGTTCCGAGCGCACGCCTCCGCATCCCGTATCGGAAGCTGGCACGGCTTCATCCGGCCCAGATCGCCGACCTGGTCGAAGCTGCCTCGCACGAAGAGGGCGAAGAGATCATTGAGGCCGTCGGTCAGGACCGGGAGCTCGAGGCCGATGTCTTCGAAGAGCTCGACGCCGACTTCCAGCTTGAGTTCCTCCAGTCACGCTCCAACGAGGAGGCTGCCCGGATCCTGGCCTCCATGGCGCCCGACGCGGCGGCAGACCTCATCAGCGAGCTCGATCAGGACCGACGACTCCCTGTTTTGCAGCTCCTTCCGGCAACCACGCAGCGAAAGATTCGGGAGCTGCTCAACTACAACCCCGAGACCGCCGGCGGCCTGATGAGCCCTGACTTTCTCTGCCTTCCTGAGGCGACCAAGGTCCACGAGGCGCTCGAGGCGGTGAGATCGAGCACGGCCCCCCCGGAAGCCCTTGGCGCAATCTTCACTCACGATGACGACGGCGTGCTGTCGGGGATGGTTTCGGTGGTCTCACTCGTCCAATCCTCTCCGGAGGCGAGCCTGGCGTCCGTCGTCGAGCGAGATCCGCCTCATGTCCATTCGGATTGGGACGTCCATTCGATCCTGCGGAAGATGTCTGATTACAACCTCACCGTTCTTCCGGTCATGGATGAAGGGCATCACATGATCGGCGTAGTGACGGTCGACGACCTGCTACGGTTGATGCTCCCAACGGGTTGGCGACGGGACTTCGGTATGACTGCAGCCGAGGAGTGAGCCGGCCCCCAATCGGGTTCGCTCGGCTGGGTCCCTTCGATCCGCGACAACGAGGCCCTCGGCCTGGTAGTGCGGCTTTTAGCGTTGTTCCCGACCCGCTATCATCATGGTGTAGGCAATGCCGCATCTTGCCTGATTCCTTGACGAGAGAGGCGTGGAGGTTCTCCACGCCGTCCGGCGCCCACCGGACAGCTCTCGTGGGCGCGGCATCGGAGGGCCAGACAGAGGAGCACCGCTGCACGCTGACCGGTCGTTACGACCAATGACGCGTGCGCGCACCAGGCAGGACCGACGGCCGTTGGGCTGATCCCGGGCTGTCTCTTCCTGCGCTCGGGCGTGCACGCTAAACGTCCATTCGCACACGCTCGAGCTACCGAGGTCAGAGCATGGCCGAGACAGTCTCCCAAGCCCAGCACGTCGACGCCGTGCTCGACGAGGCACACCACGGTGACATCCGTGGCGCCTTCGGGACGATTCGCCAGCACGACATTGCGCGCAGGCGGTCGTGGGCCGCGAGGATCCTCACGCTGTTGGCGATCATGGGTCCTGGCATCATCGTCATGGTCGGGGACAACGACGCCGGTGGCATAGCCACCTACGCCCAGGCCGGTCAGAACTTCGGGCTGACGCTCCTTTGGACCCTTCCGCTGCTCATCCCGGTGCTGATTGTCAATCAGGAGATGGTCGTTCGGCTCGGAGCGGTCACCGGCGTCGGCCATGCCCGCTTGATCAATGAGCGCTTCGGCAAGTTCTGGGGGGCCTTCTCGGTCGGAGACCTGTTCATCCTGAACTTCCTCACCATCGTCACCGAATTCATCGGAGTGAGTCTGTCACTCCGCTATTTCAACGTCAGTGCGGACGTGTCGGTTCCCATCGCGGCGATCCTCCTTGTCGTCATGACCGCAACGGGCAGCTTCCGGCGGTGGGAACGTTTCATGTTCGTCTTCATCTTCGCCAACTTCTTGGTGATCCCCCTCGCAGTCTTCAGCCACCCGCCGGTCAGCTCTTTTCTCCACGATCTCGTTGTCCCGGGGGTCAAAGGCGGCTTCAACTCGACCTCGGTCCTGCTCATTATCGCGATTGTCGGGACGACGGTCGCGCCGTGGCAGTTGTTCTTCCAGCAATCGAACATCATCGACAAGCGCATCACCCCACGCTGGATCAATTACGAGCGCGTGGACACCGTCATCGGTTCCTTCGTGACCGTGATCGGTGCCTCGCTCGTAGTCGCCGTGGTCGCTGCAGCTTTCGCCGGCTCTGGGTACGCAGGCCATTTCACCAATGCCCTTGGCGTCGCCATCGGCCTGGACCGTCGTGTCGGTCATGCCGCCGGGGCATTGTTCGCCGTGGTGTTGCTCAATGCGTCGTTGATCGGAGCAGCTTCGGTGACGCTTTCGACGTCGTATGCGTTCGGCGATGTCTTCGGAGCTCGCCATTCGCTCCATCGCAGCTGGCGTGAGGCCCGATTCTTCTACGGGATCTTCGCGGGCATGGTCGTTCTTGCCGCGGCCATTGTGTTGATCCCGGGGGCTCCGCTTGGCCTCATCACGACGGGCGTGCAGGCTCTTGCCGGGGTCCTGTTGCCGAGCGCAACCGTGTTCCTGCTCTTGCTCTGCAACGACAAGGAGGTTCTGGGTCCTTGGGTCAACCGGCCGTGGCTGAACGCGGTCGCAACGGTCATCGTCTCGATCCTGCTCATGATGTCCCTGGTGCTCATGGCGACGACGCTGTTCCCTCAGCTCAACGTCAAGATCCTGGCCTTGGTCCTGGGATGCGTGCTCCTTGTCGCCTACGCCATCGGCGGAGCGATCGCTCTTCGGTCACGTCCAAGGCGAATTGCCCTCGAGACAATCTCAGAGGAGCGGAAGGCGACCTGGAGAATGCCTCCCCTCAACCTGCTCCAGCGCCCGGTATGGTCCCGGCCACGGTTGGTCGCGATGTATGCGCTGCGCGGGTACCTGATCGTGGCGGTCACCATGCTCTTGGTCAAATCGATCCAGCTCGGCTTACACAAGTGAGCCATTCGGCCGCCGGTCGAGGCGCCGTTCGGCAGCGGCGTTCCCGGCAGGGCCTACAGCACAGGAGGCGCGCAGCGGCGTCCCGGCGCGAGTCTCGTCTTCAGAGAGTGTCAGCGTTCAGGCTGCTGCTCGTCGCTCGGCGAAGCCTGTGCCCTTGCCTGGAAGCCGAAGAGGATCTCGATCGCGCGCAGGTCGTCAGAGCGGATGGAGATGCGTTGCTGCCCGAATTCCTGACGCTGGCGCTGGATCGTGTCGAGAAAGCGTCGGAGCAAGGTCCGCTCCAGTTCGTCGAGGCCCTCAAGCCGGCCGAGGTCGATGATCACCCGGTTCCGGTCGGTCGTCAGCCATGGGGTTCGAGAAGCAGGTCCACCAGCCTCCCTGGGACGCTGCTCGGTGACCTCAGGCGGGCCATCGATGTCGGTGGGCGGGAGCAAGTAGTCCACCGGGACGCGGTAGAGCTTTGCGAGGCGCTGGAGCCGAGGAACCGAGATCGCCCGCTCCCCCCGTTCGTAGGCTCCGAGCACCGACGCCTTGAACTCCTGTGCCGAGCGGGCCTCGACAGCCTGGAGGGAGAGCCGAAGTTGCTGGCGGACGCCGCGCAAGCGGGCCCCGACCGCGCGTGCGTACTCCGCCGACGCGGGCGTGTCGGCACCTTTCTCGGATACACTCCGAGCTTCTGCAGGCGGATCAGTAGAGGCGGGTGGGTTCGCCATCTCGTCAGTCACCAGCCCCGGTGCCACCGACGGCGCTGCCTCAGACGACAGTGTCTCGGATGACAATGCCTCAGATGACAATAGAGCCCTCTCGTCACCTCTTCTATTCTGGCCCAATGGCGCCCGTTTGTCGCCCCTGTCGCTCCCGACGGCGCACCCTCGTCGAGCCGGTATGACGCCCACAATCGTGCAACGGAGAATTGCGTGATCGGAAAGTGGCAGCGGAGGGCCTTCCAGGTGGGAGGAGCTGGCCTGGCCGCGCACCTCCTGCCTTCCGTGCTCGTTCTCGGTTCGTGGTTGCCCCTGCGGTCGTTTCCGCTGGGGATCTGTCGGTGGCGCGGTCCTCGGGCGCTCGGAACCTTAGGACCCGGTCCTCTCCAGACCGGAGACATCGGGCAAGATCCCTCTGCCAGGCGGTGCACCGGAGGGGGAGGAGCGGTTGCACTCACCTTCGACGACGGGCCACATCCGGAGGGTACCCCTGCAGTTCTCGAAGCACTAGATCGGCTCGGGCTTCGGGCCACGTTCTTCTGCCTTGGTTCGCTCATCGGCGAACAGCCTGCCCTCGTCGGGGAGATCGCTCGCCGAGGGCATCAGATCGAGACTCACGGCTACCGACATGAGCATCATTTGTTGCGGTCACCGTCATGGGTGAGATCGGACGTGCGAGCAGCCGTGGAGACCATGGGGTTCCACGGGCTGGTACCCAAGTGGTATCGCCCCAGTTACGGACAGATCAGCGCGGCGACAGTCTTTGCTGCCAAAGAACAGCGTCTTGAGACGGTGCTGTGGTCGGCATGGGGGCGTGAGTGGCTCACGGACGACCCCGTCACGGTGGCCGCGAGCGTGATCGCTCGCCTGGAGGAAGGCGCCATTGTTCTGCTGCACGATAACGATGCCTTCGGCCGTGAGCGAATGTGGGAGACCGTGGTGGCCGCGTTGCCAACGATTGCTGCGGAGCTCAAACGTCTCGAGCTGCACGCCGTCACCCTTGATCAGCTGGTATCGGTCGAGCGCTCCTCCTCGGTGCGTCCACCCAGCTAAGGTCTGCGGCTCTCGGCGAAGCGCTGAGTCCGGTTCACGATGACGCGTGCGGTCACCAGCAGGACAAGGACGATAACGAGCAGGATCAGCGCGGCGTCGAATGCGAGATAGTGGGCCTCGTTCGATGGGTAGTCCCAAAACGTCCACACCGGATACGTGAGGTATCCGATGGGTTGATGGAGCAGGGAGGCTCTCGGCGTCCCTGTGAACCAGCCAGCCGTGTACAGGAGCGGAGCAGTCTCACCGCCGCTGATTGCGAGGGCGATGAGGAGGCTGGTCACGATTCCGGGGAACGCTGTCCTGAGGATGACTTTGCGTAGCGCGTATCCTGCCGGCATCCCGAGGGCCTGGGCGCCCTCGCGATAACTGGTCGGCACTTGGCGCAACGCGGTCTCGGTGCCGCGGGCGATGTAGGGGATGACCATCACCGACAGCACGATGAGGGCGGCGAGCAGCGAATATCCCCAATGGAAGCCGGTGACGAGCGCGAGGTATCCGACGAGGCCGAGGGCTATCGAGGGAACCCCTGAGAGGATCTCGGTGGCAGCGCGCAAGAGCCTGCCACGCGGCTTGCCGCTCCGGCCCAGACCGGCGAACTCCGCGAGGTAGACACCAGCCAGGATTCCCACTGTGCCCGCGAGGACGAGGACCCCTAGTAAGAGGACCAGCGTTCCAAGGATGGCATTCTCAAGTCCTCCACCCGTTCCGACTGTGCTGGTCACAAGCACCGACCATCGCCAGTGCGGAATTGCTCGGGCGACGACGTCGGCCATCACCCAGACCACTGGTGCCACGACGATGGCAAGCGCGGCGAGCGCTCCCACCCGGAATGCAACATCGGCCGCGCGGCGCCGTCGAGAGCGAGGAAAGGCTTCCGAAGCCACATAGCGCGTTCTTCGGATCATCAGTACCCTTGCCCCGCCGGTGCATCCAGGTGACCGGTGCGACGGATGATGAGCCTGCCGAGCATGTTGACGACGAGCAGCACACCGACGAGCACGACCGCGAGCTCGGCGAGCGTGCGGACTTCGAACCCAGTGCCATCAGTAAACGCCGAATCGAGCTGCGTGACGAGCGCGGCGGCGATGGTCCCCATCGTTCCGTAGATATTGGGGGCAATTGTATTCAGCAGCGATCCGGAGACCATGGCGACGGCGATGGTTTCGCCGAGCGCGCGGCCTAGGCCCAGCATGGTCGCTCCGATGATCCCTGAACGGACCCAAGGGATCGTGATCCTGCGCCCAACCTCCCAGTCGGTCATTCCCAATGCCTCGCCGCCCTCCTTGGGCAGTGGTGGAACCTGGGCGAACAGGTTGCGTGTCGTCGAGGCGATGATCGGCACGATCATGAGCGCCAAGACGATCCCGGAGGTGAGCAACCCCTCTCCGTGATAGGTGGGTCCGCGAAAATAGCTGAAGACTGGGATATCTGGCATGTGGTCGGCGATGACGGGGTATACGTCGTTCGCTAGCAGTGGACCGAGGGTGAGTGCTCCCCAGAGTCCGATCAGGACGCTGGGGACTCCAGCCAAGATCTCGATCGCTGAGCGGAGGATCTCTGCCAGCCATCGGGGGATCCGTTCAGTGAGCGCGAACGCCGTGCCGACCGAGACCGGTACAGCGATCACAATCGCGATGACCGAGGATTGCAAGGTTCCAGCGATCAACGGCCACGCGCCGTAGGAGGAGCCTAAGGGGTGCGCAACGCCATCTGTGTGAACCGTCGCTCCGTAAGTGTTACCGGGCTTCCAATCCGAACCAACGAGAAAGTGAGCCCCGTTTACCTTGATTGCAGGCCAGGCCTTCAGGGTCAGGACGAGAACGGTGAGCGTCAGCGCCACCAGTGGGACAAGGGCGGCCGTTCGGCCACCCCATGTCCATAGGTGCGGCTCGTTCCGTCGGAGGAATGCCGCACAGCGGCGAAGGGCGGTGGCCAACGACGCCGGTTCGTGTCGTGCCGCCACGGGTTTTCCCGTGGCGGCACGATCAATGGTCGCCATCTAGCTGATTTTGAGGATTTGCTTGATGGATGCCTTGTATAGCTTCACCGGGAGCGGTTGGAAGTTGACCTGGCTGAGGAACTCGGGGTTGTTGCCAAATTTCGGATTGATTGCCCATTCGAGCAGTGAGCGAATCCGCTTTGCCGTTGAGGCGCTTGGCTGCCTCGTGTTCACGATGGCGTACTCATAGTTGATGATCGGGTATCCATTCTTCACCGGACCGTCGATGAGGGAAACAGTTCCGCTCGGCGGGGTCTTCTTGACGAAGTACGCTGCTTCGGCAGCCACGGTCGCGGTGGTTGGTAGGACGTATTGTCCCCTGCCGTTGAGCAATGCCGCGTAAGTCATTCCGTCGCCGAGGATCTGTGAGAGGTAGCTGATCCCGATATATGCGATGCAGCCGGGCGTGGCCTTGCAGCCGGAGACCATGCCACCGTTCCCTTGTTCGGCGAGCGCACCAGGTGTGCTTGGCCATGAGACGCTGGTTCCATAGGACACCTTCGTTCCCCAGCCGGAAGGGTCCGACTTGGAAAGGTATTGGGTGAAGAGGAAGGTGTCACCGCTGCCGTCGGAGCGGTGGAGAGCCACGATGGGAATGGAAGGAAGGTTCACTCCGGGATTCGCCGAAGTGATAGCGGGATCGTTCCATTTTGTGATCTTCCCTTGGTAGATGTCGGAAAGGACCTTGCCGCTCAGGTGAAGATGTGCCGTGATCCCAGGGAGATTGTACGCGATCACCTGCACTGAGATTGCAAGCGGGATGTTTTCGAGGGTCGGATACTGCTGTTGCTGACTGGGTGAGAGGTAGGCGTCTGAGGACCCGATATCAACGGTGCCTGTTGCCGCGCTTGAGATTCCGGTTCCAGATCCCGTCCCTGCAGTCGTTACGGAGACCCCGTGAAACCTTTGGGTGTAGGCGGGTACCCAGATGTTCCACAACGGGTAGAGCAGCGTGCTGCCGGTCTCGCTGATCGGACCATCAGGGGGATTCTCCACCCCGCTTCTTGGCAGCTTTGGCATGGCGCCTACCGTGGTCCCGACAGCGAGCGAGCTGCAGGCGCCGACAACCAGGGCAATCGTGGTAGCGGCAAGCAGGCGTGTAGCGCGGGCGAATCGATGCAATGGTCCTCCTTTTGGATTGGTGGTTACTGGATCGCCGTGTGAGTTGTGTTTCTCGCCGAAGGTGTTCGAGTTAGACACGATGGGTCAGAGCTCGACCGAGATCGATAGCCTTCCGTTGGGTCATCCCATTCGTCCGGTGACGTAGACCTGAGTCCGTTCCTCTCGGGAGCGTTCGAAGACGTCCTCAGTCGGTCCGTGTTCGACTAACTCGCCTTCGTAGAGGAACATGGTGTTGTGGGAGATTCGACGCGCCTGTCCCAAGTTGTGCGTGACGATGATGAGGGTGAGCGCGGGCGTCAACTGGCGAAGCAATTGCTCGATGTATTCCGTGGATATCGGGTCCAAGGCCGAGGTTGGCTCGTCCAACAGAAGGACTTCTGGTCCAACCGCAAGCGCACGAGCCAGGCAGAGCAGCTGCTGTTGCCCCCCCGACAAGCGGAAGGGTGAATCGTTCAGTCGATCCTTGACAGCCTCCCAGAGGCCTACTTGACGAAGACGCTCTTCAGCGAGAACGTCGAGCTGTTTCCCCTTTGCGATCCGGTGTGCCTTTACTCCTGCAACGACGTTGTCACGGATTGACATCGGAAAGGGATTCGGACGCTGGAACAGCATTCCCACCCTGCGTCGGAGATCGAGGAGATCCTGGCTTGGTCCCCAGATGCTTTCGCCCTCGAGGGTGACGTCTCCGCTGTAGCGGAAGCCGGGAATTTTGTCGTTCATACGATTCAGTGTTCGCAGGAAGGTTGTCTTCCCGCATCCAGTCGGGCCGATCAGCGCCGTGATGCTGCCCCGGCGGAACTCGATCGTGATGCTGTCGAGGATGCGCTTCTGTCCGAAGGACAGTGTCAGGGACTGAGAACAGATGACGTGTTCCGGGCGCTCACGGTCGGGGTCCAGCGCAGCGAGGATCGGATCAATCCGTTCCTCGCTGCGCGAATCAGTGGTGCCGATGATGGGACGACTCGTTGCTTGGTGTTCACCGTCGTTCGCCACGCTTGTCGAAGGTATCGATGCCAGGTGAACGTTCGGCGAAAGCTGCGAAACAGGAAGCCAAAATGTCGGGAAACGGTTGGTGATCCGAAATCAGTCGGTAACAACCGGACAGAAGTGGCCAGCAGGCCGACGGCAGAGGGATCGTAGAAATTGTCTTGCCGATCAGCTGCCGATGCCTGCTGGTTGCACGGAAGCGCTTGGGACCCTCACGGTGGCAACTTCGCTCCCGCCGACAGCAACACAGGCAGCTTGAGAACCGCAGTCGATCGAGACGAGCCCGTTGGCGACGTAACGGGTCCTTGCCAACTGCCAGCTCCCTGCACGATTAATCGTGGTGATCGCGAAGCCGGTGGGGATTGCCGGCCTTCCTGTGAGCCAACTGGTACCGACCACGACGCATGTGGCAGGCGCGACGCAGTTGATTCCGAAAGCATCGCTCAGCCCTGCGGGCCAGGGGCTGGTTGCCCAGGTCCGACCGGCGTCATCGCTGCGCAGCAGCATCCCTTTGGCCGGGATAACCGCCGTATCCGTTGTTGAAGCGGTACCCACTGCGATGCACAGGTTCGCCAGGCAGGCAACGCCGTGGAGGAGCCCGACCCCCTGGGGCAGCGCGTCGAGTGCCCAGGTGCTGCCGCCATCCGCAGTGCTGGCAATCGCTCCGGTGCCCCGCGCCGGAGCGATTGGTGTGTAGCCAGCGACCAGGCACCGCTCGGTGGACGAACAGAACAGCGGCCCAGGTCCAGAGAATCCTGGTGGAAGATCTCCATCCCGTTGCCAACTCAGGCCACCGTTACCGGTGCGGACACTCCATGACGCTGCACCGCTTGCCACGATGGCGATGCAGGTGAACACGGTCCGGCAATCGACGCTCGTTGCCTCGGAAGCACCAGCCAGCGGGCCACCGATTGTCCAGGTACTTCCGCCATCACGGGTTAGGACGGTGATGGCCTGCCCCTCCGTGCTGGTGCCGACGGCGACGCACCCGCTATCGCTGGTGCAGCTGATCGAAGACAGCGTAGAGACCGATGCAGGGGCGCGTTGCGGCCTCCAGGCGAAGCCGCCGTCGTGGGTCATCTCTATCCACGCCTTCCGGATCCCACCGAGATCCTCGGAGCCGACCACCCAGCAGCGCTGGGGCGTGGGGCAGGAGACCGAGGACGCTCGTGCCGCGATGGAAGGTGATGGTTGGCCGACAACCAGCGCGGCCGGACTCTGCTTTCGACGGTGGCCCGGTGTGGCGCTGGACGGCGTCGCCACGGTGACCGTCGACAGGATTGTTGTCAGCAAAGCTGCCAGGACGACGAGCACCACCACGACGCGCGATCTCGGTATACACCGGGTTGCAGGTTCGGCGGGACCGTCCCCCATGTTCAGCTCCCCTCCTGGCCGTGGCCGATCCTACGGTCGATGCGCAGCTCGGTGGATGCAGTCCTGCCGATGTTGCGACCGCAGCTTCGTCTACCCTCAGCTCGCAGTGAACTGGGTCGACGCGCTCGTACTGGTGGCCGTGGTCGGCGGGGCGATCAATGGTCTGCGGGTGGGAGCGGCTGTCCAGCTCCTGACCTTTGCCGGATTCTGGCTCGGCCTGACGTTGGGCGCTCTCTTATCGATTGCACTTGTCTCCTCGGTTCATGCAGGCGCGGTCAAGGCGACGGTAACCCTCGTGATCGTGCTCGTCGCGGCAGCGCTTGGCGCTGGGGGTGGGCGAGTCGTCGGTGGTTGGGGCAGCATCGCCCTTCGCCGCCATCACCTGGCATCGCTCGATGCCGCACTCGGTGTGGCCGTTGCAGCCGTGGCCGTCTTGCTCTCCGCCTGGCTCGTTGCCAGTGTGCTCTCACAGACTTCCTACAGCTGGCTGGGGTCGGCAATCGACCAGTCTGACGTTCTGCATGCCGTCGATGAGGTGCTTCCTCCCGTTCCCTCCGTCTTTGCCGATGTGCAGCAGTTCCTCAACTCCGAAGGCTTTCCATCCGTATTCGCCCAGCTGACGCCGCAGTTGTTCGGGCCCGTCAACGTTCCATCACGGGCTCAGGCCCTAGCAATCGCAAGCCAGGGTTCGGCATCGACGGTCAAAGTGCTCGGGCAGGCGTGTGGGGCCACTCAGGAGGGAACCGGGTTTGTCGTCGCCGCCGGGACACTGGTGACGAACGCACATGTGGTAGCCGGCGAGCGCGCGACCAGCGTGGTCGTCGAGGGCTCCAGCTATCCAGCCACGGTCGTCCTTTTCGATCCGGAACTCGACGTCGCCGTCCTTCGAACCGATGCGCCGCTTGGCAGGCCGCTGCCACTCGATGCTGGCTACGTCCCTCGCGGGCAGCAAGGCGCGGTGATCGGCTATCCGGAGAACGGGCCATTGGCCGTCTCACCAGCGGGTGTTGCCGCGCTGATCGACGCCCAGGGACGGGACATCTACGGTCGGGGTTTGGTGACGCGACATGTCTACCAGATCGACGCAACGATCGAGCCTGGGAACTCGGGGAGTCCGCTCCTGACTGCTAGCGGATCGGTGGTGGGAGTCGTCTTCTCCCGTTCGGTCGCTGATCCCGCGGTTGCCTATGCCCTGGCTTCGCCCGCCGTCCTCGCGGAGGTCACCGAGGCGCTCGGGAAGACCCAAGCAGTCAGTACGCAGGGATGCGCCGCAGGCTAAAAGGGGGTATGGCACACCGGGCGATCGAGGTCACGGCCGCCGTTGGTGGCGATCCCTGTGTTCGCGATCAGTGCCCATCCTGCTCGTGCCCGGGTACCGGACGAGCCGGCGCACCGAGTAGCAAGCCAAGCGCTAAGAATTGCTGCCAGTGAGCTCGCCGATCGAAGACTACGGGGTGATCGGCGATCTGCACACGGCCGCCCTGGTTGGCAGAGACGGCTCTATCGACTGGCTGTGTCTCCCGCGCTTTGACTCGGCGGCCTGCTTTGCCCGCTTGCTCGGCACCGAGGACCACGGCTACTGGCGAATCGCTCCTGCCGGAGGCCCCGGTTCCGTCGTGGCGACGCGTCGCCGCTACCGGCCGGGGACGCTTGTGCTTGAGACCGAGTTCGATACTCCCGGCGGGACCTTGCGGGTTACTGACTGCATGCCGATTCGGGAGGCCAGTCCCCAGGTCATCCGGGTGGTCGAAGCAGTTCGAGGAGAGATCCCGGTTCGGATGGAGCTGTGCGTCCGGTTCGGATACGGAGAGATGATTCCCTGGGTCACCCGGCACGACGGGTTGCTCACGGCAACCACGGGTCCAGACTCACTGGCCATGTGGAGCCGCGTCAGGACCCACGGCGAGGGCATGAAGACAGTCGCCGAATTCACCATGCGTGAAGGTCAGCAGGTGCCCTTCACATTGACCTGGTACCCCTCGCACGAGTCGCCGCCCAGACCGATCGACCCGTGGTATGCGGTCGAGACGACTGAAGCTTGGTGGTGCGCCTGGTCCGATGCCTGCACCTACGAGGGTGAATACCGTGACGCGGTGCTGCGGTCGCTCATCACCCTCAAGGCGCTGACCTACGAGCCCACGGGGGGCATCGTTGCCGCAGCGACTACCTCGCTCCCCGAGAGCCTGGGGGGGAACCGGAACTGGGACTACCGGTACTGCTGGCTTCGCGATGCGACCTTGACCCTTGAGGCGCTGACGAACGGCGGCTACCACGAGGAGGCCATTGCATGGAGAGATTGGCTGCTTCGTGCCGCTTCGGGCGATGTCACCAAACTCCAGATCATGTATGGGCCCTCGGGGGAGCGCCGGCTCGAGGAGTGGGAGATCGACTGGCTCCCTGGATATGAGGGGTCTACCCCTGTTCGTGTCGGGAACGCCGCTTCGAACCAGTACCAGCTGGATGTCTACGGAGAGGTGATGTCCGCGCTCTATGCCGGGAGCTCGTTCGACGGCGTTCACAGCCGCGCGGTGTGGGGCCTTCAGCGTGCCCTTATCGAATTTCTCGAGGATGGATGGCGACATCCGGACGACGGGATCTGGGAGGTCCGCGGCCCGCGTCGGCATTTCACCCATTCCAAGGTCATGGCCTGGGTTGCCCTCGATCGTGCGGTCCGCACCTTGGAGGAGTGGCCCGACCTCGACGGACCGTTGGAGCGTTGGCGAGCGTTGCGCGACGAGATCCGAGCCGAGGTCCTCGAGAAGGGCTACAACCCCTCGAAGCAGGCATTCACCCAGTACTACGGCTCCGACGAGCTCGATGCCAGCATCTTGATGATCCCCATGGTGGGCTTTCTCCCACCGAGCGATCCCCGCGTGATCTCGACCGTCGAGGCGATCGAACGCGAACTGGTCGTCGACGGGTTCGTGCTCCGTTACCGAACGAGCGACGAGGGGACAGTCGACGGCTTGACCGGCCGCGAGGGTGCGTTCCTCGCGTGTTCCTTTTGGTTGGCCGATAGCTTGCACATGATCGGCCGTCACGAGGATGCACGAAAGATGTTCGAACGCCTGCTCACCGTTCGCAATGACTTGGGTCTTCTCTCCGAGGAGTACGACCCGGTCCATGCCCGACTCGTCGGGAACTTTCCTCAAGCCTTTTCTCACGTGTCGCTGGTCAATACCGCCTGTCGGTTGGTCGGGCATCGGATGCCGCCACTCGCAGAGCTCTCGGAGGAGGACGGCAAGGCGCGCCGGTTGGTGAGGGCGCACCTCGGGGGTCAGTTTGCCTCGCTAGGGAGAGTGAGCGCTCTTCCGTGGCGAGTGCTGACGGGCGAGGCGAGGGACGATCGACACCAACGACGAGTGACCGTGCCGCACCTTGCCTCCAAAGTGCGATCGTTGATCGGGTCCTCGCCGGAGGCGAAAAGTGGCTCGAACGGCACTGACGCAGGCGGGACCGTCGCACATGGTGCCGGCAACGGACCCGATGGCGATCCCCGTTCGAACGTCGACCCGGGACACCGAGATCATGTCCAGGATCGCCCGGCAGGCGATGCGAACGACTCCGGCGAACGCCCGCGAAAGGTTGACCGATGAAAGCGCTGACCGTTGTGCCAATGCAGGCGGGGACTGCCGAGCTGTCCGACGTGGAGGAGCCGCCTGACTCCGACGGACCGGTGCTCGTCGAAACGATCGCGATCGGGATTTGCGGCACCGACGCTGAGATCGTTTCAGGCCGCTACGGGTGGGCGCCTCCTGGGAAGGACCGGCTCGTCCTGGGTCACGAATCCCTCGGTCGAGTGCTCGAAGCTCCCATTGGCGGAGCAGTAGCCAAGGACGACCTGGTGGTCGGCATCGTCCGCCGCCCGGATCCGGTCCCCTGCTCGAACTGCGCCGTCGGGGAGTGGGACTTCTGTCGGAACGGACAGTACACCGAGCGCGGCATCAAGCAGCACGACGGCTACCTTTCCGAGCGCTATCGGATCACGCCGGACTTTGTGGTGAAGGTCGACCCTACCCTCGGGTTGCTTGGGGTCCTCCTCGAGCCCACCAGTGTGGTCGCCAAGGCCTGGGAACAGGTGGAACGAATCGGGAACCGGGCTCACTGGTCACCGTCGAGCGTGGTGGTGACCGGGGCCGGACCCGTTGGGCTGCTGGCAGCGTTACTCGGAGTCCAAAGGGGGCTGGAGGTCCATGTGATCGACCAGATGGTCCAGGGGGTGAAGCCCGAGCTGGTTCGGGCGCTCGGTGCCGAGTACCACACCGGCGCGATCAGCGAAGCTCGGAAGAACCCCGACGTGATCATCGAGTGCACGGGGGTGGGATCCCTTGTGTTCGACGCGATGGAGCACATCGGACCTGGTGGGGTCGTTTGCCTGACTGGCGTGTCGTCGGGAGGCCGTACCCTCGGGATCGATGCCGGGGACCTGAATCGTTCGATGGTGCTCGAGAACGAGGTGGTCGTGGGCTCGGTCAACGCGAACCGGCGTCATTACGAGGCAGCGGCGGATGCCCTTGCGAAAGCTGATCGCTCGTGGCTTGAGCGGCTCATCTCGCGCAGAGTCCCGCTCCAGCGGTGGGCTGACGCGCTAGACCGTTCGCCAGACGATGTGAAGGTAGTCGTCGAGGTCGCCGAACATTGAGCGGCCCAGTGTTTGCCCGGGGAAGTCGGCGCCTCGATGCGTTCGAAGGGCAACCCCGATAGGACGAGGGGAGAAGGAGACCCGGCGAAGTGCCCGAAGACAAAGGAGCACAATCGGTACCGACGCGCATCGCCGACGGGGTTCTCGAGGTCGACACCCTCCTCGGGGGGTGGCGATCAGTGACTGCCGGGTATCTCCTTGAAGGTCCGGCACCGGTGCTGGTGGAAACCGGCAGTCAGAGCTCGGTCCCTGTGCTGCTCGACGCGCTCGGCCGTGTTGGGATCGGCGCGTCGGATCTCGCCAGCGTCGTCGTCACGCATATCCACCTGGATCATGCGGGAGGGGTCGGCGACGTGGCACGGGCGTTCCCGTCGGCCACGGTGTACGTGCACCCGAAAGGAGCACGGCATCTGGCAGACCCACAGCGGCTGGTGAGCTCGGCCGGTCGCGTATACGGTCCGCTGCTCGACTCCCTCTATGGGCGGCTGGAGCCCACGGCGCCCGAGCGAATTCACGTTCTGGAAGACGGAGAGCAGATCCGCGTGGGGCCTGGGCGGACATTGACCGCTATCGATTCTCCGGGCCACGCCAAGCATCATCTGGGATTGCACGATTCAGTGACCGGGATCCTCTTTGCTGGCGATGCCGTGGGCGTACGATTGCCTGACGTCGGGGTCCTCCGGCCAGCGACACCTCCGCCCGACTTCGATCTCGATCAAGCTTTGCACTCGCTGGCGCGCTTTGCGCAACGCCGGCCGACGGCGATCGCCCTTGCTCACTACGGTCTCTTACCAGACCCGACGACGCTGCTTGTCGAGGCAGAAGCGGTGCTCAGGCAGTGGGCGGAGACGGCAGAGGTCGCTTATCGCGAAGGCAAGGACATTGCCGTCGCACTCGACGAGCGTTTCGGCGTCTCGGTCCAATCCGTCCCCGCCGAGCACCGTGAGAAGTTCGAGGTCATGAGCGGCGTACACTCCAATGCCGCAGGGCTGCGGCGTTGGCTTGAGACCCGCGACCGACCGAACGATCCTTCGTGACGAGACCCGCGAGCTCGTTCTCGAGGCGCCCGGGTCTCGAGGGCGCTCGAAGCCGTGGTGGCGGCGCGCACCGCATCAGGGCACTCGCACCCCCACCAGCTTGCTTGCAGACCGGAGGGATGGGAGATGGCGGAGGGAGTGGGATTCGAACCCACGGTACCCATGACAGGCACAACGGTTTTCGAGACCGCCCGATTCGGCCACTCTCGCATCCCTCCAGCAGCCATTTGTACTCTACGGTTCGACGCCGTCATCGTGGACGGTCACTTGGCCGAAGCGGGGTTGACGTGCATGGTTCCCCGCTCCGTGTTCGCCTCCCGTAGGGGCGTTGACGTGTCGGCGAATGCTCACTTGGGCACATCTGGCGCATAGCCGATTGCCCACGAGCAAGGCCTGGTCCATCTTGCAGAAGCCTGTCGTGGATAACAAGAGGTTGGCGTTGGGGCAACGGAGCGGTGGGGTCCGACCGGGCGCTTGCCGTGATGACCTCCTACACGACCCCGTCACAGGCGCTGGTGTCTTCGGGCCTCACCGCGTGCCCATGTCATTCAGTGCCCTGAAGTCGAACAACGGCGTCGGCGGCCGCTGGGTTGCGGACTTGGCGCTGGCCTCGTCGAGCTCAGCGGAACGAGTCCAGCTTCGGTCCCAACGGGTGATCGTTGGAGGCAGCCGGGCACAGCTACCACTTGGAGGTGCCCGACGGCCCCCACCTTTCCGCAGGGGTTAACGGACACGCCGCCGTGCGAAGAACGAGGTCAGCAGCTGGCTGCACTCCTCTTCGAGGATACCTCCGCGCACTGAGACCTCGTGGTTGAGGCGGGGATCAGTGCAGAGGTTGTAGAGCGATCCGCAGGCGCCCGCGCGAGGGTCGGATGCCCCGAAGACCAAGCGGGAGACACGTGCCCCGACAAGCGCACCGGCGCACATCGGGCACGGCTCCAAGGTCACGACGACCTGCGCGGCGCCAAGCCGCCAGTTGCCAGCTGCATGGGCTGCATCGCGCAGGGCCAGCAGTTCTGCATGCGCGGTTGGATCCCCCGTCAGCTCGCGTTCGTTGTGACGAGCAGCAATGACTCGGCCCTCGACGAGGACCACGGCTCCGACCGGGACGTCGTCGTGCTCGAGAGCCGCTCGAGCTTCGAGCAGGGCGAGTCGCATGGCTGCGCGCTCTGAAGACGGTTCTGCTCCGATGATGGCGGTAGCGTCTGGCGCCCCCCCCGGCATGGGTCCAGGCGGTGCGCTGGGCGGCAATCTGGGACTCATACCAGGGCGCGGATCGATGGCCATGGGCGGAGGAGGTGGGATTTGAACCCACGGTGGGTTGCCCCACACACGATCTCCAGTCGTGCCGATTCGGCCGCTCTCGCACTCCTCCCTGGAGTGCAACAGGCTATAGCGGTGCCACGCAACCCTGGCTCGTTCGCCGCCTGTAGGCAGCTCGGTATGCTGGGTTCGTCCGCCGCTGGATACGGCGGCCGGGTCCTACGCAACGGTCGCCCGTGAACCGAGTCAGGGTCGGAAGGCAGCAGCTCTCAGCGGGAACGGTCGTGTGCCGTAGCCAACCTGACCGCCGCATCGAGCGGCGCGGCGTTCCGTTCGCGGCATCGGTGGATCGCTGTTCCGCAGATAGGCTCGCCTGAGTGCTTGACGAGCCGTACCTGTCGCTCTACCGGCGGTTTCGTCCCGGCCGTTTCGAAGAGCTTCGAGGCCAGCCTCATGTCGTGCAGGGCCTCCGCAGTGCGGTGCGTGACGGCCGCGTCGCCCACGCGTATTTGTTCAGCGGTCCTCGCGGAACCGGCAAAACCTCGGCCGCGCGAATCCTGGCGCGCGCCCTCAACTGTGCG
This sequence comes from Actinomycetota bacterium, assembly GCA_021324045.1. Classification (GTDB taxonomy): domain Bacteria; phylum Actinomycetota; class Acidimicrobiia; order Acidimicrobiales; family RAAP-2; genus JAJPJV01. The sequence goes on along the minus strand of JAJPJV010000012.1, from coordinate 24,101 downwards.
AGCCCCCAGGAAGGTGAGCCCTGTGGCGTTTGCCAGTCCTGCGTCGACATCGCCCACGGGGTTTCCCTAGACGTCCACGAGCTCGACGCCGCCTCGAACAACGGCGTCGACGCGATGCGTGAGCTGATTGCCCACGCGGCTCTTGCCACGCCGGGCCGCTGGAAGGTCTACATCGTCGACGAGGTGCACATGCTCTCGAACGCGGCATCGAACGCCCTGCTCAAAACGCTCGAAGAGCCACCGGCGCATGTCGTCTTCGTGCTGGCGACCACCGATCCGCAGAAGGCACTCCCGACCCTTCGTAGCAGGACGCAGCATTACGAGTTCCGCTTGCTTCCTGCACAGACCTTGCTCGAGCTGCTGCAGTCCGTGAGCGCCCAGGCGTCGCTCGATCTGAGCGACGAGACCCTGTCCTTGGCGGTGAGACGTGGGCGAGGGTCTGCAAGAGACGCCCTGTCCGCACTCGACCAACTTGTCGCCTCGGGCGCAATCGAGGATGCCCGCCCGGAGCTGGGTACGCTCATCGACGCCCTTGGCCACAACGACGTCGAGGGGGTGCTCGTCGCGGCCGCCAAGCTCCACTCCTCCGGTTGGGGTCCCCAACAGCTCGCGAGTGAAGTGATCGACGATCTCCGACAGTCGTTCTTGCTCGCGCTGGCTCCGCAGCTCGCCGAAGTCAGTGGTGACGAGCGAGATCGCTTGACGGCGCAGGCGGGGATGCTCGGCCTGGCGCGGCTGGTTCGGGTGATGGAGGTCCTCGGCCAGGCCCAGGTAGAGATGCGGGATGCTCCTGACCCCCGTGTCGTTCTTGAAGTGGCGCTGGTGCGCCTTTGCCGCAACGAGCTCGACACCTCGCCGGCTGCACTGGCGGAGCGCCTCAGTCGCGTCGAGCAGGCCCTCACTGCGGGAATGGCTCAGCGGGCCCCGTCGGGTCCGAAATCGGCAGGGTCGTCCTCACCGCATCCACGTCGTACCGCTGCGATCCCGGCGTCTTCGCCTGACGCTGCCCTCGAGCCAGACCAACCAGCTCCGACCACGGTCGCTTCGGGGGAGACCTCTGCGCCCGACCCATCTGTGCGAGGCCACGGGGATCCGCTCGCACGCCCGACGCTGGGTGCCTTGCGGCGCAATCGACTGGGGCAGCAGGCGCAAGAGCCTCAGACGATCCGTACGGGGGCACGCCCGGGGCCAAGCTCCTCCATGGAGCCTATGGCCGAGAGCCCGAAGGATGCCAGCGAAGAAATGGCGGTCCTGGACCCAGCCGGCCAATCGAGCGGCGACCGTGATGACTCAGACGGACAAGGTGCTCCGGCAAGCGCCTTGGGATGTCCTGATCGTGACAGCCTCGTCCAGGCTTGGGGAGATCATGTCCTGCGTACCCTGCCGGCAAGGGCCAAGGCGCTGTTCAGCGCGGGTCGTTTTGTTGGTGTCGAAGACGCCCACGCCCTGTTTGCACTGCCGACTCCTAGGCACCGTGAACGCTGTATCGATCTGCAGTCCCAGGTCGAAGCGGCCCTCTCGGAACACTTCGGCACGGCTGTTCGGCTGAAGCTGGTGGTCGACGATTTCTCGGAACGTGCGGGACCAGCGCCGTCGGGGCGCCGGCGCCCTGCGGATCGAGGATCAGCGAGGGGCGGTCCAGGACTTGGTGCTGGATCCCGAGCAGATCCTTCCATCTCACCACCACTGGATGACGACGATGATTTCGACCCACGCGACCCCGGGGAGCCCTTCGAGCTCGACGCCTATGTTCAAACGCGACTGCTCCAGGCGTTTCCCGGGGCAGAGGAAGTTCCTGGATAGTCGAAGATGTATACCGCATCCTTGCGAGCGCTCGTCGACGAGCTCGGCAAATTGCCAGGGGTTGGCCCCAAGTCTGCTCAGCGCATCGCCTTCTACTTGCTCCGGATCCCCTCCGAGGACGCCTTGCGCTTGGCCGAGGCCATCATCGCCGTAAAGGAACGGACTGCCTTTTGCCCGCGGTGCTTCAACGTGGCCGAGGTCGATGAGCTCTGCGAGATCTGTTCGGACCCTTCACGTGACGCTGGGACCATTTGCGTCGTCGAGGACCCTCGCGACATCGCAGCGGTGGAGCGGACTCGCCGGTTCGGGGGGACATACCACGTCCTGCACGGGGCATTGAATCCACTTGAGGGGGTCGGCCCGGAGCAGTTGCGCATTCAAGAACTCGTTTCCCGGGTGAAGGAGGATTCCGTTCGCGAGGTCATCTTGTGCACGAACCCCAATCTTGAGGGAGAAGCAACGGCGATGTATCTCGCTCGACTGCTCGGTCCTCTCGATGTGCGGGTGAGCCGCATCGCCAGTGGCCTTCCTGTCGGGGGTGATCTTGAGTATGCCGACGAGCTGACGTTGGGGCGAGCCTTGGAGGGACGCCACGATGTTTGATCAGCAGCGCCGGCTTCTTTGGATCCTTCGGCACGCAAAAGCCAAGGATGATCCGCCCTCTGGTGGGGCGGATCACGACCGAGCTCTTGCCCCGAGGGGTCGCCACGATGCCCGAGCGCTCGCCCGACGCATCGGACAACCTGGCGATCGGTTCGGCCTGCAGTCAAATCAGCTGCCACAGGTGGTCCTGTGTTCGACCTCGGAGCGAACGCGTGAGACGGCAAGCCTGGCTCTGGCGAGATGTCACCCGGAGCCCGAGATCCGGTACCTGCGAGCGCTCTACGGGGCCTCGGTCGAACAGGTGGTCGAAGAAGTCGCCAAGGTCGATCCTGGAGTTTCGTCAATCATGGTGGTTGGGCACAACCCTGGGTTCGAGGACCTCGTCGGACGACTTTCTGCGAAAGCATTGGACCCCGTTGACGCGGATGCCATGAAAGGCCCGGTGGGACTCCAACGGCGTTCGATCACCCCGTTTCCGCCGTGCGCGCTTGCCGTTTTCGCGTTTCCAGGCCTTCGGTCGTGGGCGGAAGCGCTCACGTCACCGACGCTCCTGGGGGTGTTCCAGCCACCATACTGAGGCACTCGTTCCGGGAGACCGGCACGAGTGCACTGGACAGACCGCAGCGAGCGAGCAACGTGTAGCGACCGGCGGAGCCTCGAATGGGAGGCTGCGAACGACCGAATGCTCAGCGAACCGAGCGCAGGACGATGGCGTCACCCTGGCCGCCCGCACCACAGAGCCCGGCGACGGCGATGGAGCCCTTTCGACGGCGCAGCTCATAAAGGGCGGTGAGGGCGATCCTCGTGCCAGACATGCCGATCGGGTGCCCCAAGGCGATCGCCCCTCCGTTGACGTTGACGAGGTCCTCAGGCACATCGAGGTCATCGACCGAGGCGAGGACCACTGCGGCGAACGCTTCGTTGATCTCGAAGAGGTCGACGTCGCCGGTCGAAATGCCGGCTTTGTCGAGGGCTCGGCGGATTGCGCGCGACGGTTGGTAGTGCAGGGAGGGGTCAGGACCGGCGACCTGTCCGTAGCCGACGATCTCACCGAGAGGGGTGACGCCGAGCTGTTCCGCCCGACGGGGGGAGACGACCACGACTGCGGCCGCGCCGTCGGAAAGCTGCGAGGCATTGCCTGCAGTAATCGTGCCCTCAGGGTCAAAGGCGGGTCGGAGAACCGAGAGGGATTCTGGGGTCGTTTCGGGTCGGATTCCTTCGTCGGAATCGATCTCAATCGGATCCCCGCGCCGTGAAGGGGCGGTGATGGGCACAATTTCTTCACGGAGGCGGCCGGCCTTGGCGGCCGCGGCGGCTTTTTCGTGGGAACCAGCAGCGAAGACGTCCTGGCGCTCTCTCGAGATTCCCACGCGACGGTTGTAGCGGTCAGTTGCCGCACCCATGCTCAGGTGATCGAAGGCGCATGTGAGGCCGTCGGAGGTCATCGAATCGAGCAGCGAAGCGTCGCCCATGCGGAATCCAGCGCGCGCACCAGGCACCAAGTAGGGTGCTTGCGTCATCGACTCCATCCCTCCGGCGACGACGACCTCCGCTTCGCCTGCAGCCACCATCTGGTCTGCCAGGTGGATCGCGTTCAGCCCGGACAGACAGGCCTTGTTGATGGTCATGCCGGGAACCGAGAGCGGTATGCCTGCCGCCGCGGCAGCCTGGCGGGCGGTCACCTGTCCGTGGCCTGCCTGTAGCACCTGACCCACGAGTACATGTTCGACCTGGTCGGGCTTGAGGCCTGCGCGGCGCAGCGCTTCCCCAATCGCTGCGCCGGCGAGCTCCATAGGCGTGAAGCCGGCGAGCGAGCCCATGAGCTTGCCGATGGGTGTGCGTGCTGCTGCCGCTATCAACGATCCGGGCATCGCTACCTCCTCGAGCAGTCGAAGAACCCGATGTTACTGAAGCGGTTGAGGCCTTCGGGCTGGTCGTGTGGGTCCTGAGCTCGGCCTTGTCGGCGGCACGTTGGGACGCCGTGGCTTCCTCCGGTAGCGTGCAGTCGATGAACCAGACGCAAGGCCAGCCAGCTGACGTAGTGGCCCCATCGGGTCCGCTCGCTCCATCGCCGAAGGACCGCGTTGGCCCTGGGCCCGAGCGACTGCCTGCTCTTCTTACCGAGATCGACCACGTTGCCATCGCCGTCGAGGATCTCGACGCGGCGATCGACTGGTACCGGCAGGTCTTCGGCGCCGAGGTGGTCGCTCGAGAACGGGTCGATCGTGACGGCGTGGAAGAAGCGTTGCTCGGCGTGGCGGACTCGTTCATTCAATTGCTGACCCCCATTCGGGAGGACTCGCCGGTCGCCAAGTTCCTCCAGACGCGTGGCCAGGGCATCCATCACGTGGGGTACCGGGTTGCCGATTGCGCGACCGCGCTCGAGGCGGTCAAGCGAGCCGGTGTCCCCACCATCGATGCCCAGCCGAGACCAGGATCGCGAGGTACGACGGTTGCCTTCGTGCACCCCAAGGGTGCGCTGGGTACCCTGATCGAGCTCGTAGAGGCTTGAGGTCCGTCCCTGCGCCTGTAGCTTGTCTGGTTCGTGGAGCACTCGATGAAGCAGCGGCTCGAGGACCTGGCCGCCCGGAAGCAAGAGGCTCTTCACGCCGGATCCCAGGCGGCGGTCGAGCGTCACCACTCGCGTGGCAAGATGACGGCCAGGGAAAGGGTCGAGTACCTCCTGGATGAGGGGTCCTTTCAAGAGCTCGACATGCTTGCCCGCCACCGGGCGCACGGGATGGGGCTCGAGAGGAATCGTCCGTACACCGATGGGGTGATCACGGGGTTCGGAACGATCGATGGCCGCAGAGTCTGTGTCTTCAGCCAGGACGCGACGGTCTCCGGGGGTTCGCTCGGAGAGGTTCACGGTGAGAAGATTCACAAGCTTATGGACCTCGCGGTCTCAATCGGGGTTCCGGTCGTGGGGCTCAATGACGGGGGGGGCGCCCGGGTCCAAGAAGGCGTCGTCGCGCTCAATGCCTATGGCGGGATCTTCTATCGCAACGTCCAGGCCTCTGGGGTGGTTCCGCAAATCAGCGTCGTGCTCGGGTCGTGTGCCGGCGGAGCCGTCTACTCCCCGGCAATCACCGACTTCATCTTCATGGTGCAAGGCTCCTCCCACATGTTCATCACGGGACCCGACGTGGTGAAGACGGTGACCGGCGAAGAGGTGAGCCTGGAGGAGCTGGGCGGAGCGATGAGCCATGCGACAAAATCGGGCGTCGCGACCTTCGTTGCTCCCGACGAGAAGGCATGCCTGGACGATGTCCGCTATCTCCTCTCGTTCTTGCCGTCGAACAATCTGGAGCAGCCACCCGCCATTGACAGCGACGACGACCCGGAGCGCACCACCCCGGAGCTCATCGACCTCATACCCGCCTCACCGAATCAGCCCTATGACATGACGAAGGTCATCTCTGCGGTTGTTGACGACGGCGAATATCTCGAGGTGCATGCGCATTGGGCGATGTCGATCACCTGCGGATTCGCTCGGCTGGATGGCCAGGTGATCGGCGTGGTGGGGAACCAGCCGGCTGTCTTGGCTGGCGTCCTCGACATCGATTCCTCCGAGAAGGCGGCTCGGTTCGTAAGAACCTGCGATGCCTTCAACATCCCGCTCGTCACCTTCGTCGATGTTCCCGGCTTCATGCCGGGAACGGATCAGGAGTACGGGGGGATCATCCGTCACGGGGCGAAGCTCCTCTATGCATACTGCGAAGCGACGGTTCCGAGGATTCAGGTCATCACCCGCAAGGCTTACGGTGGCGCGTACGTCGTGATGAACTCCAAGTCGATCGGCGCCGACCTCGCGTTCGCGTGGCCCTCGGCGGAGCTGGCGGTGATGGGGCCGCAGGGTGCAGTCGAGATCGTCTATCGCAGGGAGCTCGCATCGGCTGCCGACCCGATCGCGCGGCGGAGCGAGCTCGTAGAGGAGTACACGGAGCGCTATGCGAACCCCTACATCGCGGCTGAGCGTGGCTACGTCGATGATGTGATTTCCCCTGCCGACACCCGTGCCGTCCTTATCAAAAGCCTTCGTATGCTCTGTTCCAAACGCGAAGAGCTTCCTCGCCGTAAGCATGGCAACATCCCGCTGTGACCGTCGTGGGACCCAATAGGTCAACGGCCGAACCACCAGGGCCGGAGCGACCGGGGCGGCCAGCTGCTGGGGGGCCCAGCGTTCCAATACTGGACCTTCCACCACGGTCTCAGCCTGACGAAGCGGTCATCGCGGCGATCGCGATCGCCACCCGCAAGATCCTTGCTACCCGAGCCGCACGGGCACCTCGGGAGCGCAGCGCCCCGGTTCCTGCCTGGCGATTCAGCGGTCGTTGGTGGCATCGGCCGATCCCGGCGCGCCGTGACCGTCCGTGGACAGGGCGGTAGCGATTGTCTGATGCGGGGGTCGGCACCCCATGCTCGGGGAGAGTCGATGACGGTACCTGGATGCCTTGGTGACCATGAGTGGTGATCGGGGCCCGCTCGCGCTCATCGGCGGGGCGGAGTGGACGCCGGGTTGTACCTTCGACGCCGAACTCCTGGCTGAGGCCGGTGGGGCAGAAATCCTGGTGCTCCCGACCGCAGCGGCATACCAGCACCCCGAACGGTCGGTAGTTGCCGCCTCGGAGTGGTTCGAGTCCCTCGGTGGCAGGGTGCACGGGCTTATGGTCCTCACACGAGCCGATGCGGAAGATCTTGGTGCGGCTGACATCGTGCGGAGGGCTCGCTTCATCTACCTGGGTCCGGGTTCACCCCTTCACTTGCGATCGGTACTGAAGGGCTCGCGAGTGTTCGAGGCCATGCGCCAAGCCTGGGCCGAGGGCGCTGTCTTGGCCGGTTCCTCAGCTGGCGCGATGGTCTTGACCGACCCGATGGTGGATCCACGTGGCGGCGCGCTCACCGTCGGGCTCGGGCTCATCGAGCATCTCGCCGTGGTGCCGCATTTTGGTGATGTTGACGAGGATGCCCATGGCGAAAAGCTCCACCGCTCGGTCGCACTGGCGCCCCCCCACCTACCGGTCGTGGGCATTCCCGAACGCACTGCCCTGATCCGCGGCCCAGCAGGGACATGGCGGAGTGCTGGGCAAGGTGAGGTGACCGTCTTTGTGGACGGGACCGTGGTCGAGGACGGCGTCGAGCGGCTCGCGGCCCTGGTCGACCGATAGGACGGCTCAGCGCTTATGAGGACGTGATCTTGATCGACAGGATGCGCTGGACGACCTTCGGTGCCCCCGAGCTCGTGCCCTCCCGGTTGATCTTCTCAACGACTCGCATTCCGGAGACAACCTTGCCGAAGAGTGAATAGCGGTTCGGTAGGGACTCACCTTTCGGGCCGGCGACGATGAACCACTGGCTACCCCCTGAGTGTGGCTGCCCGGTGTTCGCCATCGCGACCGACCCGAGGGGGTACTGGTCAGCGGCGTTAGCGGCGGCGGGTGGGAATTCGTCAGGAATCGTGTATCCGGGTCCTCCCTGGCCCGTGCCGGTTGGATCGCCCGTCTGGTCGACGAAGCCGGGAATGACCCTGTGGAAGATCACGCACCGGTAGAAGCCCTTGCGGGCCAGGAACACGAAGTTGTTGACCGTCACCGGTGCGATCTTGGGGTCGAGCGCGATCCGAAAGTCGCCTGCTGTGGTCTTGACAATGGCGCTGTAGGTGCCCGAGGTGTTGATCGTCATCGGCGGGGCCGACTTGAAGGAGAGCGTGTTGACCCTGGTGTGCGGGTTCGAGGGGCATCCAGCAGCGACGGCGGCCGCGGTGGCGGTGGCTTGAGGGCTCTTGGGTGCGCTTGAGTGGTGGGTGGCCAGCGCGACCGAACCGACGATGACCGCCCCGACGACGACGACAAGGATGCTGCTTCGCAGCAGGCGCCGGCGACGTTGGTGCCGGGCCAGAGCCGCGCGTCGAGCCTCTCGTCCGGCACGCTGGCGAGCGCGTTTCTCGCTGGGCACGGGTCGACACCCTACCGGGCCTGTGGGTGACGCTGGCGGCGCCAGGCAGCCGCGCGAGCCCCAGGAATGAGTGTTGTAGCGTCCAGCCGAATGGTTTTACGGGTGCAGAAATTCGGTGGGACGTCGCTCGCCGACGCCGAGCGTGTGCGCGCTGTGGCCGACCATGTCGCCCGGGTGCACCGCAGCGGCGACGATGTCGTCGTCGTCGTCAGCGCCATGGGCAAGACCACCGACGAGCTCCTTCGCCTCGCTTACGAGGTGAGCTCGGCGCCCCCGCCCCGAGAGCTGGACATGCTGGTCAGCGGGGGAGAGCGGACTTCGATGGCCCTGTTGTGCATGGCCCTTGCCGACCGGGGAGTTGACGCCGTGTCCCTTACGGGTTCCCAGGCAGGGATCATCACCGACACGGTGCACACTAGGGCGAGGATCATCGAGGTCAGAGGGGACCGCCTCCGAAGTGCGCTTGAGCAGCGACGGGTGCCCGTCGTTGCCGGATTTCAGGGAGTCTCTGTCGATCGGGACGTCACCACGCTCGGCCGGGGCGGGTCGGATGCAACAGCGGTCGCGTTGGCGGCCGTGCTGCATGCTGATGTCTGTGAGATCTTCACCGACGTCTCCGGGGTCTTCAGCGCCGATCCCGATGTCGTGCCCGAAGCGCGCCGCATCGATCGGCTGAGCTACGAGGAGATGCTGGAGATCGCGGCGACTGGCGGCAGGGTCCTCATGCTCCGCTCAGTCGAGTTCGCGCGCAACTACCGAGTGCCGCTCGAAGTCCGTTCCAGCTTCACCTGGGAGCCTGGCACGATCGTCACAGAGGAGGATCCATCGATGGAGCAGGCTGTCGTCACGGCGGTGACCCACGACACCTCGGAGGCGAAGGTGACGGTCTCGGGCGTTCCTGATAAGCCCGGGATCGCGGCGCGGCTCTTCCGGGCACTTGCTGATGAGGCGGTCAATGTCGACATGATTGTCCAGAACACGTCGATTCACGGCACCACGGACATTTCGTTTACGGTGCCGAAGGCGGATCTCTCGACTGCCGTGTCGGTTTGTGAGCGCCTGCGAGGAGAGCTCGGCGCATCGGAGGTGCATTCCGACGACACCGTGGCTCGGGTGTCGGTTGTCGGGGCGGGCATGAAGTCCCATCCAGGGGTCACTGCCACCATGTTCGAGACCCTGGCGTCGGAGGGCATCAACATCGACATGATCTCCACGTCGACGATTCGCATCTCCTGCATCGTGCGTGAGCACGAGGTGGAGCGAGCCGTTCGCCTGCTACATCGCGCATTCCAGCTGGAGGTCCCGGGTGAGCACCGCCATCCCGGTCGGACCGGGTCCCTAGGCAGCTCTCCTACAATTCCGCGGTGATCGTCGGCGTCTTCGGAGCGACCGGTCAGGTCGGACAGGTGATGCGGGCCGTGCTCGAGGAGCGCCGGTTCCCCCTCACCGGTGTCCGGTTTTTCGGATCGCAGCGCTCAGCAGGGAGCCGCCTCACCTGGCGTGGTCGGCCCATCGAGGTCGAAGATGCCGCATCCGCGGATCTTCGCGGGATCGACATCGCGCTCTGCTCGGTCGGTGCGCTCGCCTCGCGGACGCTTGCCCCACGCTTGGCACGTGCGGGGGCGCTCGTCGTCGACAACTCGTCTGCTTGGCGCATGGACCCCGAGGTCCCCCTCGTCGTGCCGGAGGTCAACGCTTCAGCACTTGCTTGTATCCCGAAGGGCATCGTGGCCAACCCGAACTGCACGACGATGATCGCAATGCCGGTACTCAAACCATTGCATGACGAAGCCGGTCTCCGACGAATCGTGGTCGCCACCTACCAGGCGGTCTCCGGTGCGGGGCGAGCCGGGGTGAGCGAGCTGAGTCAGCAGGTTGAGAAGAGCGTCGGGAATGCAGCCGATCTCACCTTCGATGGCACGGCGGTGGAGTTTGCGCAGCCTTCGACGTTCGCGGCGCCGATCGCCTACAACGTCGTTCCCCTTGCGGGCTCGCTCGTTGGGGACGGTTCAGGCGAAACCGACGAGGAACAAAAGTACCGTAACGAGAGCCGGAAGATCCTTGGAATCCCAGATCTCGCGGTGACCTGTACCTGCGTTCGGGTTCCCGTCTACACCGGCCACGGGGCTGCGATCGTGGCGGAGTTCTCTTCTCCGCTCTCGGCGGAGCGGGCCGCGAAGGTGCTCACCAAGGCTCCCGGCGTGGTCCTCACCGACCTGCCGACCCCGCAACTGGCGGCTGGTCGGGATGAAGCCTTGGTTGGCCGCATCCGTCAGGGCGGAGCCCCGAACTGCCTGTCCCTCTTCGTGGTCGGCGACAACCTGCGCAAGGGTGCTGCTGTCAATGCTGTTCAGATCGCCGAGGCGTTGCTGGATCGCTTTTGACGGTCCGGATCGGCATACCAGAGCCCCAGCCGATTGGCGTCGATGAGGCGGGAGGGAGCAAGCGATCCTGCGCTCATTCTTGTGTTTCGCCCTTGACTGAGCCGGCATTGCCATCTGCGAGGGCCGCGATGCGGCGCGCCAGGTTGACCGCGTGGTCTCCGAAACGCTCGTAGAAACGCGCCACCATCGCCAGTTCGATGGCGACCGCGAGCGGCATCGTCCCTGAGACGATTTCCGCAGTGAGGCTGACATGGAGGTCGTCCATCTCGTCGTCAAGGTCGTCGACGATGCTTGCACCAGCCGCCGATCGCTCAGCGAAGGTGTCCGTCGTGGCGCGCCATATCGTGACAGCGACCTCACCCATCCGCTCTACTAGACCTCTGCTCCGAGCGGACATCTCGGTTCCGAGACCGCGAGCCGCACGGCGGGCGACGTGTTCGGCCAGATCGCCGCTTCGCTCGAGGTCCGGGAGCATCCGCAGGATTGCGACGAGCTCTTGGCGCTCCTCAGCGTCGCCATGGCCTGAGACGAGTCGTTGCTGGGCCGCCCGTGAGATTCGGTCAATGAGCGCGTCGATCGCCTCGTCGGCCTCAACGAGTTGTTTCGCAGCCTGTCGATTGCCTGCCAGGAGGGCATGTGTCGCTCCCGCGATCGCTTCGCCGACGAGCGCGAATGCTTGGACGAGCAGGCGCTCGAGCCCTGGATCCGCTGCCGGTGAGGTCTCGCCCAAACCTGGGGCTCCCAGGGCGATGGCCCTCTGGACCGTGAGACTGGTCTTGGGGGCTTCGTCTCCGGCTGCGGCTGGCATGTGAGGGGTCGGGGTGAGCGGCTGCACCCGGCGCCCAGCACCGATCCTCCGTCCCATGAAGGTCAACGGTACCGGTCGCCGAGCTCTCCACGGTCGCGGTCGCGCCCGACGCGAGGCACGCTTGACATCGCGTCGCCAGCGCCTCTTGGTCGGGTCTCGGACCGGCTGCTGTTCAAGCACAGGCGTCATCCACGACGGTGACACAGCCTCTCGTTACGCTGGCTCGAATGGTCCCAGGATTGATCATCGGACTGCTCGTTGGCGTAGGGGTTGGCATCGCGGTCGCCCTCGGCGTGCGTGCTCGTTCGCAGGTCCGCTTGGCGGCGGAGGCCCGGACCGCCGAGGCGCGCCTGCAGGACGCGAACGAATCGGTGAGGAAGCTCTCGGCGCAGCTCGAGGAGGTTGGCGCTGCACTCGCGACCGCCCGCTCCGAACAGGCACGCCTCTCTGCTCAACTCGATCTCGAACGAAGGCACGCTGAGGAGCGATCGGCATCCTGGGAGCAGGATCGCCAACGCCTGGAGGGCGCCTTTGCCCAGCTCTCCACAGAAGCACTCCAAAAGAACGCGGAACAGTTCCTCGTTCTCGCCGACACGAGGTGGAAGCAAGCAGAAGAAGCAGCCAAAGGCGAGCTCGGTAAGCGCGAGGAAGCGATTGCGAGGCTCCTCCAACCACTCCAGGAGACCTTGGAGCGCTACGAGAAAGGACTGCGACAGCTCGAGCTCGACCGACATGGTGCCTATCGGGGCCTGACCGAGCAAGTGCAGCAGCTCGCCGCGTCCCAAGAGCAGCTCCAGCGTGAGACACGGAACCTGGTCACTGCACTTCGAGCTCCACAGACCAGAGGCCGGTGGGGTGAGATGCAGCTCCGGCGAGTGGTCGAGATTGCGGGGATGCTCGCCCACTGCGATTTCGAGGAGCAGGTGACCACCTATAGCGATGACGGGCGACTCCGTCCCGATCTCGTCGTCCATCTTCCCGGAGGCGGCCAGGTCGTCGTGGACGCCAAGGTACCGCTTGAGGCCTTCCTCCAGGCTTCCGACGCTGATGACGACGAATCCAGAAGAGCTCACCTGGTGGCACACTCTCGGCAGCTACGGGCGCATGTGGACCGCCTGGCAAGACGCGAGTATTGGCAGCAATTCGAGCGTTCGCCTGAGTTCGTCGTCGCCTTCGTTCCCGGGGATCCGCTCTTGGCCGCCGCGTTCGAGAACGATCCCGGCCTGATCGAGCACGCAATGGCTTCTCGGGTCTTGGTTACCACGCCGACGACGTTGATCGCATTGCTTCGAACGATCGCCCATGGCTGGAGAGAGGAAGCGATGACCGAGAACGCGCGGGAGGTTCAGCGGCTCGGTGCTGAGCTCTACGAACGGCTCGGAGTGTTCGCTCGGCACCTTTCCCGGCTGCATTCGAGCTTGAGTGGGACGGTCAAGGCGTTCAACGACGCCGTCGGATCCCTTGAGTCGAGAGTCTTGGTGACGGCTCGTCGCTTCCCTGATCTTGGCGTCGGTCAAGGTGGGAAACCCCTTCCCGAGCTCCAGCCCGTGACGGCGGCACCGCGTGCTCCCCAGGCCCCGGAGGGGGTGACGCGACGCCTCACCCTCGCCAGAACCCACGAGGCGTCGTCGTTCGGCCTCCTGCCGGAGCCTGAAGGCCCCGAGGAGGGCAACGAGGAGTCCCGCAGCGGGGACCTTGGTGGATCTGGTCGGGTTGCCGAGCTCGAGACCAGGGGCTGATCCGTCTCGACCGGCCCTGTTTATCGAATATTTACGATCTACTGGTCGCCGACAAGCGGGTTTCTCAGCTTCTTCCAAGGTTTCTCTGGCATCCTGAGGATTGCGAACGTGTTGCGGTGTGGGCACGATCACCAGCGCGGCTTGCAGCAGGGTGCTGGTGGTTCACACCGCCGGGAGAGGGAGGCTGGTATCTGTGAGGATCCTTGTGCTCGGGGGAGACGGGTACTTGGGGTGGCCAACGGCGTTGCATCTGTCCCGGCGAGGCAATGCCGTGGCCATTGCTGACAATTTCGTCCGCCGCCAGTATGACGCCGAGCTCGGCGTCGACAGCCTGGTTCCGATCAGCCATATGCGTCGGCGGATCGATCTATGGGAAGAAGTTTCCGGGATGCGGATCGACCTGTTCGTCGGCGACCTCACCGACGCAGAGTTCGTCGAGCGCTGTCTGCGGGAGTTTCGCCCTGAGGCGATCGTGCATTTCGCTGAGCAGCGATCCGCCCCCTATTCCATGATCGATCGTCGTCACGCGGTCTACACGCAGGTCAACAATGTCGTTGGCACGCTGAATCTGCTCTATGCGATTGCAGCGATCGATCCTGCGATTCACCTCGTCAAGCTGGGCACCATGGGTGAGTACGGGACGCCGAACATCGACATCGAAGAGGGGTTCATAGAGATCACCCACCGCGGAAGAACCGATGTTCTGCCCTATCCCAAGCAACCCGGCTCCTTTTACCACCTATCCAAGGTGCACGACAGCCACAACATCATGTTCGCTTGCAAGATTTGGGGCCTTCGTTCCACCGACCTCAACCAGGGAATCGTGTACGGACAAGAGACTGACGAAACGGTTCTTCATCCAGGGCTGGCGACCCGATTCGACTACGACGGTGTCTTCGGGACCGTTCTCAACCGCTTCTGCGTCCAAGCGGTTGCAGGACTCCCGCTCACCGTCTATGGCAAGGGTGGGCAGACACGGGGAATGCTCGACATTCGTGACACCCTTGCCTGCATCGAGCTCGCAGTGCAGAACCCGCCAGCTGAAGGGGAGTATCGAGTGTTCAATCAATTCACCGAGTCCTACTCGGTGCGTCAGCTCGCTGAGCTGGTTTCCGATACGTATCCCGGACGAGTCGAGATCGCCGATTCATTCGAGAATCCCAGAGTGGAACAAGAGGACCATTACTACCGGGCGGCTCACACCAAGCTGCTCGATCTTGGCCTGGTACCCCATCTCCTGAGCAGTGCGACCATCTCATCGATCCTGGCGCTCGCCGAACGGCACCGAGACCGCATCGACCCCAACGTGATCGGTACTGGGGTGGACTGGAGGCGACCCAAGACGGTCGAGTCTCCCGTGAACGCCGTCGGGAGACCTCCTTCAGGATCCTCCGAATCCCGAGGGCGAGGGGCCGAGATCGACTCGGTGAATCGATGAGCGGCCGGCCCTTCGCGGAGCTTGGACGCCCCTTGTGGACCGAGTTCTCGCACGTGAGTCCTCGACGTCGGTCGCTGTAGCGCAGGAGGGAAAACCCACGTTGTAGCGTCATGCGCTGATGTTGCAGCGCGTCCGTCGCCGCCGTCGTCGGCGCGGCCTGCTCCCCCTGGCGTTTTCCCTGGTCGTCGTAGCGCTGGTGCTCTTCGTGGTCGTTGGGGGGATCGCCAGGATCGGCCGGGGGTCTGGCTCGTATTGGACAAGCGTCGATCGTTCCTTCGGCGTCCAGGCATCGGTGGTTGCCAAGGAGTCGAATGCGACCGCCGCTGATCTCAAGGCCCTGCTCCATTCGATTGGCACTTTTGGGCGCCCAGAGCTCTATGGCGTGTTGGACACCCTGGTGGCAGCCACTCAGACGACGGAGCACGAAGCTGGCGCCATCTCGAACCCCGCGCCGCAGGGGACGGTGAGTACACCGTTCATTCGGGCGATGGCCGATCGCGAGCTGGCCGTGGAGCGGTTTCGTTCCGTGGTTGAAGGGCTGCTCGGCGTAGCGAGCGTACCCGCGAGTGGTTCGTCGAACCCCGGCGTCTCGGTGCAGGGTTCAGGCACCCGTGCCCAGGGTTTTGCCAACACGGGAGCGACTCTCGATCCGTCTTCGGCGGTCAACGACCTGGCCGAGGTGAGCGCATTGCTGGAGAAGGCCGATGAGCTATATGCGCTGGCCAGAGCGCGCCTGCGAGCTGACCCTGGCGGCGCCCTGCTCCCCCGTTCGGCCTGGATGGGATCCGGGATGCTCGCACCGGCCTCTGTGGCGTCGGTTGTGAGCACGATCCAGGCATCGTCCAGCCTTGCTGCAGACGTGCACGTGGAGCTCAGCACTGTTCGACTGGTACCCCCAGTAGGACCCATTCCTGCACCATCGGGCGTTCCCGAAGTTCCTCCGACCCATCAGCTCACCGTCACGGCTGTTGTCGACAATGTCGGCAACGTCGACGTCGGGGCACTGACGGTCACGGCGACCGTCCAGGTGCCAGGAGGCGTGGCTTCCACCGTTCGCCGGGAGGTCAACGTGCGGGCAGGCACGGCCATGGCAGTCGCCATGCCGGCGCTCGAGGTGAGTCCGGGGGTTACTTATCAGCTGACGGTCGCCATCCAGCCGCCTCCAGGGCAGACTGTCGGTCTCGGCACGCTTTCGGTCACCTCGACCATCGCGGTGGGTAATCTCCCGCCGTCGGCCAGTGGCTGAGACGAGCCAACCGGGTGCGCAGCGCCCGGCGGTGTGATCTCGGCGCGCCGTCGCCATAGGATCAGAGCGGTGATAGATGTGAGGGTCGTCCGATAGAAAGGGAAAGGATCGCCGGCTGTGACCGAGAGCATCACGATCACTGATAACAGGACCGGCGAATCGATCGAGATCCCGATCATCAACGGCGGGGTTGCAGCCTCAGAGTGGGCGAAGCTCTTGCCTGGGATCTGGTTCCTCGATCCGGGGTTCCTTTCCACAGCGGCTTGCGAGAGCGCCATCACGTACCTCGACGGCGAAGCGGGAATCCTCCGGTACCGGGGATATCCGATCGAACAGCTTGCCGAGAAGTCGACGTACTTGGAAGTGGCGTACCTGCTTCTCCACGGCGAGCTCCCGACCCCATCGCAGTTCGAAGCGTGGCGCCATGAGATCACGTACCACACGTTCATCCATGAGAACGTGAGGAAGCGTTTCTTGGAAGGGTTCCACTAC
This sequence comes from Actinomycetota bacterium, assembly GCA_021324045.1. Classification (GTDB taxonomy): domain Bacteria; phylum Actinomycetota; class Acidimicrobiia; order Acidimicrobiales; family RAAP-2; genus JAJPJV01. The sequence continues at coordinate 7,633 of JAJPJV010000012.1, read as the reverse complement.
GACGCCCACCCGATGGGGATGCTCGTCTCCGCGGTAGCCGCGCTTTCCACCTTCTACCTCGACGCGAAGGGAATTTTCGATCCCGAGGCGCGTCGGAGGCAGATCATCCGTCTCATTGCCAAGATGCCGACGCTGGCTGCCGCCGCTCACCGCTTCAGCGTCGGGATGCCCTTCGTCTACCCCGACAACTCCCTCGACTTCACGTCGAACTTCCTCTCGATGCTCTGGAAGGTGGCAGAGCCCCGCTTCGAGGCCAATCCGGTGCTCGCCCGAGCGCTCGACGTGCTGTTCATCCTTCATGCGGACCACGAGCAGAACTGTTCGACGACTGCCATGCGCGTGGTCGGTTCGTCGCACGCCGACCCCTACTCAGCCACGGCCGCTGCATGCGCAGCTCTTTACGGCCCGCGCCACGGTGGGGCGAACGAGGCGGTGATTCGGATGCTGATGGAGATCAAAAGCATCGAGAACGTGCCCGCGTACATCGCTGAAGTCAAGTCCGGAGCCGTGAGATTGCAGGGGTTCGGCCACCGTGTCTATAAGAGCTATGACCCGAGGGCAAAGATCATCAAGCGCACAGCGGACGACGTCTTCGCCGTCACGGGGAAGAACCCGCTCCTGGACATCGCGCTCAAGCTTGAGGAGATCGCGCTCTCGGACGAGTTCTTCATCTCGCGCAAGCTCTATCCCAACGTCGATTTCTACTCTGGCCTCATCTACCAGGCGATGGGCTTCCCACTCCAGATGTTCCCCGTGCTCTTCGCCATCCCGAGGACGGCGGGTTGGCTGGCGCACTGGCAGGAGATGCTCGATCAGGACTCGAAGATCGCTCGGCCCCGACAGGTCTACATCGGCCCTGACAAGCGGGACTACGTGCCCCTCGAAGCTCGCTGAGCCGATGCTCAGCGGTCGAGGGCTCTGATCAGTCCTTCTTGGATCATCGAAGCTACGAGCCGGCCGGAACGATCGAAGAAGAATCCCCTAGCCAGTCCACGTGCTCCTGCTGCTACCGGCGAATCCATGTCGTAGAGGAGCCATTCGTCACTGCGGAAAGGGCGGTGAAACCACATGCAGTGGTCGAGACTGGCTGCCATGAAGTGTGGGGCATCCCAGTGCAGCGCGTGGGGTCGAACGATGGTGTCGAAGAGCGACAGGTCGGAGGCATAGGTCGCCACGCACGCGTGGAGCAGGGGGTCGTCAGGGAGGTGTCCGTCCGCGCGGATCCATAGGCGCTGGAAGGGCTCGAGCGGTTCGCTCTCGTTCTGCCAGGGGAGATTGCCGATGAAGCGTTGGTCCACAGCAGGTGGATGTTGGCGGCTACCCGCGAGGTCGCTCCGCCATGCTGACAATCGCTCTGCGAGGGTAGGGAGCTCTTCAGGAGGAGGGACGTCGGGCATCGGGAACTGGTGCTCGAGCCCGGGCTCTTCGTCGTGGAACGAAGCTGCCAGGTTGAAGATCGCCTCTCCCTGTTGGACGGCCACGACCCGACGAGTGGTGAACGAACGCCCGTCTCGTATCCGGTCGACGGTATAAAGAATGGGCAGAGCCGGGTTCCCCGGACGGAGGAAGTACGAGTGCAAGGAGTGCACCGTCCCGTGCGCAACGGTGCGTCCGGCTGCCATGAGCGCCTGGGCGGCGACTTGCCCCCCGAAGACGCGCTGCAGCTCGCCCTCGGGCTGGGACCCCCGGTAGATGTTGTGCTCTATGGGTTCAAGGTCGAGCAGTTTCACGAGGGCGTCGAGTGCCGCAGTCACGGGCTCATGTTTGCAGCCCTCGAAGGAGGTTGGCGAGAGGCGAGGGACGCGAGGCGGTGAGGGGTCGGAGTCCGAACGAACCGTTAGGATCACAAGATGCCCGTGAAACTCGCTCGTCTCTGGGCGTGGCTCCAGACGCCCGAGGGTACGAAAGTCGCACGGTATTCGATGGTCTCGGTGATCTCGACGGCGGTGTCCTTCGTCGTCTTGTTCCTGGTCTACGGCGTTGGCCGGTTGTGGAGTGAGGTCCCGAGCACCGTCTTTGCCAACGGAGTCGCCACGGTCCCGTCGTACTGGCTCAACCGAAACTGGGCCTGGGGGAAGACCGGGCGCTCCCATCTCCTCAAGGAGGTCCTGCCATTCTGGGTGATCGCTGCCGCGGGCATTGCGTTCTCGATTTTCTGGGCCGATCTGGCAGGGCACATCGGAAAGCACTATGCCTTCTCCCACGAGGTGCGAACGGTGTTGGTCTTGGCGGCCAACGTCACCTCCTTCGGTGTCTTTTGGGTGCTCAAGCTGCTCATCTTCGACCGGCTCTTCCAGGTGTCGCCGCTGATCGAAGAGGTCGGAGGCGGTCTGCAGCCCGAAGGCCGCCATCGCGAGGAGGTGGTCCAGGTGATGGCCCGAGCTGGCGAAGCGACAGACGCAGCGCAGCGATCTGTCCGAAAGCGGGAGCGTCCGCAGGGTGCCGTCATTCGATGAGGCCCTCGCTCGAGTGGCCGCTCCCGACGCCACGGCCGCTGAGCGCGCGGGTGCTTATCAGGAACGTCTGACCAAACCCTCGGGGTCGTTGGGTCTCCTCGAAAAGGTGGGGATCCAGCTTTCGGCGATCGCCGGTTCTTGTCCTCCGCCGGTGCCCGCACCGGCGACGGTCGCGGTGTTCGTCGGCGACCACGGGGTCCTGGAGGAGGGCGTGTCGCCTTGGCCACAGGAGGTCACTGCCCAGATGGTGGCGAACTTCTGCGGCGGTGGTGCTGCCGTGAACGTATTGGCACGCCACGTCGGTGCCGACGTCGTCGTGGTCGACGTGGCGACGGCCGCAGACCTGCCGCCAGCCCCGACGCTCCGACGGGCCAAGATCCGGAGGGGATCTGGGAACATCGCTGCCGGGCCAGCAATGAGTGATGCGGAGGTGCGGCAGGCACTCGATCTCGGCGCGGGCATTGCGATGGAGCTGGCCGACGCAGGCGCACGCTGTTTGCTCACTGGGGATATGGGGATCGGGAATACGACCCCGGCAGCGGCGCTGGTTGCAGCCTTCACGGGGAGTCCAGCCGCCGAGGTCACCGGACGAGGAACCGGAGTCGACGATACACAGCTCAAGCACAAGGTCGATGTTGTCGAGCGAGCACTGAGCCGGGTCGACCCTCGGACGATGACCGACCCGGTCGACGTCTTGGCGTCGCTCGGTGGTTTGGAGATCGCGGCCCTCACCGGCTTCCTCGTCGGTGGGGCTGCAGCTCGACTCCCGGTCTTGCTTGACGGACTCATCGCCGACGCCGCTGCGCTCGTCGCAGTCGCGATCGCCCCAGAGGCCGTCGGATACTTCTTCGCAGGTCATCGTTCGGTCGAGCCTGGAGCCACCGTCGCGTTGGCGCACCTTGGACTCGACCCGCTAGTGGACCTGGAGCTGCGACTTGGCGAGGGAACAGGTGCCTGCCTCGCGCTCCCGATCCTCCAAGCCGCGGCCAAGATTCTCGGCGAGATGGCAACGTTCGAATCGGCCCAGGTCAGCGAAAGGGGAGCCGCGGCTCGGTTGCCTAAGGGCAGCTGATCCGATACGGGGCGCAACGTGTACTGCTCGCTCGAGGCCTGGGTAGGCCAGTGTCGGCACACCCCAGCCCTGGAAAGCTGCTCAGGGGCAGGTGGGCACTAGTCCCGAAAGTTCTCGAACTGTAGCGGAATCCCGAAGTCCTCTTGCTTGCAGGAGGCAATCACCGCTTGGAGGTCATCCCGCTTCTTGCCGGTTACACGGATCTGGGCACCCTGGGTCTGTGAACTCACACCCTTGAGACCGAGGCCCTTGATGAACTTGTTGATCTGTCGCGCGTGATCGGCGGATAGGCCAGCACGGATTCGAACCCGTTGCCGAGCCGACCCTTTCGAGGCCTCTTCGATCCGTTCGTCCTCAAGGGCTTTGAGTGAGACGCCGCGGCGTACCAATTTCTCCTCGAGCACCTGGTGGAGGGCTCGGAGCCGGTCAGGCGTCGATGACCGTAGGATGAGTGCGCCGTCACCGAGCTCGATGGTCGAGTCCGTGTTCTTGAAGTCGAACCGAGTTGCCGCCTCTCGGTTCGCCTGGTCCACAGCATTGCGCACCTCTTGCATGTCGACTTCGGAGACGATGTCGAAGCTCGGCATGCGCCAAAGCCTACTGGGTGTGCTTCGCTGGCCCAGGTGGCGCCGGGGAGCGAGGAGGGACCGGGGGTTCGTCAGGGATGCGCCCATGGCGAGACGGAGTTGCGCGCATGGCCGTTGGCCCGGCGGGGATATCCTCATCCGCGGGTCGGTGTCCGAGTGGCCAAAGGAAGCAGACTGTAAATCTGCCGGCGCAGCCTACGGGGGTTCGAATCCCTCCCGGCCCACTTTCGAGGCTGCCCAGACGAGGACCGGAACAGGGCAGCCTCGGCAGATCGGCTGTGGTGATCTCTGTGCGCACGAACAGGGAGAGCGCCACGTTCGTGGCCCCGGTGTCGCGAATCACCGGCATCGTGTGGGCATCGGCGTCCATGGTGTACCCGATCGAGGCCGCGTCCGCGGCAGACGGTAAGTGACGGTTCCGTCAACGGCAAACCGCGGCCTGCTCGTCCCGCTCAAGTCTCGTTGACCGCCGGCGCGGTCCCAGCCGCTGCATCTCGATGCAGGAGGAACGAGCATGCAACGAGGCAGGGCTCGCCCCTGACCACTGTCGGACTCGGCGATGACCGACCGTGGGTTACGGCGCTCCTCAAGGGGTCATTCGCACGCCCAGGACGGTGGGGAGCGTCGATTTGGAACACCAGGTACTGGAACCTTCTGAACACCAGGTACTGGAACCTTCTGTACGAGTGCCCGATGGCCGTCGGTGGTCAGCCGACGAGGAAGGCTTTGGAGGTGCCCGTTGTGCCGTCACCTTCGGTCCTGGGCAAAGGGTCCGGAGAAGGGCGACCTTGCACACTGGGGGTTGGGCGTTACAATGCCATTACGGGCCGCCTTCCCGGTCGCAAGGTGACACCGGGGCCGAAATGCTTTTGCGCCGGCTGTTCCGGACCGGAGGGAGTGACCGGCCAGAAGCGTGCTGAACCCAGAGGATCTGCTCTGGCGACACCGGTGGGGATGACGTCCCCGGACGCAAGGTGGGTTGGAGCCCGAACCCAGCACACGAGGTCGACACCACGGTGCCAGACAATCCGAACAGCTCGACTGGTCGAAGCGAGGCCATGCCCGATGTCTCGCGGGTTGACGAGGACGCGGCCCTGATCCAAGGTGACGAGGGGTTGCGTTCGGCCGGGGCTCCGGGGGTGACCGACGAGCCAACCGACTGGCGTCTCCTCTTCCGCCCCGCGGCCCTGGGCCTGATCGCGCTGGTCTCGATCGCGGTTGGGGTGTCGCTCCCGAATTCGCCCTTCAAGCTGGACATGCCGGGGACATGGTTCTTCGGGGTCCCGTCAGTGACCCCTCCAGCGAACGCCCCGCCGGCCGATCCGTTCCTCGGGCTTGTCACGGTCTACGGCGGGCTGGTGCTCCTCGGTCGGGTGTGGTACCGGCTGACGGTGACCTTGCGCACCCGTCCGGGGGTGCCAGTCCGGTACCTCTGGGTCGTCTTCGCCCTGTGGGTGCTGCCGATGCTCGTGGTCGCGCCCATCTTCAGTCGCGACGTCTACTCCTACGCCGCCCAGGGCGAGATGATGAGCCGGCACATCAACCCCTACCACTACGGGCCGTTCACCCTCGGTGCGGGCCCGTATGTCAACCCTGTCGACCCTCTCTGGCTGAATGCTCCGGCGCCGTATGGTCCGCTGTTCCTCATGCTCGATGGATTCTTCGCTTCAGCGAGCTTCCATCACGTACTCGGGACGGTCGTCCTGTTGCGGCTGGCAGCCTTGGGGGGCGTCGTCTTGATGGGTCTCTGTGTCCCGCGGCTCGCTCACGCGTATGGGAAGGATCCGGCGGCGCTGTTCGCGCTGGTGGTCTGCAACCCGTTGACCCTCCTTTCGCTGGTCGGCTCGGCTCACAACGACGCGCTGATGCTCGGGTTGCTGTTTGCCGGGATCACCGTGGCCAAACGGGGACACCCGGTCTGGGGCATCGTGCTGTGCGCGCTCGCCACGAGCGTGAAGGTGCCTGCTGCATTAGGTGTCGTTTACATCGGGTGGGAATGGCTGGGACCGAACATCCCCTGGCGGCAACGGATTCGGCCGTTGGTCACCGCTGGGCTGTTGGCGACCGCGGTCATCGGTGTCGTGACCGTCATCAGTGGCCTGGGATGGGGATGGATCGCGAATCTTGGAACCCCGGGTACGGTCCGTAGCTGGATCGCCCCGACGACAGGCGTGGCCATGGGGATCACCGGATTGCTCCACCTGGTGGGCTTGCAGCTCGGCTTGCACGGGATCCTGTCGGTCACCCGAGCGATCGGGTTCGTGGTTGCGGCAGGGGTTGGTCTCTACCTGCTGATCAACAGCGATCGCTTCGGCGGCCTGTGGGCGATGGGGCTGAGCTTGCTTGCCGTCGTGGTGCTTGGCCCGGTCGTGCAACCCTGGTACCTGACGTGGGGGGTTGTACTCCTGGCACCAGTGGCTGGCCGGGCCATGAGAAAGGTGCTCGTTGGGATCTCGGTTGCCTCCCCGTTCATCGGCCTTCCCGGGGGTCGGCAGCTGCTCGTTGACCTGGCACATGCCAATCCGCTCGCAGAGGCGGCGGCGCTCCTCGCTCTCCTGGCGGTCTGGCTCGTTCCGGTAGACCGCTGGTCGGCGTGGGGAAGGGCACTGACGTCCCATTCCTACGACGGTGTCTCCGAGGAGTTCTCGGCGCACCTGGTCGACGGCTGACCATTTCTGCGGCGACCGTCTTTTTGGGGTGGCTCCTATGTTCATGCCGATGGGGCAGAACTCCAAGGGTCACATGAACCGCTCAGAGCATCCGCTGGAGCTCGACCACATCGAGCCATACGCCGTGCTTGCGGCCGACTTCCCGTTCGACCCCGACCCATTCGAAGCCACAGGCGCGATGGAGGGCGATCGAAGCCTCGTTCCGGCCACCGATGCGAGCGATGATTGTGTGGAACCCGTGAGCTGACGCCAGTCGAATGAGCTCTTCGAGGATGGCGCGGCCGATCCCTGCTTTCCGATGACGGGCATCGACATAGACCGAATCCTCGACGGTCGTGGCGTACCCCGGACGCTCTCGATAGGGCGAGAGGGCACCGAAGCCCAGGACGGCTTCACCGTGCGCCCCCAACAGGTCGTGCTCCGATCGCGGTTCTGCCACGGCGACGACGGCCGGATGGGCGCCCTGGTGGCGTTCGAGCCAGCTACGTTCGTCGCTCGTGGTCCACGGAACGATGTCGAACGTCGCGATGGAGGTCACTACCTCGTGGTTGTAGATCGAACCAATGGCTCGGGCGTCGCCAAGTTCGGCTCGTCGAATGCGCATTGCCGGCGATGGTAGCGACCGGCACACGATGGGCCGGGGCCGGCTCGCCACCGGGCGATCTGGCGGGAAGACAGCCGCAGCGCTGGAGGAGGGGGGTGCCCAGCCGTTGACTATCATGCCTGTTGGCGGTCGCCCGGCCCGCGCCCCCTTAGCTCAGTCGGCAGAGCACAGCCATGGTAAGGCTGGTGTCGTCGGTTCGATTCCGACAGGGGGCTCCCCGGCGGCGTAGCTCAGTTGGTCAGAGC
>JAJPJV010000014.1 GCA_021324045.1 Actinomycetota bacterium | reverse complement strand
GGCTTGCGCTCGCGCGCGTATAGGAGGGGGAAGTGGACGTGTGATGAGCGAGATATTCGTCGATCCAAAAGGGGGAATCCGCCTCGAGCAAGGATTTTCGACGGCGCTTGACCATCCGCGACCTGTTGCAATACTCAAGAGAATTGCAACACTCCAGCTAGCGATGTTGTGAAGGTCAAGACTCGACCATCATCGGCCGATCGATGCAGCGGGATGTTGACTGACGGTGGGGGTCGAGCTAAGGACGCGCTGGGCGGGTCAAAAGGCCCGATTTTGGCCCTGCTATCCAGCTCTCATGTGCCTCATAGGACGAATGGCCAGCTCAGCGTGCACAACCCGGTGTGGCTAGTCGCCAACTAGCTGCTCTCAGTGCCGTGACGGGCGTGCGCGAGCCAAGGACTCGCGTCGCGCGAGCGAGGTCTCTCCGAATCCAAAAGGGGGAATCCGCCTCGAGCAGGGCCGATGGCGACGGTGTGACGAGATCTCCGAGACTGTCGTCACCAACCTTTGGCGGTCACCTGCGTTTCCGCGGAAAATGCCTCCTGAACTGCGAGGATAGGTGTTCTCAACGCACCGATTCCCGCAGCACCAAGGAGGCACTTCCAGTGAGGCCAGCATCGCGCGGCATCGACCGGACTCCGGTGACCTTCGACGAGGCCGGTCTCGTGGCCAACGCCGTCGCCACGCTCGAAGTTTCTCGGCCTCGGGGAGCTGGTGGACATGATGGTGCGCATCCCGTCCAAGCTCGGCGGCTTCTCCCCAAGACGCAAGGTGCTCACCCTCGTGCACGCCATGGTCGCCGGCGCCACCCAAATCGACCACGCCGACATGCTGCGGGCTGGCGCAACCGAAGCGGTCCTCTCTCACCGGGTGATGGCGCCGTCGACGCTCGGGACGTTCCTTCGGGCGTTTACCTTCGGGCATGTCCGCCAGCTCGAAGCGGTCGTCGGCGAGGCCCTGCGGCGAGCCTGGAGCGCCATGACCCTGCCGGCCCGTCTCGTCGTCGACGTGGACTCGACCATCTGTGAGGTGACGGGCAAGAAGAAGGCCGGCGCCACCTACGGCGACACCAAGGTGTTGGGGCTGCATCCACTGCTGGCGACGCGCGCTAACACCGGCGAGGTGCTCCACGCCCGACTGCCCAAGGGGTCGGCAAACACCCAACGCGGGGCCAAGCGCTTCATCGAAGAGCTCGTCGCCCGCCTGCGCAGAGCTGGGGCGACCGGGATCCTCGTCATGGGCTTCGACTCAGGGGGGAAGGCGCCGCGTCGTTCACCCGCGCGCTTTGAACCTGCGTGCCCTCGCAGTCGCCGCCACCTGAAGCCTGGTCCGCGGTCGGCGCAGCCGCAGACGACCCGCATCAGTGCGCTGACATCCCGCCAACCACAAGTGCCTCTGGTCGAGCACGTTCATGCTCGGGTCGCGCCGGCGTTTCAGTAGCGAGAACGAGTCCTGCGCAACCGGTTGGTCATCGGCGGGCGGTCAGACGGGGATACGCGGTGGATTGAGGCTTAGACCGTGCGCAGCACCTAACCATCGGGCTAGGTGAGGGTTGAAACCTGAAGGTCCGGTCTCGATTCCACCGGTACAGTTGCAGCACCTGGTCCTCGATCTGGGTGAGGGTTGAAACTCGATCTATGACACGAGATGCTCTGCCCCGACCAGCAGCATCCGGTCAGGCTGCCAGAAGGTCAATCTGGCGAGGATTGGCCGCCCGCTCTGGGTCGTGGGGTTGTCGAGCGATCGCGCTCAGCTTCGGCGCTATTGAGGAGATCGAGCAACTCGCTCCGGGCACGTGCCACCCGCGAGCGGATCGTCCCGATGGGGCATCCGCAGACCTCGGCTGCCTCGTCGTAGGAGAGACCGAGCAATTGCGTGAGCACGAACGCGATCCGCCGATCCGTAGCCAGGCAGCTGAGGAGATCGGCGACAAGGGCCTGGTGGCTGGCGTCGCCTGCGGTCATCTCACAGCGGGTGTCGGCACCTAAGTTGGCGTCGCGTCGATGTCGACGGTTCTGTGATCTCAGCTCGTCGAGGCAGCAGTGCCGAGCGATCGCCAACAGCCAGGTCCGCGCCGAGGATTGTCCATGAAACTGAGGTAGGGCGCGGATCACGCGGATGAACGTCTCCTGCACGAGGTCCTCGGCGCTGTAGTCCCCCACCAGCGATGCGCAGAACCGCCAGACCTCGTGATAGCTGACTTCGACGAATTGTTCCAGCGCGCGTTGGTTGCCCCCTCGGGCGTCGTGGGCCAGACGGGTGAGGGCGTCCATCGAGGTGATCGTACGCGTCAGTTCTGCTGGGGCTCCAATCGATCTGATCTCAATCAAGAACCCCGGGAACTGGGAGCAGGCGTGCTTCGACTACATCTACGTGAACTGTGAAGAGGCAAGGGAGGCCATCTCGGCGTTGCTTGACGGCGAGGCGCCGGGTGCCGAGGCGGCCGAGCTTGCAGAACACCTCGGTGGATGCGCTGCCTGTAGGCATTGGCGCGAGCGCGCTCATCTGCTGACCCGATCAGTACGGATTCAGCCAGCCCCTCTTGCGGCGCGTCCTCCTGCTGACCTGATGGAGGTACTTCGGAGCTACGGGTGGGCACTGCGCCGACGAGGCCGAGGGCTGACGATGACGCGGCTCGCGCTCGTCGTGGTAGCAGCCGCCCAGCTGGCGCTTTGCGTCCCGATATTGATCCTCGGCCATGACCGTTCGGCGCCGCTGCACGTCGCCCATGAGATGGGTTCGCTCGACGGGGCCCTGGGGGTCGGTTTTCTGGTGGCCGCGTCCCGGCCGGCACGAGCCATGGGCATGCGTTCGCTCGTCGGCATGGCAGCTGCGTTATTGGTCCTGACCGCAGTCATCGATCTGGCCGGTGGATACACGAGCCTGCTGGACGAAGCGCCTCACCTGCTGGTCGTTGCCGGTTGGCTGCTGCTGCGCCGACTCTCAATGTTGGCCCCTCCGGACTATGGGCGGCCGAGCAGCCTGTTCGCCACGCTCGAGTCGGCGAAGGCGACGCTCGTCAGATGGTGGCTTCGCCATCGGCGAGCGGAGCAGTCGAGCAGATCGCTGGAGCGAAACGCCCCCGTAGCAGCGATTCAGCAAGACCCAGAATGCGCGACCGAGGGAGCTGCCCGTGTCCAAAGAGCTGCTGATGGACATCGTGGATAGCGGTCCCGGAGTCACCGAACGGGCTGGCACGCGTGTCCAGCAGGTCAAGGCGGCTGGTTGCCCTGCGTTGGTCAACGCTGATCTCAAGCCCAGCTGTGGCGTCGCAAGGAGGGAAAGAAAGGAGGTAGAGGCCCATGCCTGGCATGGGCACTGGACTCCATACCAATAACCCCGTCGTCGTCTCCGCTTTCCATCGGGAGCTCATTCACCAGGGCCTGGTGGTATTGGTGATCTTGGGGTTGGTCTGGGTGGCTTGGCGCATCTCGCGTGCCCGTCAACTCCGCCTGGCCCACTCCGCCAACGGTGGTCCCGCGGACCCAGCGGCGGTCCCCGCGGACCCCGAGCCGACTGCTCGGCGACTGCTCCGAGTCTCGTTCGGGATCACCTGGATCTTTGACGGTGTCTTGCAAGGCCAGTCGTCGATGCCACTTGGAATGGCGCCGGAGGTGATCAAGCCGGCAGCGGCGGCCTCACCAGTATGGGTCCAGCACCTCGACAACGCCGCCGCGACGATCTGGAGCTACCACCCGATCGCCGCGCCGGCTGCAGCGGTGTGGATCCAGATTGGCATTGGGTTGTGGCTGCTCGTCGCCCCCCGAGGGACCTGGTCCCGGCTTGCGGGGTTGGCCAGCGTGGGTTGGGGCCTTGTCGTCTGGGTCTTTGGTGAGGCCTTCGGCGGGATCTTCGCCCCAGGGTTGACCTGGCTGTTCGGCGCGCCAGGAGCGGTGCTGTTGTACTGCGCGGCTGGAGCACTGATTGGCTTGCCCGAACGGTCGTGGGCCACCGAGCGGCTCGGTCAGATACTCGCTCGGATCATGGGCTCGTTCTTCATTGGGATGGCGGTCCTTCAGGCGTGGCCCGGTCGCGGGTTCTGGCAAGGACAACCAAGCCCTCAGGCGACGGCCGGGACCCTCACCTCGATGCTCCAGCAGATGGCACAGACGCCCCAGCCGCATCTGCTGGCTTCTTGGGTGTCTGCGTTCGCGGGCTTCGACGCTGCACATGGCTGGGGGGTCAACTTCTTCGTCGTTGTCGCCTTGGCGGCTATTGGTGCAGCGTTTCTTTCCGCCCAGCCTCGGCTGGTCCTGGCCGGGCTGGTGGCCGGGGTTGCACTCTGCTTGGCGGACTGGGTCCTCGTCGAGGATCTCGGTTTCATGGGCGGGGTCGGCACCGACCCCAACAGCATGATCCCCATGGCCCTTCTCCTCGTGGCCAGCTACCTCGCGATCACCAGGCATGCGATCACCTCGGAGACGACAGCTCCGATCGAAGGATCGCCGAGACGGCACTGGCGCGAACGGCTGCGCGCCAGCCCGTCATATGCCTTTCGCTCGGTTGCGGCCCTCGGGGCGGTTGGGATCATCCTCGTCGGGGCCGCGCCGATGGCCATGGCCGCCACCGACCCCCACGCGGACCCGATCCTTGCCCAGGCGGCCGATGGCGCCCCGCAAGCCACCAACTTCCCGGCACCAACCTTTGACCTCGTCGACCAGTACGGCAGGGCGGTCACGCCTGGGAGCCTCGCACGCAAGGTGGTCATCGTCACCGGCCTGGACGATGTGTGCGTAACGCAGTGTCCGCTCATCGCGCAGTACCTGAAGGCAGCCGACGGTCTTCTCGGGGCAGATCGTCGCCGGGTCGAGTTCGTCGCCATCGACGAAAACCCCCGTTACATCGCGCCCGAATACCTCGAGGCCTTCGACCAAAACGAAGGCCTCGAGCAGATGTCGAACTGGCTTTATCTCACCGGGCGCTCGCTGTCCCAGCTCCAGCAAGCCTGGCGTGCCTTTGGATTTGCCGTCCAGTTGCTCCCTGGTGGCTCGATGGACCTGCACAGCGAGATCGCGTACGTGATCGACCCCTCCTGGCGGGTGCGGTTCGTGATGAACACCGATCCCGGCCCCGGGACTGAGGCCACCCAGTCGTCGTTCTCGGTCGCCATGGCCGACACGATCAGAAAAGTCCTTGCCCTGCCGTGAAGGATCCATGGTCTTCCCGGTGGACTGCCCGTCGAAGCGTGGCGGTCGCAGCTGGCCTCGTGCTCGGCGCGCTGGGACTGTTGGCCTTCGGCGTTGGTGTTTCGACCGGGGCCCCGAGCACCACCCCGGCTTTGGCAACCCCTCTAGCCACGTCGGTCCAGACCCCCGAAGGCGACTGGGCAACGGTGCCGATGGGGCACCTCGACGATCCGCTCAACACCTTCTGGCAGCTGTTGTTCCGCCCGTCGGGGACGACGTTGTGGTCCAACAAGGTGGAAGCGGCAACCGCGATGGCCACCAATGGCGGGCTCGTGCTCGCCAGCTCGGGCGCTGATCCTTCGAGAGGGCTCCTCGTGGTCGGGATCCGACCCTCGGTCAAACTGGGATTGACCCCCATTGTCGCAACGACCGATGCCGGGGTCTCGTGGTCCAATGGGCTGCTCGCGTCGAACGGACAGCTCGACCTCAGGTTGGCGCCGCGACCTGACGCTCTCGCCCTCGGTGCCGGCGGTCGCGCGCTGGCCATCGTCGAGCGCGCCAAGAACGGCGGCGACACCGTCCTCGAAAGCACCGGTGCGCTTTCCTCCTGGAAACCGCTCGTCAGCGAGGACGTCTTGCGTGCGAAGGCGGCAGCACGTGGCTGCATGCCTGACGCGCTCACTGCTGTTGGCTACCTGGGGGACACCGCAGTGGTAGGGGCGAGCTGTCGCAACCCCGGTGCGCTCGGCCTGTTCGCTGAGATCTCCGGCCGCTGGCAGGGCATCGGACCTCGTCTGGGCCCCTCGATCATCGACGGCCGAAGTGAGGTGCTCGCCCTGTGGACCCGTGGGAGTGGACTGACCGCGCTCATCGGCACATCGCGCGCCCATCTCGCCGAGCTCCGCACCTTCTGGACGGCCAACGGCACCACCTGGGAGGTCTCTCGGCCACTCAGGGTTAGCGCGGCCCAGCACGTGGTGTCCTACGGGCCCACAAGCGGCAACGGCGTTTTCGTGCTTCTGGGGACCCCGGGGGGATCCGCACAGCTCGAGGTGATCAACGGGCCCGGAAGCGCATGGGCGCACCTGCCCGCACCACCGGCGCGCACCGCCACGGTCGCCTTCAGCCCTGACGGTGCCGTTGATGCGCTTGCGGTCAACGACACGGTGCTCACCGTATGGAGCCTTTCGTCTTCCTCTGGCGGGTGGACCCGCAGCCAGGTCCTCCACGTCGCGATCCAGTTCGGCTCTTCGAACCCGTGACCGTCCCTTCGCACATCAAGGAGCAGTCGTGTCCGACATGACCAAGCTGTCATTCAGCGTGCACAGTGCGTTCACGGCGTGGCAATGGAGCCCGTTTTCGATGTTCATCGGTGCGACGCTGGTCGTAGTTGGCTACTGGTACCTGCAGGCGGACTGGAAGCTCGCAGCCCGCGGTCGTAAGTGGCCGGCGAAGCGGACCGCTTCGTTCTTCGGCGGTCTTGTTGCAATCGACGTTGCCCTGCAATCTCCCGTCGCGACCTTTACCGCCAGCTACTTCGAAGCGCACGTCGTCCAGCACCTGTTGCTCATGGTGGTCGCTCCGCCGCTTTTGGCCCTTGGGGCACCCTCGACCCTGTTGCTCCAGACCTCAAAGCGCAGCACCAAGGTCCGATGGCTCGCCGTCTTGCGATCACGACCCTTCGCGCTCCTTACCCATCCGATCTCGGCGTGGTTCTTCTACTTCGGGGTCATGTTCGCGTTCTTCTTGAGCTCGCTGATCAACACCGCCATGGAGCACATGGCCTTGATGGACGTCTTCAACCTGCTCTTTTTCTTCGGGGGCACCCTGTACTGGTGGCCCCTCGTTGGTGTGGACCCGATCGTGCACTGGAAGATGCGCCCCGAGGCACGAATGTTCAACGTCCTTTTAGGGGTGGCGCCCGAAACGTTCCTCGGGATCGCCATCCTTGGACAGCACGCCCCCATTGCTTCGATGTACAGCCTGGCCAGTACCCGCACGGGTGGCGCGATGTTGTGGGCGTCCACCGATTTTTCGTCTCTTTTCGGATGCCTGGTGATCTTCGTACAATGGATCCGCTCCGAAGCGCGCGCCGCGGCACGCCATGACAACCGAAGCGACACACTCGCCGCCCAAGCCGTAGGGACAACCAGTGATGGCGAGTGTCAGATCGCCATGTCGGCGACGCACTCCGGACTCACGAACTGGGAAGCAGCCTGGTTGGCCAGGACCGGGACCATCCCTTCCCAGCGGACCGTCAACAACTCGGTCGTGATGAGCCGTCAAGAGGCCAAGGAGTCTCAGATCTGAGCACCTCGACTACCGCGGATCGCTCACCCATCGCTCGAAAACGCCCAGGCACCACGACCCTCGAGCGGCCAATCGGAGCGTGCCCTCGGCTCAGCTTCCGAATCGCATCGAAACAGCATCGAGGACCATCTCGGTGTCAAACATGACGCGCATCTGGATCCCCATCGCGTTCACCACCTCCAATCGCCGTGCCTCGGGTCGGTCGTGTTGTTCAGGGGCGTGGAGTGGGCATGCGGACCCCTCGTTGGGGGGCTTGCGCTCGCGCGCGCGTAGGGAGGGGAAAGTGGACGTGGGATGAGCGAGATATTCGTCAATTGAAAAGGGGGAATCCGCCTCGAGCAGGTCGTCCGAGCTCGGTTCGACCGTTTCGCGCAACTCCTGAGTAACGCGACGCAGCAGCTCGCGACATTCGGAAGATCAGGACTCGACCTTCATCGGCCGTCGGGATGTCGACCTGACGGTGGGGGTCGAACCCGGGCTCGCACGGGGGCCTAAGGACGCGCTGAGCGGATCAAACCGCCCGATTTTGGCCCTGCTATCCAGCTCTCGTGCGCCTCATAGAGCACATACCCAGTTCATCGTGCACAACCCGGTGGAGCTAGTTCTCCCCTAGCTGCTCTGCCCGCTCCGACGGCGCTCAGTCATTCGCACGCCGAGGGGAGGCGCTGCGTGCAGCGGCGGAACGGGCAAAAGGTACCCACGGGTATGGCCGACAACCATCGTCTCGATCTCCTCCCTAGCGCTCTTCCCAGTTCACGGCCTGGTCTCGTCCATCTCGTCGCTGCCCCGTCCCGTCTTGCCCGATCATGGCCCAACGCCGGATCAGAGAACTCGAGGCGGGGTGAAGGCGTCCAGCGCGCATTGTTCGGCGATGAGAAGCCGACCCGTCCAAAATCCTCGGACCTGAGTGCTGCTGCTCTCAGAGCGATCATTGCGCTCGACACCGATCTTGACCGTGGCCTCGACCTCCATCAGCTCCTGAACCATTCACACCAAGGTGGCTCGGATACAGCCGGTGAACTTGCCAGCCGCGGGAGCAGCTCTGATAAGTCAGACGGTGGGGGCCAACGATCCGCCGGACCTCGAATCGCTGGGTGGCGAGGGCGCTCTGGTCAGCCCCCTACGTACGCCAGTCGGAGGTTTCAGCATGGCTGCCGCTGAGAGAGCATCTTCGTTTGCTTATCCCGGAGCGCTGCCTCAATCTCCGCTTGCAGACATCGACTGGACGTGGATCGTGAAAATCCTTCAAGTCAACTGCCGACAAACTCATAGAGTGCTCGCCTGGCAGCGGAACCCTCTTTGTGAAGTGACTCAAGAACGTCGGATACGTATTGCCACTTCCCACCGGTGACAACATCCGGGACAGCTTCAATGGTAACGCCCGACTCACACAGGTAGCGAGACAACTGTGCCGCAATGTGTGTCGCGCCGATCGACCGGGCGATCTCCTGCATCCTCAGTCCCGTGATGATGCGGCTGTCGTCTTCGTCAGGATCGGGCAACTCCGCGTGGATAACCAGGCCCCATGCTCGGTGACGTCCGGCAATGGTGAGCTTGATGTCCTCGATCATCTGAAGCCACTGGTTCGTATCGGTTGTCGGGCTGTATTGACCGACTATGCGAGAGCTGCGGTCCGTCCACGTCAGATAGGCGGTGTTGTGGCCAATCGCCATCTCATTGGCGAATCCCCCTCATGCGATCGTGCGGTTGAACTCCGGCAAGTTGTGCGGCGTTTTCGAGCAGGAAGTAGCCATTGCCGAGGTATGACGACAATCCAACGGAGAAGCTGAAGGTCATCCCAGCGCATGGTTATTACCGTGACACCGCGCCCGGTGGCGACGAGCTTGCCACTGGAACACCCAGCTCTTGACGGAGCTGACGGATACCGAGCCGAGGATCCAAGTACCCTACGTCATACGCCATACGTTCGATGGCGTCGCACACCAGATTGGAAGCTTCGCGATCGGTAAGAGGACCAGGGAGCCGTGCCGCGTATCCCATCGATTGTCCAATGTTCCTCGTTGGCATACCGAGCGGGGACAGGTCCACCCGTTGCTGCACATCGTTCTCTCGGTCGCCTTGGGTAGCTGGACTGCCGTATTGCGTCGCCGCAAGGAAGTGCACCTCGGCGTGGTTCGTCGTGGCGTCGGATGGGAGCACTTCAGCTATGGACTCCGGAAGCGTGGCCGTCACCAGCACCAACCCGTCCCGCAGGATCATCGCTGCCTCGGCTAGGCGGATCGCTTTCTGCAGCGACAGCGCGACGTCCGCGATGAAGACGATCGACCCATCGCCGGGCCCCTGAAGACCCGGCAAGCGGATCACAATGAGCGCGGAGATGCCCGCTGTCGCGTCGCCGCCGATGCGGTAGGTACAGTAGTCGGAACTCTGGTAGCCGCCGGGCGTTGGAACCCAGTCGTTGAGGAACGGCGCGTTCATCGTCGTGCCTGGTGTCGATAGCTCCCCGATGGCCTGAGCCGCAGGGTACCCCGCCATGCTCCGCAGCCGATTCGTCAGAGGGGCGAACCGCAGCGCTCTGAGCAACGCCTCACGGTTCTCCGCACGAATCAGCCCGCACGTATCTGACGACGCTGGGCCAACGGTAGCTGCTGCTCGAAGTTGGAGCAGAGGCAGAACGTTCCATCCCTGCGGGACACTCGTTGACTGCGGCGTGAAGAAGCACTTCCGCAATGGCGTCGGACGGCTGCGCCGTTTGGCAACCTCGTCGAGCCTGGCGACCTTTTGGACCACATCCTCGAAGAACTCGTCGGCGCCCGCGGTATCGATGACGCATGCCTGCCGTAGGGCGATCAACCGCCGCGCGGGTTCGGAGACGTTTCCGTGAAACGTGCACCAGAAGGTCGGATATCGTCGGGATGGCGCCGACTCCAGCGCCTCGACGAGCGCTGTGTCATACGCTGCCGACCACCCCACGACGAGCAGTCCGTACTCGTCGAAGACGCGTGCCAGCAGCGCTCGGGTTTCGTCGGGATAGTGAGCAAGCTCCTCGACCGTGTTCCGCTGACCGAGCGAAAGGTAGTCCCCGTGGAGTTTGATGACCGTCATCGGCGCATGAACCAACGGCGTCATTCCCTCCATTGCGCTGCTACTCGCAATGACCTGTGGGGCAAGGCCCGCCTGATCGAGTGCGCGCTCGATCAGACGATCGAAGTTCGTCGTGAGAATGACGCGGACCCTGCCGCTTGCAGCCAGTGCGGCCAACGCGTGATGTCCCGCCGTCGGCTGGACGCGCGTCCCGTCGGGCAGCGTCTCGAAGTACTTCCGGAGCAGCGCCTGTCGGGCTGCGTCAGTGGAAGCCAGCTGTGCAAGGAGCGTGTCATAGCGCGGTTCCGGACGCCCCTTTGCCGCCCACCAGTCTTCCGGCCGATCTTCCACCTCGGCCGGATCAGCACCCTCGGCCAGCGCGACCTTGCGAATCAGGTCCTGAACGACCTGCCATCCGGTGGGGACGCCCGCTGCGCTCGACATCCCGCTGCCGACCAGCACGGCGTACACGCCTGGAGCAGCATGCAGAGCCGTTGCCAACGCCACCCGACCGTCCACTCCGTCAGTCGGCAGCTCAACAACCGGCACCGTACCGTTCATAGTGTCGTCGGCACTCTACCGAACACAACGACAGCGTCACTCCACACGGTCGGCTGCAACTTTCCGAACTCGACTTGCGGGACCTTGACGTAGGATCACCGGACGTCCGTGAGGAGCGTGGCGTTCTCGCACCAGATCGTTGCTGCCCGGTCTTTGTGGGTGACGTCGATGTTCTCCTGGCCCTTCGTCTCGATCACGTAGTGGACCCCGTCTCGATCGGCAGCGACGAAGTCGGGCTCGTAGTACCGCAGGTCCGTGGCGCTGTCGGTGTACTCGATCGTGAAGCCAAAGCGCTTGGAAGCTTCGCGAACGACTCGACGTCGGTTGCGTTCACCGTGAGGTACTGGGCGACACTCGTTGCGATTGCACGGATGATCGTCTTGTCGGCAAGATCTACGGTCTCGCCAAATGCCCGGTCCCGCAGGGACTCGCGCACCTCTGGCAGGAGTGCAGCGAACTGTGCTGGGAGCTTTACATCCTGCGCAATCCGCTTGGCGTAGTACGAGATGACCTCTTCCGCCGTCTGGGGCTCTGGGATCGTGTAGTGGAACTGGCTCGCAGCCACATCGTCCTCCTTCTTCGGGAGCTTCGGACACGCCAGCTTCGTCACGTCGATACTGGCAATCTCGTCAACGAGCGTCTTCTTGCGAGTGAGGATCGGGCTCAGGACTGGAATCGTGATGTCATACGCCATCTTCTCCGGGTCCGGAGCGATCGTCGTGATGACGACCGGCTCCTTGAGGTCGAAGGTGTCGAGCGTAATGTCCTCGTCCTTCTCCAACTCTTCCACGAACTTGAGGAACGCCGGGTTGCCAATGACATCGACCCGTTCGACATAGGATGACTCTTTCGTCCCGAACATGAGGCGAAGCCCTCGCCCGATCGTCTGTTCGGCCACCGTGTACAGCCGCAGACCCACGATGACCGTGACGTTCTACACGTCCCAGCCCTCTCGGAGCATGAGGACGCTCACGATGGCGTGACCGGACTGTCGCCCTCGTCCAGGCGGCGGGCAACGTCTCGGGCCGCATTGAGGTCCTTCTTCGAGACCTCCCCGCTCCGGTCCGTATGGATCACGAGGAGCTGTGCATCGCCGCTGTCCGTCGCCCCGAACTCCGCCGGGTACTTCACCCGAAGGTAGTCGCCCACATCGTCCGCTTCAGCGGTGCTGTTGAGCATGATGGACAGCACCGGCTTCTTGCCGAGCGGCTTGAGCTGTTCCCGGTACTCTCGCCAGCGCTCGACGCCTGCCGTGATGTACCCCTGGTACTTGACGCTCGCGACGTCCGAAAGCGTCTCGTCGAGTCCGGCCATGATCCCCTTCATGGGACGTTTCACGACCCCGTCGATGATTTCCTGCTTGAGCGGGTAGTCGTACACCGTCCAGGTGAACAGGTCGCCCTTCTGGTAGCGGGGCGTCGCCGAAAAGTCGAGCTGGGTAACGAGTCCTTCCGGACTGTCCTCGTCGATGCGCCGGATCACCCGGCTCCACTCGCTCTCCTCGTTGGACGTGGTGGCCCTCGTCGTTGATGACGAGGCACCGGCCCTCTCGGTGAGCGATCCGCTCGTCAAAATCTTCGACCGTGGTGATCGCGGTGTGGAATGGGGCCAAGGACCTCGGTCATCTCCTCCGGCTCATCGGACTCACCGGCTGACCGGCGTTCGTAGAACCGCTGCACGTTCGTCAGGTATAGCGCGCCTTACGAGCTAGCCCGTTCTGGGTCACCGCGCATGTAGAAGTCCATCTCCCAGAAGATGCGCAGCTCCGGCGGAATGATCGGATCGGTACGGAATACCCGGCCACCACCGAAGTCCGATCGCAAGCGCTCGAAGACGATGAGGTTCGGCGCGACGATGAGGAACGTCTTCGCGTAGTCGTCACGTCCCTCAGCATGGGCGACGATCTCCTCTTCGGCACCGTGAGGCAGAAGACGGGGGCGGCCAACACCCTGGCCGCCTTGCGCCAGATCCGCGCCCAGAGGCGCGACGGCAAGACGATCTAGGTGATCTTGGACATCCTCTCGGCCCACAAGGGCGAGAGGATCAGTCCGGCCCACTCCGCGCGTTCGTGCTCAACAACTCGGACCATCTGAGCCATCTCGTCGTGGCGAAGAAGATCCACGCCGACCTACGATGGGGCAACGCCAACGCGAAGCACCCGGAGCGCTTCGCCGCCCAGCGCACGGAGCGGGCTCGTATTCGCTCGGAACGCCAGCGCCGCTGGGACCGGCCCGCCGCACGCGCCGCCTGAGCCGCACTTGCCCCTGCGAGATCTCCACTCAGCTGGTTTCACGCCGCCAATTCCCGTTCCACCACCTGCGCCGAGGGTCTCGAAGCGCACCGAGGAGGCTCCTGGCCTTGCCTACAGCCTCTAGCAGGGCAAAGGCGCGCGAACCTTTGTGGTCAGGGCACTAGCTGCTCGACCGGCACCTGACGAACACGGCATCATGACCACAAGCCACGGGGTCCAGCTGTTACCTCGACCTCTGGCCCGGAGCACTAGGCCCGTTCCCAGTCCTCCACGACCTCGGAGTTTGTGACTCTCGACCCTGGGTACTGAACGACTCCTTGCGTAGCATGAGCGGCCATGACCACCCTGGACCTCAGAGATCGAGAACGGATCCGGGGGACGCTCGAGTTGACGAGCCTCGCCGCTATCGGCCGCATCGCGCCACGACTCCTTCTGAGATTCCGCGCCAGACCCACCAAGTCGGTCCATGTCGTGTTGGAGGACGTGTCGCTCACCATCCGCTTCAACCAGGAGCGGATCGGTGCCGGGCGCACTCTCCACACCGACATCTCGCACGACTTGACGGATGTCAACTTCGAGGTCCCCACCACTCACCGCCTCCTCCGGCATATCACCGATGGAATCCCTTCGGGTGCCAGCAAGTTCCAACTTGAAGCCCATCTCGAAGGCCTGGCGCGCTGGCGCCTCGACCCAGGGGCACCACTCGATCAGGGCGGCGGACAACTGGTCAACGATCCCCCTCCAGGTGAATGGGCCATATTCACACTGGGAGGCGGGTCGCCCGGCCACCTGCAGATCTCCCGGAGCGAGTGGTTCGAGCAGGTCCTCGGACCAACCCGGAACGAGCATTACCGGTACCTCGAGATCGCCCTCCCTCGCGAGGACGCCGCGCTGAGAACCGAGTGGGGCCGAGCCGTCGAGCTCCTCGCCAACGCCGAGAAGGCCTATGCGTTAGGGGACGACGCCGCAGTTTTTCTCCATCTACGTGGAGCCCTTGACGCACTCCCGGGAGCGAAGAAACAGATCCTCGACGGCATCAGCAACCGTAAAAAGCGCACCCAGCTCGACACTCTGCTGAACGAAGCAGGAAAGTTCCTTCACTTCGGTCGCCATATCGATGCCGACGGATCGACAGTCGGCACCTACCCTGTCGACCATCTCGACGCTGCTTTCGCTCTCGATCTCTTGCGAGTTCTGCTGTCGCACCTCTCGTTGATGCTTGCCGCCGAGCGCCTGCGCACGGACAACTGAGGAAACGTCTACAAGGCCAGGATGCGAATCCTGACTTGTACCGATCTGCTGTTGGCGCCCCAAACCGACAGGCTCACCGAATGGCGGTGATACCTCACACTTCACCGGTGACGTCTTAGAGTCCGTGTAAATGCAGTTGTTAGAGTCCGCGTAAATGCAGTTGGCCGGAGCCACCATGTCGACGTTCCGCAAGAACAGCTGACAAGGAGGACTCAGGCCGATAATGAGACGATCCCCGTCCGTGATCGCACGCGCCG
>JAJPJV010000041.1 GCA_021324045.1 Actinomycetota bacterium | reverse complement strand
CCGGACGTCTTTCGGTGGGACCCTGGTACATCCTCATGGACGAGTTCCTCGTCTCGGCTGAGACGATCGTCCGGAACCTTCAGATGGGGATGGCCCGCGCCGGCGCGTTCGGGGGGGCCATGCTGGTGGGGTACCTGCCCGACATGTTCGGGCACATCGCCCAGATGCCCCAGATCCTCCGGCAGGCGGGGATCGAGCACGCCGTGGTTTGGCGCGGCGTACCCCAGGCAATCAAGAGCACGGGATTCTGGTGGGAAGCGCCGGACGGATCGACCGTCCGTGCGGAATACCTCCCCCGCGGCTACGGCAACGGCGCAACGCTCCCCGACGACGCGAAGGCCCTCGTCAAGCGGGCTGCAGCCCATGAGCGGGAGATCGCCGACTACCTGATCGACGAGATTCTGTGGATGAACGGCTCGGACCACCTGCCGGCCCAACCCTTCGTCGGCCGCGTGCTCGAGGAAGCCAACGAGCTCCAGGATGCGTTCCGCTTCTCGATGTCCTCGCTCACCGAGTACCTCGAGCGCGCGCCGACGGTCGGACTCCCGCGCTGGCGAGGTGAGCTGCGCTCTGGGGCACGCGCCAACATCTTGATGGGCGTCACCTCCAGTCGTGTCGACGTCAAGCGCGCAGCAGCACGGGCTGCACTCGCACTCGAACGGCGAGCCGAACCCTATGCCGCGCTCTTCAGCCCACCACCGCACTGGCCCGGTGAGGCACTGGGGATCGCCTGGCGGTCCGTCGTCCGAAACGCCGCACACGACTCCATCTGTGCGTGCTCGGTCGACGAGGTTACCGACGCCGTGCTTGGCCGCTACGTCGAGGCGAGACAGATCGCCGACGCCGTCGCCCGCCGAGCTCTGGGTGACCTCGCCGCCTCGATGAGCGATCCGGGGCCGGTGATCGTCAATCCCTCCCATCGGTGCCGCAGCGGTGTCGCGGAACTGGTGATCGTCGGCGATCGCCTTCCCGATGCCAACGAACAGGTGCTCTCGGAACGCACTGGCCTCCCCGGCTCGCTCAACCTCGATGCCGCCAGCGTCCGCATGGTGCTCGCCATGTTGCAGGGAACGCGCATTGCCGACGAGGCGTGGGTGACCGACGTACGCATCGACGAAGATCCGTCACGGATCATCGTCACCGTCACCGTCAGCGATACGGAGCGCCCCGGCGTGCCGATCGACGCGCTGAAGGAGAACCTCATCGCTCGACTCGATGCTCGACCCGATGCAGAGGTGCAGGTGCGCCTCGACCAGCCTCCCGTCCGCCGAGTAGCGGCCAGGGTCGCCGACGTGCCGGGTTTCGGATGGAAGACCTACGCACCGGCTCCGTTGAGCAACCCGGCATCGGCGGTTGTCGGCGGTGCCGACGCGACGGCATCTGAACCCTCCGACCGCCAGGAACGCTCCAACGAGGTCGTCCTTACGAACGGCCTCGTAACGGTCGCGATCGATTCCGCAGACGGAACCTTCGCCATCGACGGCATCCCTGGGTACGGGCGACTGGTCGACGGCGGAGACCTGGGCGACTCATACAACTACTCGCCGCCTCCCCACGACTCGGTCGTCGACACCCCCGATTCTGTCACGGTAACCGTCGCCGAGCGTGGTCCAGTCCGGGCGAGCGCCGTCATCGCTGCCCGGTATCGCTGGCCCGATCACATCGACCCCCGAAGCGGCCAGCGCACCGGGGAACAGTTCGTCGAGGTGTCGACGAAGCTCAGCTTGCACGCGGATGAGCCGATCGTTCGCGTGCAGACGCGCTTCGTCAACCCGAGCCGCGATCACCGCGTCCGGGTGCATCTTCCCCTGCCGGACCCTGCCGAGGCCTCCGTTGCCGAATGCGCGTTCGGCACGGTCACCAGAGGACTGAGTGCCGAAGGGCGCGCCGAGGAGTACGGTCTCCCGACCTTCCCTTCCCGGCGCTTCGTTCGTGCCGGGAACTTGACCGTGTGCCACGTGGGCCTGAACGAATACGAGCTCGTCGACTGCTCCGAGGTCCATGGGCAGCAGCGGGCGCACGCCCTCGCGCTCACGCTCCTGCGGTCGACTGGCATGCTCTCCCGGATCGGCATGGCCTACCGCCCGGTTCCGGCCGGGCCGCTCGTGCCAGTAGAGGGATTGCAGCTCGTCGGCAAGGTCATCGAGGCCGACTATGCCCTCGCGCTCGGCGACGTCGACCCGTGGGCGATGTGCGACGAGGTCTTCCTCGGTTTCGAAACCGTCACATCGCTCGGCGGTGGCTGGCGACCGCCGGTGGGGGGTGCGCTCGGGGTTCGTGGCGCGGAGGTGACCGCCGTTCGCCGAGAACACGGCATGCTCGAGGTGCGCGTCTTCAATCCCACCGATCATGCAGCCACGGTGGAATTCGACGACGCGTCGGGTTGGCTCGTCGACCTGAGGGGTCGACCACTGGAACGCTTCGACTCCTCTTTCGTCCTCCGACCGTTCGGCATCGCGACCGTTCGGCTTTCCAGCGCTGCCCGGCCGGCCGCTGGTTAGCGCGTGCGCAGGCGCTCATCGACCTCGGGACGAGCTGGTCGCTCCATCAGCGCCGCGAGTGCTTTGGAGACAGATGTGGCACCGCTCACGATCGCAGCCACCTGCTGCACGATCGGCATCTCCACCCCGTGGCGCTCAGCAAGGCGTAGCAGCGGCGCGGCTGTCTGAACGCCTTCGGCAACCATGCGCATGCCAAGGAGCACATCGGCCAATCGGCGACCGCGTCCGAGTTCGACCCCGACACTGCGATTGCGAGAGCGCGGGCTCGTACAGGTCGCGACGAGATCTCCGACCCCGGCGAGACCGCTGAAGGTCATCGGATCGGCACCAAGGGCCATGCCGATCCGCACAAGCTCAGCCAACCCTCGAGTGATGAGGGCCGCGCGCGTGTTCTCCCCGAGCCCAGCACCGTCACTCATGCCCGCAGCGATCGCCGTGACGTTCTTGGCGGCGCCGGCAATCTCGCATCCAATGACGTCGCTGCTCGTGTACACACGGTAGCTGCTGCTGTGCAGCAGCTCCTGAACGCAACGAGCGACCTCGCGATCACGCGCCGCCACCACTGCCGCGGCTGGGCGACCCTCGGCAACCTCTTGCGCGAGGTTCGGACCGGTGA
Source organism: Actinomycetota bacterium (assembly GCA_021324045.1). Classification (GTDB taxonomy): domain Bacteria; phylum Actinomycetota; class Acidimicrobiia; order Acidimicrobiales; family RAAP-2; genus JAJPJV01. The sequence continues at coordinate 52,151 of JAJPJV010000041.1, read as the reverse complement.
GCACGCCGTAGGAAGCCCTGGGTGCGATCTCGGCGATGATCTCGGTCATCCGGACGTCCGTCCCGGGCTCGAGACCTTTCGCCAGGCTCACAACGGGCATGCCGGTCTCCACGTAGGGTGCCATCGCCTCGAGCACGGCTCGGAACCCGTGCGAGGGGACCGCCACCAGCACGAGACCGACCTCAGCCATCGCATCTTCGATGTCGGAGGTGACCCGCACCGTGTCCGGTACCGTGATGCCCGGCAGGTAGCGCGCGTTCTGGCGAGTCTCGGCGATCGTGGCAGCGAGGCTCGGAGAGCGAGCCCACAGGTTCGCGCTCGCCCGTCGACCGATGAGCGAGGCAATCGTCGTTCCCCAGGATCCGGCACCGACCACTGCAACACTCGCTCGCCGCATCACCTGAGCCTATGGCCTGGCCACCCATAAACTTCGTTGAATGACCGGGGATCGATCGGCCCTGCCCCTCGAGCCTGGTTCGCCTGCTGTATCAGGTCCTCGGTTCGAGCTGGGTCCGCTTGCAGTCCTCATCCCAGTGAAGTCCTTCGCAGAAGCCAAACGACGCCTGGGTGGGGTACTGAGCCTTGCAGAGCGCCGTCGCCTTGCTCGGGCGATGGCCGAACGCGTCGTAGCTGCAGCTCGTCCACTACCGGTCGCCGTGGTCTGCGACGACCCCGAGGTTGCCGACTGGGCCCGTCATCTTCATGCCCTCGTCGTATGGGAGCCTGGGCGCGGGCTCAACGGGGCGGTCGAAGCCGGCGTCGACCAGCTGGCCGCGATGGGCGTCCAGCAGGTGACCGTCGCCCACAGCGATCTTCCCCGAGCCAGGGGAATTGGCAGGTTGCGCGCCTTTCCCGGGGTCACCCTCGTTCCCGACCGGCACCACAACGGCACCAACATCGTGAGGGTTCCGACGCGCTCTGGGTTCCGCTTCTCCTATGGCCCTGGGTCGTTTCGCCGGCATCTCGACGAATGCGAGCGCATTGGCCTTCCGGCATGGGTTCTGGAGGAGCCTGCACTGGCCTTCGACGTGGACGTGCCCGCGGATCTCGCCTCAATCGACCCGGTCCGTCACACACACCGACCGATTGATCTCGCTTCGGCCCCTCAGCAGTGAACAGGGGACTTCACGCGTGAGGCCACCGGATCCCTCCTCCGACATCGCCAGTACCGGAGCCTCGGCAGCGGAGTCACTGACCCTTGGCTCCGCAGCATCGCCCAGGCCGACGCCACCGGTCCGGCCGGTCAACGAGCTCCCAGAAGTCGGACCGCCGACGACAAACCTCTCCATTCCCGCGGTGGCGCTAGCCATCGGTGCGCACCCTGACGACATCGAGTTCGGTTGCGGTGCCACGCTGGCCAAGTGGTCAAGGGCCGGCTGTGCGGTACACCATCTCGTGCTCACCGACGGGTCCAAAGGGAGCTGGGACCCAGGTATGGACACTGCACAGCTCGCCGCGGTCAGGATGCACGAGGCCACCGAGGCCGCAGGGCTCCTTGGAAGCCAAAGCGTGGAGTTCCTCGGTCGCACGGACGGAGAGCTGCGCAACGGCCCCGAGGAACGGCGCGCGGTCTGCCGCGCGATCCGACGCATTCGCCCCGATGTCGTGCTTAGCCACGACCCATGGCGCCGCTATCGGTTGCATCCCGACCACCGCAACGCGGGCTTCATCGTGACCGACGCGATCGTGGCCGCAGGAGACCCCCTCTTCTTCCCCGAGGAAGGCCTCACCCCGCACAGACCCGCAATCTTGCTCCTCTGGGAGGCCGACGTCCCGAACCATGTCGAGTCCGTTCGCGGCTTCGAGCAGTTGAAGCTCGCTGCGCTCCTGGCGCATCGAAGCCAGCACCGCAATGCCATGGGAATCGGAGCCGAAACCACCGAGACGGACTTCAGCCGTCAGCTCATCGCTCAGCTCGAGCGCCACGGCGCGATCGCAGGAGTCTCCCGAGGCGAGAGCTTCCATGCGCTCACGTTGTGAGGCAGTCACAGGCCGACCGACCCGCTCCTTGCCCGTTGCCTGAGGGTGTGCAGCAAGGACGCTGCATGGCGAGCGGCTGATCCACCCGATCACACGCCTCCTTCGTGACCCAGCGAGATGGGCGGAGGAGAACCCCCGCCCATCTCGCGCCACCTTCAGGCTGGGTGGCAACGAACTGCTCAGAACGGCATATCGGAGATCGGCGGAGGAGTCTCCTCCACGGCCGGTACTGGTGCCGGTGCTGGTGCTGGTGCCTTCTTGACGACTCGTTTGCGCGCGGGGGCTTTTGTCGGCGCGGCCTTCTTCGTCGTCCGCTTGCGCGCCGGGGCCTTGCGGGCGGTCGTCTTGCGGGCGGTCGTCTTGCGAGCGGTCGTCTTACGAGCCGCGGCCTTCTTCGTCGTCCGCTTGCGCGCCGGGGCCTTGCGGGCCGTCGTCTTGCGGGCGGTCGTCTTGCGAGCGGTCGTCTTACGAGCCGCGGCCTTCTTCGTCGTCCGCTTGTGCGCCGGGGCCTTGCGGGCCGTCGTCTTGCGAGCGGTCGTCTTGCGAGCGGTCGTCTTGCGAGCGGTCGTCTTACGAGCCGTCGTCTTGCGAGCCGCGGCCTTCTTCGTCGTCCGCTTGCGCGCCGGGGCCTTGCGGGCGGTCGTCTTGCGAGCCGTCGTCTTGCGAGCGCCGACTCGGGTTGTTGTCCGCTTCCGAACTGTGCTCTTTCGAGCCGTCGCTTTACGCGCCGTGCTCTTTCTCGCAACCACCCGCCGCGCGGTGCTCTTTCGAGCCGTCGCTCGTGCCGTGCTCCTCCGAGCGGCGGTCTTCCTTGCCGGGGCCCGCTTGGCGGTCTTCCTTGCCGGGGCCCGCTTGTTTGCGGCTGGCGCCACAGGTGCACCTCCCTTTGAACTTCAACTTTGGTTGTAGGTGAAGCCTGCGAGGCACCGGAGACCGACGAACTCCGGCTTCCGCATTGCTGCACCGGCTATTGCTTGATCACCCCAATGACGCATTACGTCTTGGTGGCTGCACGCTCGTCCACAACCGTGCGTGCATGCCGCCAAAAGATACTCTCCATGTTGCACAACGATGTGGATACCCAGTAATGCAACATAGCAACGAGCACCATGTGTTGCTCACCTACCCGACCTCATGCTCTTCGATCGACGCCCGTAGCGATGACGGTTCGATCATCAGCTGCATAATGCGGCACTCAACTACCACTAACTGTGGTCGGCAGATCGTTGCGTCGGCGTGCGCGCACCACCGAGCATCTGGCGCGCACGAGGCGCGACCCGTCCGCGTTGACTTGGCGACGATCACCCCGTCGGCGACGATCGTGAGCTTTCGAAGGGGGCCGGTGGTCGAGCGTTGGAGGCCGTTTGCACGCCGACCGCCGATGGCCAAGACCCTTCTGTGTCGCGACGACCGCAATGTTGGCGCATGCCCGACATCGCTTCGGACGCTCGGCAAGCGATCCGAATGCCCGAGAACGACGATGGGTCCCAAAGGACGTGACGGAGATGCCAGGCAACGGGAAAAGGGGTATTTACCTGGGACTCGGCGATGGCGGTTGGGCCTGGTCAGGTCCAGAACGTTCCACCTTGATCCTCGGACCGTCGCGCTCTGGAAAGACGTCCTCCATCGTCATCCCCAACGTGCTCGCAGCTGACGGAGCGGTCGTCAGTACCTCGACGAAGCCAGACGTCCTCATGGCCACGGCTCGGGCGCGTGCGCGCCGCGGCTGGACGCTCCTCTACGATCCGAGCGGCACCGTCGAGGAGACCTCCCAGGCACTGCGAGTCGGATGGTCTCCCGTCAACGCGAGCCGCGCCTGGGACGGTGCCCTCGGAGTTGCTCATGCCATGGTGCGCGCCACGCACAGCGGCGGCGGATCATGGACGCCCGCGACGACGGACCACTGGAGCGAGCGGGCCGCCGCATTGCTCGCCCCCTTGTTGCATGCTGCGGCGCTCTCGGGCCAATCGATGCGCACGGTCCTTTCGTGGGTCGATCGCCACGAGGGCACCAGCGCGCTCGACGTGCTGACCAACAAGATCGGGGATCGCCAGCCGGCCACCGACGTGCTGGCAGGCATCCTCACCACAGAGGAGCGCGAGCAATCCAGCATCTGGTCGACGGCATCCGGCGTGCTCGCCGCGTATCGATCCGTCTCCGCTCTGGCTTCGACGGAGCCTCCGTTCTTGGACACCGAATCCTTCTGCAGCGGGCCCCACACGTTGTACATCTGTGCCGCGGGGCGTCACCAGCAGCTGTTCGCTCCATTGATCGTCGGCATCCTCTCCGACGTCCGTGACGCCGCCTACAGGCGAGCGCTCGAAGCGACGACCAACCCTCCGGTGCTGTTCGCGCTGGACGAAGTCGCGAACATCGCGCCCCTTCCCGACCTACCAGCGATCGTCAGCGAAGGTGCCGGGCAGGGATTGCTGACCCTGGCTTGCCTTCAAGATCTCTCGCAGGCCCGGAATCGGTGGGGCCGGGAAGCAGAGAGCTTCCTGTCGTTGTTCGGCTCCACGATGGTCCTCGGAGGGATCGCCGATCTGCCGACGCTGCGCACGGTGTCGTTGTTGGCAGGTGAGGCCGAGCTCCTGTCGCGAACAGTCGCGACCGCACAAGGACCCGACAGACGGCTTCACGGGTCAGTCAGCACCTCTTCGATCTTCCGGCCGCGATTGCCGGTCGACGTCGTCGCGCGGGGTCGGTCCGGGATGGCCCTTGCGATCGATGCTCGGAATCAAATCGGGTGGGTGCAACTCACACCGTCGTATGCCTTCTCCCCGTGGCGAGAGCTCGTCAGCGACCGTGAACCGGTGCGATCACTCGATCATGCGCTGCACCCTGGGGGGCAGTCCCGGGAGACGAGGGCCCACTGGCTGGAGCGAACGGATCATCGATGACCGAGCTCCAGGCCGCCCCGGCCAGTGGTCGGATCTCGCGCTCTGCCGAGTTGGGCGCGCAGCTCACCAAGGTGACGGCACAGCGTGAGGTGGTCAGCAACCTGCCGCGCGGGCAGATCCCTGAGGGGTCGTCGATCAGCGAGATCGAGCAACGGATCGCGCACGCCGATCCCCCAACGCGACCGGTATGCCTCGATCGCCTCGGCCCCGGCTCGCCAGAGCGGTTGTTGAGCGGCTTGCAGCGGACGCGGGCCGAGAGCCCGAAGGAGGTGACTCCCCGGGATCAATGGTCCGATCGCCGAAAGCGGTTCCGCAACGCCGATCCCTTCGACGCCAGGGAGCCAGTGCTCGACCGCGCCTTGGATCTCCCGAGCTGGGGCGCCCTGCAGGAGGGATCGACTCCATGCCCGGATCACATCACGCCGGCGCACGCCGTGCGGGCTCCGGTAGAGCTCCGCTGCGAAGCGATGCTCGTCGAGCCCTCGTGGCAATGGATGGCCCCGATCGCTACCCCATCGAAGCTCCAGGGGCCCGACCCCGTGCCGCCTGGCGCGCTCGGCCCAGCACATGCGCAGCTCGGCAACGCCAGGCCCAGCGACCGCCGGGTCGCGCGTTGTCGCCCAGGCGATGCGGCGTGCTCGCCGCGAGCGGAGACCCCGCTCGTCGAGGTGCATGCGAATCTCTGCCGAGCGGTTCGAGAAGATTCCGATCACCACGGGATCGAGCCCGGCGATCTGGGGCCGACCCTGGCGCCCTCGCTCCCACTCGATGGACGAGGAGCTCGCCAACCCGTGGCGGAGGTGCGCTTCGTAGAGCTCGCCGGCGGCAGCGGCATGCGCGAACAGCCCACGACCATCGAGTGCCGACCAGCGGTCCTCTCCGTGGGCCAGGTTCGCGAGCACCACATGGGTATGGAGATGTGGGTCCGATGCTCGACTCGCGAAGTGTGTGAACGCCGCACCGATCAGACCGTCGGTGCGGACCACGCGGACGTCGTCGCTCGGCCCGCGGCGGACCGCGGCGGCAAAACGTTCGATGTAGGAGGTCGCAGCTCGGACAGCTTGATGATGAGCTTCGAGCACCTGGTCGGCCATGCTCGCTTGACCGAGGGCAAAAAGTGCGCTGACCCCCTTGGGGGCGCTGAACGTCAGGTCGTAGCCCATCACGCTCGCCCCCCGTCGAAGGGCCAAGGAACACCGAGACGACGGGTTCCGCCCCTCGAGGACCGCTTGGAAGGATCCGGCGCGGATCCGCCCGTGGAGCCCGAGCGCGAACGCGCCAGTGCCCACCCACCATCCGCCGACGGCGTCGGGTTGCGGACCCCCGAGAGGAACATCGGTGTCGAGACCGGCGAGGTAATACCTCCCCGTGCCGTCCCTCACGCGGCTCACGCCAAGCACGTCAAGAACGGTCGCGGTACTTGGCGAGAATCCGCCGAGCTGCGCGGGGGCCGATCCTTCTCCACTCGGGAGGATCGACAACGCGGGCTCCTGCCCCCGCCTGGAGCAGCGTGCGCTCCAACCACGCGACGCCACCGACCGCCAGGACGGCCTCGAAGTGCTCGCCTCGCTGGGCAACCTCGAGCACAGGTACCGCTTCGAGCAACCACGACGCCGTCCGGTCGACCACGAGGCGCACCGTCGTGGCGCCAGGTCCGGGAACGAAGGCCTCGGTCGCCAAGACGTCGTCTGAGCGCGGCGTCGCGACGTCTCCGCTCACGCGCGCCTGGCCCTCAACGACGTTCACATCGCGAATACGGTCGACCCGGAAACGTCGCGTCGCCTGTGCCCGGTGACAGTACGCATCGAGGTACCAGCGCCCTTCGAGCGAGATCACCTTGTACGGCTCTACCACCCGTTGGGTGACCTCGTCGCTGGAAGCGGAGTGATACTCGATCTCGACCACCGACCCCTCCTCGCAGGCGCGCCGCACCGCCCCGAGCATCGGAGGGTTGTTGAGATCGATCACCAACCCGCGTCGGGCACCCAGCGCCGCTTCAAGCTTGTCGAGGGCACGGGCGAGGTCACCATTGGCATCGGCACCCGGAACCGCGAGGATCGTCCGAGCGGCAGTCGCTAGGGCAAGCCCTTCGGCGGCCGTCAGCCGGCGAGGTCGCGCCAGTCCCTCCGGGAGCGACGCTTCCACGGTCTCGCCGGTGATCACGATCTCCATCAGCGCGTCCGGGGTATACGGCGGCAACCCGCAGCAGGCAGCCAGCTCGAGCTCGGACACGAGCTCTCTCTCGGAGAGTCCGAACCGCTGCGCGACCTCGGGAATTTGGGCCCGACCGGCTCTGGCGAGCCAACCGACGATTGCCAGCAATCGGCGGAGCCGCTGACGCGCATCTCGCCGCTGGCCACGGGGCCCACCCAGGTCCATGTCATCGGCTCGCGATCGCCCTCGGGGCTCGGTGGGTGCGGGGTTGACGGCGGGGTCGAGGTGCCCTGCGGGCGCGCCAGGAGGGGGCTCACCGGCGGCGATGGCCTCGAGCCAGTCGATGATCACCGATCGGATCGAAGCCGGAGCCGTGACCTCCGCGTGATCGAGCAAGCCGAGCACCCATGAGCGCATCGCCTCCAGGCTCGTGATCCCGAGCCGAAGCAACACCGACCCATCCTCGTGACGCGCTTGCAACGCCTGCTCGCCGACCTCTGCGATCACCCGATTCGCCTCGATGGCGTCGACGAGCAACCACACTTCGGCCTCGTCTGCGGCGCTGACAACTCGCCACGGCTCTTCGGGAGCCTCTTTCTCCGGATCGAAACCCTGGGGGAGGATCCCGCTCCCTGGTTCGCCGATCGTCGGGATCCCACCGATCCGATCGACGCGAAAGGTGCGGGCCGCACCACGATCGTGGTCCCACGCGATCAGGTACCAATGCCCTCGACCGAACCACAGCCGAGCCGGCGTCGTGAAGCGCCGTTGTTCCCGGTAGCTGAACTCGGCGGTGCAGCGCTCCCGAATGGCCTCGAAGAGCGCTGCGAGCGCCGCTGGCGGGGAGAACAAGGCCAGCGGTTGCGTCTCCGCCAGACCACTCGCACCCAACTTCAGGAGCGCATCACGACCGCTAGGATCGCCGAGATGAACGCCGGCAACGGCGAGATGCAGTGCTGCTTGCTCCTCGGGAGTCAGTGCAAGGTCTGGGAGGTAGAAGGCCTCGGGATCGATCCAGTAGCCATACTGCTCTGGTCCCTCGACCGGGGTCGTGGCGATCGGAATGCCCTCCTCCCGCAGCAACCGCTTATCCCGCTCGAAGGCCTGGCGCCGCGCATCGCGCGTCTCGGGGTAGCCAGGGACGTCTCGCGCGAGCTCCTCGAGGGTGAGCGGTCGCGAGGTGTTGAGGAGGACCAGCACCAGGTCCGTCAGGCGTTCAAGGCGATCAAGCGGCGCCACTGCGCAGAGCGTAGGGTGCCGATCTCTTCCTGGGAACAGGTCAGCCCATGAGCCACGCCTCGCCTTGGAGCTTCGAGCCGCACGTCATCACCTGGGTATTGGTGGCTGCAACCGGAATCGCCTACGCGGTGATCGTTCGGCGACCTTCGTGGGTGGTCAGCCGCACCCAGTTGGCCAGCTTCTCCGGCGGTCTCGCCGTCCTCTTCGTCGCGTTGACCTGGCCCTTGGCGGACATAGCGATGCACTGGTCGCTGACCGGCCTCGTCTGCCAGCGTCTGCTCCTCGTGCTCGCGGCACCGCCGCTGCTCGTGACCGGCCTCCCGCAACCCGCCATTGCGTCGTTCACCCGCCCGCTCGTCGTGGACAGCTTGCTCCGGATTTGCAGGAAGCCGGCGATCGCCACGGCCATCGTGACGGTCATTGCGGTGGCGACATTGAGCACCCCTGCGGTCGACGCGCAGGCGTCGTCGTTGGCGGTCAGGGCAGTGTGCGACGGGGCGTTGCTCTTTGCTGGCTTCGTTCTGTGGATGCCCGTGCTCACGCGATTCCCCGGCCCGCGCCCTTCGTCACTGGGGCGCGCGGGCTACCTCGTCGTGCAGTCGATCGTCCCCAGCTTCCTCGCAGTGGTCTGGATCTTCGCCCGGCACCCCCTCTACCCGGTCTTCGCGCGCACCCCCCCGATCTTCGGCGTCTCTGCGGTGCTCGATCAGCAGTTGGCGGGGTTCGTGGCAAAGCTCGCGACGATCGGCGTCCTGTGGAGCGTTGCGTTCGTCACACTGGCGCGCGCGCAGCGCGTCACCGCAGTGGGGGGAGATCCGGATCCGCTGCTGTGGTCGGACGTGGAGCGTGAGCTTGAGCGGATCGAGCGCGCGACCCGCCGAACGAGAACCGGGGGGAGGCGCCACGGGGTCGACGACTCCAAGCTCCCCGATGATGATCACGGTGGCGGGATGGACGCTTCGGGCATCTGAGAACCTCGGGACCGAAGAGGGCTCTGCGCCCTGGAACCATCCGGCGCACTACGCAGGACCGCTCCTGGCGGCCAACGACAGCAAGTGCGGATGGCCGAAATGGATCTCGGGGCGCCGGAGGATGACGGTGGCGAGGACACGGTTGTCCGGGTAGCGCAACACCACCACTGCGACCGTTCCCCGAAGCCTGCCCATGGGACGCTGGACGCCGGTCGCCGAGAACCGTCCGTTGAACGCGACGAGACACACGCGGCGCGCACGTGCCTTCGGCCGGGTGGCCGCACGGTGCAACAGGCCGAAGGTGGGCAATGCGCTGACCCGGACTAAGCGCACCCCGGCGAGATGTCCCCTGCCGTGGACCGCGGCCTCAGCAGCCGGGAGCGCCACGTAACACGGGCTGTTGATGGTCCCGAGGGCGTTGCGAGCAGACGAGCACCCGGCGAGCAGCGCAGCGCAAAGACCGAGCGCAGTGGTGACGACCACGCTGCGACGGACCCTGCCCCCGTTGAGGAATGGTGCGCCGCGCTCGAGACGCCCCCGGCCCGCGTGGCGAAGGGGCCTCAGGCGCACCCAACACCCCCGTTCTGGGTGCATGGTCGCTGACCGATGGCGACGAACGATCACGGATCCACCCTCTGGTCGCTGACGTCAGGATTCTGATGATGGAGCACGACCGAAACCAGTGCTGCAGCCGCCGGGTCGCCCTCCAGGACACTTCGAGGCCACCGACCCCTCCGCACGCCGAGTGCGAGCAGCCCCGCGCAAACCCACCCTGCGGCCAACACCCACCAGAAGCTGATGAGCCGATAGATCAGGACGGCATCCACCGTTCCAGCCCGAGCGCCACCAAAAGCAACGAGGGCGATCGTGATGCTGCCCTCCACGGCCCCGAGGCCCCCGGGCGTGACGGGGAGGTTGGCCGCCAGCTGCCCAGCACCATAGGCGAGCATCAGGGCCTTCCACGGAATGGCCGCGCCCACGGCGACGAACGCAATGACAAAGCAGGCACAGTCCAACAGCCAGGTCGCGATCCCCCAACCCAGCCCAACGACAACGTCTCGCCAATGGAGGCGATACGCCGTCGCCCGGGCGACAATCGCGCTGCTCCTCGTTCCCACGTCGCCGTTGGAGCGCCGCGAGAGCCGATCCCACAGCCCCAACCACCACCTGACCACAGCCTGCTGTGGCCTGCGGTAGAGGTAGAGCGCACCCGCGCCGACCGTGACGCCGAGGACCCCGACGATCACCGGGATCAAGCCGAGCGACGCCCCCTCGCCTTCTGCGAGTGACAACCCTGCCGTGGCCACGAGCGCCAGCGAGATCGCCGAGCCGACCAGGGTCCCGATCAGTGCCCAGATGGCCAGGGAGTCACTCGCCCCGAGGCGCCGGAACCAACGGAACCCGTAGAGCGCGGCGACTGCAGAACCGGCGGGGAGCGAGTTGGTGACCGCCTGTGCCGCCCAGGTGATCGTGAACAACGTCTGCTCGGGAACCTCCAGGCCACCAGCACGGAGAAGGCGGTGTTGGAGCAACGCGAACGCCCCGAGTGACCCCGTTTCGACCACGAGTGCTGGAATGAGCCACGGCCAGCGCAAGTGGGAGAAGATGCCGTCGATCCCGGTGAGCTCGTCGGTGTGGCCACTGAGAACCCAGATGACGAGCGCGGCGATCGCCAACCCGATCAGGTACCGGAGGACGGGCCACCCGCGCCGCACGAGGCGAGCTGCCAGCACGATCGCTCGGACGCACGCGGCGAGCGCGGCACGCAACAGGCTCGGACGGCGCGACGAAGCGGGTTGGGGCCCGAGCTCGATCGCCATCTCACGCACGCGATGGGGAGGGAGCCCTTCTCGGCGGTTTGCACCAGCCGTCGCGGCGCCGTCGAGCACGGGGTCGCCGGGTGGCACCTCGGAGAAGGAAAGGCTGGGGGCACCGATGTCGTTTCGGCTCCCGACCGGCGCGCTCGCACCGCGGATCTCCTCTCGCTGCTCCAGCGGGACCTCCGGCGGATCGCCCTCGGGGAACGACATCACCGGGAACCCTAAAGCCCGAAGGAGGGTCGTGGTGGGTCAGATCCGAGTGGCGTGCGAGCAGGTGCTACAGAGCCTGCTCGAGTCCGCGAGCCGCTGCGCCGGATCAGTGCACGAGCTTGATGTAGTCGAACATCGGGAGGTAGAGGCTGATGATGATGGCCCCGATCACCACGCCCATGATGACGATCAGCACCGGTTCGAGGATCGAGGTCAGGTTGTTCACCGTTTGCTCCACCTCTCCCCCGTAGAAGGCCGAGACCCTCTTCAACATGTCGTCCAGTGCCCCGGTCTGTTCGCCTACCTCGGTCATCTGCACCACCAGTGGCGGGAAGACGCTGGGCGCGTTCCGCATCGGCTCCGAGAACGAGCTGCCCTCGCGCACGCGCTGGCGGATCTCGAGCACGGCGTCGGAGACGATCGCGTTCCCACTGGTGCGGCTGACGATCTCGAGTGCCTCCAGTGCAGGAACCCCCGCACTGAGAAGCGACGAGAGCGTGGCGGTGAGGCGACTGAGTGCCGTCTTGTGCGAGAGGGCACCAAAGATCGGTAGCCGCAGCTTGAGCATGTCCCAGGCGTGACGCCCTGCGTCGGTCCGGATCCAGCGATTCAGGGCGATCGCGCAGCCCGCGATGACGAGCAGGACGATCAGCACGCGCCAGCTGGCAACGGTGCTCGAGATCGAGATGAGGACCCGCGTCGGGTACGGCAGCTTCCCCCCCAGGCTCGCGAAGAGCTTCTTGAAGATCGGAACGATCACCGTCAGCATGATCGTGACGATCACGGCGATCACCGAGACGACGACGATCGGATACGCCATGGCACCGCGGACCTTGCGTCGGAGCTCGACGGACTTCTCGAGGGTGTCCGCGACCTCCTTGAGGACGACGTCGATGTTTCCACTGACCTCTCCGGCCGCGACCATCGACACGAAGAGGGTGTCGAAGACCTTGGGATGCTTCGCCAGGGCTCTCGACAGCGACGTCCCCTTCTCGACGTCATCGTGGACCTGGCGCAGCCGCGCAGCGAAGTGCTTGTTCTCGGTCTGCGAGATGATCACGGTCAGGGCACGGTTGATCGACAGGCCGGAGTCGACCATGGTCGCGAACTGGCGAGCGAAGAGCGCGACTTCTTTGGGCTTGACGCGGTCGCTGACGCCGGGAATGACGACCTCGGTCTTGAGCCCCGCGCCGCGCGCGGGCGTGACGGCGACGGGCAAGTACCCCAATCGGCGAAGATGCCCGACGACCATCGGCAAGCTGTCGCCGACCAGCGTCCCCTCGACAAGGTTCCCCATCTGATCGCGGACCTTGTACTCGAACGTCGTCGTCATTCGAACCCCTCGATATGGCTCCGGAAGTCCTCTTCGTCACGGCAGCGATCCATGGCAACACCGACAGAGACGAGTCGTTGGCGCACCAGGGACGCCAAACTCTGGTCCATCGTCTGCATGCCGAATTGCGCCCCGGTCTGCATCACCGAGTAGATCTGGTGGGTCTTCGCCGCGCGGATCAGGTTCTGGACGCCCGGCGTGCACACGAGGACCTCGGTGGCGACGCAACGACCGCCACCGTCACTGCGTGGAAGCAACTGCTGGGTCACGACGCCTTGGAGGGTCGAAGCGAGCTGGATCCGGATCTGCTCCTGCTGGCTCGGCGGGAACACGTCGATGATCCGATCGATCGTCGACGGCGCGTCCTGGGTGTGCAGGGTTGCGAAAACGAGGTGCCCGGTCTCGGCGGCAGTGAGCGCGACCGCGATCGTCTCGAGGTCGCGCATCTCGCCGACCAGGATCACGTCCGGGTCCTGACGCAGTGCCCGGCGGATCGCCTCGGAAAACGAGAAGGTGTCCGTGCCGAGCTCGCGCTGGCTCAACACGGATCGCTTGTGCCGGTGGAGGAACTCGATGGGGTCTTCGATCGTGACGATGTGGAGCGGCTTGGACTCGTTGATGATGTCGATCAACGATGCCAACGTCGTCGACTTCCCTGACCCGGTCGGGCCGGTGACGAGCACCAGGCCTCGACGAAGCTCGGTGAAATTGCGAACCGAGTCAGGAATCCCCAGGCTGTCGAAGGGTGGAATCTCGTGCGGGATCGGCCTGATCGCCACCGCCACGCTCTCTCGCTGATAGGAGACGTTGACCCGGAATCGTCCGAGGTCCGCCACCGAGTGCGAGGTGTCGAGCTCGTGCTCGCTCTCGAACCGCTCCCGTTGGCTCTGCGGCAGCACGGCGAAGACGAGATCTCTCACCCTGTCGGCGTCGAGCGGCGGAAGGTCCGGAATTGGATGCAGCGCGCCATCGACGCGAATCGTGGGCGGAACGCCAGCGATGAGATGGATGTCTGACGCTCGAGCCGCGACGCCGTAGCGCAGCAGGTCGTCGAGGTGGGTGGGAGCACTCCTGGCGATGGGCTGGGGCTCCGAGCGTGCTGTGGCCGGCCTCGCCGGTGATTCCGTCGCTGCGAGCTTGGGCTCCGGTGGTCGCTGCGCCGACGCGGGGTCCGCCGTCGCTGCAGCCGATCGTGGGAGTGTCGACACCCCCGGAGACGACAGGACGTCGGTTGCTGGCACCCTGGTCGGCGCCGGCGGGGTCGCCCACAGTAGCGACGACGGCGGTGGCGGTGGCGATTGAGATGGAGGTGGAGGTGATGGCGAAGGCGGGGGTGGCGGTGCTGTCGCCCACAACGTGGAAGGTGGTGGCGGGGCGAGCGGGAGAGGAGGCACCGTCGGGGGGTTCGAGCCGTTCGTGCGCACGGTCGAAAAGAGCCCCTCGATCACCAAGGGATTGGCAAGCACTGGAACGACCTGCATGCCGACACGTTCGGCGAATGCTTGGACGTCGGCCGGATCGGGTGGCTCGCTGAAGGCAACGACGAGGTTCGGACCACTGAAGCGAACGGGGATGGCGTGATACTCCCGCCACAGCTCGCGTGGAACTGCATCGAGCGCCTCTTCGACGGGCGGCTCTGCTTCAAGATCAGCGACCGGCAGCCGTGCCAGCTGTCCGAGGGTCTCGAGCACGACGGGCCCCAACCGTTGATCACGAAGAATGAGAACCGTTGCGAGCGGCACATCGGCTTCGGTGGACTGGACCAACAGCGAGGAGATCGCGTCCTCGGACACGAAGCCCCCCGAAGCGAGCGCTTGCGCCAAGCGCCGTGACCACTCCGTACGGGCAACCGTCGAAGTTGGGCTCATACGACCACCCGCAGGACCTCTTCGAGCGTCGTCGTCCCTTGGACGACGCGGAGGAGCCCGTCTTGGCGAAGTGTGCGCATCCCCTGCTCGCAGGCTTTGCGCTCGATGTCGACCACCGACGCCTGTTCGATGATCATTCGCTCGATCTCCTCGCTCACGTTCATCACCTCAGCGAGGGCAACGCGCCCGAAGTAACCGGTGTGGCCACAAGTCCGGCACCCAACGGCACGGTAGAGCACGTTGGTTTCGAGACCCTCGATGTCGGCATCGGAGTAACCCGCCGCGTAGAAATCCTTCTCGGAGGCCTCGTATGGCTCCTTGCACGCCGAGCACAGCACCCGCGCAAGACGCTGGGTCAAAACCGACCCCACGGCCGAGGTCACGAGGAACGGTTCGATGCCCATCTCGGTGAGCCGCAGCGGTGTCGACGAAGCGTTGTTCGTGTGCAGCGTGGTGAGAACGAGGTGGCCGCTGAGCGCTGCCTCCATCGCGATGGTGGCCGTTTCGCGATCTCGGATCTCGCCGATCAGAACGATGTCGGGGTCGGCACGAAGGATCGACCGCAACGCGTTGGAGAAGTACAACCCTGCCTTGGGGTTGATCTGCACCTGTGTGACACCGTCGATCTGGTACTCGACCGGGTCCTCCACGGTCACCACGCATTTCTCCGGCGTGAGGACCTCGGCCAACGTCGCGTACAGGGTTGTCGTCTTCCCGGCTCCAGTGGGCCCGGTGACCATGATCACGCCGTAGGGCTGCTTGTAGGACTTGGCATATCGATCGAGCGTGTCCGGCATGAAGCCGAGCTCCGGGAGCGTGCGGAGGCTCGCGGACTTGTCGAGGATTCGCATCACGACCGTCTCACCGAAGGTCGACGGCAACGTCGCGAGCCGCAAGTCGATCTTGCGGTCGCTCATCGACAGCGAGACCCGGCCCTCCTGGGGAATGCGATGCTCGGCGATGTCCATGTCCCCGAGGACCTTCAACCGGCTGACGACCGCAGCGGTGATCGCCGACGAGGCCGAGGTCGTTTCGTGCATGACGCCGTCGATGCGAAAGCGGATGCGAAGACGATCCGCGGCCGGCTCGATGTGGATGTCCGAGGCTCGCTCGTTCAAGGCCTGCATGATGAGCAGGTTCACGTAGCGAACGATCGGCGCATTCTCCACCACCGCCTGGAGGTCGGCGATCTCGACGCCGCCGCTCTGCGACTCGGCGACATCAGCGGCATCCTCGGCCACCTCGGCCACCTCGGCGTCGGGACGATACAGGATGCGAGTGAAGGTCAGGAGCTGGGAACGAGTCGCCACGACGGGCTTGAACGACCGCCCGATGATCGAGCGAAGGTCGTCCATGGCCACCACGTCGGTCGGGTTGGCCATGGCAATGACGGGCATACCGTTGTCGAACCCGATGGGTAACACCGTGTGGCGCGTCGCGGTCGCCAACGGAACCAGAGCGAGGGCAGCCCGATCGATGTTGGCATGGTTGAGGTCGACGAACTGGAGGCCCATCTCCTGAGCCATGGCCCAGACCAGGTCCTCCTCCTTCGCCACTTTGTTGTCGAAGAGGTAACGGGCAAGCGACTCGCCGGTCTGCGGGTACGCACGGAGCGCGGCCACCATCGCCTCGGCGCTCACACGACCCGAGGCGACGAGCGAGCGCGCGAGGGACGGCCCCGAACGGATGATCTCAGGGAGCTCATCCTCCAGGGTCTCGGGACCACTTGGCCCGTCGGGAAGCCCTGGTCGAGCGCTGCGATCCGCCGAACCGGCGGTAGACCATCCGGCGGGAACGGCAGGGATGTCCTGGCCTGGCTGGGCCTGCGCGGACGATCGCTCGTCGACGTGAGCTTGGTCGCCCTGCCCCTGGGCGTCGGCGCTCCGTGCCGCTTGCGGGCCCACCCCCGCAGCGGCTGGCGCGGCGCCGCCCTTCTTCCCCAAAACCTCCTTCTCCGACACGGGGGCGCTCCCCGTCCCAGAGCCCGGTGAGCCGTAGAGCTGGTCGAGCGCGCGGGCGATCTGCTCGCTGCTCGCCACGACGGCCAAGAAATCGCGACCAAGGGTGGCGCGGAGCATGTCCATTGCGAACTGATCGGACGGATTCGACACCGCAAGGACCGGTGTGCCCAACCGCCTCCCCATCGGCACGACGCCGTATCGGCGAGCCACGGGCTCGGGCAGCAGGTCCGCAGCACCCGGCCCGAACGTCATCCGGGTGAGGTCGACGAAGGGAAGACCGTGCTCCGCTGCGAGATCGCGTGCGCCACCATCCACTGGAGCACTCGCGCCACGATCGCCGGAAGACGGCGCAACCGACCGTCGACCAGCACCCGGAGCGTTGAGGGGTGCAACCGACACTGTTGTTTCACTCATGAATACAGCCCCTCGATGGCAAGCTGGACCTGGTCCCTGGCGCCAGGACCACCTGCCTCGCCGAAGCGTACTGTGGGCACTCCCCGAATTGGGGGACCCGCGACGCTACAGTCGCTCTTCGATGCTGGCCGGTGCCGCTCGCCCTCTGGCTGTGGCCATGACGGGCATCGTCGGCCTGTCCATCGGTTCTTTCCTGAACGTGGTCATCTACCGGATGCCACGGGGCCTGTCCCTCGCCCACCCGCGGTCGCATTGCCCCTCTTGCAAGGCGCGGCTCGGTGCCCTGGACAACGTTCCGGTGCTGTCGTGGTTGATCCTTCGCGGGCGTTGCCGTTCCTGCAGCGCACGGATCTCTGCCAGGTACCCGATCGTCGAGCTGATCACCGCGCTGTGCTTCGTGGCAACCGTGCTCGCGCTCGGTGCACTCGCCCCGCTCGCCTCGCTTGGGATCCTCGAAGCAATCGCGATTGCTGCCGCGGCCATCGAGCTCGACGATCTCGCGGTTCCTCGGGGTCTGGGGTTTGCCAGCGGTGGAGCCGTCGCGTCCTTGCTCCTGGTGACTGTGGCCGAAGGGGGGATTGGCCGCCTCGGTTGGGCTCTCGCCGGGGCCCTGGCGATGCCGCTGGTGCTGGCGGGCAGCTCGGCTCTGGCAGCCAAGCTCCGCTGCCGAACGCTCCCGGCATCGTGGACGGCTGGCATCGTGGTGACCGGCCTGGCGTTCGGCGCAGGGTGGCTCTGGCCTCCCGGCGGCATCATCTTCGCCGGATCGGCTGCCCTGGTCACGCTGGTCGGCATCGGATGCTCGAGCTCACGGCGGGCAAGGCGCCCCAACCACGGAGCGCTCGTCAGGTCGCACCCGATGGTGGTCTGCTCGGGTGTCGGGCTCGTGCTGATCCTCGCCGGTGCCCGCCTCGGTGGGGCCTGAGGCGATCGGTTACCAGCTCCCGGTCCTGACCAGACCTCGACGCTCGAGGGTCACCCGCAGGTCATGAGGGTTGGAGGCAGCGTCCAGCGCGTCCTGCAAGGTGATCGCTCCTGCCTCGAGCAGCTCGGCAAGGCTCTGGTCGAACGTCCTCATCCCGTAGTACTCACCCTCGGCGATGATGCTCGCGATGTCAGAGGTGAGCTCTGGATCCATGATGCATTGACGAATGCGGCCGTTGGCCACCATCACCTCGAGGGCAGCGGCCCGACCGACGCCATCAGCACGGCGAACGAGGCGTTGTGCGATGGTGCCTCGCAAGCATCCAGCGAGCGACGAGCGGATCTGGCGATGCTGGTACTGGGGGAAGAGGTCGATGATCCGAGTGATGGTCTCGGTCGCATCGATCGTGTGCAGCGTCGTGAACACCAGGTGACCGGTCTCTGCTGCCGTCAGCGCGGCGAACGCGGTTTCTGTGTCCCGCATCTCCCCGACCATGATGACATCGGGGTCTTGTCGCAGGACCACACGCATCGCACTGGCGAAGGACTCGGTGTCGAACCCCACCTCGCGCTGCGCGATGGTCGCCAGCTCGTCACGGTGGAGGTACTCGATCGGGTCTTCGATGGTCACGATCGAACAGGGCCTGGTTCGGTTCACGTGTTGGATCATCGCGGCCAGGGTGGTCGTCTTTCCGGACCCGGTTGGACCGGTGACGAGGACGAGGCCGCGCCGTTCGTTGGCAAGCTCGAAGACGACCTGGGGGAGCCCGAGCTCGTCCGCCGAAGGTACGTCGTCTCGGACCCGGCGGAACGCGAGCGCGACGGTGCTGCGCTGGTAGTAGGCGTTGACGCGGAATCGACCCACGCCGGGGACCGAGTACGCAAAGTCCGCCTCGTGGTGCCGGTCGAAAGCGTCGACAAGCCATGTGGGCAGAATCGCTCGAGCAATCCCTGCCGTGTCCTCAGGGGTGAGCTGAGGCTCGTTGCTGAGGGTCCTCAGATCCCCGTCGATGCGGACGTGGGGAGCCGAGCCTGCCTTCAGGTGGAGGTCAGAGGCATCCCACTGCTGGAGGTTCTTGAGCAGCCGGTCGAGGCCTGCCGTGTCCACGACGCGCGAGCATAGGAGGGGTCGATCGGAGAGCGAGGGACCGTTGGTTCGCCCGCGAGCAGGTTCAGCTCAGCGCCGCCCGCAGGTCGTCAACCGAGAGCTCCCCCGTCGTCTCGCCGCCACACTGGGGACAGTGCTCGATGTGGCGCCACGACCGGAGCAGGCGGGTGCCCTCGGGATTCAACATGACGACGAACGACTCGGAGTAGGGGTCGAGCTCCAAGCCGAAATAGGGTCGCCACGCAGTAGAGGCATCCCGGGCATCGAGATCGAGACCCTTCAAGATCCTGCGGAATCGCATGCGACTCGAGTCGAAGACCCACGTGCTGTGGCACGACTCGATGACCAACGGTGTCTCCTCAGGGGAAAGTCTCACTGCACCATCTTTCCCCAGCAGACCTGCGAATCCGCCGCAGGAACATTACGGTTCGATGACGGTCTCCATATTCCCAGGTCAGCGAGGCAGGCCGTGCATGGGCTCGACGATCGTCAGGAACGTCACTGAGCCCTGCCCGGGCGGTCATGCACGTCCCAGGCATCGGGCAACCGGTCGGCATCGCGATGCTGGCCGCCGTTGCGGTCCGGTCGGACATTGGGAGAGTCCTCGAACCTTCCAGGCCGGCGTGCCGTCCTCCTGAAGGAGCTGGTCACTTCGCCGTGGTCGAGTTGAATGCGGACTTCCAATGGACTGCGACCGGGAACGTCGACGTTGCGGGGATCGTCCGACCCACAACCGCCTCCACCGCCGAACCAAGGTGAGCGCTCCGCAGCGCATCGAGCTGGATGAGGGCATCGCACAGTCGCTTGCGAGCGGACTCAGGGATCGAGGCGACCTCCACCACGTCGGGCCGATCGACGCTGCATAGATCCGGTCAACCGCACACTCCTCCACAGGTTCTCGGGGACGCCGCCATGGCAATAAGGACCGACCTGCGCGCCGAGGGGAACGGCGATCCACCGCGCCCCGATGCTCAGGCGGTCATGCCGGAGCGCGCGAGCATTCGCGATATGCACGGGTGCGCCCGGTAAATTTTCCTGCGTCGCAGATCGCGGCGAGCAGCGCAAACGGGGATCTGGTGCCGCCACATCGGTTGATCGGATTGGATGTCGGTACGAGCGCGGTCCGCGCAGCCGAGCTCAGCATGCACCCCGGCTCGCCTCCGGTCCTCGAGGCCTTCGGTCAGGTGGGCCTGCGCCCCGGGACGATCGACGCCGGAGAAGTCGTCGACGGTGGACAGCTGTCCCAAGCCCTGCAACGGCTGTGGCGGGAGGGTGGCTTCGGCGATCGACGCGTCCGCGTCGGCGTGGCGGGCTTGCGGGCGATCGTGCGTGAAGTCGAGATGCCGCTCCTCCCTCCTGACGAGC
This sequence comes from Actinomycetota bacterium, assembly GCA_021324045.1. Taxonomy (GTDB): domain Bacteria; phylum Actinomycetota; class Acidimicrobiia; order Acidimicrobiales; family RAAP-2; genus JAJPJV01. The sequence continues at coordinate 31,904 of JAJPJV010000041.1, read as the reverse complement.
TCCAGAGCGCGGTGCGCTTCCAAGCCGACGAGGTGCTGCCGTTCCCGTTCGAACAGACCGCGCTCTCCTTCAAGGTCGTCGGGCAGATCGCCGAACCCGAACAACCCCCACGCCTCCGGGTACTCGTCGCAGGCGCGCATCAAGCGCTCATCGACGCGCTCATCGGCGCGGTGCAAGGAGCAGGGCTCGAGCTGGTCAGCATCGACCTGACGACGGCAGCCCTCGTGCGGGCGTTGTGCGACCCGAGGATCGCAGGCCAGCCCGAGGCAGTGGTAGCGGTGGGGACGGGACTCACCTCCATCGTGGTGCACGACAACGGGGTCCTACAGTTCGTCCGGACGATCGACCTCGGCGGTGGCTCGATCACGAGGTCCATCGCGAGCGCGCTCGACGTCCCCTATATGGACGCCGAGCTGATCAAGCACCGGCTCGGCATTCCTGGGGCAGCCGACGACCGGGCTCGCTCGGCCTGCGACCGGGCCGTGGGGGAGCTCGTCGAGCAGATCTCGAGCTCGATCCGCTTTTTCTCGTCTCTTCCAGGACGCGGACCGGTCAGCCGCATCCAGCTGACCGGAGCCGGTGCGCGTGCGGTCGGGCTGTTCGATCGCTTGCGCTCCGAGACCGGCCTCCAGGTGGTCGTCGGTTCTCCCTTGGCGGCGATCGACGCCAGCCGCCTGCCGCTCACGCCGGAGCAAGCAAGCGAGATCGACGCGATCGGCGCCGTCGCGATCGGGTTGGCGTTGCCGGATCTCGACGGCGAATCCTTCAACCTGTTGCCCCAGTCCGTCGTCGACCAGGCAGCGGCCGATCGCATGCGACGCCGAGTCCTCACCGGGGCCCTGGGGCTCGGGATCGTCCTGGCGGGACTGACCGGTTGGCGCCTGCTCCAGGTCCACGACGCAGAGCAACAACTCGCCACCTTGAACAGCCAGAACACCGCCATCAAGACGGTCGACATCCCCAAGTACGACAAGGTGGTCGCGCTGCGCAACGCGGTTGCGGCCCAGTCCGCGCTCGTCGTGCCACTGCTCACCGAGGAGGTCGACTGGCTGGTTGTCCTCAACCAGATCAGTCAGTACATCCCGCCGACGGCAACGTTGTCGAACCTCACGATGACCGCGACCACCGGCGTCAGCGCGTCGGGGTCGAGCCCCGGCGTCAGCAGTGGCCACCCGTCGGGATCAGGACCACCGACGCCCACGACGGTGATCGGCAACATCACGACCTCCGTGATCACCACCACCCTCTCGGCCGTCACGACTTGGGGGCAGTCGATGAGCCAGTCGCCGATCTTCACCAACGTCGACCTCAGCGGTGGGATCAGCTCGGGCAGCACCGTCACCTTCGGTGCCACGCTGCAGATCGAAGGCCGCGCCCATGGCCAGCGGGTCGCGGAATACTCGGTGCCGACGAAATGAGCGACGAGCGCGTTCGGCTCTTGCGAGCCTTGAAGAGCCGGCCGACGATGATCGTCATCACCGTCACCTTGGCGGTGCTCTTGCTGTGGGTCGTCGCCTTCTTCGAGCCCCAGAGCCACAAGCTGGGTGGGATCCGATCCAAGGTTCAGCAAGCCCAGCTCGAGCAAGCCCAGCTCCAGGCCCAACTCGCTCGCCTGAGGGCCTACTCGCACAATGCGTCAGCACTGCAAGCCTTGCAGCAACGCCTGAACGCCGCCCTTCCGCCGACGAGCGACATCTACGATTACGTCACCGCGATCTCCAATGCCGCGAGCGCGACGGGCGTCAAGGTGCAGAGCCTGAGTCCCGGCGCGGGATCGAGCTCCGGCGGTGTCACCATCATCCCGGTGACGGTGACCACAACGGGCACCTACGACCAGATGCTCTCCTTCATCAAGGCGCTCTACGCACTCCCCAGGCTCACCATCATCAGCTCGATCGGGATCACCGGTGGTGGGACCGGTACCAATCGCGCCACGGCGCTCGACGAGAACTTCTCGCTCGAGATCCTGACGACTGGCGCGCCCACCAACGGCACCACGAGCGCGCCCACGACCGGCACGGGGTAGGAAAATGGATGGCGGGAGGATGCGTGCCGGGGTCGTGAGCCCGCAGGCGCCCGAACCGGGCGAGCCCAGCGTCGCCTGTCCGCCTCCCCGTCGCCTCCGCCGAGCACGCGCGTTGATCGGCACGGCGACGATCGCGACCGCCGGCGTGCTCCTGGCCGCGTGTGGCGCTTCGACCCCAAGCGCCGCTCCCCCAAGGACCAGCACAACCGCGCCCCCGAGCTCGAGCGCGACGCCGACGACGGCTGGCGCCGCCGTCACGGGGAGCGGGTCGACGGCGACCACGCCTGCGCAATCGACGGCGACCGCCCCGCTCCCGGATTGTGGCTCGATGCGGGATCCGCTCGATCCCACGGCGGCTCGGCCGCCCGCGGGCTCACCGGCGATCTGCTGACCGCACACCGCGCCGCGACCCGGCCACGCCGGCGTCCTTAGGACCCGAAGTGGCGACATCGCGCTTCGCTAATCGGAAGCCTGCTCGGAAGCCCTGGTCACCAGCCTCGTCTCGCGTGCGCGCGCCGTCGTTGGCACAGAAGACCGGCCGTCGCCAGCGATGGTCGAGCCGCGCCGCTCAGGGACCCACCAGCACGGGAACCATGGCAGGACCGTCGCAGTGCTCGACGGCGCCCGGGGCCGGCTCCTGCGCTGCCCGCAGCGCGTCCTTCGTCGGCCGTGCGGCCACGACGAGCACAACGAGCACGCCGGCGATCGGTCCCCACCATGCCCACGGACCGATGTGGTGATAGCTCCACCAGGTCACGAAGCCACTCCCGGCGAGCGTGATCGCAAAGCGCCGGCGACCTCCGATCGCCACGATCGCCAGGAACGCAAGCGGCGGCCAGAGATAGAAGGGATCCATGACCGCCTCGAAGAAGCACCGAAGGCTGAGGGCAACCCCTGCAGCCCAGATCACCTGGGGCATCGAGGGCTTCCGGCGCCAGACCCACAACCCGACGCCGAGCGCGAGCCCCACGGCGATCAAGCGTCCCGGACCGGCAGCGACGACCGGCCCCACGACCACATGTCTCGTCACGACGGTGAAGTGGGTGAGCCCATGAGTGCGGATGCGGGCGACGCGCTGGCTGATCGCCCGCCCGGGCTTGCTCAGCACCGGGGCCAATGCCAGCCATGGGGTGGCGTGATCAAGGCTCGGGTAGTTCGGCTGCTTGAACAGCGCTCTCGTCGTGAGGCCCCATTCCTGGACAAGGGGGATCGTCAGGAGCGCGCCAGAAGGCAGCACCGCGCGCACCGACAACGGCAACCACTGCCTGATGGGCGCCAGCGCGAAGACGATGGGGAACACCACGACGACGAGCGGCTGGATGGCCAGCGCCACTCCCAGCAGCCATCCGCACGAGCGCCACGAGCCGCGCTGCGCCGCAAGCAGACCCCAGGCTCCGAACGCCATCGCCAGGGGATCCTCCGGATGCCCCCAGATCGCGAGCACCGGCCAGAGGAGGGCACCCTCGAGCACGCAGAGCAGCGCCCGCTGGCGGCCCCGCACCCCGAGCTCCCCGGCGATGCGGTCGAGGGGGAACAGCACGACCGAGCCCGCCAGGAGCTCCACCGGTCCGAGCAAGAGCCACGCTTGGGGGTGCGGGACGGGGAACGGTGGGATCGCCTCGGTCAAGGCGAAGTGTGAGGACAGCCACGCCACCGGCGCCAGGAGCACGCTGATCCCCGGGAAGGTCACGAGGCCCGTCTGCACCGCGTAGACATCCCCGATGTCGCCCCAGGCGACGTAGTGCGCGGAACGGAACGTTCCCCACAGGTCGGCCGGGACGATCCAGTAGGAAAGGTGCTGGACCAGCGGTCCCCATGCCACGCTGTAGACCAGCGCGCTGACCACGACGAGGGCGCTCGCGACGAGCGGCCATCGTCGCGAGCGGATCCAAGCGCTGATCTCGGCCCTCCCGACCTGATCCGTTCTCGGCCGCACGCGCCACGCGATCGAAGCCATGATCGAACGCCTTCCTCGAATGCTCCGAGCTCAGGTCACCGAGGCGGTGGCGAGGGGAGCCCCACCGAACTGGCAGGACTCCCCTCCGAACCCGCTCGAAGCGACGGCCTTCGTCGCGTCGAGCGCACCGCTCATTCGCTCAAGGAGTTGCGGAGCGAGTTGGGATCAGTACCCCGTGGTGTACGGAGTCGCCGGGAAGCCAGGACCAGCCTGGTATTGCGCGCCGGTCGTGGCCGCTCCGAGGGCCGAGGCATTACAGGTATTGGCATCCTTCCAGCCCGTGTAGGAATCGCCCGGGTTGAGCGAGGCCACGCCGGCCACGTTGGTCTCGGCGCTCGTGCTGCTGTTGTCGACGACCGCCCAGCACGCCCCCGACTGCGAGGCTGCGACGAGCACGAGGACGTTGCCGTCGCTGCTCGTCCACACCGAGATGTTGGCGCCCGGGGTGACCGCACCGGTGCTGAAGGTGAGCTCCGGCTCCTGGGAGCCCAGCGTGGTCACCATCGCTGTGGCGGGCAGGTAGCTCCCGTTGTTGGCATAGAGGGCCTTGGCCGAGGTGAGCGCGGTGTTCAGGTTGCTCTGCGCCGCCTTGTCTTGGGCACCGCCTTTCACCCCGAGGAAGGTGGGGATGGCGATCGCGAGCAGGATGGCCATGATGAGCAACACGACCATGAGCTCGATGAGGGTGAACCCCGCGTCGGTCTCCCCCTCCGCAACCTCCTCGCCGCCACGACGGCGCCGGTTCAAGGATTCTGCGACGGCGCGCAAGATCCCTGGCATCTTGCTTGCTTGCATGGTGGTGGTTCCTTTCCGGAATTGTCCTCCGATATGGGTCAATGCATGACGGGCCGAGGCCCGCCGCCGAAGGGTAGCCCGCGGGTCCACCAATGTCGCGGATGGTCACCATCTGGTTACGGAGAGTGTTCATCGCAATCGGCGACGGGTGCCCTGGGATCCCGGTCCCGACCGCGCCAGCGCCGGGGCTGCGGTGCTCGGCGTGCCGCCCCGCGGCAGTGAGAACCGCGAATTCCGACCCTGCCTCAAGTACGCTGGCCGCGCATGACCCTCGAGGGAGTTCCCAGCGGGAGGCGTCGTGAAGACCACTCCGAGCTCGTCCGGTCGATGCCGGTCAGTCCGCTGCCGGACTGGGAGGACGTCCTCCATCGCTTGGACCGCATAGAAAAGACGCAAGCCGAGATCGCCCGGATGGTGCTGCAGATCCACGAAGCCCTCCCGGCAGTCGGCGGGGTCGCGACCGGAAGAGGGATCGCGTTGGGTTCGCCCATCGACGCCGTGGGTTCCCTGCCAGGAACCCCCCCACCGATCATCGGTGTGCCACCGCCCCGGAGCATCGCTGCAGGGCCAGATCGACGGCAGCGCAGGTCCGCCGACCCTTCCGGCACGGCATCGCCACCGGCGGAGCACCCGCAGGCAGCGGGAGTAGGATCGCCATTGCTGCTGGCGGGAACCACGACTCCTCCGCCGGGCGCACCACCGGCCTCGTCGCCCGCGGTCCCGCCCGTCCTCCCCCAGGATCTTCTCGAGCAACGGCCACGGCGGCGGCGCCTGTTCGGCAGGCGCTCGAGGGAACGCGAAGAGGCAGCGCTCGCCGCGCTGCTCGAGGAGGGACCACTTCCCCCGACGGCTCCTCCGGCATCCTCGGGCCCGCTCCCCCCTCCGCCGGTCGGGTTTTCGTGGGCCCCGGACAGCCCTCCGCCGGGACCGCCCAGCACCCCTTCGGCCGAGGCCGACCGTGGGGAAACCGGTGCTCCGGTCCCACCCCCTCCGGCGGGGTTCAGCTCCTCAATGGCCAAACCCGGGAGCTCTCCGAGCGGCGTCGAAAGTGGCGTCCGCACGGATCGCTTCGAAGGACCGGCCGGCGCATCGATCGCCACGGCAGCCAACGGTACGGTTGCCCCGCTGAACGAGCTCGCACCCTTCGACACCAGAACGTCCTCGTTGGGGGACCTCACTCAGGGGTGGCAGTGGGACGAAGACCCCGGGTCGCCCTCCGAGGCGACACCCGCCGTCCCCGCTCCACCACCGGGGTATGCGGTCGGCACGGGATCCGTGCCGGCACCCCCGCCGGGGTTCGCCCCGAGGCGGGATGACCCGTCCCAACCCCCAGGAGATGGGCGCCACCTCGAGGGAACGCCCGGGATCGGAACCCCGGGCGCAGGGGCCGCCGAACCGCCGCCTCCTCCTCCCGGCTACACCACCGTGGCCGACCACCCCGCCGGGGGCGGTCGATCCGGCACCGATGCGTTCGTTCAGGACGAGCCGACCCAACCCCCAGCTCGGGTCGTCGCCGGAACGGTCGCTGGTGGCGAGCTCACCACCCCTCCACGCGTCGTCGGATCGACGGCCGGGAAGGACCGCGAGCCGCTCCAGGCGCCGCCGATCACCCCGGACTTCTTCACCCGCTCAGGGCGCCGTCGATCCTGACCGGAACCCTCCGCTCCGGCGGTCAGGGCTCAGCGAGGGCGTTGCGCTGCCAGTGGCCCGATCGCCCGCCGAGCTTCTCCCAAAGTGCGACCTGCTCGATCGTCATGGTCCGATCGACGGACTTGCACATGTCGTAGATGGTGAGCGCCGCCACCGCGCTGGCGGTCATGGCCTCCATCTCCACCCCGGTGCGGTCTACCGTCTCGACCTGGGCCTCGACCTCGACCCAATCGTCACCGATCGAGAAATTGATCGCCACGGTGCCGACGAGCACGGGGTGGCACATGGGCAGCAGGTCCGCCGTTCGCTTGGCCGCCTGGATGCCGGCGATCCGGGCCGCGGCCAGCACGTCGCCTTTGGTCATGGCATTGTTGGCGACCTTGGCCGTCGTCTCAGGACGCATCTTCACTCGCGATCGTGCCAGCGCCCGGCGATGCGTTGGTTCGCGGGGACCGGCGTCGACGACTCTGGCGCCACCAAGAGGATCGAGATGCGCCAAGCTGCGGTCCGGCACACCCAGAGTCTAGGACGAATTGCACGTCGGGCCGTGCGAACAGCAGCGACACGTTAGGATTAGCAGTCAAAGGCTGAGAGTGCTAACCGGACCGGGAGGGCGCATGCCGACCTATGAGTATTCGTGCACGGCCTGCGGGCGAAGGCTCGAGGCCGTCCAGTCCTTCTCCGACGCCCCCCTCCAGGTCTGCCCGACGTGCGGGGGCACCCTCCGCAAGGTCTTCGGGTCCGTGGGCATCGTCTTGAAGGGGAGCGGCTTCTACCGGACCGACAACCGCTCGACCTCGCGCGCCAACGGTGACGCTCGCGCACGCGACGGCGCGAAGGACGGGAGCACGGACCACGGCGCGGGATCGAACGGTGCGTCGGGGGGAAGTTCCGCCGGCAGCGCCTCTTCGGGGTCCGGGAACACGTCCACGGCGGCCACCGCGCCGTAGCGGTCGTCGCCATCTCGGGCGCTCGTCCGACGCCTGCAGACCTCGAAGACCCCGCCCGCTTCGCCATAGGCTCGACGTGGTGAGGTCACGCCAGAGCCGTCTGGCCTTCGTCTTCGTCCTGAACGCTGTGCTGCTCGCAGCCCTCGCCGTCGTAGGGGCGGTCGCGCACTCCCTGGCCGTGCTCTCCGCTGCCGGGGACTACCTCACCGACGCCCTGGCCATCGGGTTGTCACTTTTGAGTATCCGGCTCGCCAAGCGGGCCCCGACGGCGAAGCGCTCCTACGGCTACGAGCGCACCACCATCTTGGCTGCGCTCGCCAACGCTTCGCTGGTCGTGGCGGTGATGGCTGCCGTGGTGGTGGCCAGCATCGAACGCCTGGTCAGCGGCGCGCCTCGTGTCCACGGCGTCGCGGTGGTGGTCATCAGCGCGATCGCCGCCGTGGGGATGCTCGCGGGCGCGCTCGTGTTGCGCGGGGACCAGGACCTCAACATGCGATCGGTCCTGTTGGACACCGTCGCCGACGCGGCGACGGCTGCGTGCGTCACCGTCACCGGCATCGTCATCCTGACGACCGGAGGCCTGTTCTGGCTCGACCCAGCCGTGGCGCTGGCGGTGGCGATCGTCATCGGGTACCGCGCGGTGGGACTCCTGCGTGAAGTGGCCGACGTGCTCCTCGAATCGAGCCCGAAGGGGCTCGACGTCCACCAGGTCGAAGCGGCGATGCTCGAAGGCGGGGACGTCACCGAGGTGCACGACCTGCACATCTGGAGCCTGTCCTCGGAGGTCCTCCTTCTGTCCGCACACGTCATCCTCGCCGGGCACCCCACGCTGGAAGAGGCCCAGGCGGTCACGGCCGCGGTGAAGGCCCGCCTCGCCTCACGCTTTGGGATCGAGCACGCCACGCTCGACGCCGAGTGCGAGGTCTGCGCCACCCCGAACCTCCATGCCGTCAACGGCCGTCCCGTGCCTTCGGGGCCCTCCCAGCCGACGAGCACCACGTCGGCGCGTTGAGCCGATCAGCGTCCGCTCAGCTGCATGTCGCCCACGGCGAGGGTCTGCCCCGCCGCAATCCCGGGCAGCCACTCAAGGTCCCCACCCACGCAGACCACCGACTGCAGCATGCGCTGGAGGGTGGAGGCGATGGTCATCTCGCGCACCGGCTCTGCGAGCGCACCCCCTCGGATCATGAGGCCTTCGGCACCAACGGAGAAATCCCCGCTCACCGGGCTCACCCCGGAGTGCAGACCCGACACCGATTGCACGTAGAGGCCCTCGCCCACCGCTGCCAGCACGCCGTCGCCGTCGAGCTCGCCCGGGTTCAGCACCACTGCCCGGCACCCGGCCCCAGGGGTCCCCGCGTACCCTCCCCGGACCGCCGAGCCCGTCGATGTCGTTCCGGCCCGGTTCGCCGAGACGGTGTCGTAGACGAAGCCCCGCAGACGCCCACCTTCGATCAATACGTTCCGGCGACAGGCGAGGCCTTCGGCGTCATGGGTCGCTGCAGAGAGCGCGCGCCGGTCCGTCGGGTCGTCGACCAGGGTCACCTCGGGTGTCGCAACGACCTCACCGAGGCGCTCGGCGAAGAACGAGCGCCCCTTCACCACGGCTTCGCCCGACAAGGCGCTGGCGACGATCGCCAGCAACGACGAGGTCACGCGGGGGTCGAAGACGACCGTCACCCGACCTGAGCGCGGCTTGACCGCGCCGAGCAGGCGCGTCGATCGGGTCAGCGCGTCGTTGACCGCCGCGTCGAGGTCGAGACCGCCGGGACCCCTCGCTGCGCTGAAGCCCGTCCCGGTCTGGCTGTCGGGACCTTCACCAGCGATGGCCGACACCGACACGACGGCGCTGGTCCGGCACATCTCGGCGCGCAGGCCGACGCTCGAGGCAAGCGCGACCTCCACACGGTCGTCCCCGTAGTCGGCCGAGGCGACCTGGCGGATGCGTCGATCGCCTGCTCGCACTCGCCGCTCGAGCTCGAGCGCCATCGAGACCTTCCGGTCGGTCGGGGTGTCCGTTAGCTCGGGGTCCCACAGGTCGAGCGCCACGGGCGCGACGCCGTCGAAGCGAGCGAAGTCGACCTCAGGGTCCGGGGTCGCAAACGCCGCGTTGTCGCGTGCCTCCTCCAGCGTGGCGGACACGACGTCAGGATCGAGGGAACCAGCCCAGGCAAAGCCCAGACGCGATCCGGCCCCATCACCGCCGACGAGCACACGGATCCCGATTCCCGAGGTCGTCGCCGACGACAGCGACTCGATCTCCCCTTCGAAGACCCGGATCTCGGTTTCGTGGCCTCGGGCGACATAGGCCTCGACTTCCTCGCCGGGCCGTGCTCGTGACGCCACGGCCTCGGCGAGCTCGAGCAGATCGCTCACCCTGAGGTCCCCCCGATGGTGATGCCGGTGAGCCGCAAGGTCGCCTGGCCACACCCGACCGGAACGGACTGGCCGTCCTTGCCACAGGTGCCCGGGGTCATCTCGAAGTCCGTTCCGAGCGCGTCGATTCGTCGAAGGATCTCCGGGCCGTTGCCGATCAGGTTCGCGTCACGAAGCGGCTCGGTCACCCTGCCGTCTTCGATCAGGTATGCCTCCGAGGTGCCGAACACGAAGTCCCCGGTCGTCGTGTTGACCTGTCCCCCGCCGAGCTTGGCGACGTAGACCCCTCTGGGGGTCTGGGCGATGATCTCCTCGGGGTCATCCTCCCCGGCGAGCAGGAACGTGTTGGTCATCCGGACCATTGGAAGGTGCTGGTAGCTCTGACGCCTGCCGTTGCCCGAGGAGCGCCGCCCCTCCTTTCGGGCTCGCAGCCAGTCCCAGAGGTAATCGGTGAGGACCCCGTGGTCGATGAGGACGTTGCGTGACGCAGGGTGCCCTTCGTCGTCGACCGCGAAGTTGCCCCACTCGCCAGTGACGGTGCCGTCATCGACGAGGGTGACGAGCGGGCTCGCCACCTGCTTGCCGATCTGCCCGACGTACACGGAGGCGTCTTTCACGATGTGGTCGGCCTCCAGCCCGTGCCCACAGGCTTCGTGGAAGAGGATCCCACCGCTCCCGTGCGCCAGGACGACAGGCAGCTCGCCCGTGGGCGCCGGCCGCGCAGCCAGCTTGGTGAGGGCACGCCTCGCTGCGACGCGGGCGAGCTCCTCGACGTCGACGCGATCGAAGACCTCGAATCCTTCGGTGCGCGCCAGCGTCTCGTAACCCGTTTGCATCCCGGTGTCCCCGTTGGCCACGCACGAGACGCCGAGGCGGGTTCGAACCTGCTCGTCCTCGGCCAGCACGCCGTCGGAGGAGGCGATCAGGATCCGCCGGAAGCTGTCTGCGTAACCGACTTGGACCTGGGTGATCGCACCACCACTGGAACGCGCCGCATCGTCGGCCCTGGCGAGGAGCTCGAGCTTCTCTGCCTTGGCGACAGTGGACGGGAGGCGGAACTGGCGTGCGGGCCTCGATCGACGTGGCGACAACGCGACCGTCCTGACCCCTCCGCCGCCTTCGCGCGCCACCGATGCCGCGGCCTCCGCAGCTGCGAGCAGCCCTGGCTCGCTCAGGTCGGCGGTGTGGGCGAAGCCGGTCGTCTCGCCCACGACCACCCGGATCCCCGCACCACGCTCCCTCCCGGAGGCCAGTTCTTCGATGCGCCGGTCGTCGAGGAGCGCCGAGGAGCTCTGGCGATCCTCGGCAAAGACCTCGGCCATGTCGCCGCCGCGTGCCAAGGCCACGCGCAGGACGCGCTCGAGGACCGGCGGTTCGATCAGGGGTGATTCGACCATGCAGGTCGTAGCGTACCGGGGCGACCGCTGGTCCTTCGACCTGCGCCGGGTCGAGCACCGAAGAGCGGCGCACTCAGGGCCGGCGGTGCGGACCATGGCACGCCGGGACCAGGGCCGTGCCAGCCCTCGGGAGTGGATCGAGGATAGGTTGTGGTGAGTCGATCCGAGGTCTTGCCAGATGATCCTTCAGACAATCGAGACGCCTGCTGATCTTCGGCTCCTCGACTATGACCAGCTCAACCAGCTGGCAGAGGAGATCCGCAGTTTCCTGGTGGAGACCGTGACGACCACCGGTGGGCACCTCGGTTCGAACCTCGGAGCCGTCGAGCTCACGCTTGCACTGCATCGGGTCTTCAACTCGCCGACCGACGCCATCCTCTGGGACACCGGGCACCAGGCGTACGTGCACAAGCTCGTGACGGGCAGGCGATACCGCTTCGGTGACCTGCGGCGGCGTGGGGGCCTGTCGGGCTACCCGAACCGGAGCGAATCCGACCACGACTGGATCGAGAACAGCCACGCCTCGACGGCGCTGTCCTACGCCCACGGCCTCTCCACGGCCTTCGAGATGGCCGAGGCGCGACGCGCGGCATCGCAGGGCTCGGAGCCCGCCACGCCCCGTCGCCGCGTCGTGGCCGTCGTCGGGGATGGGGCCCTCACCGGCGGCATGGCCTACGAAGCGCTCAACAATCTCGGTCACTCCCGGAGCCGTGTGGTGATCGTGCTGAACGACAACGGGCGTTCGTATGCGCCAACGGTGTCCTTGCTCACCCAGAGCCTGACCAGCCTGCGACTGAACCCGAGGTACGTGCAGGCACGAGAACGGATCCGTCAAGCCCTCCGGGACGTGCCCGGCGTCGGCGGTCTTGCCTACTCGAGCGTCCGAGGCCTGGTCGGGGCCCTGCGGGAGATCGTTGCCCCGCACACCTTCTTCGAGGCACTGGGCATCCGCTACGCGGGCCCGATCGACGGGCACGACATCGCCCAGATGGAGCATGCATTCCGGAACGCCGCGGAGTGGGACGGTCCGATCGTTGTGCACTGCATCACCCACAAGGGCCGCGGGTACGCCCCTGCAGAGCAGGACTACGTGCAGCATCTCCACGACGTCAAGGTTCGCTTGCCGAGCAACGACCACGCGACCGGAGACGACGCTGAGGCAGCGCACGCCGCCACCGGCGTGGAGTCCCAGCAGCTCACCTATACCGAGGCCTTCACGCGTGCGCTGCTTCGCCAAGCCGAGCTCCGCAAAGAGGTCGTCGCGCTGACGGCCGCGATGCCCGGCCCGACCGGCCTGCTCCCCATGGAGTCCCGCTTCCCGGACCGCTGCATCGACGTGGGGATCGCCGAGCAGCACGCCGTCACCGCAGCCGCCGGCATGGCCATGGGCGGTCTTCGCCCGATCGTCGCCGTCTACTCGACGTTCTTCACCCGGGCCTTCGACCAGGCCAACCTCGACGTCGGTCTCCACGGCCTCCCCGTGGTCTTCGTGCTCGACCGCGCTGGGATCACCGGCGACGACGGCCCGAGCCACCACGGCCTCCTCGACTTCACCTTGACCCTGTCGATCCCGGGGATGACGGTCTTCGCCCCCTCGTCCCCTCAAGAGGTGGACGTCATGCTCGAGCAGGCGCTCGCGCTCCCAGGACCCTCGGTGATCCGTTTTCCCAAGGTTGCCCAGCGCCCCGCTCGCCAGGTGCCACCCGAGGCAGTCGGCCACGGATTGCACGCCCGCCTGCTCCGCCGCGGCGACGGGAGGGTGTGCCTGCTGGGCGTGGGGAAGCTCGTCGGTGCCTGCGAGGCGGCGGCAGACGAGCTCGCACGTTCCGGCATCGACGTGACGCTCTGGGATGTGCGGGTCGTCAGTCCCCCTGACCCAGAGATGCTCGACGATGCTTCACGTCACGAGGTGGTCATCACTGCCGAGGATGCCTTCCGATTCGGCGGGGCGGGCATGTTCCTGGTCGATGCGATGAGGCAGCTGGCCGATGACGGGCGGCCGATGCCCAAGACGATCTCCACCCTTGGTGTCCCACGCCGCTACATTCCCCAGGGAAGGCTCGACGACCTGTTGAGCGAGCTCGGGCTCGACGGGCCGGGGATCGCCGCGGCCACCCGCTCGGCGCTCGGCGTCCATCGGGGTCAGACCGGGGCAGAGCCACCAGGGGCCTCGTTCGAGGAAGCCCGGGCGCCCTTCTCCCCTTGACCCTGGACCCTCCCCTGGGTGACACATCGAACCTGGTCGGCCGCTGCCGAGCGCGAAGCGCCACGGTGTCCGTGACGTCAGGTTCGGCTCGGTCTTGCTCCCGAACTGCGCAGCAGCACCGCCTGCTTCCCTGCGTCAGGGACGGTTCGCTCCATGCGCACGCACGAAGTCGTTGACCGCGTAGTACGCGTCGATCGACTCGCCAGCGTCGCCCCAGAAGCCCTCCAAGATGTCGTAGTGCAGTGCACCCTTGTCGGCGTAGTGGTTGTTCACGTCCGTGATCTCGAGCTCGCCACGACCGGAGGGAACGAGGGACGCGATGATGCTGAAGACCTCGCTGTCGTAGCAGTAGATCCCGGTCACCGCGAACCGGCTCGGCGGAACCTCGGGCTTCTCGACGATCCGCACGATTCGGCCTTGCTCGTCGAGCTCGGGTACCCCGAGATGGGCCAGGTGCTGGGGGTCCGAAACCTCGCTGAGGAGCACCCGCGCCCCGTGCGGGTGCTCCGCGAAGGCTTGCACGAACGGCTTGATCGATCGTTCGAGGATGTTGTCGGCGAGCATCACGGTGATCGGTTGGTCGTCGGCGAAACGCTCCGCCAGGCCGAGCGCCTCTGCGATCCCGCCGGGCTGGTCTTGGTAGGCGTACAGCAGCCGGTCCAGGCCGAAGTCGTGTCCGTTCCCTAGGAGTCGGAGGAACTCGCCCGCATGGGTGCCACCGGTGACCACCATCACCTCGTCGATCCCGGCACGGACCAACGCCTCGATGGCCCACTGCACCATGGGGCGGTCGTAGATCGGCAGCAAGTGCTTGTTGGTGATCCTGGTGAGCGGGTACAGACGCGACCCGCTCCCGCCGGCCAACAGGACGCCTTTCACCGTGGTTGCTCCTGCACCGCTGGATCACCCTAAAGGTTGCCGAAGCGTTCCGGCGAGTCCGTGCCGCCTGAGCGCTGCTTCCCCGTCCTTGCGATCGACGACGCTGCGCCCCGCGACGGCTGCCCGGCGGTCAGGCGGCGTACTTCCCGACGTTCATGGCCTTTTCGATGGTGCCGCCCATGATCAACGCTTGCGTCTCCTCCGGCAGGTCTGCCACCACCTCGGAGTACGCAAGGGGATCTGCCATCCCCTCCGGATGCGGGAAGTCCGAGCCGAACATGAGGCGGTCGGCGGGGATGCCCATGTCCAAGAGCCCCTTGGGGTCCGGCTCGTGGAACGTGTGCACATAGATGTTCCGAGTGAAGACCTCGAAGGGATCTTCGTCGAAGAGCACCGGGGATTCCTCGTACGCGGCACGCAGACGCTGGACGAACGGCCGGATCCAGGTGGCCTGGAACTCGACGGGCATGAACTTGAGCTTCGGGAAGCGCGTGGCCAACCCGTGGCCGATGATCGAGGCGACCCCGTCTTGGACGAGGCTGCGCTCGACCGCCAGTTTCGAGAAGGCGGGACTGCCCGGGTGGGCGAACGGGAGGGGGTCCGAGCCGATGCCGTCCCACTCGTTCATGTAGCGCTGGGGGTCGTCACCGTCCCCGGAGTGCATGCCGACGACGAGATCGAGCTCCTGGACGCGTTCCCAGAACGGGTCGAACTCGGCCAGCGCGAACGATTTGCGACCCTTCCAGGTCGGCACCGGTGCAATCCGGAGCAAGAAGATCTTGGCCCCTCGCTCGGAGACGTACTCGAGCTCTTCGATGGCACGGTCGTTCCCCGCAGCCAAGCTGATGATCGGCGTCGCGTAGATCGCATCGGAGTAGACGAAGGACCAGTGCTCGTGCATCCATTGGTTGAGGGCGTGGACCACCGCGACCGCCACATCCGGATCGTCGGCGACCCGTCCCTCGAGCACACTGGCCAGCGTGGGCCACAACAGCGTGCGGTCGATGCCCATGTCCTTCATGAGGGCCAGGCGAGGCTCGGGGTCGAAGAACGCGTCGATCCCCGGCATCGCGCGTACCTTTGCCAGGCCGAGCCTCGGGTCACCTGCGGTGGGCTTCCCGCTCCCCTTGGTGATGTCACGTCCATACCCACCGGGCACCGCGACCTTGGCGAAGGTCGGGTTCGGGATGTACTCGCTGATCTTGTCCCGGATCGCGAGCTTCGTCCGGCCATTGACCTCGACGTACTTGATGACCCCCTCGTACTCACGAGGCAGGAACTTCGTCAGTGCGTCCCGGGTCTCGTAGAGGTGGTTGTCCGCATCGAAGGTCGTGTAGGGAAGGCGCCGCTCCCGCACATAGATGAAATCCTCGCCGGGTCCGCTCATTGCCAACGCTCCTTCCCGCTCGCGACCGCCGTCGTCATGGCCGCCGCTGGATCGACGATCGCCCAGCCTTTCACACCGGCTCGTCCTCGCCAAACCGGGCCGGCGCCGACGAGCGCCAGGACCCCGCCAGGCACCGCCATAGGATGTGCTGATGGTGAAGGACGTCGAGCTCACCGACCAGGAGTGGCGCGAGCGTTTGTCGCCCGAGCAATACCAAGTCCTGCGCAGAGGTGCGACCGAGCCCCCCTGGTCCGGGAGGTACCTCCACGTCGCTGCACCTGGGGTCTTTCGTTGCGCTGGCTGCGGGACGGTCCTCTTTTCGACCGACGCCAAGTTCGACTCCGGCAGCGGGTGGCCCAGCTTCGACCGCGCAGTGGCTCCCGGGACCATCGAGGAGCGCGAGGATCGTTCACTGGGCATGGTCCGGACCGAGATCACCTGTGCCCGCTGCGGGGGTCATCTCGGTCACGTCTTCCCCGACGGCCCGACTGAGACCGGTCTGCGCTACTGCGTCAACTCCCTCTCCCTCGAGTTCGAACCGAGCGAAGGCGACACTCCCCGGGCGCCCTGAGCCTGGCGTCTTCGGCTCCGAGGGGCGATCCCGAAGCTACGGCGCCGATCTCGCACTCGCTTCGCCGGTCGCTGGCACTTCGGGTTCTCCATCGATCCTCGAACCTTCGCCCTCAGCGCCCTGGTGCCCCGACTGGCGCCGCCGGCCGCTCCGATCGCCGCTGCGCTGGTCCCCGCCCCGAGAACGCGCAGGTCGCTCGTCACCTGGAGCCTCACCATCGGTGTCGGGGGCCAGCGTCTCGCCTGCCCGAGACCCGATGCGCGACGTCCCCACTCGCTCGACCCGCTGGACCTCCGTCGTGGCGAACCGCAGGCTCGGGCCCAGATCTTCGGCGACGACCTCCACTTTGGTTCGTCGCTCGCCATCTGCGGCTTCCCAGGCGCGCTGCTCGAGGCGCCCCGTCACGACCACTCGCACGCCTCGGGTCAGGCTCACCACGGCGTTCTCGGCCAGCGATCGCCAGCAGACGACGTCGAAGTACGAGGTCGACTCCTCCCATTCGTGGGTCTCGGCATCCTGCCAACGCCGGTTGACAGCGACGCCAAGAGTGGTCGTCGACTGACCGTCTCGGGTGATGCGCAGCTCTGGGTCACGGGTGAGGTTCCCGATCAGGGTGATCGTGGTCGCCATCGTTGCTCCTTGGTGTCGGGTCTTGGGTGACCGGGGCGGACAGGCCGCCGAGAGCCACGATGCCCAAGCCCCCTGGTCGAAACCTCGCAGGGAACCTTGCAGCCGGTGCGATCCGAGGAACCGTCCACAGGGCAGTCTCTGCGCCCCCACACACGCGAAGCCCTCACCTGCTGCTGGGTGAGGTAGGAACTTCCCATGACGCTGGTGAGGAGGGGTCAGCGACGACGCTCGCCATCGTTCGGAGCCCGCCCTCTGCGCGCGCTGTCGCCGATCGCCGTCGCCTTGGCGTCGGCGATCGTGGCGGTGGCGGTCTCGGCGCCCGTGGCATCGGCGTCGGAAAGGGCCCACGATCGGACGAGCGAGGCGGCGACCCAGGGCTCGCACAGCCCGAAGCGGTCGGGCCGACCTGCGCGGGTTCACACGTTCTTGGGGCCCTATGGCGTCGAATCATCCGCCGTGATCGCCCAGAACCGTTTGCCAGGGACGACGGCCTGGCGCATCGTCGGCACGCCCCCCGGGTTCATCGAAGGGTTCGCCAACGTCACGGCCGCTCGCGCCGGCCAGGACGTGACCCTCTACGTCTCCACGAACGCCGCGAGGTTCCGGGTGGACGCCTTCCGGATGGGGTGGTATGGCGGTGACGGGGCTCGGCTCGTCTGGCGCTCGCCATCGGTGCCGGGCCGCGTGCAGCCACCATGTCCGGTCATCTCGGCGACCCGGACGGTCATCTGCGACAACTGGTCCGCCTCTCTCAGGCTCAAGGTCACCAAGCGCTGGTTCCCCGGTGACTACCTGCTCGAGCTGGTCGGCAGCGGGGGCCAGCGGAGCTACGTCCTGCTCACCGTCTGGGACCCCGCGAGCCACGCCACGTACCTCCTCGTCGCCCGCTCGATGACCGAGGAGGGTTGGAACAGCTACGGCGGTTACGACTTCTACCAAGGCACCGGCGCCTGTCCACCGGGGGCGCCCAGCTACCCCCCGTGCAACCGGGCCCTCGTGGTCTCCTTCGACCGCCCCTATGCCAGCGGCAACGGGAGCTCCGATTTCCTCTCCAACGAGTTCCCCCTGGTCGAGTTCGCCGAACGTCACGGCTTGGACGTGACCTATACGACCGACGTCGTCCTCGACCAGCACCCCAACACGGTGCTGGACCACCGCGCCGTGCTCTCGCTCGGCCACGACGAGACGTGGACGGCGCCAGAGCTCTTCGCCGTCGAGAACGCCGTCGCGCGCGGGATCAACGTCGTCTTCTTCGGGGCGGCGGCGCTCGTGCGCCATGCTCGCCTGCAGTCCTCCCCCATGGGCCCGGACACCGAGGTCGTCGACTACCGGGATTCGGCCCTCGACCCGCTCGACGGCCATGGGAGCCCATGGGATGTCACGGGGAACACCTGGGCATCCCCACCCACGAATTGGCCCGAGAGCAGCTTCGTCGGCGAGGCGTACTCGGGGTACTTCGATCCGGGAGCCGGCCCCGTGCCCTTCGTCGTGTGGGACCCGGTCCATTGGCTGTTCAAGGGGACGGGTCTGACCGCCGGCTCATCGATTCCCGGAGTGGTTGACTCCGACATCGACCACGTTGCGGCCGGCGAACCGACGCCGCAGGACCTCCAGGTGCTCGGTCACTCTCCGGTGCCGCTGCGGATCGCGTACACCAACCAAGGGCAGTGGGGAAGCGACACCTACTCGGACATGACCTATTACACGGATCCGACCTCGGGAGCGGGCGTCCTCGACACGGGCACGACGAACTGGATCTGCGCCTTATCGCTGTGCGCGCAGGGCCCAGCAGCCGCTGCGACGCTCCAAAAGGTCACCGGGAACCTGCTCCATCTCTTCGGCCAGGGCCCGGCAGGCAAACGGCACCCCTCGATCGCCAACCTGCAGACCGTCGTGCCCGCAGGGTCCTAAGGGCGAGGGCCGCAAGCCTTCCAAGCCTTCGTGCACCGACGGACCCTGTGGGGCAGGGTGGCCGACGACGGAGCCGTCACAGCGTCATCCGGCGGCGACGGCGTTCGCCATCGTGGTCAGGGTCGTGGCGTTGAGCGCCAGTGGCCCACCAAGTGGCTGGATGGTCTGGATGTTCCCGCTGTTGGGCGTCGTGGCATTCAGACCGTCGATCCCCGCCGCACTCCCACCGGCATTGAGGAAGCCCGTGAGGTACTGCCCGACGGTCGAGGGGTTGAGCGTCTCGAGCAGTGGCACGCCCCCGCCGTAGTGGGCAATGAGCACGCAGCCGGCGAGTGCGTCAGAGTAGAAGTCCCCGCGTGCGACGAGGATCGTGTTGCCCCATGTCGCGCTCCAGCCAAGCCCCACGTCGGTGGTCTGGGAGTTCAGCTCAAGGCTGGCAAGTTCCTGGGCGGTGTCGGTCTGGTCGACACCGGCCACCCGGATCACCGAGATGCCCAGTGCCTGGATCGAGGAGACGACCGTATCGGACACGGCGAGCGGTCCACCGAGGAGGATCACCTGCTGGATCCCCAGCGCCTGCAGCACCGTGCTCGCCTGGGAGGAGAGCGTGCTCGGATCGGTGAGGACGATCGGGAAATGGTTGTTGTAGGCCAGGACGCTGCCCGCGATGGCGTCAGGGAAGTTGGCCCCTGTGGCGACGATCGCGGTCCTCAGGCTCCCGCTCGCAGACGGCGCGCTGGACTCGGCACCGCTCGTGTGATTGTAGGCACCGCTGTAGGCGCCCGAGAGATCGGCTGTGCCGACGAAGGAGCTCGGTGGGGTCGTGTCGATCGCTTCCGCGGTGTCGTACTGGGTTTGTCCAAAGATCGGACCGGTCACCCGAATGTCACCGCCCGTCGGATGACCACCGCCCGCGGGGCCACCGCAGGTGTACGCGGGGGTCGCCTCGATCTGGTTGATCGTGTTCTGGCTGACCGCAAGTGGCCCTCCAACTACTTCGACGTTGGTCACTCCTTCGGCCTGGAGTGCCGCCTGGGTCTCGCTGGAGAGGTTGTCGGTGGGGGTGAGCAAGATGCCGGTCTTGAGGTAGGACGCGAGGTAGCTGGCTGCGAGCGCGTCCGGGAAGTTCTGGTCCGTCGCGATGATCACCGTCTGGTTGGCGACGCAGGTATTGCCCGACGGAGGGTAGGCGGTCTCCAGCTCGGCGATGGCGGTGCCGTCGGCATCTTGGCCCGCGATCGCGTTGTCGAGTAGCGGAGCAGCATCGAAGACCGGGAGGGATTCTGAGATCACCGTCGTGCCACATGTCGTGGTCGTTCCGCCAGTCGTCACCGTCGCCGTTGCCACCCCGGTCACCGCGTTGGTGTCAGAGACCGAGAGGCCGCTGATCGTATAGGTCGTGGCGTTCCCGCTCCCGGAAGATGCCGTCGTGATCGGCACGAGCACCACGCCTCCGGAGATGCTCGGCGTCCCTGGCGTGCCAGCGGTGCCCGAGGAGGACGCCGAGGCCGTGGGCGTGCCCGTGAAGTTGAACGACGGCCTACTGACGGAGCTGTTCGGCGTGATGCAGATGGAACCGGTCACGACACCAGCAGCCCCTTCGGTCACCGAGATGTTGCTCACCGACCCCGAATGGGTCGCGCTCAGACTGCTGTTGATCACGACCGCCGGGTTGTTGCCTGTGGCGGAGGCGTTCGCCCCGACGACGGCGTTGCTCGGGGGCGAAAGGGTCCCGCAGGTTGCTGTGCACGTGGTGTTCGGTGGATTGAGCACGAAGTACTGCGTGGTCGGGCTCCCCGTTCCCGGCGTCGCCGACACCGCGAGGTCCACGGTGCCGAAATCTGCCGCACTGCCCACGTCGTAGGTGATCCCGCTCAGCGTGACGGTGTACACGTCGGTGGAGGTGCCCGTGGCGGTGTTCGTGATGCTCAGGGTCAACTTGTCCTCCACCGTTGCGCTGGTGCATGCGCCTGAGCTGGCGAGGACTGGCGTGGCGAAGCTCGGCGTCGTGTCGCTCGCGTTGGAGCCCGATGTTCGGACCGCGCTCACGGTGGGGATTCCGGCGAAGCCGACGAAGTCGTTGGTTGTCGCGCAGTTCGCGCTCGCATGCGGTTGGACTTGGAGCACGATGGTGTCACCGCTGGCGAAGGTGTTGGGCATGGTGAACGAGAGGTTGGCGCCGGCACCACTGCTCGTCCCTTGCGCGATCACCGGAGCCTGGGAAGGCGAGATCGCCCACCCGGAAAGGTTCTCCATCGCCGTGTCGGTCGCCGCGTTCGCCGTCCCGCTCGACAGCAACCCCACACCACCGAAGGCCAAGGCGCCGGCGGCGGTCGCCAGGAGGCACCGCGCAATGCCAGACAGTCGCCCTCTCACCATTGTGCTCCCTTCTGCTGAATTCCCTTCGAATCCCTACGACTGGTCGAACTCGCTGTCGTGACGGGCGGGAAATCACCCTGCTCCCTGGACGCGCACAGAGCTCCGCGCTGGCTGACAACGCTACGCGTTGGCAAGCCTCGAACGGTGGATACTCCAGCAGCCGCCAGGCCGATGCCTGCGTCGCAGCGTCAGCCACGCCCATAACAGGGAACGGTCGGACGATGCGAAGCCATGGGCTCAGATCATCGGACCGGGTCCTGCCGGGTACCACAACGGTGTTCGCGCCAAGAGGACTGGCTCAGCTGTCGCCGAGCGTGACCTCAGACGTCGAGGAACCGACGGATAGCGATCGCCGAGCCGGCAGAACCGATGAGCATGCCGATGCAGACCACGACCGCCTCGGTGCCGAAGACCTCCCAACCCGAGAGGCGCATCTGCGTGAGGACCGATCCGGGGTTGTTGGGGTTCCCAATGGCGTTCAAGACCGCGTGCAGCCCGAACACCACCGCTGCGGCGAACAATGAACCGACGAGCCCCTGGACGAGCCCTTCGGACATGAAGGGGAGCCGAATGAACCAGTTCGTCGCTCCCACGAGCTTCATCACCGAGACCTCGCGGCGGCGCGCATAGATGGCCATCCGGATCGTGTTCAAGATCAGGACCGCGGCCGACAGCAGGAGCACGAGGGCCACGGCGACGAAGACCCACTGCAACACCGTGATGGTCTCCTCCATCGTGTGGATCTGCTGCAGTGGCGCCGTCACCTTGGCCACGCCCGGCTGCCCTTCGAAGCGCTGGAAGACGCTGTTGGCGTCCTGCGGTCGATTGGGGATGCACCGGAACGACGATGGCGTCGTGGAGGGCGACAGGGCGCTCGCCACATCTGCCGCCAAGAGATGCTGAGCCTCTTGGTAGTCCTGGGCTCTCGTGCGGTAGAAGCACCCGTGGACGTAGGGATACTCCGCAAGCTGCATCTTGACTGCGTGGATCTCGCTTGCACTGGCGTTGGCGTTCATCCACACCGTGACCTGGACGCCGCGCTGCCAGTACGCTTCGGCATTGGCTGCCCCCTGGCGCAACAGGAGTGCCGCGCCGACGAGTGCCAACGACACGGTGACCGTCAGCACCGCGGCGATCGTCATCAACCGGTTCCGCCAGAGGTTAGTTGCCGTTTCCCGTGCGACGTAGTCGGCTTTGATTGGCACTGCGAAAACCCCTCGTGCTCAGCGCCCTCGCGCCGCGACCCGAGTCCTCGGAACGGGTCCGGTCGTCCTGGGGATCGGACCAGTGACCGGATCGATGCCGTAAACGCCTCGCGACTGGTCTCGCACGATCACACCCTGATCGAGCTCGACCACGCGGCGGCGCATCCAGTCGACCAATGCTGCGTCATGGGTGGCAACCACCACCGTGGTCCCCGTGCGATTGATCCGATCGAGGAGCTGCATGATCCCTTGACTGGTCGCGGGGTCGAGGTTGCCGGTTGGCTCGTCCGCGAGGAGGATCAATGGCCGGTTGACGAAGGCCCGCGCGATGGCGACCCGTTGCTGCTCTCCACCCGAGAGCTCGCTCGGCAGGTTGTCGTGTTTCTTGCTCAAGCCAACCAGCTCGAGAACCTGGGGAACCTGTGCATTGACCACGTGCTTGGGTCGTCCGATCACTTCCAGTGCGAACGCCACGTTCTGGAAGACCGTCTTGTTGGGAAGGAGGCGGAAATCCTGGAAGACACACCCGATGTTGCGGCGGAGATACGGGACCCGCCAGCTGGGAAGGTGGACGATCTCGCGTCCGGCCTCCCAGATCTTCCCGCGATCTGGGAGCTCCTCACGAAGCAGGAGCCTGATGAACGTCGTCTTGCCTGATCCGGATGGGCCGACCAGGAAGACGAACTCCCCTTTTTCGATGTCAAGGGAGACATCGCGCAACGCGACCGTCGAGTTCTTGTAGGTCTTCGTGACCGAACTGAAACGGATCATGCGATCAGGGCTACCAGCACCATTCGTTCATTGGATACTTGGAAAACTTGTGGATTCGAAACCTCGCGGGTCACCCAAGCGTCGTCGCGGGTGAGCCACAGATTAGCGAATTTCCGCGCCCTTCGCAGGAACGCTCATGTGATCGCACCCAAAAAGCCGTCGGGCCTGCGATCTTGGGCCAATTTGGTGGTTTCGAGATCAAGCGGTCGCAGTTGCGGCTGAACGCCGACGGCGCAGCTCTGCCTCCATGAAGCGATCAAGGTCGCCGTCGAGCACGGCGTCGACGTTGCCGGTCTCGAGATTCGTGCGCACGTCCTTGACGATCTGGTACGGGGCGAGCACATAGGACCGAATCTGGTTCCCCCACGCGGCTTCGGCCCGCTCCCCCGACAGCGACTCGAGCTCCGCACGGCGTTCCTGCCTGTTGCGCTCGGCGAGTTTCGCCGCAAGGATCTGCATGGCCCTGGCTTTGTTCTGGTGCTGGCTGCGCTCGTTCTGGCACGAGACGACCAACCCCGTCGGAAGGTGCGTGATCCGCACAGCGGAATCAGTCTTGTTGACGTGTTGCCCGCCCGCACCCGAAGAGCGATACGTATCGATCCGAAGGTCCTTCTCGTCGATCTCGACCTCATCACCGACATCCTCGAGGAACGGAATCACGTCGAAGGAAGCGAAACTAGTGTGACGACGATGCTGGGCGTCGAAGGGCGATATTCGCACGAGGCGGTGGACGCCGCGTTCAGCAGCCAGCAGTCCGTAGGCAAAGCGCCCCCGCACAATGAACGTTGCCGACAGGATGCCGGCTTCCCCTCCAGGGGTGACCTCGTCGAGCTCCACCGAGAAGCCGCGTCGCTCGGCCCATCGCTCGTACATCCGTAGCAGCATCTCGGCCCAATCCTGCGCATCCGTGCCGCCAGCGCCAGCATGGATCTCGGCCACGGCGTCGCGGTCGTCGTACTCGCCCGAGAGCAACGATTGCAGCTCCAACTGTGCGATGCGGCGATGAAGGTCGTCGACCGCATGCCCGAGCTCCTCCTCGAGGGCTTCCTCTGGTGCACCGGAACGGTCTGCCTCCTCGACCAGCTCGTCGAGCACGCGAGCGTCTTCGAGGGCGGCAACGAGGTCATCGAAACGCGCGATGTCGTCGCTGACCCGGCCGAGCTCGGTCGTCACGGTCCTCGCTCGCGCCGGGTCGTCCCACAGGTCCGGACGGGCCGCCTCCTGTTCGAGCTCCTGGCGCTGGGCGCGCCGCGACTCGATCTGGAGGTAGCGCTCAGCTTCGTCCAGCCTCTTCGTCAGCTCTGCGAGCTCGGTCCGAAAGTCGCGCCGTTCACCGCCGCGCTCACCATTAGGTAGCGCCATGGCACAACTTGAACTTTCTGCCGCTCCCGCACCAGCAAGGATCGTTCCGTCCCAGCTTCTGGTGGGCGCTCCCGGCCCTTGGAGCGGCGGTTGCCTGCCCCGGTGCAGAAGCGGGCCGTTGGCCCTGGCGCTGGCCGCCTGGGGTCGCTACCCCTGGAGCGGGTCGAGAGGGACCTCGCTGAGGGACCTGGCTTGCCCCGCGGCGTGACCCATCGGCGTCGCCCTGCACCCTCTGGAGGGGCAGCGTCGAGACGCCGTTGCCAGCCGCACTCTGCACGTACATCGAGGATTGGTCGACCATCATGCCGCGATCGGCCTGCAGCTGTGCAGCCAATGCAAATGTGCCGGCAACCGGATCATCGGCAGCCTCGTAAACCGCGCGCGCGAGATCCGGCTCGGCCGATGGGGCAGCGAAGGCCTCGACATGGAGGACGTAGCGCAGGTAGTCGTCATCGATGGCATCCATGAGCTGCCCGAACATCGAGTACCCCTCGCGTTGCCACGCCACGAGCGGGTCCTGCTGGCCCATCGCCCGCAGGTTGATGCCTTCGCGCAGGTAGTCCATCTCTGCGAGGTGATCGCGCCATCGCTGGTCGATGATCTGGAGCATCACCTCGCGTTCGATCTGGCGCGCAGTCTCCTCACCACCGGGCATCGCCGCCGAACGCTCCTCGTAGTAGGTCAGGGCCTCGTCGAGGATGCTGTCGATCAACTGGGCAACGCTGGTTCCCTGTGCAAGGTCCTCGGGGCTGAACTGCGTCGGGTAGTACTGCGTGAGCTCTGTGACCAGTCGTTCGAGGTCCCACTCCTCGGGATAGTCACTGGGACACGCCTCGCGCACCAGGGTTTCCACGGTGTTCTCGATCAGCTCCCGAGTGTGCTCGTGCAAGTCCTCGCCGTCGATGATCTGCATCCGGCGCGCATAGATGACCTTGCGCTGCTCGTTCATGACCTCGTCGTACTTGAGGACTTCCTTGCGCTGCTCGGAGTTGCGGCCCTCGACGGTGTTCTGCGCGCGTTCGATCGCCTTGGTGACCATCTTCGCTTCGATCGGGACGTCCTCGGGCAGTGCTCGATTCATCACCCAGTTCATCGCGCCCGTCGCGAACAGCCGCATCAAGTCGTCCTCGAGGCTCAGGAAGAATCGGCTCTCCCCGGGATCCCCTTGGCGTCCCGAACGTCCTCGCAGCTGGTTGTCGATCCGCCGGCTCTCGTGGCGCTCGCTGCCGAGCACGTAGAGCCCGCCGAGCTCGCGGACCCTGTCGCCGTCCTCGGCGCAACGTTGCTCGAACTCTTTTTTGATCCGCTCGAACTCCGCGCGGCCTTCCTCGGTCTCCAGGTCGAGGCCCAGTGCCTGCGCCTCCTGGCGTGCCAACAGCTCGGGATTGCCTCCCAGGATGATGTCGACCCCGCGCCCCGCCATGTTCGTGGCCACGGTGACGGCGCCGGGCCGACCGGCCTGGGCGACGATCTCGGCCTCCCGGAAGTGCTGTTTGGCATTCAAGACCTGGTGAGGGATCCCGCGCCGCTGCAGCAAGCTCGACAGCAGCTCCGACTTGGCGACCGAAG
Source organism: Actinomycetota bacterium (assembly GCA_021324045.1). Taxonomy (GTDB): domain Bacteria; phylum Actinomycetota; class Acidimicrobiia; order Acidimicrobiales; family RAAP-2; genus JAJPJV01. The sequence goes on along the minus strand of JAJPJV010000041.1, from coordinate 5,883 downwards.
CCGTGCCGACGAGCACGGGTTGGCCCCGCTGATGGCGTTGGGCGATGTCCTCAACCACCGCGTTGAACTTGGCCGCCTCGGTTTTGAAGACGAGATCGGGCTTGTCGATGCGGATCATCGGCTTGTTGGTGGGGATCGGCACGACCGAGAGGCCATAGGTGTTGGCGAACTCGCTCGCCTCGGTCTCGGCCGTGCCGGTCATCCCGGCAAGCTTGTCGTAGAGGCGGAAATAGTTCTGGAGCGTGATCGTCGCCCAGGTGTGGTTCTCCTCGCGGATGCGGACTCGCTCCTTCGCTTCGATCGCCTGGTGGAGCCCGTCGGACCATCGCCGACCCTCGAGGGTGCGACCCGTGAACTCATCGATGATCTTCACCTCGCCGCCCTGCACGAGGTAGTCGCGGTCGCGGACGTAGAGCTCCTTGGCTCGCAGCGCCTGGATCAGCTGGTGCACGTAGTTGACCGCGACGGCGTCGTAGAGGTTGTTGAGACCGATGGCTTTCTCGACCTTTTCGATCCCGCTCTCGAGCGGCACGACGGTCTTCTTCTCCTCGTCGACCTCGTAGTCGATGTCGCGAACCAAGGTCCTGGCGATACTGGCGAACTGGTAGTAGAGGCGAGCGGCTTCGTCGGCGGGGCCAGAGATGATCAACGGTGTACGAGCCTCGTCGATGAGGATCGAATCGACCTCGTCGACGATCGCGTAATGGTGGCCGCGTTGGACCATCGCGTCGCGCGAACGAGCCATGTTGTCGCGCAGGTAGTCGAAGCCGAATTCGGTGTTCGTCCCGTACGTCACGTCGGCTGCGTAGGCGGCACGCTTGAGGCTGGTGTCGACGATGTCCGGCCCGATCCGCCCGACGGTGAGACCGAGCCACCGGTAGACCTGACCCATCCAGTTCGAGTCCCGCACCGCCAAGTAATCGTTCACGGTGACGACATGGACCCCGCGACCTGCGAGGGCATTGAGGTACACGGGCATCGTCGATACCAGCGTCTTGCCCTCGCCCGTCTTCATCTCGGCGATCCAGCCGAAGTGGAGGGCCATCGCGCCCATGAGCTGGACGTCGAAAGGGCGCTGCCCGAGGACGCGCCACGCGGCCTCGCGCACGACCGCGAACGCCTCGATCAAGAGGTCTTCGAGCTCTTCGCCCTGGTCGATGCGCTGTCGGAACTCGACCGTCTTGTGCTGGAGGTCCTCGTCGCTCAGTGCCTCCATCTCGGGCTCGAGGTCGTTGATCAGCGGCACGAGCTCCGAGAGGCGGCGGACCTTCTTGCCTTCACCGGCGCGAAGGACCTTGGTGAGCACGCTCATGACTACACGATCCTACCGGTCGGGATGCCCAGCCTGGCCCGTCCTCGGAGGCCAGCACCGGGGCTGCGCACGGCTGACCTGGTCTTTGGCCCCACACCCGCCTGCAGCAAGGTTGACGGCCTCGCGCCGGTGGTCAGGTGACCCTGCAGCGCGACAACCGGCCGTTTCCCCTCGTCGCTGCCCGTTCCCGCTCATCGGAAGCAGGCAGGCAGGTCTTACATCTAAGTCGCACCATGATCAGCAACCAGATGTTGCCTTACGTGGGTCGTTTCGCCTGCGACTGGCTTCGACTTTCAACCACAGACCCGTGCGCAGCCGAAAAGGAACCATAGTCCGCGCCGACGAACGCAAGGACGCGCCCTGCGTACGAAACGCGACACGCTGACTTCGGCTCAGACCGGGCGACCCGTTGCGATGCGCACACAGGCGAGGACCAAGCGAGCGCCCAGGACCAACAGGGCAAAGGGGAGCAACAGCCGGCGCCAACCGGTCGAGGTCCGCACGGCGAAACGAAGGGCAGAGCGGTGGTGCGCCACCTCCATCCGGTAGGGGTTGCGTCGGCGCGCGACACCTCCGATATGGGTCACCACAGCCGCAGGCTCGAATCCCACCCCCCACCCTGCTTGCCTCGCTCGCCAACAGAGGTCCAGGTCCTCGGCGAACATGAAGTAGCGCTCGTCGAAACCCCCGAGCTCCTCGAAGACCGCCCTGCGGACCAAGAAGCACGCGCCGGACACCCAGTCCACGGTGGCGACTCCCGAGCTCGCCAACTCCGGCGTGCGGTAACGGCGGGTGAAGCGATTGGTTGGGTGCACGATCCCCAACAGTGCGTGGCCTGCCGCATCGATGGCCGAGGGGAAGCGCCGAGCGGAAGGATACGGATCCCCTTCGACGGTCAGGATCCGGGGGCCGACGATCGCCCACTCGGGGTGCCGTGCGAGCGCTGCGACGAGCGCGGCGACCGCTCCGGGGTGCAACCGCACGTCAGGGTTGCAGACGAGCACGAAGTCGCCGCATCGAGAAGCCGCTACCCCGCGGTTGGCTCCAGCCCCAAAGCCGAGGTTGCGCCCTGGAGAAACGATGGCCAATCGCCTTGCCGCCTCGAGGCGAGCATGCCCGGAACCACCGAGCCCGACGTCGCGTGCCTCGGCGTCGCCCAGGTCGGTGAGCGCTTCCCGGCTGGAACCAGGTGCTCCGTTCTCGACGACGACGACCTGGCCAACGCCTTCGGCGAGCACCGAGCGCACGCAATCCGCCAGCACCCGCCCGGTCTCGTAGTCGACGACCACGGCCGCGACCTCCCCCACTGCCAAGGCAGTGGACGCCCGACCGTCGACTGGGACCCGCGGCGCGGATGCGCCCCCCGCGCCAGTGCGACGGGAAACGCCGCGACCCGCCTTCACCGAGTGCCGCCTTCCACACTCGGAGATCCCAGCGCAGCGATCAGGCGCTCGAGGCCTTCGTGCCAGTCGGGGAGCAGCGGAAGACCCGAGAGCCGCAGTGCCGCGTTGTCGAGGACCGAGTACTCCGGTCTTTGCGCCGCGCGTGGAGGGTCGAGCTCGGCCGTCGTGATGGGCACCACACGGTCGGGATCGCCACCACTGAGCGCGAGCGTCTCCCGAGCAACCTCGAACCTCGTCGCCTCGCCGCCGTTGGTCACGTGGAAAACCCCTGGCAGTCGCTCCAGTGCCAGGGTGCAGACCGCCGGCGCGAGGTCGGCAGTGAAGGTCGGCGACCCGCGCTGATCGTCGACGAAGCGCAGCGGCGTGGACCCGGTCCCCTGTTCCAAGGTTGCCTTCACCAGGTTGGCTCCGGACACCCCGGCCAGCCATGCCGTGCGCACGATCGTCGCCCCGAACGGACACTCCCGCTCCCCAGCAAGCTTCGAACGACCGTAGACGGAGAGGGGGCCAGGATCGTCCCATTCGCGGTAGGGACGCCGGGAGCGCCCGTCGAAGACATAATCGGTGGAGATGTACACAAGGTGCGCGCCGACCCGCGACGCCGCCTCGGCGAGATGGCGGGTGCCCAGGGCATTGACCTGGAACGCCGTATCGGGAGCGCTCTCGCACGCATCGACCGCGGTCATCGCCGCGGAATGGATGATCACGTCCGGGCGCAGCTCGCTCACGAGGGTCAGGACCGCCAGCCGGTTGTCGACGGGCATCGTCGCGTGGTCAGGCGCCACGAGCTCCACCCCCGTTTGTCGATCGAGCCCTGGTGGGCGATGGAGGCTCGCCCGTGTCCCACCAGGGGGGATCCGACCGGACAGGGCCAGCGCGATATCGCGGCCCAGCTGTCCCCGCCCTCCGGTCAGCAATACCTTCATTGCGCCAAGGCCGTCAGCTGCGGCTCTCGAGCAGCTCAGCCCATCGCTCCTCGTCGACGAGCGCTCTCTCCAAAAGGGGTGCCCACCAGGTGGGATTGCGCGCATACCAGGCCGCGGTCGCACGCAAGCCCTCGGTCAGGGCGATCTGGGGCTCCCAGCCGAGCTCGTGACGGATCTTCGAGGAGTCAAGCAGGTAACGCCGGTCGTGACCCGGCCGGTCCGCCACGATCTCCTTCAAGCTCGCCGGCTTCCCCAGCGCCGCGAGGATCAGGTCGGCAAGTTGATCGATCGTGAGCTCGACCCCGCTGCCCACGTTGTAGGTCTCCCCGACCACCCCGCGCAGCAGCACCGCCTCGATCGCTCGGCAGTGGTCGTCAACGTGGAGCCACTCGCGTCGATGACCGATCGACGCATACAGCGGTAGGGGTCGGTCCTGGAGCGCGCGGGTGATGAAGAGCGGGACGACCTTCTCGGGGAATTGGTACGGCCCGTAGTTGTTGCAGGCATTCGAGATGGTCGCCGGGACGCCGAAGGTCTCGAAGTAGGCGCGAACCGCATGATCGGCAGCTGCCTTCGACGCGTTGTACGGAGTTCTCGGCCGGTAAGGGCTGTCCTCTCGGAATGCCTCACGGCTGTCGAGTGGGAGGTCGCCGTAGACCTCGCAGGTGGAGATGTGATGGAAGCGTTGACAACCGCAACGGCGAGCGGCTTCGAGCATGGTCTGGGTGCCGAGCACGTTCGTTCGGAAGAACCGAGCCGGATCGACGGCGGCCAGACTGTTGTGGGACTCCGCGGCGAAGTGCACGACCACATCGATCCGGTGCTCAGTGATCGCCGTTTGCGCAGCATCGAGGTCGCAGACGTCGGCCCGGATGAACTCGACGCGATCCTCCACCGACTCCAGGTTTGCCCTGTTGCCGGCGTACGTGAGCACGTCGTAGACGACGACAACATCATCGGGATGCTGGTTGGTCCAGTAGCGAACGAAGCTCGAGCCGATGAACCCGGCGCCACCGGTCACCAACAGCCGCACGTGGGGCAGCCTATCGGTGACGGCTCTGCGCAAGAGAATGACGAGGGGAGAGGGCACACCTCATGCCTTCAGCGAACATGGACGACATCCCCGGCCGTCACCGTTCGCTCGCTCCCCGCGACGACCACCCGCAACGCACCCGATTCGGTGAGGCCCGTAGCTCGACCGGTGAAGGTCTCCTGCGGCAGCACGACGCGCACCTCACGCCCGATCGTGGTGCAATGGGCCGCGAAGTCCGCGGCGAGCGCTCTCCGCCCGACAGGATCGTCAAGCTGCGGCCGCCTCCGGGCCATCTCGTCGAGCAGCGTCTCGAGGAGCGCGTCACGATCGACCTCGACGCGTCCCGCCTCTTCGAGGAACGTCGCGCCCACCTCGTCTGCGGCGGGACCGGGCCACCGCACGTTGATGCCGATCCCGACAACGACGATCGTGGACCCCGGCGGACCTTCGGGACCCGAAGGTTCAGCCTCCGCGAGGATCCCCCCCAGCTTGCGATCATTTACCACGAGGTCGTTCGGCCACTTGATCCCTACCTCGACCCCGCCGTGCTCGGTGCAAGCCGCGACTGCGGCCAGTGCCGCGAGCGCTGTGACGAGGTGGAGATCGCCAGGTGCCAGGACGGGACGCATCAGGGCCGACATCAACAGGCTCGATCCAGGTTGCGCCTCCCAACGGCGCCCCAGCCTCCCTCGTCCGGCTCGCTGATGGAGGGTCACGACGACCAATCCCTCCGGCGCCCCGCGGCGCGCTTCGCCGAGGAGCCAGTCGTTGGTCGAGTCGAGCTCATCGAAGAGCCGGACATCGGTGAAGAGCGTCCGGCCCGGACCACGAGACATGCGCCAGACCATACCCTCATCACGACTTCCATCCATGTGTACCCTCTGAACCGGACGTGCCCCATAGCGACCACCAGGGCGCGAGCATCGGCCCGAGGTCTCGGCCCTTCTTACAAAGCGCCTCGATGTCAGGCGCTCAACGCCCGCTTCGCCGAACGTCACGCCCAACCGATCGTGGCACTCGCGGGGCTGCGATCAGGGCTCCAGCGGAGATGCCTCGAGTGCGGGACGTCTTCTCTGATGCTCTGACCCAACCCGTCACAGACCACCGATCTCACGCTGAGGGCGCGACCAGCCCACCCCCCAAGACGGCGATCTCTCCTGGCGCTCATCGCCGGTCGCCTCTGCGGTCTCCCACTCACGAACCGTTGGT
>JAJPJV010000031.1 GCA_021324045.1 Actinomycetota bacterium | reverse complement strand
ACCCCGATCATCTCGGGGCCAACACCACGACCGGTGGATGGTCACGGCCCTCACCAGGAAATACTTGACAGGGCCGCGCTCAGGTGCCTATTCGCGCGGCCTCTTAGCTGATCGAGTGGCCGACATGGCTGGTGGTGCGGACATCGATAGCGCTGACGAGAAGAAAGCTGTCAGCGCCCGTCAGGGAGCAGCACCGCTCGGCAGCCGCTGGGGCGGCGGTGATGCCCACTGTGCCTGCCCCTGGCCCCGGAACCGGACTCGATGATCGGCGCGCCGAGGCACTTTGCGCGGACGCGCGCTGGTTCAGGTCATGCAGTGTTGCAATGGATCGAGGCGAAGAGCGCCCCATGACGTTCGGCGTGGAAGTCAAGCCGACGCTCTGGAACCGTCACCTGTGCCGCGCGCACCCGGCACAGGTGCCGTAGACAGTGAAGTTGGCATGGTCCACGTGGAACTCATGCGATTGCTGGATCGAGGCAGAGAAGGGCATGACCGCTTCTTCAGGCAGATCCGACACGGCGCCGCAGTGCTGACAGACAAGGTGGTGGTGATGCCCGACGGTGGCACACAGCAGGTAGGCCGAGCGTTCCCCTGGGACAGCGAGTTGTTCGACGATCCCGGCGCGCTCGAGCGCAGCGACTGTGCGGAAGATCGTCGCCCGGCCGACGCTGGGATCGATCTGTTGCACGACTGCACAAAGCGCTGAGGCGCTGAGCGGTCGAACCGCAGTTTCGAGCACGCTGGCGATCAGGTCACGCTGCGGGGTGATCCGTTCTCCAGCCGCCAGCATTCGATCACGGACTGCCTCACTCGCCACTGTCCAACTGTATCGGTTCTGATACTAAAGGCTGATTTCCACTTGACGATCAAAAGAACCATGTTTGATACTTAGTCTCATGTTTGCTCGAGCGATCGCCGTGCTCTGTGCGAGCGCGCTCGGGTTGTTGTCCTGCGGGACGATTGCCGCTGACGCTTTCGCCAAGACCGGCGTCGTCATGGCCGTCGGTGCGGAGAACGAGTACGCAAACGTGATCAGCCAGATCGGCGGACCCTACGTGTCGGTCGCAGCGATCGAGTCCAACCCCAACACCGACCCGCACACCTTCGAGGCCAGCGCTTCGGTGGCATCCGAGATCGCCGGGGCTGACCTGGTGGTGCGCAACGGCCTCGGATATGACCCCTGGGCGCAGAAGATCATGGCGGCTGCACCCAACCCCAAGCGCAAGGTGATCGACGTTCAGCACCTCTTGGGGCTACCCGACTCGACGCCCAACCCGCACCTTTGGTACGAGCCGTCGACCATGCCCGCCGTCGCCAAGGCGGTCGCAACCGACCTGTCGGACCTGGAGCCCGCGCACCGAGGCTACTTCGAGGCGCGGGCACGCGCCTTCGACAAGTCCCTCGACCCGTGGCTCGAAGCGATCGCCAGCTTCAAGGCACGCTACGGGGGTACGCCCGTCGCGGTCACCGAGCCAGTCGGCGACGACCTGCTCCGAGCCGCCGGTTGTGACATCCGCACGCCCTGGAGCCTGCAGGCCGCGATCATGAACGGGACCGACCCCTCCCCTCAGGACGTCACCACCGAGGAGAGCCTGCTCAAGGACCACCGGGTCAAGGTGTTTGTCTACAACCAGCAGGTCACCGATCCGCTGACGGCCTCCTTCGAAGCCCTGGCGAAGCACACCGGGATCCCGATCGTCGGGGTCTACGAGACGATGCCCACGGGCTACGACTACCAGTCCTGGATGCTCGCGGAGGTCAGGGCCTTGACCAAGGCGGTCGCCGAGCACGCTTCGACAACCAGATTGTGAAAAGAGCGTTGACCTCTGGCGCCACCCCGGTCCTCCAGGTGGAGGAGCTCACCGTCGTCCTCGCAGGTCGCGTGGTCCTTGACAAGGTGAGCTTTGCGCTCACCCGAGGTTCGGTGACCGGCCTCATCGGCCCCAACGGCGCCGGGAAGACCACCCTGCTCAGAGCGATCCTTGGCTTCGAACGCCCACGCAGTGGTGCGGTCCGGCACCTTGGGATCGCGAAGCGAGCCACCGCGAGGATCGGCTACGTACCCCAAAAGGTCGCTTTCGACCCCGATCTGCCGCTTCGGGCACGCGACCTCGTGGGACTGGGCCTTGACGGGAGCCACCTGGGGTTCGCGCTCCCCTCCCGCAGGCGACGAACGCTCATCGAAGCGGCCCTCGAGGCGGTCGGTGCCTCTGGGTTCGCCGACAAACGGGTGGGACGACTCTCAGGCGGTGAGCAGCAGCGGGTCCTGATCGCCCACGCAGTGATCCGCCACCCTGAGCTCCTTTTGCTCGACGAGCCGCTCGCCAACTTGGACCTGCGTTCCGAGCGCGAGATCGTCGACCTCGTCGCTGGACTCGCGCGCGAACGCAAGATCGCCGCCCTGGTCTCCACCCACGACGTCAACCCGCTCCTCGGGGCGATGGACAACGTCATCTACCTTGCCCGAGGCAGAGCCGCGAGCGGCGGCGTCGACGAGGTGATCACCACCGAAGTCCTCAGCTCCCTCTATGGCCGTCACGTCGATGTCCTGCGTGTCCACGGCAGGTTCGTCGTATCGGCCGCCTCCGGTGACCTCCTCGTGGACGCGAGCACCACAAGCCAGGCCGAGCCGAGGGAACAGTGAGCGCGCTGTTCCACGCGCTGTTCGCTCGGGGACTCTTTTCCAACCCCGCGGTGCACACCGCCGCCATCGTGGGCGCTCTTGCGGCGATCAGCGCTTCGGTAGCCGGCGTCTTCACCGTCATGCGGGGCCAGTCCTTTGCCGGCCACGCGCTCGGCGACCTGGGCGCCGCGGGAGGCTCCGCCGCGGCCCTCCTCGGCATCAGCCCGCTGGTGGGTTTCGTCGGCATCGGCGCCGTCGCCGCTGTGGCGATGAGCACCCTGGGCTCCCACGGGCGCCGTGACCGGGATGTCGCCACCGGCGTCGTCCTGGGCGCTGGCCTCGGCGTCACCGGGCTGCTGCTGTACCTCGACACCACCCATTCCTCGACGACCGGGGCAGCCGTCTCGGTCATGTTCGGATCGATGTTCGCAGTCGCGCCGTCCACGTTGCCCGCAGTCGTGGCCGCCACCGGCTTCCTCGCGCTCTGCCTGGGCGCCCTGTACCGACCACTGCTCCTCTCTAGCGTCATGAGCGAGCTCGCCGCCGTCCAAGGCGTGCGAGTCGCGCTCGTCGAGGCGAGCTTTCTCGGTGTCCTCGTCGTCGCAGTCGCCCTGTCAGCGCTCACCGTCGGCGCCGTCTTGGCCACTGCGCTGTTGATCGGGCCCGCGGCGACCGCCATCCGCCTTGCCCGCAGCCCCGGCACGGCCATCCTGGTTGCCGCGGCCATTGGCGTCGGATCGACCTGGATGGCGATCATCTTGGCCTACGACAGCTACTACTGGTCTGCCTCACACAGCGGATGGCCAGTCAGCTTCTTCGTGGTGAGCCTCATCTTCGTCGCATATCTCGTCGCAGAGCTTCTCTCAAGCGTCGGGTCCCGCCTGGCAACGCACCGTGACCCCAGCGTCTCAAGGACGCTGTCCTGATGTTCTCGGGCTTCATGGTGAACACGTGGCTGGCTGCCACCGTCGTGGCCATCGTTGCCGGGGTGGTCGGCTTCTTCGTCGTCGCGCGCGGGGCTTCATTCGCCGCCCACGCTCTTTGCGCCGGGGCCTTCCCCGGCGCTGCGGCCGCCCTCGTTCTCGGCACCAGCACCCTGGGTGGACTCGTTGCCTTCGCCGCGCTTGGCGTGGCCGGGATCACCTGGATCAACCGCAAGGGTCGTCGCGACGTCGCAACTGCTTTGACGCTCGTCACGCTGCTCGGCCTCGGCGCGCTGTTTCTGAGCATGGCGAGCGAGTATGCCCCCGAGGTCGAGTCGCTCCTCTTCGGCCAGATCCTCGGCGTCAGCTCATCGGAGCTCGTCTTCTTGGTCCTTGTCGCCACGCTGTGCGTCGTGACCATCGGCGTCGCGTTCCGGCCGCTACTGCTCACCAGCGTCAACGAGGATCTCGGCCAGACCCAGGGCATCGCGCCGAAACGAGCCGACCTCGCTTTTCTCGCGATCCTCGGACTCGCTACAGCCATGGCCGTTCCGGTTGTCGGCACTTTGCTCGTGTCCACCTTGATGGTGGGTCCCTCAGCTGCCGCCCAAATCCTCAGCCCCAGACCCTTTGTCGCCCTCATGGCGTCGATCGCCCTCGCCGCGACCACCGCCTGGTTGGCAGTCGCCCTTGCCTACCGATCGGGCTGGCCGGTGGGCTTCTTCGTCGGGACCATCGCAGCACTCGCATACCTCACTGCTCGAGCCAGTACGAGTGCACGGCGGCGGTGCTGAGGCCCCTTTCCATCGGGTCTCCATGCCGTGCCCGTGCACGAGCTCGTGACATCGGCCGTCAGCGGTATCGCTCGACCTGCACCGCCGTGTCCGGCCTGGGCCGCGCAACGGGTCCACGCGGCAATCACCATGCTGCCACCGTCTCGTCGTGAACTGATGGATGCGAAGAAGATCGCGCAGCGGTGCCTGCAGCGCCGCTTCGAGCTCGACCACGCGGACACCACCACGCGGACACCAAGGACGTGATCCCTCGAACGAACGTGCTTGGTCACTGGGGGATCAACGCCCTCGTCCGTGAACGCCCCGGCCACGTGCACTCCGGTGCAACGTGGGCTACCCGAGATGTCGCGGTCGAGTTGTGCAGCGTCGACCTCGGACTCTCAGCCATGCCAGCGAGGAGCGACATCGCAACCGACGAGCAGCCGCTCGGAGACCAACCGCGGCCTGTCCACGCCACGCCGGCGAACCTTCGAGCGGCTGGGGTCTTCGTCTTCCTCGTCGTCTGTCTTCATGTCCGTGGCGAAAGCAAACCAGGCTGTGCTGCCCTTCACCTCGTCTCTGGAGCCGTCGTGACGCGTTTCGGCTTCCTCGATCGAAGCGCCCACACAGGCGTCGCGCATGGTGACGTGCGTTGGAGCCTGACACCACACGCGCCGCCACGGACCATGGGTCACACGAGCCGGTAGGCCTCCACCTGCCACATCCCGGTCAACGTCGCCGGACAGAGCGCAGCACCCGCGCGGACCAGCCAGGCAACGACGTCGGCATGCGGGATCATGAGCGCCACGTGCGCGACGAGTCCTCGACGCGGATGGTCTTGGGTGACTCGCCAACCGGGTGGCACGTCGATCCCTGCCTGGGTGAGCAACGGGAGGGCGGCACGGCCCTGGGGGTGCATGATGCCAATCGTGACCTCCTCGGCGCTCTGGCGCCCTGGCTGAGGTGGGACCCAGGTGCACATGGTCACCGGCGGCTGGCGGTCGCCAAAGATGGCAAACGGCCCCGGTGTGCTGGACGCGAAGTCCTCGCCCTCCTCGATGCCCGGGAGGAGGTTCAACCACCCGCTGCCGTCGGCCGCCAGCACCTGCATGAGCTCCGCCACCCGGTGAGGATCCTCGCCTGCGAACTCGAATCGCTCGACTGCGCGTCGTGGCCGCGGCCCATACCGGCGCAACGTCACGCGATGCCGCCGAACCAACGATCGCGCTGGGCGAACAGGAAGCGGTCGGTCATGAGGTTGAGGATCCGTCTCGCCTGGCTGAAGCGTTCGGGCAACTCCCGAATGACGGCGGTGGTCACCGGCATCGGAGCGGTCATGGAGTCAACCGCCGCCCGGTACCAGCGGGGGCCGAGACGCTCGAGCAGCGCCACGGTGTCGTCCTGGCTCTGGTCCGCTCGATGGCCGATCGACGAACGCCCGTCACCGTCGGCGAAGGACCTGCGACCCGCGGTGCTCGCGGCGATCGCGCCGGCCCTTCGCAAGCGCCCGACCTCGATGGGTCCGAACCCCCTCCGGCTGACGTAGTCGGGGAAGACCCCTACGAGGAACAGCGCGAGGTCGCCCAAGCGCCGGAAGATGCCCGGCCGTTCGGCCTCGGGGACCACCTCGAGGAGCCCGGCGAGGCGCACGGGATCGAGCTCGGAGAAGCGCTGCCTGCGCCAGCCCCGCCGCGTCGAGACGAACACCGACCCGCTCGCCACATGGGTGTAGGAGGCGAGGAGCTCGGCGAGGAAGAGACGCCGCCACGGGTCGGCGAGGAAGTCCCGCAACGCCTCCACGTCGAATACTGCGGCGCGCCGATGCCACCCGAGCCACTCGGTGACATAGGGCGTGGTGGCAAGGTGCGCCGCGGCGCGGTGCACCGCCACGGCGAACACCAGGAACGGGGAGACCGAGACGAGGTCCCCCTCGGTCTCAGGCCCGCCGAAGACCGCTTCGAAGACCCCGTCGTCAGAGAGGAGCTCGGCGAGCTGGTGCGGACGCTCGCGCAGGTGCAGGCGGAGGGTCGCAGCCTCGTCGCCGGAGTGGTCGTCTCGCACCCCGCGCACCCTGCGCCGCAGCAACCCCAGATCGTTCCTCGTCAGATGGTCGAGGTAGGCCTCGACGACCTGCGCGTCACTGCTCATCGCTACCAAGAGGCTATCGGGGCGTCCCCGCAGGGCGCTCACCCCTTGGCGATCAGCCGACCGCGCCGTCGAGCTCCCCCAAGACGGTGTCGGCGACCGCGAGCGGTCCCCCGAACAGCGTTCCTTGCGTCACGCCAGCGCCGACCTGAGCGAGGTAGGAGGCGATGGGGCTCGGGAGCAGGCCAGTCGGCTCCACCAACAGCAGTGGCGCCCCCTCCAGGCCGAGGGAGGGTCCGGCGGCCAGCGCGTCGGGGAAGTTGAGCCCCGTGGCCGCCCCGACGCGCGTGGGGTGCGGGAAGAAGTACGCCGCCACGGCCGCGGAGGTTCCCCACAGGTCGTTGCCGTAGATGGCCGTCGCCGACGGATCCGCACCGGCAGCGGCAAGGGGGCCGCCGATCGCGTAGCGATGGATGACCGCATGGGTCGACAGGTACGCGGCAGTGGCCGAGGACTGGACGGTCCCGTCAGTCAAGAGGATGGCCCCGTGGGTCTCGACCGCTGCGGGGACCGCAGAGAGTGCGTCGGGGAAGTTGAGCCCCGTGGCCTCGAAGATCGTCGTGGGCGCGTGGCCCATGAGCGTCCCCAGTTCGTCGGCGATCTGCACCGCGGTGGCAAACTCGTCGGTCCCGGCGATGCGGTGCACTACGTAGCCCAGGGCGCTGAGCGTCGTGTCGATGTTCGGACTGAGCGCCAGGTCACCCCCGAGGACGTAGACCGTTCCCCCCGGCTTGAGCACCCGCTGGATCTCCGCCTCGACCGAGGGGTCCAGGGTCGAAGACAGCGGCGCGCCGGGGGTGATGAGGAGCGGTCCGCCGACCTGTGCCGCGAGTGGACCCCCGGCGAGGGCGTCAGAGAAGAAGTCAGAGCGCGCGAGCACGACCGCCGGCGCGGACTGGTCATTGGGGAACATCGCCTGGGACACCGCGATGGCGGTGTCGATCGCCGTCTGGCCGTAGATGCGGCTGAACGCCCCCACCGGGGTGCCGTAGGTGAAGCTCGCCCCCACCGGTGCGTTCTGGATCGACCCGGTGGCAACGACGCTCACCGACCCGGACCCCGGCGGGGCGATGACCGTCGCGCTCGAGGCTGTCTCGGAGACGACCTGCGCAGGCACGCCCCCGAAGGAGATGGTCGCGCTCTGGAGCCCCAGACCGCTCACCGTGACCGCGGTGCCCGCCGGGGCTTGCGGCGGGGAAACCGAGATCACCGCCGTGCAGGCCAGACCCGGCGCAATCGGCGAGCCGAGCCCGGTGGCGAGGTCGAAGCCCGGACCCGCGCTGAACTGCCCGCCATTGGTGCCGGTCACGTCGTTGTCACCCGAGACGATGTCATCGATCGCGCTGCCGTACCCCTGCGGCGCGAACCGGTACAACGTGGGTGCCGCGTCCCCGCTGTTGGCCAGCCCGCAGCCACTGTTGCGGTCGGCCCACAAGCCGGCGAGCAACGGTGCCGCGACGCTCGTCCCCGCCTGTGGTTGCCACGAACCGTTCGTGTAGAACGCGACGGGCACCCCCGCATCCGCGGAGATGTCAGGGACCAGCCGGCAGTTGGTCCCATTCGCACCGCAGCTGAACCCCGCCGGGGTGGGGATCCCCGCCTGCCAGGTGGGCTTCGGCTCGACCTGGGAGACCCCCCCGCCGCCCCCGACGGGACCCTCGATGCAGCCGGACCCCGCGGTCACCCCCTGGCAGCCGTTCCATGCGGTCTCGGTCCCATCCAGCGACCGGGAGGTGCCGCCCACGGCGGTCACCCAGGGGTTCGAGGAGGGGTAGTCGACGCTGAGGGCCGTGCTCGAGTTCACCGGGTAGCAGTCCTCGGAGCCCGAGTCCCCGGCAGCGGTGAAGATCGACTGGCCCTGTGCCGCGGCCTGCTGGAGGAGCGGATCGAGGCCGGCAAACTGGGACCCGGCAGTCAATGGCTCACAGAGCCCCCAACCCGAGGACACGACGCTCGCGGTGTCGTCGGAGACGATCCGCTGCCAGGTGTCGAGGAAGCCGCTGGCGGTATCCGGCCCCTCGTAGGAGAGGACTTGGGCCCCTGGTGCCTGTGCTGCAGCCTGCTCGATGTCGAGGTCGGCCTCCTCGGTCCCAAGGGTGTCGGGGGTCCCCCCGCCGTCGACGCTGACGACCGTCACCGGGACGTGGAGGCCGAAGCAGGACTGGAAGGCGGCCACGTCGGCAGCCGAGGAGGGAGCGAGCTCGAACACCGCGATCTGCTGCCCAGCGCCGTTCGCCCCATCGGCGATCAGCGCGTCGATGCCGTAGGCTGCACCGATCTCCGGCGGGGTGTAGCCGCCGTAGGTGTTCGCCACCGACGTGGCGCCTGCGCAGGCCGCGGGCGCGCCGTTCGTGGTCTGGGGGACCTCGGAGGGCGTGGCGCCGTTGCCAACCTGGCTCCCCGCCACCGCAGAGCCCAGCCCAGGGCGCATCGAGGGCTTCGCAGCACCCGGAGCCGCGCCCTTTGCGAACACGGTCGAGCCGCCTCCGCCGGCGGAAGCGGGCACCACCGCGGGGGCAGCCACCGGTGCATTGCTCAGGCCGACGATCGAGGTGACCGAGGAGGCGATCGCCGCAGGCACCTCCGGCGTGCCACGGGAGGCATAGATCGCGCGGCCGCTCGGCGTCCGGTACTGCTCGAGCCCGATGCCGAGCCCCGCGCGCACCTGGGTCGCCGTCCCGTGCGCGCTCACCGAGAACCCCGAGGTGTACGAGGCTTCCAAGCCCAGGCTCCGCAGCCATGCAAGCGTCGCCGCCACCGTCGCCGGCGAGGGGGCGAAGCGTTCGTCGAAGGCTGCCGGGGAGAGCCAGTGATGATAGAGGGGCGAGGTGGGGTCGTAGAGCTCGGTCAACAGCTCCGAGAGCCCGGCGGGATCCCTGGGCGCCAGGGTCACCTCGAAGGAGAGCTGCCGGGCGTCCGGCAACGCTCCGATGGGCTGGAACGCCGCAGGCAGCGGTGGCGGGGCCAGCGCAGCGGGACGGAGCAACGCCGCCGTCGCGGGCGTCCCTGCCGCAGGGAGCCCCCAGGCGCCGAGGAGCACGGCCGCCACGAGGGGCGCGGCTCTCCATCGCCGCGTCCGTTGGGCGCCAAAGCGGGCCATTCCGAAGCGAGCGGATCTGCAACCACCGAGACGCGTCGCGCGACGCCGGCAAACCATCCCCATCTCGGCGGGCGACGTTACTCGGTCAGTTGGCCGAGGCGGGGCACCCCTGACGGCCCTCCTCGAGCAGCTGGGTCCTCGGGGGGACCATGGATCACCGGGGCCCTTGTGGCGGCGGCCTCCGGTCGTCGATCATCAGGTCCGGGCACGATCGAGGCGGCGATGCCCACTCCAGTGCGTGACGTAGGGTGTGCCGCTGATCGTCCCTGCACACGTCCGTTACGCTGTGGCGCTCAATCGAAGGAGATGTCGATGTCCGTTGCACTGAGCCTGTTTGCATTGCTGGCCACCGTCAACAAGCACCACCTCGCCGGGATCGTCGCCATCGTGGTCGGCGCGCTCGGCGTGATCGTCGGCGCGGTGCGGGCGCTCCGCCAAGAGGAGGCCGGAGGCCTCATCCTCGTGGCCGGCGTGGTGATCATCGTGCTCGGGATCCTGCTCTACGTGCGCAAGATCTGAGATCCCGGCCCCGGGGCTTTCACGCGACGCTGAGGTCGAACGACCAGTTCGCCATCGGCCCCAGATGGCTCAGGGCGACCGATGGTGGCACGCTCTGCGGCGGTGCTTCCTCCAGGCGCATGTCCGCGCGCACCCCTGCGGCGTCGACGTCGAGCGACAGGTCGACCGGCTGGAAACCGAGCGCGCCGAGCGTGCCGACGAGTCCACCGGAGGCCCCACGCGCGAGCGCACCCACCAGGCCCGGGTGGTCCGGATCGAGCAGACCTTCGAGCACCGGGGTGAAGGTGACGCTGACCCGATCGCCGTCCACCTCGACGCGGCGGTCGAACCCCGGGGGGAGCACGGGGGTGAACGCCAGCAGCGTGGCGACCGCCTCGGGCGCGGGGCCGAGGCCGAGCGCCCTGGCCACCCGCTCCCCCACCACCCAGGCGGGCGTGAGCCAACCCTCCTCCATTGCGGCACGTCCGCGTGCGGGTTCGAGGTGCTTGGCAATCGACACTTCGTTCGCTGCTGCCTTCAGGTGGGACTGCACCTGGAACTCACGGGTGACCGCGGCCAACGCGCCGTCGGTGAGCTGGTTCAGCTTGAACTCCGGGCGAAACGGGCCCGCGTAGTCCGCGTACAGCTCGGGCGCTTCCTCGCCTCCGACCGCGTTCGGCAGGTGGGCAAGCGGGAGCCTGCTGATCTGCTCGGCCAACGGGAACGCCGGCACCGGGTCGTGGGCATCGCTGATCTCGATGGTCCAGTGGCAGTGTGGATGGCGGTCCGGGGGGACACGGGGCGGGCGGTGGATCGGTCGGATCCTTGCCCGCGGGTTGGTGGCGAGCGCGGTCGCGTCGAAGGTCGGATCCTCGATCGTGTGGCACATGGTGAACACCGCCGCCTTGCCCGCCGGTTCCACCATCAACAGCGCACCACAGTGGCGCAGCCAGAACTCGCCGCGGTTGGGGTTCTTCGGATCGACGCGATAGGCGACGTCCATGAACTGGTGCACGAAGCCCATATCGAGCTGCAGGGCCTTCATGATCGCCGGCACGTCGTGACCATCGATCCCCATCAGCCGGCGCATTCGATGCGTGTAGACAGGGCTCGACCCCATCCATTCCTCGATGGTGATGGCCGTCGAGGTCTCGGGAGGGACGGCTGCCGCAGCGAGCGTCGGGCTCCCCCCAGGACTGCCCAGCATGCCGCTCAGCATGTATTCGTGAGCGATCGCCAGGAGCTGCGGGCGCGGCAGTGATTCGAGGTCGGCGAACCCGGGTGTGGCCAAGGGAACCTCCCCGCTGATCGGTTGTGTCTTTGCGTCGACGTCTATGTGCCGACGCTGTTGTTGCGATCGTAGGCCGAGAACCCCACCCGGGGGCTCAGCGAGGGGAACGGGCGAGTGAGCGGTAGTAGGCAACCACGCCCTGCACCATCGCCATCTGGCTGTAGTGGCGCTCGTATCGGTCCCGGCCGGCGGTGCCCATCATCACCCGGCGCTGCGGGGACCGCAGCAACGCGTCGATCGCCTCCACCAACGCCCCGACGTCACCTGCGGGCACGAGGATCCCGGTCTCGCCGTTGACGACGATCTCCTCCATCCCCCCCACGGCCGACGCGACGACCGGCTTGGCGAACATCATGGCCTCCAGCAGCATCAGGCCGAAGGACTCGTAACGCGACGGCACGACGACGAGGTCACACCCCTCATACAGCGCCACCAGCGTGGCGTCGTCGACGGGCCCGAGGAACCGGACGCGTGCCTTGGCGGCCGGGTGTGCGCGTGCCTCGAACTGGCGACGAACCGTCGTGCCCCCGGCAGCCGGAAGCGCGTCGTCACCGACGATCGTAAACCGGACGTCGGGGTGCGCAACGACCAGTGACTCGGCAGCTTCAAGCAGGACGTCGATCCCCTTGCGCGCCTCGAGACGCCCGACGAAGAGCACCCCGACACCCCCTGGCCCGGCACTGACGCTGCGGTCCGCAGCGGCACCGACCGCCCCCGGCGCTCCTTCAGTGGTGCCATCCGCCGGCGACGGGCGCCCTCGGCCAATCGGCGCCGCATCGACACCACCGTGGCGCTGACCAGCCAGATCTGGAAGGCCGTGTGCGACCATGCCGAGGGGCTTGGAGGCCAACGATACCCCGTAGGCGCTCTCGACCTCTGCGACGATCGCCGGGCCGCACGCCAGCAAGCCGTCCGCACGTCCGAGCAGTTCGGCCTCGAGGTCGAGCATGTCACGAAGCGTCCGATCACCGGCCTCAAGCGCCGCTGAGAACAGTGGGTCGACGCGCGTCAAGGTGTGCAGCGGCGTGTACAGCGCGATCACCACCGGGAAACGGCCGTCGCCGACCAAGGCAACCGCCTCGGAGTCCCAGTTGGGGGCTTGGAGGACGTCGATCGGTCGATGCCGGTGGATCCGCTCGACCTCGAGCCGCATCGAGGCGGAGTAGTCCCACAGGTGCTGGGGCACCCCGGCGGGCGCACCAGGCTGGGGGGTCACCGGCATCCGATGCACCCAGACCCCATCTTCGAGATCGACCCGAAGCATCTCCTTGCCCTTGGTCACCACGTCGACGTGATGACCGGCGCCCGCGAGTCCGGTCGCCAGCGCGTGCACAACGCGGCCGATGCCGTTCACTCGCCGCGGCGGGTACTCCTGGCACAGGAGGCAGATGCTGAGCTTCTCATCCCTCGACAGGCGCCGGGGGAACCGCCGCGCTCGGATGCGATCGACTCCGAGGTCCACGTGACGATCTGACGTGGCTCGCTGGGACTCGGTCAGGCCACCGACACAGGAGCTGCCTGCCGTCGTCTTCGACTGGCCCGGCACGCGCAGGAGCTGGCGCGGTCGGGTCTGGAACCACGCTGGTGGCCGCGTGCGCGGTCGTCCACGCCGGAAGGCCTCGAGCGCGGCGGTCGAGGCGGCGTGCACGTCGGCATCGAACTTCTCCTGATCCGCTGCGGTGAGCAAGCCCTCCTCGACGGCCTTGGCCACGTCGGTCCTGCAGGCTTCGACGAAGCGCTCGCAATCGCGCCATACCTCGGCAAAGGAATGCTGCGCCAGGGCGTGCTTGAGCGCGAAGTAGCACTTGCTCTTCAAGACGTCGAAGTAGTCCTTGACGACCTCACGGCGCTCTCGCACGAGGCCAGGCAGGAACTTGTGGTACACGAAGCCGTCGTCGAGCTGGCGGACGACGTAACCGGCGTCGACGATCCGACAGCACAGGTCGGACTCCTCGAGGTAGTAGGCGAACTCCTCGTCGAAGCCGCCGAGCTTGACCACGAGGTGGCGCCGGAAAGAGGAGTTGGTCCCGATGGTGTAGGGGATCAGCTCGCTGTAGGGTCGGCTGAGGTACCGGTCGCGCCGGGCCTCGGGGTCGAACTCCGGCCAGGAGTTGCCGAACCGATCGACCAGGCTGCGCCATGCTTGGATGTGCGCCCCGGTATGGCTGTAGACAGGACCTCCGGCAGCGCCGGTCTCGGGGTCGTCGTAGGCTTCCACCAAGCGGTCGAGCCACGCCGGGTCCGGGTAGGCGTCGTCGTCGATGAACGCCACGATCTCGCCAGCCGCCGCCCTGATGCCGATGTTGCGCGAGGCCGCGAGGTTGCGCTCGAAGCAGCGCTGGACCGTGATCGCACCCTTGAAGGTCTCGAGCACCGCGGCCGTCGCGTCGGTCGAAGGACCGTTGACGACCACGATCTCGAACTCTTCGTAGTCGAGCCGTCCGAGGCCGTCGAGGGTGAGGGCCAGGCTGTCGGCCCGATTGAAGGTGTTGACCACGACCGAGACGGATCGCGTGCTCAGGGCTCCACTCCTCGCACCAGCTCGGGGACCACCGAGGCGCGCGGCGACGGGGCCGGGACCGAAGCCACGCCGGAGCGCAGGTCGATGCCGTCGAGCTCGGCCCGGCGGGCAGCGATCACCGTGCGCAGCCGGTGCCTGGCCCCTGCCCCGACCCCTGCGGCGCTGACCACTTCCTCGAGGACCTCCAGGAAGCCCCGTTCGAACGCGCTCGGCGAGTAGTCGGCGAGGTGTGCGCTGACGGCGCGCTCCCAGGTCACTGGGTCAAGGAGACCCTTGGTGGTCGGGATGACGACGTCGCGGCCGCGCAAGCCCTCGACGATCCGCCACAGCGCGGCGCGCAGTGCCTCGACGTCGCCGGTCGGCACCACCTGCCCGACCTCGCCGATGACGTTCGGCAAGTTGCCGGCGTCGTAGCCGAGCACCTGGCACCCCGCCCAGAGGGCCTCGACGACCGGAACGCAGTAGCCCTCGTGGAACGAGGGGATGACGAGTGCGTCGGAGCGCTCATAGATCGAGGCGAGCTCGTCATTGGACGGGGACCACACGACCTCGAGGCGCTCGGCGCCGAGCGCGGCCTGCTCGCCTTCGATCCGCTCGATCACCGCCGGGTCCGAGAACCGCCTGCCTCCGACCATCGTCAAGGTCACGGTCGGCACCCGCCCCTCCCGGTTTGGCGCCCACAACGAACGGCAGACCTCGAGGAGGTCACCAACCCCTTTGGCCCGCACGAAACGCCCGACGAAGAGCAAGCGCACCACGTCCTGGGGCCGCCGGGCCCTCGATGGCCGCCGGGCACGCGCGCACGTTGGCGGGAGGTGCAGGACCGATATGCGCTCCTGGCTCACCCCGACGGATCTGACCAGCTCCACGGTGAACTCACTGACGCACACCACGCGATCGGCACGCTGGAGGTTGTGACGCTGGACGAGTGCGCGCTCACATCCGGCTCTGGCTTCAGGAAGGTCGACGAGCGCCGGCGGCGTCGTGTTGTGATCGAACACGACGATGGGGCGCTCCTCTGGGATCACGTACACCGAGTCGAACAGGTCGTAGTGCATGCCGAACTCGAAGAGGTGCACGTCGGTCGACCAGAACCGCTCGAGCCGCTGAAGGGCCGAAACCGACGCGACGGGGCACAGCTCTGGTCCGGGGTCGTCGCTGGCGTGGGTGAACACGGTGACCTCGAGCGGCGCACCCATCGAGACGAGGCGGCGCAGGATCGCCAATTTGTGCCGAAGGCTGTCGGAGACCGCGTCGTGGCGCATATAGATGCCTGAGTACAGCGAGACACGGATCGGATCGGTGTCTCGCTGCGAACCGGCTGCGCTCACCTGGTCGGGTCGGCGCGCGCGTCAAGGAGACCGACCGATCGATCCGCCGGCAGTTCGGGCGCGCGAGGACGGACCCCCTCCACCTCCATCTCGTAGCACATGCCGTTGCGGCGACCCGACGCGCGGACGCAGACCTCGGTGAGGCCGGCTTCCATGAAGAGGGAGGTGAGGAGATCAGGGGAGAAACCGTTGAAGTGGAAGTCCCCCTCGTACTCCTGGGAGCCGTACGCGACCTGACGGAAGTCCTCGAAGGAGAGCCGCCCGGCGGCACACTCGACGATCATCGTCTCTAAGTCCGGGACGATGGCGACGAACCGACCCCCCTGGCGAAGGAGGGAGACCCAGTAAGGCAACAGGACCCGACGGAGCTCTTCGATCGGGAAGTGCTCGAGGAGATGCGAGGAGAAGATCTCCGCGAGCGATCCGGGCTCGAAGGGAAGGTCTTCGACCCCTGCGACGATGTCGATGCCCTCGAGCGCCCGCACGTCCACGTTCAGGTACTCGTCGCGCGCGAGGTGCCCAGCGCCGAGGTTGACCCGCAGCTCGGTGCCCATTCGCTCCAGTTTGTGGTGGTTGAGCACTTTGGGCGCGATCCCCCCTTCGCTCCCACGCCGTCCTGACGCGTACCGAAGCTCGTAGAGGACCTCGTTGCGGACGAACTCGATGCGCTCGTAGAGGTCGGCGATCGACCGTGCATACCCACGGTCGGCGGCGGCCTGGGAGGAGATGCGGTTCAACAGGACCGGAATCGCCCGATCGAGCTGGAGCTCGATCCCTTCCACTTTCGCCTGGAGCGGGGCCACGGCAGCCGCCGTCTGATCCGCAGCCCGGGCCAGGATGCGCCGCAGGACCGGCCCCAAGGCCACCCGGAAGACCGGCCTGACGACCTTCATCAGGCGCTGTCTGATCCGTCGAAGAAGGCTCACCGGGCTTGATCATCGCGCACGGCGACCGTGACTCCTCGATTCGAGCGCCACGAGTGCGTGGAAATCATTGAACCCTCCATGTGCGGGCACTAGATTTCGGGGGTCGCAGACCGGGATCGTGACCACTGTCCGTGACCGGAAACCGCCGTCGAGGGGCCACGGCACCGAGCGACAAATCGACAGCCAGCGAAGGAGGGCGGAGCTTTGTCTAGGCGGGCCGGCATCCGGTGTGCCGGGTCACTCTCTGCGGTCGTCGTCGCGGCAGGGCTCGTCGTGGTGGCACCCACGTTGACGGCGAGCTCGCCGGCCAGCGCGTCGACCCCAGGGACTGCCCTGACGATGAACGAGTTCGTCAATGACGGGCTGTGGGGCCGGACGTGGAACGACTACAACCTGACGGCGGACAGCCAGGGCCCGTCGATCGCCGGGCGGGTCAGCCCGATCACCTACGGACGACCGTTCACTTCTACGGCCGCACCGCGGGGGGCGACCTCATCGAGTTCGCCAATGACGGGCTGTGGGGCCGCATCTGGAACGCCTACGACCTCACCGTCGACGCGAACGGGCCCACGCTGGCCGGAGACCCTGGAGCGCTGCATGCCACCGGCAACATCGTCCATGTCTACGTGGAGAGCAGCACCGGGGACCTCGTCGAGTACATCAACGATGGCGTCGGGGGACGACTCTGGAACGCCTACGACCTCACGCAGCTGAGCGGCGGGCCGACGCTCGGCGGTGACCCCGTCCCGATCCTGGCCAATGGGGTGGTCGAGGTCTTCGCCCGGGCCGACAACGGCGACCTCGTCGAGTACGCGGCGAACGATGCCGGAGGCCACCTGTGGAACGCCTACGACCTCACGCAGCTGAGCGGCGGGCCGATGGTGGCGGGCGATCCATCCCCCGTGGTCCAGGGGACCACGACCGCGGTGTTCGCCCAGGCGAGCGGGGGCGACCTCATCGAGATGTCCAGCTCCGACGGGCACAGCTGGACGAGCACGGACATCACCCAGCAGGCGAATGGACCGGGGATCACCGGACGGCCGTCGGCCATCGCCAGTGGGACGAGCCTCGGCGTCTTCGCTCGGACGACCTCTGGGCAGCTCGTGGAGTACACGAACGCCTCTGGGAGCTGGAGCGCCCTGGACGTCACCCAGGCCGGTGGAGGACCCGCGATGGCCGGGGACCCGAGCGCCATCAACTTCTCGGGGACCACTGACGTCTTCGTCCAGGCGGCCTCGAACGACCTCCTCGAGTACTCCGGCGCGCTCGGCAGCAGCGCTTGGAGGCTGACCGACGTCACGTCGTCCTCGGGTGGTCCCGGGATCGGCGTTGACCCGGTGCCGATCGTCTACGGGGTGACCGTCCACATCTATGCCGGCGGACCACCGCCGGCATCTCCACCCAGCGGCGTGGGCGTGTACGGGCTCGATCCGGGCCCCAGTGTCACGGCGCAGGCGATCGAGGCAGGCTGGCCCATCATCGGCGACACCGGCGCTTTGGGTACCGAGTCCCCGCCGTATACGGGGCTGACCGTCGGTGCAGATCTCGCGACCGGAGAGGGCATCGCGGCGTCAGGGCGGCGCGTGACCTGGCTGTCGTTCTGGACGGTGAGCGGGCCGGTGGCCAGCGGCCCGAATGGCCAACCGTGCTGGACGAGCGCCTGCTACTACGCCGACGGGTACGGCGCCGGGCAATGGGTCGCCCAGACCGTCGACGTCGATGCCAGCAGCGTGGGGCGTGCCCCTGACTGGGTCATCTTGGATCCTGAGGGCTTCCCGGACGAACATTCTGGGCTCGACCCTGGCGGGCCGGGATCCACGGCGGCCAACTGGCTCAGTTTCATCACCGGATGGGCGCAGGGCATCGAGTCCGTCAACCCCTACCTCCGCCCGGCCTTCTATGCGGACCAGTTCGAGTACAACACCTTCGACCTCGCCGCCATCCAGCTCCCCGCCTTCGTCGCGGTGGCCTTCCCGAACCCGACGGACATCTTGACGAGCGACGGGAACGTGGCCGGCTTCATCGCGTTCGGGGCGACTTGCCCTGCGCAGAGCGAAGAGGCCACGCTCATGGGACCGCCATGGAACGGAACCTTCAACACCCTCCAGTTCGACGCGGGCACGTTCTGCACCCCATGAGAACCCATGCGTTCCGCTGGGTCGAAAGTTTTCCGAGGAGCCAGCGGCTACGAGTCGGAGCCCTCCTGCTCGGCCTCGCCGTCGCCACGGCAGCCTGTTCCTCGTCGACCCCGTTGGCGAGCCGGCACCGCCGCCCCAGCCACCGCTCGACTGCTCACGCGGCGACCACGACGACGACCTCGACTCCCACGAAGGCTTCGCCGTCGACCACCGCGCCGACGAATTCCTCGTCGACGACCACGCCCACCACTGCCCCACCGATTCATGCCTCGGGGGTCTTCGTGACCGTCGCCGGATCGACCGCCACGATCCAGTTCACCAGCGCGGCCGTCAGCGGATCCCTCAAGCCGACCTCGCCAGCCTTCAACTCCGCCGGCACCCAGTTCACCTTCACGATCACTGGGGTCACCTACACCGGAGGCCACGTCTACGGCACGGGCAGCCCTCAGGACCTCATCAGCGAGGTCGAGGTCAGCTCGGCGTCGAACGGCGTCTCGGTCGTGGTCTCGCTGCGGAGCGCCAGGTCGAAGTACCAGTTCGGACTGGGCCACGATCAGGTCGGCGTGAGCTTCTCCTGAGATCGCGCCAGTCCCGACCTTTTCCTTGCCACGCCGACTCTGGGGGCCCGCACGAAGCGCCTTCTGGGACCACGACCATCAGCCAGCGCCCCTGACCGGAGCGCGTGACGGCTTTCGACGCCAGCTGGACCCCCCACCGACGGGGGACCAGCACCAAAGGCCTGACCAGCCGTCGTCCGGGATTTTCCATCACCTCAGTGCCCACCGCCATGTGGAGCGGCTCGTGACGACGGATGGCCGGGGCTCAGGCAACCCGCTCCAGTGCCCTCCGGCATCGGGTGACCAACCGCGCGTGACCGGCCAGGCGTCATGGCACAAGCTTTGGCGATGAACGAGTTCCACCTCCAAATGCTCTCGAGTCCGCGCTGGGCCAAGATGCTTGAAGAAGAGCTGCTGCCGTGGATCGATCGGGTCGCCGCGCTCGGCGACGACGTGCTCGAGATCGGCCCCGGCCCCGGCCTGACGACCGACCTGTTGCGCCGACGAGTGAGGCACCTGACCGCTATCGAGCTGGACGATGACCTCTGTGCCAAGTTAGCTGAACGATTCGCAGGGACCAACGTCACCGTCGTACACGGCAACGGCTCGCACAGCGGCCTCCCGACGGATCGCTTCTCCTCGGTGTGCTGCTTCGGCGTGCTCCACCACGTCCCTTCACCCCCCGAGCAAGACGCGCTGTTCTCCGAGATCTTCCGCGTGCTCCGACCGGGCGGTTGGTTCCTGGCGAGCGATGCCCACGTGGATGACGAAGGGACCCGAGCGCACCACGTCGGAGACGCCTTCGTGCCGCTCCCTCTCGACACGCTGCCTGAACGACTCCGAGCCGCGGGATTCCGCGATCCTTCGATCGACGCCACAAGTTACGAGATCCGATTTTTCGCACGAAAGCCCATACCTTGAGGGGTCCCTTGGGCTCATCCCCAAAGCTTCGCAATCGAAGTGGCCCAAGCGGATCGATGAAACGACCGGGTCCACGACGACAATTCCACGCCAGCGCGTGAGGAAGGCGCACAGCGGGAGGCGCCGCGACCGCCGAGGGGCAAGCGGGGTGATCACGCCGATCGATCAGCGCCGTCCGTTCATCACGACTTCCTACTCGCCGCCGGGTGAACCGTTCGTCGGTCGCCGGGCGCGGCGACCCACCGGTGTGCCGCGGTGCCTGCACCCCGGCCAACAGCGGGCGCTGCCCCGCTTCGAGCTCCTCCTGAGTTCGGCGAATGCGCCGTGCGCGGGTCTCCTCCTGCTTGGCATCCTCCGCCCAGCAAACGAACTCGTTGCGGGCCAAGGGCGTGATGTCGTTCCAGGTATCAAGCCCCGACCGGCTCGCGATCAGCGCCCGGCGGAGGTCTCCGGGTAGCTCGTGCACCACACCGCCAGGCACGTTGAGCCTGCAGACTGGGTCACCGTCGGGGCGGGAAGCCAATCATGCGCAGTCTGGGACTACGGATCCACCCGTGAGGGACCCCGCCGATCCGGGCTTGACCGGCCCAGATGCCCTGTTTTAGCTTCGCTATGCCTCGGCGACAGCCCGAGGTCGCAGCTGCCCCAGCGAAGTCCGGTGCGATCCCGGCACTGTCCCGCAACGGTGGTCCCCTTCGGGGGCGAGTCCGGTCGCCTGGGGTGGTCTGTGCTGCCAGACCAGTCCTCGGAGGAAGGGCGGTTCGTGCGACACCGGGATGGTGCTCGCAGGGGCTCTCTTCATCCTCTCCGATCGAGCAGGAGGATGAACCGCATGCACCACCCCGGCCGGCGTGAACCAAAACGCTCGCGGCTTCGGAGCATCCGCGGCGCGTTGACCCGCAGCGAATGGGGCCGCATCGGCGTCATGGCCACCGTGATCGTGGCGGTCAACGCAGCAGGATGGCTCATCTACGTCCTCGTCGTCATGCCGCACCACTTCGACTACCGCGGGGTCGCCGGCAGCCGCGGCCTCGGCGTCGGGCTCGGGGTTGCTGTCACCGCCTGGTTCCTCGGCTTCCGCCACGCCTTCGACGCTGACCACATCTCGGCGATCGACAACACCACCCGAAAACTCATGGCGGACGGTCAGCGCCCGCTTGCCTCTGGGTTCTTCTTCTCCCTCGGCCACTCCACCATCATCGTGGCAGTCGGTGCAGGAATCACCGTCGCCGCCAGGGCCGTGTTCGGGGCCGTCGTCGACCCCCGCTCCGCCTACGAGACCGCTGGCGGTGCAGTCGGCACCGTCGTCTCTGCCTCGTTCCTCTACCTCATCGCGATGCTCAATCTGGTCGTGCTGGCCGGTATCGCCAAGGTGTTCCGCGACCTCCGCCATGGCCGCTACGACGAAGCGGCGCTTGAAGCCCAGCTCCAGGCCCGCGGATTGATGTACCGGTTCTTCGGTCGCTTCATGCGTTCGATCAACCACACCTGGCAGCTGTACTTCGTCGGGGTGGTGTTCGGCATCGGCTTCGACACCACCACCGAGGTCCTCCTGCTCTCGGCGACGGCGTATGCCGCCATCGAAGGCCTCCCCTCCTACGCGGTGCTGGCCCTCCCCGCGTTGTTCTGCGGAGGGCTGATGCTCTTTGACACCATCGATGGCTGCTTCATGAACTTCGCCTATGGATGGGCATTTGCCCGCCCGGTCCGCAAGATCTACTACAACCTCGTCGTCACCGGGCTGTCTATCGGTGCCGCGTTCATCATCGGCACCATCGAGCTTCTCGGGGTCTTGACCACCGAGGCCCACCTGCACGGAGCGTTCTGGGACGCTATGGCCAACTTCAACATCAACGTCGCGGGGTTCTGCATCGCTGCCCTGTTCGTGATCGTGTGGGTCGTCGCCCTTGCCTACTGGCGACTCACCAACGTCGAAGACCGCTGGAGCGCCCACGTCACACCTCCCTCAGGGCACTGACTGCGCACATCACCTCATTCGACCCGAAGCGCTCCCGATCAACCACGGTCACTCGCGTGCGCCGCAAGGCGTTCTTGAAACAAGCGAGAACTTCCCTTGATCACTCGAGCACATCTCGATTGCAGCGTGAACCGTCACAGACACACCGATCTCACGCTGAGGGCGCGACCAGCCCACCCCCCAAGACGGCGATCTCTCCTGGCGCTCATCGCCGGTCGCCTCTGCGGTCTCCCACTCACGAACCGTTGGT
>JAJPJV010000017.1 GCA_021324045.1 Actinomycetota bacterium | reverse complement strand
GCTGGGGTCACGGTGATGGGCTCCTTGGTCTCTTGCTCGAAACCACAGAGTCCATCGCCGGACCCCCCTACGTGGGGGATGTGCAACCTCATCCCTCGGTCCGGAAGGCCTAGCGCCGACCGGGAGCCATGGCTGGCTTCAATCGGTGCCGGGGTGCGCCCGTTCGACGATGGCACCGAGATCGGCTTTGCTCGGGAGCGTCCCGAGGGCATGGCCCCAGTCGCCGCCGAGGCGGCTGGCACAGAACGCATCGGCGACCGCCGGGTGACCCCAACGGACGAGGAGGCTTGCCTGGAACGCCGTTGCCATTGCTTCGACGATTCGACGCGCACCGAGCTCGGCCTGCGTGTCCCCATCCTTCCCGAGAACCTGGAGCCGCAGCTGCTCGCGCAGGGAGGAGACCGCTTCGTCGAAGCGGTGGTCGGCAGCGGCTGCCGACGCGAGCTCGTTCATGAAGGCGTCGAGGGACGCCGGTGCACGCCTGATGGCTCGGAGCACGTCGAGGCAGATCACGTTCCCTGAACCCTCCCAGATTCCGTTGAGCGGGCTTTCGCGAAACAGCCGTGGCAGGATCGATTCCTCGACATAGCCGTTTCCGCCGAGACACTCCAGGGCCTCACTGACGACGGCTGGTTGACGTTTGCATACCCAGTACTTGGCAATTGCGGTCGCCAGGCGGCGAAATGCTCGCTCACCCTCGTCCCCGTCGCGCTCGTGAGCTCTTGCCAATCGGATCATTGTCAGCGTCGCCGCCTCCGATTCGATCGCGAGGTCCGCAAGGACGTTGCGCATGAGTGGTTGGTCGACCAGGGCAGATCCGAAGGCCTGTCGGTGGGAAGCATGGAATACGGCTTGCGCGACCGCTTGACGCATCCCTGACGCCGCCCCGATCACGCAATCGAGCCTGGTGTGGTTCACCATCTCCATGATGGTGGCCACGCCGCGACCCTCCTCACCGAGCATCTGCGCCCATGCACCGTCGAGCTCAACCTCTCCGGACGCATTGGAACGGTTCCCGAGCTTGTCCTTGAGCCGCTGGAACCGAAGGGCATTGGGCTGCCCGTCGGGGTCGAAGCGGGGAACGAAGAAGCACGACAGGCCGTGAGGAGCTTGGGCGAGCATCAAGAAGAGGTCGGACATCGGAGCAGAGCAGAACCACTTGTGTCCCGTCAGCCGATAGGCGCCTGAGGCGTCGAGCGGCACCGCGGACGTCGTTGTCGCCCGAAGGTCGGATCCCCCCTGCTTCTCGGTCATGCCCATGCCAGCGAGCGCACCCTTCTTGGCGTGTACCGGTCTGAAGCCCGGGTCGTAGACCGTGCTGGTCAACGCTGGTACCCACAAGGACAACACGTCGCGGTCCGCTGCCGCTTCGAGCGCCGGAAGTGCCGCGTAGGTCATCGAGACCGGGCAGCCATGGCCGGCATCGACTTGGCTCCATACGTAGAAGCCCGCTGCGCGGACCACCTGCGCCCCCGGACGCTCCTCCGTCCACGGCCCTGCGTGCAGGCCGTAGCCGATCGCGACCTCCATGAGGCGGTGGTAGGACGGGTGGTACTCGACGACGTCGAGGCGGTGGCCGAATCGATCGTGGGTTCTCAACACCGGCGGGTAGGCGTTCGCGTCGAAGCCCCAGCGGATCACCTCTGGATCTCCCGCAAGCCGGCCGAGCTCGCTGAGCGATTCGATGGCCCACGCACCGTTCTCTCGCCGTACCCCATCCGCCAGGGCTTGGTCCGAACCGAAGACGTCATAGTCCTGGAGCGGGGGTGGTTGGTTCAGGACCTCGTGGGTTGCCACCGGCCCTGAGCCTACGCGGGTGCGGGGGACGCCGGATTGACGTTTACGTTAACTGCGCATAAGGTTTCGGGATTCTTCGACGATCCCGAGGACCTTCCGAACCGATGGATGGGCCCGTTGCCGGCAATGGTGCCGGGGCGATCGGGCATCTTGGGCGCGTCTCGATTCCCGGGACGCCCGGACACCCACCCGAGCACGGCCAGTCCCCGCAAGGGCGACCCGATCGCTACAAGTGGATCGCGCTCGTCAACACGACCATGGGCTCGCTGATGGCGACCGTCGACGGGTCGATCGTTCTGATCTCGCTGCCCGACATTTTCCGCGGCATTCGCCTCGATCCGCTGCGCCCGGGAAACAGCTTCTACCTTCTGTGGATGATCCTGGGCTTTCTCGTCGTCACCAGTGTCTTGGTGGTGAGCCTGGGCCGGCTCGGCGACATGTTCGGTCGGGTACGCATCTACAACCTCGGCTTTGCGCTGTTCACGTTCTTCTCGTTGCTTCTGACGATCACGTGGATGACCGGGCCGGCCGGAGCGATCTGGCTCATCGTGATGCGCCTCCTGCAAGGCATCGGCGCGGCGATGGTCTTCGCGAACTCTGCGGCGATCCTCACCGACGTATTTCCTTCGCACCAACGGGGTATGGCCCTCGGAATCAATGGTGTTGCCGCTACGAGCGGGACGTTCATCGGGCTCGTTGTCGGCGGGATTCTCGGACCGATCGACTGGCGCCTAGTGTTCCTCGTCTCGGTTCCTATCGGGCTGTTCTGCACGGTCTGGGCGTACACCAAGCTCCATGACGTCCACCCGCCACGGCCGACCCCGATCGACTGGGCTGGGAACCTCACCTTTGCCGCCGGGCTCATCTCGATCATGATCGGGATCACCTACGGGATCGAGCCCTACCGCAACCACACCATGGGCTGGACGAGCCCGGCGGTGATCACCGAGCTGAGCCTCGGGGCAGCGTTGATGGTTGCGTTCGCGATCATCGAACGGCGCGTCCCCCATCCCATGTTCCGGCTGCCGCTGTTTCGGATCCGGGCCTTCACGGCGGGAATCCTGGCCAGCTTCCTCCTGGCGGTTGGCCGGGGCGGGCTGATGTTCATGCTCATCATCTGGTTGCAGGGCATCTGGCTCCCCCTGCATGGCTATGACTTCACGCGCACCCCGCTATGGGCGGGGATCTACATGCTTCCTCTTACTGCGGGGTTCCTGCTCGCGGGCCCTGCTTCGGGGATCTTGTCCGATCGTTTTGGTGCTCGACCGTTCGCTACCGCGGGCGCGCTCGGCGCTGCCACCACGTTCATCCTGCTCGAGCTCCTGCCGGTCAATTTCAGTTATGGCGTGTTTGCTCCGTTGCTCCTACTGATGGGCCTGAGCAATGGCCTTTTCATGTCGCCCAACAGGGCGGCGGTGATGAACAGCCTGCCGGTGGCGCACCGCGGGGCGGGCGGGGGAATGAACAACACGTTCCAGAACTCTGCCCAGGTCCTCTCCATCGGCATCTTCTTCTCGCTGATGATCGTCGGCCTCTCGGCGACCCTGCCGGTGAGCCTCTATCACGGTCTTGTTCACGAAGGGGTTTCTCAGCAGGTTGCCGAGCGGGTGGCGCACCTTCCTCCAGTGGCGACGCTCTTTGCGGCCTTCCTCGGCTACAACCCCATGCGACACCTCCTGGGAGCTCAGGTCTTCTCTCGTCTCTCCCCGGCGCATGCGGCGGCACTCTCGGGACGATCGTTCTTCCCGAACCTGATCGCCACCGCGTTCCATCACGGTTTGCACACGGCATTCGATTTTGCGATCATCGCCTGCATCGTCGCTGCGGCAGCTTCTTTGATGCGCGGTTCACGCTACGTGTACACCGACGAGTACAGCGAAGAGGACCAAGGCGAAGGCGAATCCACCGAGAGCTACGTCGCAGAGCCCATGCTATGAACCGTTCCGCAGGTGACCCCAGCGACGGTTTCGCGGCTCCGAGCGGCGCAATCGAGGCAGCGGCGGAAACAGGCGTGCTGCGGATCGGCGAACTCGCACAGCTGGCTGGCGTGACCACGCGGACGTTGCGCTACTGGGAGGAGATGGGCTTGGTCGAACCGAGCGCTCGGCGCTCGGGTGGAGAGCGTGTCTTCTCTCGCGAAGACGTCGAGCGCGTCGTGCGGATTCGTGACCTCCAAGACCTGCTCGGGTTTTCGCTCGCGGAGATCCGCGCTGTTCTCGACGCCGATGCGGTTGTCGACCGACTTCGGCGCGCATACCGCAAAGGGGCTGGAACCGATCGCAGAAAGCGCCTGCTCGAAGAGGCGATCGCAGCGAACGATCGTTTGATCGCTCGGCTTGACGACACCATCACCCGGATCGAGGAGTTCCGGCGCGAGCGAGTGACCAAGGGGGAGCGGATGCGGGCCAAAGCGGCAGAGCTGGCTGCCGAAAGCGTCATGGCCTGAGCGATCCTGACGGTCGCCACGGTCTCGACCGGCCCTACAATCGGCGGCCGCAGATGAAAAGAGCGAGGATGCGTGCGGTGCTCGCCGTTGCCATCGTCATCGTCGGGATCGTCCTATATGCCGTGTTCGGATCGTCGACGAGCGTGGATGGCAGGCGGATGCGGCAGCTCATCGTCCCTTCGACAGGGATTCCGGGCCTTGCACGTCGCCCGACGGTCTCGACGGCGGTTGCACCGTCGAGCTCGAGCTACGCGGCCGTGCGCCAAGCGGCACTTGAGGACCCGACGGCGACCGGCACCTACCAAGTGGCGTGGTCCAATCGAAGCAAAGTGGCCGCGATCGACGTGGGGTTCAGCCTCGACGTGCTCCCTACGGCAAAGTGGGCACACGAAGACCTGCGGGAGATCGTCTCCCATTACACTAACGACAAGCAGCTGTCCTCGAGCTCGCTGACGCTTCGGAGTCGCTTCGCGGTCCCCGGGATCCGGGGCGCGTTCGGGGCAAGCTACTTGGCCAAGACGCCAGGCAGCTCAGGCGGGGCTACATCGGAGAGCACGGTCTACGTGGTCGCGTTCGACGTTGGCCGGACGGCCATCGTCGAGCTCATCGACAGCTCGACCCCTGCGATCGCAACGACTGATGCGACGAAGCTGGCTCGTGCCCAAGCTCGCCATCTCCGCCTCGCACTAAGAGGGTTCTCACTCGCGAAAAGCTCCCGTGAACCCCTGGTCGCCTTGTGGTTCGCCTTGGGCACGGTCGGCGCTGCCGGGGCCGCGTTCTTCCTACCCACTGCAGTGCGCCTCTTCGCGGAGCGCCGAGCCGAGATGGCTGTCCGCGCCCAAGTACGTTCCCAGCGCCACGTCAGGTCACGAGGGCGCAAGGTGGTAAGTCGGCAACGCCGCCGCGTCACTCGCGTAGGAGCACGCCACTGAGCTCATCAGCCCGGTACGTCGGGGCAGGAACCATCGCGACTCGCGCCCTACGGGGGCGAACCCTCTCGAGACCGTCGGGGGACACGCTCGCTGTGGGCTTGCTGATCGGGCTGCCGCTGCTCATCTACGGTCTGCCTGCCGTCCTGGGGCACATGAACCTCCCGGGGGACGACCTGTTGCAGAACTTCCCTCTGCGCGTCCTCGTCGGACGACAGCTCCGTAGTGGCACGTTTCCCTCCTTCGACCCATACATCTGGAGCGGGGCGCCTTTGCTCGCTGGCTGGAATGCCGGTGCCATGTACCCCTTCACGATGTTGTTCGCGGTCCTTCCCGGTGCGGCGGCATGGGCAGTCAACGAGCTCGTCGTCTACTGGGTCGCCGGCCTGGGCACCTTCGCCTTGCTCCGAGCGCTTCGCCTGGGAACTCTTGCCAGCCTGCTCGGAGCGAGCGCTTTCGCCTTTGCCGGAATGCTCGACGTCCAGATCGTGCACTTCGGGCTGGTGGCTGGCATGAGCTGGACGCCGATCCTGGCGCTCTCCGTGCTGCAGCTGAGCAGGAGTGAGCGTTGGAGCACGCGCCTTGGCTGGATCCTCGTGCTCGGGGTCGCTGGAAGCTTGACCGTCCTCGCCGGCGAACCCCGGGCGATCGACTCGGTGCTCATCGTCGTGGCCCTCTACGCCCTCTGGCTCTGCACGCGCTTGGGCTCTCGGATGTGGTCGTTCCTCGCCTCGGTGGTTTCCGGAGCCCTCCTGGCAGTGCTCGTCTCGGCGGTGCAGTGGCTTCCGGGGCTCAAGGCCGTCGCCACTTCGCAGCGGGCAGCCGGGACATTCGACTTGTTCTCTGCGGGCTCGCTCCATCCCCACTGGCTCGGGCTGTTCTTCGTGCCATACCTGTTGGGTGGGAGTGGTTCGTTCGGCACAGCAAGCTGGTTCGCCACCTACAACCTTCCCGAGGTGATGGGTTACGTCGGAATCCTGGCGACGACGGCCGCGTTCGGGTTGGTGGGCACGCTCCGCTTGCGAGCGCTACGACCGCTGCCCGAATGGCTGGTATGGGAGGTCGTTGCAGTGGTCGGGGTCCTGCTCGCGCTCGGCGGGAACACGCCGCTCGGCCGGCTCGTGTGGCATCTCCCGTTGTTCGGGGATCAGCGACTCCAGAGCCGAAACCTCGTCATCGTTGACTTCGCATTCGCTGTCCTGCTCGCCTACTGGGTTCAGGCATTCCTCGACCGCCGAGCAGCAAGGATCGGGGCTCCAGGTTCACGATGGCGGCCTTCGATCGATCGTTTCCAGGCGTTTTCGCTCGTGCCCGTGGTCGTGAGCGGCCTGCTCTCGATCGCTGCATTGGTGGCCCCGGCGCGGGTGGCAACCTTCGTCGGTTTCACCCAGGACGCCGCTCAAGCCAGCGGTGAGCGGCCGCTCTTCGCTGTGAGCCTCCTGCTCGCGGTGGCGACGGCGATGGTGATCCTGCGCGGCGAACGAGAGCGGGTGCGCGCGCGGGAATGGATGCTCCTTGGCATCGCGGTCGCAGACTTGCTCGCCTTCAACCTCACTGCCGCCTGGTCGATCGCCGCAGGTGCACCGGCCATCAACGCTGGATCGCCTTCGGCCGTCGCGTCCTTCGGATCGCCAGGAGCAACGGCCGGTGGCTCCCGCGAACTCCGGCGTGTGGCGGCCACGCTTGGAGTGTCGAGCCGCTATGTGATCTATAACCCGTTGCTGCTGGCGGGGAACCAGCTCGCGGCCGTCCAGACCGCCGATCTCAACGTCCTCGACCGGCGCTTCAGTGCCCAGGGCTATGGGGCAATCGTCGATGCCCACTACGCGACGACCACCGGTACGCACGCTCCGAGCGGCCAGGGGCTCGACACGGTGTCACCGTCAGCGATCGCGAACGGGATTCTCGATCAGCTGGATGTGACCGCCCTGGTCACCCTTCCCTCGTATGTGCTCGTGCCGCAGGGCACCTCTGCGGCGGGAGCGTCTCCGAGCTCCACCCCATCGGGCGTTGCCACGACCGGTGCACGCACGATCGCCCCCATGTCGCCAGCCACATGGTCGTTCGCGGAGGCGCTCACGGTTCGTTCGGTCATCGTTCGGCCGGTCGGCCCTCCTCGCAGCCCGATTCCACTGAGCGGCTGGTCGATCGGGCTCATGCAGGCAAGTGGTGCGCTGCGCTCGTTCCCGCCCGTTCGCGCAGTGCGCCACGGCGATGCGGTGGAGCTGTTGCTGGGCAAACCCTCGACCGGGGTCGGTCTGGTCCTCGAGTCGAGCACCTACCAGGGAACGATCGCCGCACCGATGGTGCGCACTCCCGCAGGCGTCTCCTATGTCCTCGACGGTCCGCTTGCGGACGCCGTCGTCAAAGGGGGCTGGTCATTCCTGGGGAACCTCGGGCCCTATGCGTTCTTCACCAACCACCACGCTGACCCGCCGTTGCGCTTGGCACCGCTTCCGGGGTCTTCGACCCGCTCGCTGACGGGTGCAACGGTGCGAGCGGTTGCCGGAAGTGCCGTGGAGCCTTCGGCGGCTGCAGTGACCTCGCCGAACGGGACCGAGGTCATCCGCTCCGTCGCAGCCATTCCCGGATGGACGGCGACGTGGTACCCCGACCGCGGTTCGCCTCGTCGGCTCGCGCTGCGCCGCCATGGACTCGTGCAGGCTACCGTGGTTCCAGCCGGCAGCGGCGTGGTCACGTGGCACTACGACGGCCCCGGGGTGCAAGGCGGCGTCGTCGTCACCCTTGCCGGACTGGCTTGCGTGGCGGCGCTCGCAATCGTGGCCGTCCTGCGACGTCGCTCCAGGTCCCTCGAAGAACCGTCGAGGGGAAGGAGTCCGCGCAGTGCGGTGGGTCGATTCCGAGCGGTTCGATAGGCACCGGCCTGCCGCGGCGGACTAGCGTGCGAAAACCGTGAAGCTGCCACCGTTCGCCTATTTCGCTCCGAGCACCCTCGAGGAGACCCTGGCGCTTCTGCGTGAGCACGGCGACGAGTCGAAACTCCTGGCTGGCGGACAGAGCCTGGTCCCGTTGTTGGCATTGCGCCTCGCACGACCATCCGTGCTCGTCGACCTCGGCCACGTGGCCGGTCTCGACCATCTGGCCGCAGGAGAGGGGTCGGTCACCATCGGAGCAATGGTGACCGAACGCAGGGCGGAGCGTTCCGAGGTCGTCGGCGCTCAGCTCCCGCTGCTCGCTGAGGCGATGCCACTGATCGGGCATCAAGCGATCCGCAATCGAGGAACGGTCGGGGGCAGTATCGCCCACGCTGATCCTTCGGCCGAGTTGCCGGCGGTGGCGGTTGCACTCGAGGCGGAGATGGTGGCCGAGAGCGCGCAGCGAGGCCGACGGACGATCCCCGCCGAGTCCTTCTTCCAAGGGTTCTTCACGACGGCGCTGGAGCCTGACGAGGTGTTGGTCGAGCTGCGACTGCCCGCTGGCGAATCCCGTACCGGGGTGGCCTTCGAAGAAGCCGCACGGCGCCACGGGGACTTCGCCATGGTGGGCGCCGCCGTCGTCCTTCGTGTCGAGTCTGACCGGATCGCAGACGCACGGATTGCCCTGGCCGGGGTTGCGGATACCCCGTTGCGCCGACCTGAGGCCGAGCGCGCGCTCCGAGGGGAAGAAGTGACGGCTGAGGCGTTCGAGGATGCTGCAACCGCAGCCGCGCGGGACCTCAGCCCGCCCTCGGATCTCCACGGCACTGCCGCGTACCGTCGTCATCTTGCAAGGGTGTTGGTCCGCCGAGCGCTTGTTCGCGCGGCACAACGATTGGGGGTATCGCCATGAGCGCTGTCGCGGTGTGCCCGACGCCGGGTCACGCTCGGAGGTGTCCGCATGAGTGACGTCGTCGAGGTCTCGTTCACCGTGAACGGGGTGGCGCGTTCGGTCTCGGTCGAGCCTCGCAAGACACTGGCGGACGTGCTCCGAGAGGATCTAGGCCTTACCGGTACGCATCTGGGTTGCGAGCACGGGGTGTGTGGCGCATGCACCGTGCTGGTCAACGGGTCTTCGGCGCGTTCGTGCCTCATGCTCGGGGTACAGGCTCACGGTGCAGAGATCACCACCATCGAAGGTCTCTCGGTCGACGGTGAGCTCAACACCTTGCAGCAGGCGATGTGGGAGAGCCACGGTTTTCAATGTGGATTCTGCACCCCGGGCTTTTTGATGCAGATCACCGCTCTGCTGGCCGAAGAGCCGAACCCGACCGAGGCGCAGGTTCGGGAGGTCCTGTCAGGCAATCTCTGCCGTTGCACCGGCTACCAGACGATCGTCGAGGGGGCGCTGCGCGCGGCAGCGAGCGCGCGCAGCGCTACCGCCACCGTCCGCGGCTCTGATCTCGCGCCGAAAGAGCCGGCGTAGAGCGAGCATCGGTCCCAATCGTTCGACTCGTGCGACAACCGAGGAGGAGCACATGGCCCAGGTGATGGCGCAGCGGTTCACCGGGACCCCGGTGAAGCGGGCGGAGGATCCCCGCATCTTGACCGGACGGGGACGCTACGTCGACGACGTCACGTTCCCTGGCATGGTGCATGCTGCCTTCGTACGCAGCCCGTTGGCGCATGCACGGGTCGTCAGCGTCGATACGAGCGCGGCCAAGGCCGCTCCCGGCGTGCTCGCCGTCTACACCGGCCCGGAGATGGAGGCGCTGATCGAGCCCGGCCCCTACGGCATGGCAGCCATGATGAACATCTGGCCTCCGGCACATTCACTCCTCGCGACCGACAAGGTTCGCCTCGTGGGGGACCTCGTGGCCCTTGTCGTGGCGGAGACCCGATACCTGGCCGAGGACGCGGCCGAGCTTGTCGAGGTGGAGTACGACCCGCTCCCGGCAGTCATGACGGCTGCCCAGGCGCTGGACCCGGAGTCTCCGCTGATCTTCGAGGATCTCGGGTCCAACGTGCTGGCGGGCCCCAAGGTCACCACCTACGGTGACGTCGACCGCGTCTTTGCCCGTGCTGACCGGGTCGTGCGCGCGACGATCTCCCAGCACCGGCACCAGAACGTGCCTATGGAGACCCGAGGGGCGGTCGTCGACTACCGAAAGGACTCCGGCGAGGTCGAGATCTGGTCGGCGAACCAGGGGGTGGCCCTCGTGGCGACCGTCCTCTCCGCGCGCTTGGGCATTCCGCGCGAGAAGGTTCGGGCACGGGCAGCCGACGTGGGTGGGTCTTTCGGCCTCAAGATCGGCGCTCAGCGCGAGGAGGTGGCGATCGCGGCAGCCTCTCGAGACCTCGGGCGACCGGTGAAGTGGATCGAGGATCGCCACGAACACCTGATGGCCGCCGGGCACGCGCGCGAGGAGACGCTCGAGGTGGAGGCCGCCGTCACCAACGACGGCGACATCTTGGGGCTCAAGGTTGGCATCGTGGTCGATGCCGGTGCCTACCCGGGGTTGGGCGGGATGGTCACCAACATCATCGAGGGGATGGTGCCGGGCCCTTACAAGATCGACGCGCTCTCGTTCTCGTCGACCTCGGTGGTCACCAACAAGGCCACCTACGTGGCCTACCGGGGGCCCTGGGCCGCAGAGACGTTCGTGCGAGAGCGCCTGGTCGATCTCGTCGCTCGCGAGCTTGGCAAGGATCCGTTGGAGATCCGGCGACGCAACCTCGCGCGGCGCGAGGACAACCGGCAGATGGTCACTGGCCGGAGCCTGGCGGGCATCACCGCCTACGAGTCGCTAGAAGAAGTCCTAGGACGGATCGATCTGCCGGCATTCCGCGCGCGTCAGGAGACCGCTCGCAATGAAGGTCGTTACCTGGGGTTCGGCGTCGCGACCTATATCGAACCGGCACCGGGGACCCGTGCGAACGGGCCGTTGGGTGCCGAGCAGATGCGGATGGAGCTCGCAGAGGACGGGACGGTCCTGGTGTACACGGCTCAGATGCCCCATGGTCAGAGCCACGAGACCACCCTCGCGCAGGTCGTGGCGGACAACATGGGCGTGCCCTTCGAAGGGGTGCGCATCCTCTACGGAGACAGCGCGGTCTCCCCGCCGGGGCTGACCGGTGGCAGCCGTTCGGCGACCATGGCCGGGGGGGCGGCGCTCACGACCGCCCGCCTGCTCCGGGACAAGGTGCTCGACGTTGCCGCACACCTGCTCGAGGCGAGCCGCGACGACTTGCGGATCGAGAACGGTTCGGTCCTCGTTGCCGGGGTCCCTGCTCGGGCGATGACCCTCGCCGAGGTGGTCGGCGCCCTCCGCCAGCCGGGCCGATTGCCCGAGGACGTCGACACCGAGCTCAAGGTCGAGAACGTCTATGACGGGGGAACCGGGGGATGGTCGGGGGGGACGCACTGCGCGATCGTCGAGGTCGACCTCGAGACGGGTCTCGTCCGAATCGAGCGGTACCTGGTCGTCGAGGATTGCGGCGAGGTCATCAATCCCGCGATCGTCGATGGCCAGATCCGTGGGGGCGTGGCCCAGGGGATCGGGGCCGTGCTCCTCGAACGCTCTGCCTACGACGCTGAGGGCAACTACCTGTCCTCGACGTTCATGGACTACCTCTTGCCGACCTCGATGGAGATCCCCTCCATCGAGGTCGTTCACCTCGAACCAGTGCCCCTCGACCCGGTGGTGAACTTCAGGGGGGTGGGCGAAGGCGGGATGATCTGCACGCCGGCCGCGGTGTGCAACGCGATCGAGGACGCGCTGGCGCCCTTCGGGGTACGGGTCCTCGAGCAGCACCTACCGCCCGCTCGGATCCTCGAACTGGTCGGTGTGATCGAGCCGGAGTGATCCCTGCGTCGGGTCAGGACAAGCGGACCTGCACCACGCCGTCGACGACGCGAGTCTCATACAAGGGGAGCTCTCCCTTCCAGCCGTCCTGGGACGCAAGGACGCACTGGCCGGTCATGACGTCGAACATGCTGCCGTGCTCCGGGCAGCGGATGAGCCGTCCACGCTGCAAGGACAAGCCTCCGAGCACAGTGCCTTGGTGAGGGCACTGGTTGGAGAAGGCGCAGAAGGTGCCGTTGGCGTTCGCGATCGCGATCGGGACCCCTTCCACCTCGACGGTGGCACTCTCGCCCGGGGCGATCCAATCGACCGGCATGGCGTCGTAGAACTCGTCGTCGTCCATTGCCAGAAACTCTAGGATCCCCGTTCGGGGAGGCTGGAAATCGATGGCGGGAATAGGCCACGATTTGGGCACGGGCGAGCGTCGGCGGCACAGCCTTCTCAGCGGAACGCAAGGAGCACGCCCAAACCGAGCAAGAGGGAGTTGGAGGACATGGCTGAGGACTTCATCTACGTCCGTGAACGGCGGCTGCCCTACGAGACCTTCGATGCGGACAATCACCTCTACGAGACCCGGGATGCGCTGACCAAGTTCATCCCCAAGTCCTACGAGGGGGTCATCAAGTACGTCGAGGTCGGGGGGCGGACGAAGATCGCGATCAAAGATCGCATCAGCGAGTACATCCCCAACCCAACCTTCGCCAAGGTTGCCGTCCCAGGCGGCTATGGGAGGGATGTCACCAAGCGCGGCCAGAAGATCGACCCGCAGCTCCGGGAGCGGACCGGGCTCAAACCCCGGGTGATGCCGAGCCCGGCGGCCTTCTTCGATCCCGAGCCGCGTCTCGAGCTGATGAAGGACATGGGCATCGACCGGACCCTTTTGTGGCCGACCCTGGCGAGCGTCGTGGAAGAGCGTCTGGCTGACGACCCCGACGCCGCCTGCGTGGTGATCCACGCCCTCAACGAGTGGATGCAC
The DNA here is from genome assembly GCA_021324045.1 of Actinomycetota bacterium. GTDB lineage: Bacteria > Actinomycetota > Acidimicrobiia > Acidimicrobiales > RAAP-2 > JAJPJV01. Next base: position 34,288 of record JAJPJV010000017.1, on the reverse strand, counting down.
GAGCACTGGAGCTACGTGTACTCCGATGCCATCTACGCCACGCCGATCATCACCTTGGCCGGCGGGAACGGGCCTGCCCTCGAGGAGCTCGAGTACATCTATGAACGCGGCGCCAAGATCTTCTTGCTGCGTGTGGCGCCGGTGCCCACGTGGAAAGGGCGGCGTTCCTTCGCTCTCGCCGAGTTCGACCCCTTCTGGGAGCGGGTCCAAGAGCTCGATCTCACCGTCGGAATGCATTCCGGTGACCCTGGCTACACGCGTTACACGAACGAGTGGGAAGGGTGGACCGGTCACGAGATGCTGCCCTTCGCTTCCAACGGGACCCCAGGGTTCCTGGCGCTCGCCTCTGAGAAGAGCCCGGTGGTCGACGCCATGGCTTCGATCATCGGCCACGGGCTGGCCACGCGTTTCCCGCGTCTGCGGTTCCTGCCGGTCGAGTACTCCTATGAGTGGATTCGTCCCTTCTACGCCAAGCTGCAGCGCGTCGCTGAGGAGAGCCCGTTCATCTTCGACGAGAACCCTGTGGAAGTGTTCAACCGCAACATCTGGGTGCATGCCTTCCACGACCCCGATCCCCAGGGCCTGATCGATATGGGCATTCCCGTCGACCACATCATGTTCGGTTCGGACTTCCCCCACCCCGAGGGGATGGAGGATCCCCTGGCGTACTCCGAGGTGGTCAAGGATCTGCCCATGGAGGCCCAGGCCTGGATCATGGGCGACGCCCTTGCCAAGGCGATGAAAGTGGGCAAGTTCGCCGCCTAACGAGGCAGACCAGGAGGTGCCCCGGGCGGCGGCTCCGGGCTCGCCCGTCTTTGGGTCCGGTCCCGCCGCCCGATGGGTGAGAAGGCGCTTCTTGTATCGCCGGTCAGGTCTGCAGGTCGAGGATCCCGCCGGCGAGGCGGCTCAGCTCGTCTTCGAGCGACCCGATCGGGCCGACCGGGCGGAGCACGAATTTGGAGATCCCCTCGGCGACGTAACGGCTCACCAGCCGGCGCAGCTCCTCGAACCCCGAAGGGGCAAGATCCGCCAGGGGGACGTCCGGTCGGCGGGCGCGGAGCTGGGCGAGGGAACGCTCGTCGTAGCCCCTTGACGCGAACGCGAGGCTCATGCCGAAGTGCTCCGGATCGATCCTCCGGCCTGCCTGGGCCGCGGCATGCTCGATGGCGCGTCGAGCGATCCCGGCTTCGGCAGGCGTAAGGGCGCTTCCCAGCCACCCGTCGGCGACGCGCCCAACCCGCTGGAGCGCCTGCGGCCCGCTGCCACCGAGCCAGAGCTCGAGCGGGTTCTGGCTGGGGCGAGCGGGGGAGCTGAGCGCCTCGAAGCGCAACGGTGCCATGTCGCGATCGATGGCCGCGCCTGCCCACCAGGCACGCAGGAGCTCGACGATCTCTTCGAGCACGCGGCCTCGGTGCGCTCGGGCTATCCCCAATGCCGGAGCTTCGCCAGGCTGGTCGAGGCCCCGTACGAGGCTGAGCAGCACCCGGCCGTGGGCGAGCACATCGAGCTGTGCGAGCGATTTGGCCAGGAGAAAGGGGTTCCTGCCGAACGGAACGAGGTTGGCGCCGAGCTTGATGCGGCTCGTCCTGCCCGCAGCGAAGGCCAAGCCCACGATGGGGTCGACCAGGGGGCTGAGCGGGACGTCGGACAGCCAGATCGTGTCGAAGCCGAGGTGCTCTGCCGCATCGACAAAACGGGCAAGCTCGTCGACACCGGCGAGGTTGCCCGGGGGAGCGATCGCGAAGCGAACCTTCACGCCAGAATCTTCACCTTACGTGCTGGAGGTCATCGATCAAGGCGCTGGCGATGCCATGATCGATGCCAGCTTGGGCACGAGGGGACCCCACAGCGCCTCGAGGGTCTCTGCCGGATTCGGGCCAGTCGGCCGGGCCATGATCGTATGGACCCCGACGGCTGCGAGCGCTTCGGCCTCGCGAAGAATGTCGTCGGCCGACGCATCGTCGGGGAGCATGAGCGTGGTCGTGACCTCGATCTCTCGAGGATCTCGCCCGACGGCGTCGCAGTGACGGCGTAACACGCTCACCTTGTGCGCGATCACGGCGCGATCCCCGAAGAAATTACAGGCGTCCGCGTACTGGGCGACGAGCCGAAGGGTTTTTCGCTCTCCGCCGCCACCGATCAGGATGCGGGGGCGGGGAGTGCTGATGGGCGGGGGAGAACACAGCGTCTCGGCGAGCTGGTAGTGCTTGCCCTGGTACGGGCCGTTGTTGTCGCTCCACATCTGCAGGCAGATCTGGATCGCCTCTTCGAGGCGCTCGAATCGCTCCGCAGTCGGCGGGAACGGCACGCCGAGGCCGCGGTGCTCCCGCTCGTACCAGGCCGCACCGATCCCCAGCTCGGCGCGGCCGCCGGAGAGCACGTCGAGAGTGGTCACGGTCTTGGCGAGCAATCCAGGGTGGCGGTAGGTCACGCCGGTGACGAGCAGCCGGACCCGTAGCTGCTGCGTCTTGGCTGCGACGTAGCCGAGCGCGGTGTATCCCTCCAGCATGGGCTCCTCCGCCGGCCATACCCGATCCATCTGGAACCAGTGGTCCATGAACGACAGCGTCCGCACCCCGATGCCTTCGGCAGTCTGGGCGACTGCGGTGACGGTCGGACCGATCGATCCCGGCCAGCCTGGCCAGGAAAAGCGCGGGACGTGGAGATCAAGGTGCATGCGACCAGTCTCTCACGATGCGTAGGCGAGCTCCGCAGCCACCGAGGCGCCGAGTTCCCAGCACGCCTCGATGTCCGCTCTCGTCGGGGTCCCGAGAACCTCGACGGGCCTCTGGCACCTGCGCCAGCCCAGACCGGTCGCGATGGCCTCCACCGCACGAACGGCGCCACCTGTGTCACTGTTCCCGTGTACGTACAGCGCATAGGGCCGCGTTCGAGTCGCCTCGAGGCACGGGTAGTAGATCTGGTCGAAGAAATGTTTGAGTGCCCCGGCCATGTAGCCGATGTTCGCAGGGGTTCCCAGCAGGTAGCCGTCCGCCTCGAGGACCTCGACGGCGCCGGCAACGAGCGCGGGCCGGGTCACGACCTCTACTCCTTCGATCTCCGGATTGGTCGCGCCCGCCACGACCGCCTCGTAAAGGGTGTGCAGCGATGGGGACGCCGTGTGGTGGACGATGAGCAGACGCGGCACTGGCCGGCAAGCATGGCACTTCGAACGCAATGAGCGCACCGAAGCCCCAAGCCGATCGCTCAACACGGCTGGCGGGGCGAACACCGGCGGTCGAGCAAGGGGTTCCTGGGGGTCGCTCGGCTGGCAGGCGTCCGCGCTTTGTCGTGCACGAGCACCACGCTCGGACACTGCCCTGGGATTTCCGCCTCGAACATGACGGTGTCCTCGTGTCGTGGGCGCTTCCCATGGGGGTACCCATGGACCCTGGTCGGAACCACTTGGCGATCCCGACCGAAGATCACCCCTTGGAGTACGCGGGTTTCGAGGGTGAGATCCCCGAAGGTGAGTACGGAGCGGGGAGCGTCTCGCTCTGGGACGAGGGTGACTTCGAGTGCGAGAAGTGCTCCGAGCGCGAGGTGGTTGTCGTCTTGCACGGACGACGCGTCACAGGTCGCTACGCGCTGTTTCAGACGGGCACGCGGCGCTGGATGATCCACCGGATGGATCCCCCTCCCCGCGACTGGCAGCCGCTGCCCGATCACCTCTCTCCCATGTTGGCCCAGCCCGGTCCGTTGCCGTCCTCGGACGAGGGCTGGGCGTACGAGCTGAAGTGGGACGGCGTCAGAGCACTGGCCTACGTCGAGCGCGGACGGGTCCACTTCCGTTCCCGTAACGACCTGAACATCACCGCCACCTATCCCGAGCTGCACGGGATCGGGCTGGCACTCGGTTCCCGCCAGGCGCTCCTCGACGGGGAGATCGTTGCGTGGGACGACGCCGGCCGTCCGAGTTTCACGCGCTTGCAGCGCCGAATGCACGTCGCAGAGCTCGCGAGGGCCCGCCGCCTGACTGCTTCGGTTCCGGTGACCTACGTCGTGTTCGACGTCTTGCACCTCGACGGACGACCGCTGCTCGACGTGCCCTACGACCGGCGCCGCGAGCTGCTGGTTTCGCTTCGCCTCGAGGGCGCGCACTGGTCCACACCGCAGGCCTTCACCGATCGTGTCGGCACCGACGTGCTCCGTGCTGCACTGGGTCGTGGTCTCGAGGGCGTCGTGTGCAAGCGGCGAGACAGCCCCTACCAACCTGGCCGACGTTCCCAACTGTGGGTGAAGGTGAAGGGCCGACGAACCCAAGAAGTGGTGATCGGCGGCTTTACGCCCGGCAAGGGGCACCGACAGGGCCGCTTGGGTGCCCTGGTCGTGGGGATCCCCAAAGGCGATGGGCTCGCGTACGTGGGGAAGGTCGGTACCGGGTTCAGCGACGAGGCCCTCGAGGCGCTGGCGCGACGCCTGGCGGAGATCCGCCGGACCCAGTGCCCGTTTACCACGGTGCCACCCGTGCCCCAGGTGCTGTGGGTGGAGCCGATGCTCGTCGGCGAGGTCGAATTCGCCCAGTGGACCCGCGACGGCCGGCTCCGGCAACCCTCGTGGCGGGGATTGCGTCCGGACAAGTCGCCGGCTGAGGTGGTGCGCGAGTCCTGACGCGGCCTGCCTCCTCGCTTCGAGGGCCGAGCTCAGGCTCCTTCGGCGAAGGCGCGGCGCAGTTGGGCGAGGCTGGCCTTCAAAAGGCGCGAGACATGCATCTGGCTGATGCCGATTTGGGCAGCGATCTCGGACTGCGTCAGGCCGTCGACGAACCGGAGGTGGAGAATCCAGCGTTCGCGCGGGGCGAGCCGTGCCAGTGCCGGCGCCAACACCGATCGATCGTCGATCTCGGCGAGGCGCGAATCGTCGATGCTGAGGCGCCGAGCGAGGAGCTCGTCCTGGCGATCCGCAACGTCGATCGACGTGCTCCGGTAGCCTTGCCCGGCTTCGAGTGCTTCGAGCACCGCTTCCTCGGTCGCTCCGGTCGCCTTGGCAAGTTCATCCACCCGAGGCGACCTGCCGAGCTGTTGGGAGAGGTCGCTGATCGTCTGGCCCAGCTCGAGGTAGAGCTCCTGGACCCGCCGAGGTGCTCGGACCGACCACCCTCTGTCCCGGAAGTGACGCTTCAACTCCCCGATGACGGTCCTTGTCGCATAGGTCGTGAACTCCACGCCTCGAGTCGGATCGAAGCGGTCGACGGCCTTGATGATCGCAAGTGACGCGACCTGTACCAGGTCGTCATAGGCCTCGCCCCGATTGGTGAACCGCCGCGCAAGCTGATGTGCCAGGCCGAGATGCATCGTCACCAGCTCGTCGCGGATCGCTGGGTCGCGACGTTGCACGTAACGCGCGAATTTCCGATGGGTGTCGGCGGACCGGCCCTCGTTCGCCGATGCGTTCAGGTGGAGGTGAGCTTCTTGCGCAGCCAAGCGCATCGTCTTCCCTCGATGTGTCCATGGCCGTGCTCGTCTACGAGCGCAGCCAGAATCCGGCTGGACAGCTCGTCGTGAGGCTCCCATGGGGTGGTTGCCACGTTCCCTTCATCCTCGTGGACGCCGGTGATCTCGAGCGACTCGGCGTCGCTCGAGATGTGAAGGCGGAGGCGCCCGCTTGGGGTCTCGCCCAAAAGCGACAGGCAGATCTCGTCGACTGCGAGTCGAAGGTCCTCGATCTCGTCGATGCTGAAGCCGAGGCGGCTGGCAACGGTCGCTGTCGTGAAGCGGGCCAACACCATCAGGTCGGCTTGGGCGGGGATACACAGCTCCACGTGCTCGGCCCTCTTGGTGGCATGATCGCTCATCCGGCGAGGGCCTCCTCGAGCGTGCTGAACAGCGGGAAGACCGCGCGCAGGCCCGTGATCTCGAGCACCTTGAGGATGCGGCGCTCGCCGACCACGAGCCTCAGCGTTCCATTGCGTCCCTGGCAGCCGCTCATTGCCCCGACGAGCACGCCGAGCCCGGTGGAGTCCAAGAACGTGACGTCGAGCAGGTCGACGATGACGGTCGATGCCCCCCCTTCCAGCGCCGCTTCAAGCTGTTCTCGGAGGATCGGTGCACTCGCCACGTCGATCTCACCGAACGCCCGGACCACCGGTATGCCAGCACGCTCCTCAGTCGCGACTGCGAAGTTCTGATCCATGTGGCTGCCTCCGCCCCCCGGCACGTGCTTGCACCACCGGCGGTGCTGCGTTGGATTTCGAGCGACCCGCCCCTGTGACCACCGGTTGGCTGCTGCGCTTGCCGGTCGCTTGCTGCCTCTCGAAGGAGGCTAGCGCTGGCAGACCAACCATGAACGCTCGTCCTTGCGGACCAGGGCTGTCGCTCCTGGTTAGCAAGGTCGTTCCGTTGGGTCAGAGATGCAGAGGACGAGTTTGGGCAGCGAAGAGCGATTCGTCGTGACGCCAGTCGACGCCAGGGACGTCGATGTAGAGCTCGACTTCGTTGCCGTCGGGATCGGCGATGTAAAGACTGTGGGTCACCGTGTGGTCAGAGGCTCCGAGCACCGTGACCCCCGCCTGCTGGATTCGGTGCAGGACGGCGCGCAGATCGTCGTCGGAGTCGCCAACCTTGAGCCCGAAGTGGTACATCCCGACACGGCGCCCGGCCGGAATCGGCTGCGCTCCCCTCCCGACTTCGATGAGGAGCAGCTCATGATGGGTTCGCCCTCCTGAGAAGGCGGCCATGCCTACGAACGGCTCACCGGGCTTGGGCAGGATCTGGCGCCACCCCAGGATGTCACGGTAGAAAGCCGCGGAAAGGCTCACGTCTGTGACGTAGAGCACCAGGTGACCGAGCTCGCGCACGGTCACCCTTGGTGGTGTGCTCGTCAGTCCCTCATCTTGGCTTGCTTCCACGGCCATGTTCTTCTTCAACATCGGGAACTGGGCGGATATGCCCGAACGCTCGGCGTGCTCACCCCCCGCTGAGCTCGACGAGCACCGTCGCGGGCTCGCCCTCGGTGAGCACCAGGTCTGCGATGTTGCCCGCTTCGCCGATATCGGCAGCCGCTGCGGCGACCGCGCCGAGGCGCTCTGGCGTGTCGATCACCTCGACCCTGGACACGCGAGCACGCAGGGAGCGCTTCTCTGCGGTCTTGTGTCGGCGCACGGCCCCTACCACCGCGGCGGCGACCTCGAAGACGTTCGGGCCGGGACGCAGGGAGCTGGGGCGGACCTCGCCAGCGCGTGGCCAGGGTGCACGGTGGATGGAGCCCGCCTGCCACCAGCTCCATGCCTCTTCGGTCGCGAAGGGCAGGAACGGGGCGAACAGCCGCTGCTGGACGGAGAGGGCGGTGGCGAGCGCCGCGTGCGCAGAGCGCACCGATTGCGAGGCGTCGGGACCTTGGGGTTGACCGTAGGCCCTCGACTTCACGAGCTCGAGGTAGTCGTCGCAGAACGACCAGAAGAAGCGTTCCGCGCTCTCGAGGGCCCGGGTGTAGTCGAACGCCTCGAACGCCTCGGTGGCCTCCTCACAGACCTCGGACAGCTCGGCGAGCATCGCCGCGTCGAGCGCCTCAGTGACCGCCGCGACCCCGGGCGCTTCTCCTCCACCCAGACGAGCGATGACGAACTTGGAGGCGTTGAGGATCTTGATTGCCAAACGCCGCCCGACTCGCATCTGCCCCTCGTCCACCGCGGTGTCGGCACCCGGGCGTCCGCTCGCTGCCCAGTAGCGCAGGCCGTCTGCACCGAACTCGTCGACGAGCGGCTGGGGGGTCACGACGTTGCCTTTGGACTTCGACATCTTCTTGCGGTCGGGGTCGAGCACCCACCCGTTGATGGAGGCATCGGACCACGGCAGCGCGCCATGCTCGTAATGCGATCGGAGCGCCGTCGAGAAGAGCCAGGTTCGGATGATCTCGGGGCCCTGAGGCCGCAGGTTCATCGGGAACGTTCGGCGGAACAGATCGGGGTCGTCCTCCCAGCCGCAGGCGATTTGCGGGGTGAGCGACGAGGTCGCCCAGGTGTCCATCACGTCAGGGTCACCGACGAACCCACCAGGGCGACCCCTTGAGGCCTCGTCGAAGCCTGGAGGGCAATCCGTCGAGGGGTCGACCGGTAGGGCCGACTCCTCAGCGAGGATGGGACGGTCGCGGTCGACCGTCCCATCCTCTCGCACCGGGTACCAGACCGGGAACGGGACGCCGAAGGCCTGCTGGCGGCTGATGAGCCAGTCGCCGTTGAGGCCTTCGACCCAGTGCTCGTAGCGGACGCGCATGAACTCGGGGTGCCAGCGCAACTGGCGGCCGCGTTCGAGCATGGCAGCGCGGATGGCCTCGTCACGCCCACCATTGCGGATGTACCACTGCCGGCTCGAGACGATTTCTAGGGGGTGCTCGCCCTTCTCGTAGAACTTGACCGCGTGGACGATCGGGCGGGGATCGCCCTGGAGCTCACCGGACGCACGGAGCAACTCGACGATGCGCTTGCGTGCCCCGCTTACCGTCTCGCCCGCCAGTGCCTCCCAGGGACCGTCGGGGAGCCATTCGGGCCGCTCCGAGGCAAGGCGACCGTCGCGGCCGATGATCGTGCGCGTCGGCAGATTGAGCTCGCGCCACCAGGTGACGTCGGTGGTGTCGCCGAAGGTGCAGATCATCGCGATCCCCGATCCCTTCTCAGGATCGGCGAGCGCATGGCTGTGCACCGGCACGGGTACGCCGAACAGCGGCGATCGAACGGTGGTCCCCACCAGCGCGCGGTAGCGCGGGTCGTCGGGATGGGCGACCAGGGCGACGCAAGAGGGGATGAGCTCGGGCCGAGTGGTCTCGACGATGATGTCCTGCCCGGCGGCGTGGAAGACGACGCGGTGGTACGCGCCGGGGCGTTCCCGATCCTCGAGCTCAGCTTGGGCAACGGCGGTCTGGAAGTCGACGTCCCATAGCGTGGGCGCCTCGGCCTGGTAGGCCTCGCCGCGGGCGAGATTGCGCAGGAACGCTCGCTGCGCGGCGCGTCGCGACCGGTCGTCGATGGTCGTGTACGCCAGCGACCAGTCCACCGATAGACCCAGGCCGCGCCAGAGTTGTTCGAAGACCTGCTCGTCTTCTGCGGTCAGGCGATGGCAGAGCTCGATGAAGTTTCGGCGCGAGATCGCCACTTCGCGACGGGTGCCGCGCCCGGAACCGAGATCCTCGCCCGTTGGTGGTCTCGGTGCAAAGGAGGGGTCATAGGGCAGGCTGGGATCGCAGCGAACGCCGAAATAGTTCTGCACGCGTCGGACCGTGGGCAGGCCATTGTCGTCCCAGCCCATCGGGTAGAAGACGGCGTCCCCGCGCATCCGTCGGAATCGGGCGATGGCATCAGTCTGGATGTAGCCGAAGGCTGACCCCATGTGGAGGGAACCACTGACGGTCGGTGGCGGCGTGTCGATGGAGAACACCTCTTCTCGGGGTCGAGAGCGATCGAACCGGTAGGTCCCCTCCGCTTGCCAGATCGTCGACCACTTAGCCTCGAGCCCTTCGAGGGTGGGTTTGTCAGGGACGGGATTGCGAGGCGTCATGCTCGGAGTACCGTACCTGGGTGCTCCGCCTGTACGACACAGCAACGGCCACGGTGCGCCCCCTCGACTTACGCACCGAGGGCAAGGTCGCGATGTACGTCTGTGGGCCCACGGTCTACGACCGGGCCCATCTCGGTCATGGCCGGATGGCGCTCGTCTTCGACGTGCTCCGCCGATACCTGCTCTTCAGCGGGCTGGAGGTCAACTTCGTCTCGAACGTGACCGACGTCGACGACAAGATCATCGAACGGGCTGCGGCCGAGGGCCGGACGGAGGTGGACGTCGCGGCACAGTTCGAGGCGACGTGGTGGGAGGATGCAGACGCATTGGGGGTACTTCGCCCCGACGAGGCGCCGCATGCGACGGCCTACGTCGAGCGAATGGTGGAATTCATCGAGGAGCTGGTTCGTCGCGGTGTGGCGTACGAGACGAGCGACGGCGTGTATCTCGACGTTGGTCAGGTCCGTGGCTACGGCCTTCTCGCTCGGCAGTCCCTGGAGAGCCTGCGTGCGGGCGCCCGCGTCGAGCTCGCCGAGGACAAGCGTTCTCCACTCGATTTCGTGTTGTGGAAGAAGGCGAAGCCGGGCGAGCCCACGTGGGCTTCGCCGTGGGGGCCGGGACGACCCGGTTGGCATACCGAGTGTGTGGTCATGTCACTGGATCTCCTCGGGGATGGTTTCGACCTCCACGGTGGCGGGCTCGACCTGGCGTTTCCACACCACGAGAACGAGCGCGCCCAAGCGGTGGCCCTGGGTCACCCCTTCGCCCGCCATTGGGTGCACAACGGGTGGGTGATGGTCGAAGGTCAGAAGATGTCGAAGTCGCTCCAGAACTTCACGACGCTGCGGGACTTGATCGAACGAGCCGACGCCCGCGCCTTCCGGTTGCTCGTGCTCGGGGCCCACTATCGCTCGCCGATCGAGGTCACCCCGGAGACCATGGAGCAGTCCGGAGCAGCCCTCAGCCGGCTCGACGCTTTAGCCCGGCGGTTCTCCCTCCACAGCCCCCTCGAGGACGCAGGGTTCGTGGTCAAAGGTGTGGGGCCCGCCGCGCAAGCCGATCCGGCGTCTGTGGAGCGGTTCTGTGACGCCATGGACGACGACCTCGACACCCCTGCGGCGCGTGCGATGATCTTCGAGCTCGTCACCCGGGCAAACGAGCTTGCCGACGAGGGAAGAAGCGAAGAGGGGCGCGCGGTCGCCGCGACGGTGAACGTCCTGTGCGCCGTCCTCGGGCTCGCCCTGCGGGGGAGCGACGACGACGTGCTCGACCCCGAGATCGCGGCGCTCGTCGCCGAGCGCGACCGGGCGCGGGCGCGGCGCGACTGGGCCAGCGCGGATGAGATCCGCCGTCGGCTCAGCGAGTCGGGATGGGTGGTCGAGGACAGCCCGGAGGGAACCCGGATTCGCCACCGCTAAGGGGACTCGACCGGGATGCCTCGCCGGCGTCGGATCGGCAGGCTCGGTCGCGCCGAGCGGTCCTGAGCGGGCGGCGGTTCTGCCGCTGCCGGAGGTGCCCGCCGGTCGCGGCGCGGCCGAAGGCCCCGCCAATCGGCCCACGAGCTGGCGCTGCCTCCTGCTGCGGTCTCGGGCCACCGCGCCGGGTACCGAGTAGTCGCCCTCGAGCTCCCCTCCACCAGGCGGAGGGCTGATAGCGTCCTTCGACGACACGGCGGCACACGGTCCTCTGCAGGTCCAGCCGGTAGGACCGACGTAGTCGCAGTTCCAGAAGAGAAGGAGGATCGCCACCGTGCCATCGGGACCGGTCAAGTGGTTCAACGCCGAGAAGGGATACGGTTTCATCACCCAACCAGATGGGGGTGCTGACGTCTTTGTGCATCACACCGCCATCCAGATGAGCGGGTACCGGCTGCTCGAGGAAGGGCAAGCGGTCGAGTTCGAGATCGAGCAAGGCCCCAAGGGGTTGATGGCGAAAGACGTTCGGCTCCTCGCCTGACACGGTTCCGGTGAGTTTCTCGCTTGAGCTCGACGGGGACCAGCTTGAGGTCCAACGGTGGGTGCACGACTTCGCCGCCGAGGTGATCCGCCCTGCGGCGCACGAGTGGGACGAGCGCGAAGAGACCCCGTGGCCGATCATCGAGGAAGCCGCGCGCATCGGCCTGTACTCAGTCGACTTCTTGTCTGCAGCCTTCGCCGACCCCACCGGCCTCCAGCTTGCGCTCGCCTCCGAAGAGCTCGCCTGGGGTGACGCGGGAATCGCCGTTGCGATCTTCGGGAGCACGCTTGCCGTCACGGGCATCCTGGCGAACGGGACCCCTGAGCAACAGGGCGAGTGGATCCCGCAGTGCTTCGGGACCCCCGACCGCCCGAAGCTTGCGGCCTTCGCGGTCTCCGAAGCAGATGCGGGGTCCGACGTCTCGTCCCTCAAAACCAGGGCCGTCTATGACCAGGCCAAGGACGAGTGGGTGCTCAACGGCACGAAGACCTGGATCACCAACGGTGGCATCGCCGATCTGCACGTGGTGGTGGCCTCGGTCGATCCTGCGCTCGGCAGTCGAGGGCAGGCGAGCTTCGTCGTGCCCGAGGGAACGCCGGGGATCAGCCAGGGACAGAAATTCAAGAAGATGGGCCTGCGTGCCTCGCACACCGCCGAAGTGATCTTGGACGATTGTCGTGTGCCGGGGCGTTGTCTCCTCGGGGGCAAGGACCGCCTCGACGAGCGGCTTGCCCGCGCTCGTGAGGGCAAACGGAGCGCCTCGCAGGCCGCACTGGCGACCTTTGAGGCATCACGTCCCTACGTCGCAGCCCAAGCGGTTGGCATCGCGAGAGCCGCGCACGAGTATGCGTTGGACTACGCCAAGGTACGGCGTCAGTTCGGGCGAGCGATCGTTGAGAACCAAGCGATTGCGTTCATGCTCGCCGACATGAGGACGCGAACCGACGCGGCCCGCCTCCTCGTCTGGCGCGCCGCGTGGATGGCGGCGAACGGGAAGCCTTTTGCGGGGGCCGAAGGGTCCCAGTCCAAGCTGGTCGCTGGTGAGACCGCCGTGTGGGTGACCGAGCGCGCGATCCAGATCCTCGGTGGAGCCGGGTACGTACGCGACCATCCGGTCGAACGTTGGCATCGCGACTCGAAGATCTACACGATCTTCGAAGGGACCTCCGAGATCCAGCGCCTGGTCATTGCCCGCGCACTGTCCGGCCTGCACATTCAGTGATGCGCCCGACTCGCTCCACGGATCTCGAGGTGGTCGAGCAAGGCGGTGGGGGTCAGCTGGTGGTGTTCGTCCACGGTGTCTTCGACCGTGGCGGCGCCTTTGATCCGGTCGTCCGCTTGCTGAGCGCCGAGTGCCGGATGCTCGCCTACGACCGCCGCGGGTACGGACGATCCGTGAACGCCCACGGCGTGCCTGCGGACATCCACCGCCACGTCGCCGATCTATTGACGATCCTCGATGGGCGCAGCGCGGTGCTCGTCGGGCACTCCTTCGGGGGGTACGTCGCGCTCGGTGCAGCCCTCGAGGCACCCGAGCTCACCCAGGCCCTGGTGATGTACGAGTCGGCACTGGCCTGGACGCCGGGCTGGGACGATCGTGTCCTCGCCCCCTTGCTGCAGGCCGAGGGCGCCGAGGAAGCGGCGGTGCGGCTGATGTTCAGCAGGCAGATCGAGGTGATGACCGAGGAGCAGCGAGCTTTCAGGCTTCGCGAAGCGAAGACCTTCGTCGTCGAAGAGCGCTCGGTGCGGACAAACGGGCCTCCCTTCGACCTGTCCTCCCTCGAGGTCCCGCTCGTCTACGGATACAGCGCGACGGAACCTTTCGCTCGCGTCGCCGAGTACCTGCGACGCACGCTTCCCGCGGTCGAAACGGTGGTGCTGCCTGGAGCGGGCCACAACGCGCACCGGAGCGCACCGGAGCGTTTCGCTGACCTCGTCCGCCGTGGCATCGCGCTCGGAGCCGGCCGCCGACCGGCGCCCCGCGGCCAAGAAGCCTGACTGGCCGCCGAAGCCGAGGGTGCTTCAGGCACGGAGTGCGATGGGGCGCTACCCAGCAAGAGTCAGGGGCACCGAGGCGCTAGAGAACGAAACCGAGATCGCAAAGGATCGGCCGAAGGCGTTGGGGTAGGTCCCGTGTCGAGAAGTGACGAGCCGCAACGGACGCGTTGTGCTCGAGCATGTCGACGTCGGGGTTCTCAAGCCAGGCGGCCAGCGCTTCGTGATCGTCGAGCGAGAACCATTGGAAGCCGAAACGGCGAAGCTCCTCGGCGACAGGGTAGGGGCCGATCACCAGTGGACGGCGGTACACCGCCGCTTCGAGCGCCGGGTTGCCAAACCCCTCCCATGTCGAAGGAAGTGTCACGACATCGCAGGCGGCGTAGGCGTCAGCGACCGACCCGCGGACGTCGATCGCCGCCGGTCCGTGGATGGTCCGGCAACGAGCATTGCGCAGGATCTCGCCAAGGCGGGGTCCGAAGCCGTCCTCTGCGGGTCCGAGCAGCCAGTACGTGGCAGCGAGTCGCTCGGCGAGCGCGACGGCTGCGGGGACGTTCTTTCGTTCGAGCGCGCGCGTGGGCTGGAGCACCAGTCGTTCTCCGGCTCCGACGCCGAGCGCGGCTCGTGTCAGCGCCCTTCGGCCGTCGGCGTCTGGACCCGGCTCCCAGGGGTCGAAGGTGTTGTACAGCGTCGTGGCGTGGATCCCTCGCTCGGCTAGCTGCGCACGGCTGAGCTCGTTGATCACCACATGGCGCCAGCACGGGTCGTCCGGGACCTCCCAGGCGGGCGTGGCGGACGGGCGCTGCCAGGGCAGATCGTGATGGTGGAGGATGGTGCGTCGGCCCCTGCAGGCCTCGGCGACGGCCTCTGCAGCGGCGAGGTTGAGCGGCAGCGAACAGAGATTCTCGACCACGACCAGCTCGGCCCCACCAAGCACCTGAGCGACCGCTCCGGGTGCCGGTGCGGTCGTCGCATCGATCGCAAGAGCCGGGAGGATGTGGTCGGCGCTACCCGAGCCCGCCACCGTCGTCACGACGAAGCCGAGGGCACCGAGGGCACGGTGCCACTTGGCGGCTTCGATCGAGACGCCGTCGGTCCCACCGAGGCGAAACGAGACGATGACGGCCTTGCGTTCTGAACTGTCGACCACCGCAAGGAACTGTAGGGGTGTCCCAGTCGGCTACCGTGATGGCAATGCCCAGGCGTGCATTGATCACGGGCGTCACGGGGCAAGACGGGTCGTACCTGGCGGAGTATCTCCTGGGCCTCGGCTACGAGGTCATCGGGATGGTCAGGCGCTCGAGCACGGTGAACTTCGAGCGCATTGCCCACATCCAGGACCGTCTCGTGCTCGCCCCTGGAGACCTCCTTGACGAGGCCTCACTGATCGCCATCCTTCGCGAGCATCGCCCCCACGAGGTCTACAACCTCGCCGCACAGTCGTTCGTGCAGACCTCGTGGAGCCAGCCCGTGCTGACCGGTGAGACCACCGCGCTGAGCGTGACGCGGATGCTCGACGCCATCCGGATGGTCGACCCGACGATCCGCTTCTACCAGGCCAGCTCGTCGGAGATGTTCGGCAAGGTCCAAGAGGTGCCCCAGCGGGAGTCGACGCCCTTTTACCCTCGCAGCCCTTATGGGGTGGCCAAGGTCTACGGCCACTGGATCACCGTCAACTACCGGGAGAGCTACGGGCTCCACGCCTCCTCGGGAATCCTGTTCAATCACGGGAGCCCGAGGCGCGGGCTTGAGTTCGTCGAGCGTCGCGTCAGCAACGGCGTTGCGCGGATCAAGCTCGGCCTCCAGGACAAGCTTTCGCTCGGCAACCTTGACGCGCAGCGGGACTGGGGTTACGCACCGGACTACGTCCGAGCGATGTGGCTGATGCTCCAGCAGGACACCCCGAGCGATTACGTCGTGGCCTCGGGTGAGACCCATTCTGTCCGTGAGCTCTGTGAACTGGCCTTCTCGGCAGCCGATCTCGACTGGGAGGATCACGTCGTCATCGACGAGCGCCTGATGCGCCCCGCCGAGGTCGATCTGCTCGTCGGTGACCCCACGCGTGCAGTCAAAGAGCTGGGGTGGAAGCGAGAGGTCGACTTCCCGACGCTGGTTCAGATGATGGTGGAGGCCGACCTCGAGCTCCTCCGAAGCCAGATGAGCTGAGCGATCAGGTCCGTCCCAGCGCAGGTCTCTCACTGGTCCCTCGGAGCCAATTCGGCCCGCTCAGCCAGGTTGTGGCTGGCCGCTTGGCTTCGGTGGGGCTCGGGCTCGTAGCATTGCCTGCGTCCTCCATGGCCTCCGCAGTTCACCTCACGAGCGCTGTCGCCCTCGCTGGTCGCTTTCCGGCTCTCTCGGGGGTCGACCTCTCCGTGGACCACGGCGAAGTGGTCGCCGTCGTCGGACCGAACGGCGCGGGAAAAACCAGCCTGCTGCGGCTCTGTGCGGGGCTGTTGCCACTCTCCTCCGGGCAGGGGTCTGTCCTCGGCCACGACCTGGTCGAGGATCCCGCCGGCGTGCGTCGAGGAGTGGGGTTCCTAGGCCATGCCCCCGCCCTCTACGACGAGTTGACCGCGACGGAGAACGTTCGCTTCGTTCTGCGAGCGGCCGGATTGCCGGTGAGCCGTGGGGCTGGCGCCCTCGAGCGGCTCGGGATCGGGGGCCGGATCGCACGGACGCCGGTGGGGCGACTCTCGGCGGGTCAACGTCGGCGGGTGGCGCTTGCTGCGCTCGTCGCCAAGTGCCCGGCGTTGTGGTTGCTGGACGAGCCACACGCGGCCATGGACCCGGCGGGTCGTGAGCTCGTTGCCGCGCTCATCGCCGAAGCGTCTGTTCAGGGTGTGGCGGTGATCTTGACCTCCCATGAGCTCGCGCTGGCTCGTTCGCTGGCCGACCGTGTCGTGTCGATGGCGGGCGGGCGAGTGAGCCGCATCTTTGAGGGCCAGCGGAGCGCACCGGACGACTGCAGGGACGACCCGGGGGCCTTGGGGGCTCCTGCGTCCGGAGTCGCCGCACGCCCGACTCCTGTTCCCACGCTGGCTGGTGGTGCCCATGTTGCGTGATGCCTGGCTGGTCGCGGGCAGGGACTTGCGGATCGAGGCACGCTCTCGGGTCGCGCTCTGGCAAGTCCTGCCTTTCGCCCTGCTCGCGTTGGTGCTCTTCGCCTTCGCGCTCGGACCGGATCGGGCGACGTTGGCCAGCGCAGCCCCTGGTCTGTTCTGGGTGGCCGTGCTGTTCTCCGGGGTGCTCGCCGTGCATCGAAGCGTGGCCATCGAGTCCGGCGAGGGCACCCGAGATGGCCTTCGGCTGTCCGGGCTCGATCCGGCCGGGATCTTCCTCGGCAAGGCGGCGGCCGTGGCGCTCCAACTCGCGGCCCTCGAGGTGGTGCTCTGGCTCGGGATGCGCGTGCTCTTCGGCGTCACGATCCGCGCGATCTGGCTTGCGGTTGCCGCTGCCGCGTTGGCAACCATCGGGCTCGCGGCGGCAGGCGTCATCTACGGTGCACTCTCAGGGGGACTCCGAGTCCGCGAGACGCTGTTGCCCCTGCTCGTCCTTCCCGTCGTCGCGCCGGTGCTGCTTGCAGCGTCGCGGGTGTGGTCCGCCGCCGCGGTGGGTGCGGTTGGAGCAGGCGAGTCGTGGCTCCGGATCCTCGGGCCGTTCGCGCTCGTCTATCTCGCAGTGGGCGTCGTCGTCTACGGACCACTCTTGGAGGCGGGATGAGCATGACAGAGGAGGTGAGCGCGGTGGCGATGAAGGCGATGAAGGACCACCAAGGTGAGCCTCGGCCGGTCATTGACGACGAACTCCACCGTCGTCTTCGACCGCGGTGGGTTCGGGTCACCGGAGTTGCCGGTCTTCTCGGACTCACGGCGACCGTTGTCCTGGGCCTCTGGGTCACCCCGCCCGACGAGACGCAGGGCAACCTGGTACGCCTCGTGTACCTCCATCCGCCTGTTGCCTGGGTCGCTTTGTATCTGGCGTTCGGGCTCGCCGCCCTTTCGAGCCTCCTGTACCTGTGGCGGCGGACCCGATCCTTGTTCTGGGATCGCCTGGCGGCAGCATCTGTCGAGGTGGGCGTCGTGTTCAACGCGCTCACCCTTGCGACGGGGATGCTCTGGGGCCGGCCGACGTGGGGGGTCTGGTGGACCTGGGACGCGCGACTGACGTCAACAGCGCTGCTCCTCGTGCTCTTTCTGGGGTACCTCGCCTTGCGTCGCGTTCCGGCCGCGCCGGAGGTGCGTGCTCGTCGCTGTGCAGTCGCCGCGATCGTGGCCTTCGTCGACGTGCCGATCGTCCACTTCTCGGTCGTGTGGTGGCAAACCCTCCATCAGGGCGCAACCGTCCTCAACCCGGACCTGTCCCCGACGATCCACGGATCCATGGCTTGGACGCTGCTGCTGGGCTTCCTTGCGATGACCGCGGTTTTCGTGTGGATGGTCTCGATCCGTTATCGGATCGAGACGCTGGCCGACGAGGCCGTCACGCGCTCGCTCGCCACGGCGCTCGCCGAACGATGGGCGGAGGACGAGGCCTCCGGGACCGCCCCGACCTTCGGTCTGGGCGCCTCCAGCGTCCCCGAGGAGGTCGTCTCGGCGACCCGAGGTGATCCGCAGATGAGCGTCGGGGAGATCGTTCGGTGACGGAGGGACCTCGATGAGCTACATCGACAGCGGGTACGCGGTCTGCTTGGCAACCCTGGCGCTCTACGCGGTGGTGCTCGTTGCCCGTCGGAGGCGGATCGAACGGGAAGCTGTCGGCGAACGCGTGGGTGGTCGGCGCCGGTGGCGGTGAGCGTGTCGGTACCGAGCGAGGTCGTCACTGATCGCGCGGGTGCACCTCGTCGCGGCCGACGTCCCGGACGGGCGCGCCTGATCGCAGTGGCGCTGATCCTCGTCGCGGCCTTGATCTTCCTCCTCGTCGAGGGCTTGGGGAGCTCCCTGGACTACTTCGACACCGTCGCGCAGGCGCTCGCGCACAAGCAGACGATCGGGACGAGCACCATCCGCCTCGAAGGTGTCGTCGTACGCGGCAGTGTGGAGCACACGGCGACGGGGACCGACTTCGTGATCTCCAGCAATGACCGTCACGTTCGGGTCGACAACACCGGTGATCCGCCGCAGCTGTTCCAGCCCGGCATCCCGGTTGTTGTCGTCGGCCATTTCGTGTCGGCCAGCTCGGACCGGTTCCTGTCGAACCAGATCATGGTGAAGCACAGTGCCGACTACATTGCAGCGCACCCGAATCGGGTGCGCGCCCCGAACGGGTCGACACGCTGAGGACGCCTCCGGTGCTTCTGAGCTCACCGTCGGGCAGTGACCGCAAGGTCCCGGGCGGAGGGTTCCGGTGAGCACTGACCTCAACGCTGCGCTCGGTGAGGTCGGCGTATGGCTGGCTTTCATCGGGGCGATCGTGGCGATGGTGCTACTGGTCGCTTCATACCTGCGCCGACGTCGCGGGCGTCCTGTCGACCCGCGCTTGGACGGGTGGCTGCTCGCTCCAGTCGTGCTCGGGGGGCTGCTCCTTGCGACCGTCGCGATGGAGCGCGCGCTCGTCACGCACGACTTCTCCCTCGTCTATGTCGCCGACAACAACAGCACCCACACGCCGCTCATCTACTCCATCACCGGCATGTGGTCGGCACTCGCAGGTTCGATTCTTCTGTGGGGCCTCGCCCTCGCAGGCTTCACCTCGGTCCTTGCCTGGCGTTACCGCCACGAGAAGGACGATCCCGTCGTGACCTGGGCGATGGTCGTCATGTTCGGAGTCTGTGCCTTCTTCATCGGCCTCATGGTGGGTCCCGCAAACCCGTTTCTGACCGTCCCTGCCGGCACCGTCGTCCAAGGGGCGGGACCCAACGCCTTGCTGCAGGACAACCCGCTCGTCGCTGCCCATCCACCGATGCTGTACCTGGGCTTCGTCGGGTTCACGGTCCCCTTCGCCTTCACGGTCGGGATGCTCGTGACCGGTCGGATCGAGCAGCGGTGGCAGGTCGAGACGCGCCGTTGGACGCTCGTCGCGTGGACGTTCCTCACGATGGGCATCGTGCTGGGTGCATGGTGGTCCTACCAGGTGCTCGGCTGGGGTGGCTTCTGGGGGTGGGACCCGGTGGAGAACGCCGCACTGATGCCCTGGCTCTGTGGGACCGCCTACCTGCATTCGGTTCTGGTGCAAGAGCGAAGGGGGCTGATGAGGGTGTGGAACCTCTCGCTGTCCGTCGCAACCTTCGCCCTGACGATCCTGGGCACGTTTCTCACCCGCTCGGGCGTCATCCAGTCAGTGCACGCGTTCAGCGACTCGACGCTCGGTCCCGTCCTGATTGGCTTCTTCCTTCTCGTCGCGGTGTTGGGCTTTGGCCTGATCGCCTGGCGAGGGGATCGCATTCGAGCGCCCACAGGGATCGACGCCGCGCTCAGCCGAGAGGGCTTTTTCGTTCTGAACAACCTGCTGTTCGTCGGGTTCGCCTTCGTGGTCCTGATCGGCACGTTGTTCCCCCTCCTCTACCAAGCCCTGCAGGGCCAACCGGTGACGGTCGGCGCGCCGTACTTCAACACCGTGGCCGTTCCAGTGGGGTTCGCGCTGCTGTTCCTGATGGCGATTGCTCCCGCACTCTCGTGGCGGAAGGTAGATGGGCGTGTGCTGTGGCAGCGTGTGAAGATCCCTGCCTGGGCAGGGGCGATCACGATCGCCGCGTGTGCCATGGGTGGCATTCGCGGCTTCGTCCCGCTGTTGGCGTTCGGAATGGCGGCGTTCGCAGGGGCCTCCGCCCTGCGGACCTTGCTGATGGCTGCCTGGAATGCGCACCGCCAGCACCGAAGCGCCTGGTCGGCACTCGTTGGTCGCACGAACGGTGGAATGGTGGTGCATCTCGGTGTCGTCGTGATCGCGGTCGGCCTGACGGCGGCCACGTCGTTTGCGCACCGGGGAGAGCTGGCCCTCCGAAAGGGTCAACCAAGGACCTTCGACGGGCACACCTTTGTCTTCGAAGGCGTGCGTCACGTGTCGACGCCGTCGCGCGACGCGACGGAGTGGCTGGTACGGGTCGACGGATCGTTGTTCGCTCCAGCGGTGACGCAGTTCAACGGTCAGAGTTCCGAGGCCGTTGGAACTCCCGCGATCGATTCAGGGTTCCGTGACGACGTGTACCTCACGATCAACGCGACGCCAACCGGACCGACGACCGGCGCCCAGACGTTGCCGAACCTTCCCGCCGACGCGGTCGGGCTTGGAGTGGTCGTCGAGCCGCTGCTGGCGTGGATGTGGGTTGGTGGGATCGTGGTCGGGATTGGCGGCGTCCTTGCGATTGTCCCTGGTCGACGTCGCCGAGCGACCGAGCCGGTCTCGGCGCTCCCTTTGAGCGGCGATCGCGATGCGTTTGTCTTGGCATCGGGCTCAAAGACGGCGGCGGAGGTCGGCGCACGATGAGCCAGCCGCAAAGCGCGGTCGTGGAGTCGGTGTCAGGCGGCCGGAGACCGTCGGACGAGGAGCCCTCGAAGCGTCACGTCATCCGATGGGTCGCGGGGATCGTCGTCGTGGCGCTCATCGCGCTCGCAGTGGTGCTTGCGACGAGGCCTCCGAACCAAGCGGCTTCGCTCGACAGTCCGCTCGTCGGCAAGCCCGCACCGCCGATCGTGGCGACGGCCTTCAACGGCGCCCATGTCTCTCTCGCCGCGGATCGAGGGCGCTATGTCGTGATCAACTTCTTCGCCAGTTGGTGCCCACCCTGTCAGGAGGAGGAACCAAACCTCGTGGACTTTGCCTTCGAACAGACCAGGTCCCCAGATCCGGCCGTGCTCTTGAGCGTCGACATCGACGACACGGTTTCCGCTGGGCGTGCTTTCGTGGATCGATGGGGTGCGACCTGGGCCAACGTTCCCGACCGCGGCGGTGCGATCGCCAGTGCCTATGGCGTCGCCTCGCCCCCCATGACGTTCTTGGTCGATCCCAGAGGCGTCATCCTGGCCGCCTGGGCAGGCCCGATCACCGCCTCCCAGCTCGAGAGCAAGCTGGCTGCTGCCCGAGAGGGCAACCTCTGAGCTTCGATGGCCACCGCCGAGCCGTGAGTGCTGGAACGCAAGGAGCGAGATGACGGTCGCAAGCGGTTCTTCCCGTGCCCGCTGGTTCCCTCGACGGCGTTCGCTACGACGCCCCGTCCTGGGCCGTAGGCGCTGGTTGCTCGGGGTGCTGGGACCTGTGGTGGTCGCTGGCGTTGCCCTGGCGATCGGAAGCGGTCTTGGTCACTCCGCGCCCCAGACGCCAGCACAGCGAGCCGGCTCGCTCGACGCCCAGATTCGGTGTCCGAGTTGCACCGATGTCTCGGTGGCGGATTCCTCGGCCCCTCAGGCGGTTGCAGTGGCGCGTGAAGTTCTTCATGAAACACGAGCCGGATGGAGTGACCAACGGATCGAGGACGCGCTCGTCGCTCGGTACGGGCCGTCGATCCTCTTGCGACCGCCAGCGAGAGGTCTCACGATCCTGGTATGGATCGTGCCCGCGGTCGTCGCCACGGTTGGGTTCGGCGCCGTGGGTTTGGTGTTCTGGAGGCGTGGGCGTGCCTTCCACGCGTTCGGGACTAGGCCGCTCCAGTGAGGACCTCCGAGCGCGAACGAGCGATCCGCGAGGAGCGGGAGTTCCTGCGACTCTCCCTCCAAGACGCTGAACGGGAGCTGTTGGCCGGCGACCTGGCGCCGAAGGACTTCGAGGTCATCGTCACGAGGGATCGTCACCGCCTCGCGGCCCTCGAGGCAGAGTTGGCTGCATTGGATGCTGCCACCCAGGGAGGGCCTGCCCAATCCCTGGAGGAAGGGCCTGCCCACCAGCGTGCCGGGCTGTTTCGCTTGCTACGTCGCACGGCGAAGGGTCGGCATCGCTGGCTGATGGTGGCGTTCGGCACTGCGGCACTGGTGGCCGGGATCGTACTCCTCGTCCTCGACCTCGCAGCTCCACGGCTCCCTGGGGCCCCGCTGACCGGCGGAGCAGACCTGTCGAGGCCCGCGGAGATCAGTCAGCAACTGGAACAGGCGAGCATCCTCGTCAACGAAGGCTCCCTGAGCGAGGCACTGATCGTCTACGGGGAGATCTTGAAGGCGGATCCGAGGCAGCCGGAGGCCCTCGCAGAAAGTGGTTGGATCGAATGGGAAGCAGGGTTCTCGAGTCACAAGCGTGTGCTCGAGGCTGCAGGGACGGCGCTCGTCCGGCGCGCTTTGACGGTTGCCCCCCATGACGAGGCGGCGCACCTCTTCTTGGGCACCATCGAACTCGAGGGCGACCACGATCCGATGGCTGCGGTCGCCCAGTATGAGTTGTTCCTTGCGGAGCACCCACCCAAGGCCACGGTGGCGAGCGCCGCCGCCCTCTTGCGCAAGGCCTATTCGGAAGCGGGTGTGCCGCTCCCCTCGCAAGTGCCGTCGCACTGAGCGCACGGGCCCACTGCACGAGAGCCACGCGCTGGCCGTGAGCAGGCCGAGGGTAGGTGACAGGGCGCTCGGCGCGGGGATCCCGCCGGGGGGACCCGGGCAGTTAGGTGGCGAGCGCCTGGAGATCTGCGATCACCGTCGAAAGCTCGTGGATGACCACGTCGATGTCCTCTTGGGTTGTCGACCACCCGACGGAGAGCCGCAGCGAGTGGCTTGCATCGACACCCATTGCCTCGAGGACCGGAGACGGTTCGAGGGACTCAGAGGAACAAGCCGATCCTGAATGCACGGCGACGCCTGCGCGGTCCAGCCCGATCACGATCGCCTCCGCCTCGACGCCAGCGACCCCGAGACAAACGAGGTGCGGCAATCGGCCGGCGGGGTCCGGATCGCCGACGAGTGAGACACCCGGGATCGACAGGGCTCCATCGAGCAGCGTGGCGATCTGGCGGCGAGCGGTCGCCTCTTCAAGATGCACCCGCTTGTGGCCGTCAGCGGCCAGCGCGGCCGCCGCAGCTCCGAATCCAGCAATAGCAAGGACGTTCTCGAAGCCGGCACGGCGCGCTCGCTCCTGGGATCCGCCGACAATGAAGGGCTCGATCCGCAGACCGGGGCGGAGGATGAGCGCTCCGGCCCCTGGAGGTCCGCCGAACTTGTGGGCGCTCACCGAGACGAGGTCGGGACCGATCTCGTGAATACGAAGATCGGTATGGCCACAGGCCGCCGCGGCATCGACGTGCAGCAGCACGCCTGCCTCTCGACAGGCTGCCGCAATCTCAGCCACAGGCTGAACAGTTCCCACTTCGTGGTTCGCCCACTGGCACTGGACGAGGGCTGGCCGCGCCTCGGATTGAGCGAGCCTGGCGGCGACGGCATTCGGGTCGATCCTCCCCGACGAATCGACCGCAATCGGCTCGACGGGAGCCATCCTTGCCGAAGCCGCCCTGACTGCCGAGTGCTCGACCGCGGCACACAGGATCGGGGCGCCGGGGGCCGAGCGCGCTGCACCCCAGGTCGCAGCGTTGATCGCCTCAGTCCCGCTGGAGGTGAAGATCACCTGCCGAGGCCTCACCTCCAACAGGTCTGCGACAGCCTCGCGTGCAGACTCGACAACCGCCCGCGCGTTGCGGCCTTCGAGGTGGACCCGTCCAGGGTCGCCGACCGGGGCGTCCAGGAGCCCACGCATCGCATCGACAACCTCGGGGCGTGGGGGAGCCGTCGAGGCGTGATCGAGGTAGTGGCGGAACACGCCGAGGATCAGGCCAAGGCGGCGCAGCTGTCGTCGCCAAGCGCCCGCGAGGAGAGGACCACCGGCATCGAGTGCTCGAGGTCAGCTCCGCAGAGACCGGCCAACAACCCCCGCACCATGCCACGATCGACTGCGCAGAACACCGGTGGGGTCGTCGAAGGGTCACCGAATGGACAGTGTTCAGCCACAACCGTCGTCGCGTTGCCGTGATCCTCAGCATGTGCTGCGAAGCCGTGGGCCGTCAGCGTCGCGGCGATGGTATGCATCGCGGCGCGTACGGATTGCCGCCCTTGCTCCAGGGACATTCGGTCTGCGAGGAGCCGCCCGTATTCCTCTCCGACGGCCTCGGCGAGTCGCTCTGCCTCTTCGATCCCCAGCCGCTCCAACGAATGGCGCAGAAGAAGCATCAAGAGGTCGTCGCGGCGGCCAATCAGGTCCAGCACAGGGTCCTCGTCGACAGGGAAGAAGATCTGTGCCGGCCGCCCAGCTCCTTGCCCACGACGTCCGAGCGCGACGTGTAGATATCCCCCGGAGACGAGGCGCTGAAGATGGTGCCGCGCGACATTGGGGTGAAGGGAGAATGCGCTCGCGACCTCGGCCGTGCTCGTTCCGGGGTGGGAGCGAACGTAGAGGAAGATCTCGCGCCGTGTCGGGTCCCCGAACGCAGCCGCCACGGCTGCGACGACGGAGGCGAACTTGGCATCCGTGGAGCGGTCTGGCAGGGGTTCCTGTACGGGGGGGCGCTCAGGGCCGAGAGGCGCGACCGTGCCGCCCGGCGGCACGCCGTCCAGCATGACGGTCTCCGGAGCTGCACCCGTGACTGCCCCGGAGCCGGGGGTAGAGGGCCCCGTCGTCGATGAAGGCTTGCGTGCCGGGGGCGCCGGCGTCAGGCCCGAGCGCACGGTCGGTAGTCTACCGACGAGCGACCGACGGGAGTCGGGTGGGAAATGGCGGGACCCTCTGTCCGGCAGTTCGGGTACTGATCCAGCCGTTGCTTTCGATCACGCTCACGGCCCTTTGTGAGAGGTCGGTGGGTTTTGGCAGATAGGGAACAGCTTGACGTCGCAGCCGCCAGGATCGTCGATCCAGAGGTCGGCCTCCCGATCGGCGACCTCGGAATGGTCCGTTCCGTTCGCCAGCGATGGCGGCGGGTCGAGGCAGTCTTGGCACTCCCTTCAGCGCAGTGGGCGACGGCGACGGAGCTTGTCATTGCCTTGCGCTCGGTCCTGGAAGAGGCCGGCGCGCTGTCGCCGACCATACAGACCGTCCTCATGGACGAGCGTGAGCGAGCCACGTTCCGCAACGCGGTCCGGGCAAAGATGGCTGGAGACGCTGGCGGGACTTTCGGAAGGCAGACTGGAGGTGAGGGGGGAGGCAACAATGCGGCGCATGGCGGCCACCGCAATGGCGAGACGATGCCAGCTTTCTTGCGTCCTGGGTCTGGCACACGGGTGATCGGCGTCTCGTCAGGAAAAGGTGGGGTTGGAAAGTCCTCGGTGACGGTCAACCTCGCGATCGCGCTGAGCCAGGCCGGTCAACGGGTCGGGATCCTCGATGCGGATGTCTACGGGTTCTCGGTCCCCAAGATGCTCGGGCTGGGTGACCAACCCGTCATTGTGGATGACATCGTGTTCCCTGCTCGCGCCTTCGGTGTTCGCTGCCTTTCGATGGGCTTTTTCGTCGACGAAGACCAGCCGGTCATCTGGCGCGGCCCAATGCTGCACAAGGCAATCGAGCAGTTCCTCGTCGACGTGTACTGGGGAGAGCCGGACTTCCTCCTCGTTGACATGCCGCCGGGGACTGGCGACGTGACGTTGTCACTCGCTCAGTTCATGCCGCGGTCGGAAATCGTCGTCGTCACCACTCCGCAACCGGCTGCGCAACGGGTTGCCCAACGTTCGGCGTTCGCCGCCCGCAAGCTCAAGCTCTCGGTTCGTGGGGTGATCGAGAACATGTCATGGTTCGTCGCGGATGACGGCACACGCTACGAGCTCTTCGGGAGCGGGGGAGGCGCCACCCTGAGTGCCGCACTCGACGTGCCGTTGTTGGGACAGATCCCCTTTACTCCTTCGCTGCGAGAGGGTGGCGATCGAGGACAGCCGATCGTCGCAGCAGACCCTCGGAGCGAGGCGACCAGTGCGTTCGCTGCGCTCGCGGATCGCCTGATCTCGCTCGGACCTTCTCGCGTATACCGCCCGGAACTGACAGTTCGCTGATCGGCAGGGAGGATCTCTGCACGGTGTGCGCGCTGGCGATTTTGACCCTCGAAGGCCCGATGGCGTCGGAGCACAGCCTGCCCTGGTTGTCGTGAACCATAGGACGTTGCGCTGAGCACGTTCATCTTCGGGATGGACCAGGAAGAAAACGAATTGAGAGCCTGAGGGCTCCTTTCGGCGAGAATGCCGCTGTGGCCTGTCGCTGGGCGTGATGCTTAAGGTCGTTGTGTACGTGTCTTCTCTATGTGTCGACCGCGCGTGGAAGCTTTGCGGGGTCCCAGCCGAGCAAAGCGACGGCAAGCCGGCACGCGAAACGATCGGTCATGCCAGCCACGTACGCCACGGCTGCATGAAGCGCCTCTGGCTCGCCTGCAACGAGTCCCCCAGCTTCGCGTACGGCCGGAATGGCGTTGGGGCGGTCTGCGAAGTGCTCGACGAGTGCACGGAGAATGGTGATGACCGCGTCTGCCTGCGCAACCGAGGCTTGGCGCAGGTAGATGCGCTCGTAGTTGGTGGAACGGAAGACGGCGAGCACCGCTGCCGTTTCTTCGTCCATCGCGACTCGTCCTGTCCGCAACGTCGTCGACACGAGGGCGTCGATAAATGTGCCCAACTGCTGGCTGCGACGTTCGCCGCACCGAGCTCGTACCGCCTCGGGGAGCATGTCCGGTGCCACGATGCCAGAGCGCAGGGCATCCTCCCAGTCGTGGCAGACATAAGCAATGCGGTCCGCCCAGCTCACGACTTCGCCTTCCGGGGTCGAGGGGGCGGGCCTCGACCAGCTGTGGTTGGCAATGCCGTCGAGAGTCTCAGCGCACAAATTGAGTGACCGAAGGGATACTTCAGCTCCCCAGGGCGCATGGTCGAACCCGCCTGGGACATATGGATGGAGCGCGTCTTCGCTCGCATGGCCTCCTGGTCCGTGGCCGCAGTCATGACCCAGGGCGATTGCCTCGCACAGCGCGACATTGAGACGGACGGCTCGGGCAACGCTCGTTGCGATCTGGGCCACCTCGAGGGCATGGGTCAGCCGGGTACGAAGATGGTCGTCGGGAAAGATGAAGACCTGGGTCTTGCCCGCGAGACGTCGGAAGGCTGTCGAATGAAGGATGCGGTCGCGGTCTCGTTCGAAACACGTTCGCCACGGGTCGGGTTCCTCGGGATGGCGCCGATTGCCGGCACCGATCGCTCGTGTCGCTCCCGGTGCCATCGAAAAGTCCTCGTCAGCTTCTCGGCGCTCCCGAGTCAGGGGATCAAAGGAAGCCGGTGGGGCAATGCTCACGGGGCCCTCGTGACTGGGTGCGTCGGCGGGGGGGCTGGGGACCAGTGTGGCTGCATCGATTCCCAGCGTCGCTCGGGCCAGGCTCAGCTCTGGGGTCGCCACCGCTGGCAAGGGATTCCGTGACGTGTCTTGGGGCCTTGCGACCTCGGCTTTCGAATCTGCGTGTGCGAACGTCACGCCAGGAGCGGTGAATCCTCGCATCGTGGCAGCCCAGCGCTCACTGCGGTCAGGTATGGTGCTCATCACTGCTCCCAGTCTGCCCGAAGGTTGTCACAGTCCCGGAAAGGAAGTGCCAACGCGTCAGGCCTCCATCGTCGATCCCTAACCTTTTGCGCGTGCTCTGTGCAAGGGAGGAACCGGGACGGGCCCGGGTAGCACGGCTAATGGCAGGATTGGCTTTTGGCAGCAGCTGCAGGGTCGGGGCTGTTCGACTTGTCTTGCGGGAGACCCTAACGTCGGAGGCGGTTCAGAGGGAACGACGTCGAGAAGACTCGCAACTGGGAGGAGTCGAGGTTGGACGTTCGCATCGGGATCATGCAGACCCCGAAGGAAATTGAGCTGGAACTCCCCGAGGACATCGATCGGGAGTCACTCATGAAAGACATCGACAGCGCGCTCTGCAAGGCGGAAGGCGTCCTGTGGTTGAACGATCGACGTGGTCGGCGGGTTGGCGTACCGGTTGCGCACGTGGCGTACGTGGAACTGGGGCCTCCTGTGGGCGAACGTAGGGTCGGCTTCGGCGCCCCTTGAAAGGGCTGCTCGACCTCGACCTCGTCTTCGTGACCGGCAAGGGCGGTGTCGGGAAGACGACGGTTGCCGCAGCTCTTGCTCAGCTGGCAGGTAGGCGGGGCAACCGGGTGCTCGTTTGCGAGATGGACCGCTCCGATGCGCTGACGACGCAGCTCGAGGCTGATCCCGTCGGTTTCACCCCGAGGGAGGTCACCCCAGGGGTGTTCGCGATGACCATGGACACCGAGGCTTCGCTACGCGAGTATCTGAAGCTCCAGCTGAGGGTGCCCATTGTCGGCAAGATCGGCGGTTTGGCGCGCGCCCTGGACTTCGTTGCGACGGCGGCGCCGGGCGTACGGGACATCCTGGCGATTGGCAAGCTCTGCTACGAGGTCCGTGAGCGGCATTACGACGTGGTGATCGTCGATGCTCCGGCGTCTGGCCACGTCGTTGGCCTTCTGAGCGCGCCCCAGGCCATCAACGAACTCGTGAAGGTCGGGCCCATTCGCGACCAGACCGACTGGATGGTGGAGATCCTGAGAGATCCAGGGCGCACCGGGGCGGTGATCGTCACGACTCCAGAAGAGATGCCGGTCGAGGAGACACTCGAACTTGCTGGGCGTTTGTCGAGGGAAACGGTCGTTCCGCTCTCCGCGGTGGTGGTGAACCGCGTTCTGCCGGAGCTCTTCGGAACGCGGGAGGAAGCGGTCTTCGAGTGGCTCCTTGCGCCAGATCGCGTGGCCAAGATCTCTGAAAGCGTTGGTGGGGACGTGAGCTTGCTGTTCGCCGGTGCTCGCCTTGCTGTCGACCTGAGGCGGACACGGGCGGAGCACTTGGAGCGACTGCAAGCGGGCCTTGATCGATCTGTGCCCGTGCTGCTGGTTCCATACCTGTTTGCTCGGTCAGAGGGGCTTCGCGCGACCAATCAGCTCGCGACCTTTCTCGAGGAAGAGCTCGGAACGTGACGGTCGGTTTGGCGCTTTCGCGGCCGCGCACGGCAAGACGAAGAGGGAGGTGCCGGGGGTCCGGCGCCGATATCTGCGAGAGATGACCGGGCAGGGCGAGGTAACGGAGCGAGGGTCGAAAACCCAGGCGCACCCGCCGCGCGGCGGTTCGTTTGAGGGGCTGCTCGCCTCGCGGGAGATCGCGATCACCTGTGGCCCGGGCGGTGTAGGCAAGACGACCACCGCAGCCGCCGCGGCGGCCATGGCCGCCTGCCGGCACGGGGGCCGAGTTCTCGTGCTGACCGTCGATCCCGCTCGGCGCCTCGCTGGGGCACTCGGTCTTTCAGGAATCGGTAACGAGGAGCGCCGAGTTCCCGACGAGGCCTTCCGAGCCTGGGGAGTCGTGCCGCGGGGGGAGCTCTGGGCGGCAATGCTTGACACTAAGCAGAGCTGGGACAGCCTCATTCGTCGACACGCTCCAGACGCCCGGACTCGGGACCAGATCCTGGCGAACCCTCTCTACCGCAATATCACAGGGAGGTTCGTCCAGAGCCACGACTACATCGCGATGGAACGGCTCTTTGAAATCCACTCAGAGGGTACTTATGACCTCATCGTCGTGGATACGCCGCCCAGCCGGCATGCAATCGATTTCCTGGACGCGCCCCGCCGAATGGCGGAGTTCTTCTCGAGCAAGCTCCTCCGGTGGTTGATCGCTCCGTACCGGTCGCGGCTCGTCAATATCGCGTCACGGCCCTTCTCCCAGGTCGCAGATCGCTTGCTCGGAACGCAGTTCCTGGTGGATATCTCAGAGTTCTTCGTGCTCTTCCAGTCGCTCTACGACGGTTTTGTCCAGCGTGCGGAGGCTGTGAGCCGCCTGCTGCGGGCCAGGCGCACGAGTTTCATCGTCGTGACGACGCTCGAGAGCGCATCGGTGCAAGAGGTTGAATCCCTCACGAGAGAAATACAAAAACGTGGGTTGCATCTCGGGGCGATCGTGCTGAACAAGGTGCTCCCTGAATATTTCGCGAGCGCAATGCTCGCTCAGACGGCGCGAGAGCTGGCGGATCGAGCCGGATCCGTCTCGCAGAGCCTCGGTGGAGAACCGGATCTGACCGAGCGAGTACTGAGAGAGATCGCCGACAGCTTCCTGAACTTCAACGTGGTGGCTCGCCGGGAAGCCAAGCAGCAGCAGGAGTTTCGTCCTGCATCCGACGTCGTGACAACCGTGCCCTGGCTTGATGGTGACGTGTCCGACATTGGCACCCTTCTCCGGGTGGGTGAACGTCTATGGGAGTGACGGTGGGCATTGCTCGCCGGTGCCTGGGGCTCTCAGGCGACCGTCATGTCCTGTCGGCATCCCTGGCACCGAGGCCCGCTTGGGATCGGCGCCATTGGTCTCGGGCGTTGGAGCGAACGAGCATGCTTCGCCCGAGTTGTGGGTTGCACTGACGAGAGGCTGACGCGCCGCTGTCTTTCCGGGTACCCCTTCCCGCCAGGCTGAGACCGGCGCCAGGTGCCCGGCGGATCCCAGGCGAGCCGTTTCGTGACGCCTGGTGCCCCACCGGAGGCACTCATCCGCGTCCGCCCGGATTCTCGGAATCGGCTTCGGGCGCCATCTCTTACGATGGGGGTGTGGTCGACCTCATTCATCCCGACGTCGTGTCCTATGCCGAGGAGCATTCCACGCCTCCGCCCGAGTACCTCGTCGCGGTCGACGCTGCGACGAGGCGGGATTTCCCAGCGTGGGGAATGATGGTGGGTCGCCAGGAGGGCCGGTTCCTCGAGCTGCTGGTCTTCGCCCTTGGAGCCAAGACGGTGCTCGAGATCGGAACCTTTACTGGTTATTCGGCGCTGTCGATGGCGGCGGGTCTGGCTCCTGGTGGCCGTATCTTCACCTGCGAAGTCAATCCGCACCATGCCGCGACGGCCCGCAAGAACATCGACGACAGTCCCTTCGCCGACCGTATCGAGATCCTCGAAGGGCCGGCGTTGGAAACCATCGCCAAGCTTCCTGGCCCCTTCGATCTCGTCTTCATCGATGCCGACAAGGTGACCTATGACGCCTACTTCGAAGCTGTCTTGCCGAAGCTTGCCCCCCGAGGGCTGATCGTCTGCGACAACACGCTCTTCGGCGGCAGCGTGCTTCCCGGTTGGGACCTCGACGCGGAGCGCAGGGAATCTGGCGAGGCGCTGGCACGCTTCAATGACAAGCTCTGCTCAGACCCGAGGGTCGTCTGTGCGCTCACCACCATACGTGATGGCGTCACGCTGATCCGCAAGGTGGAACCCTCCTGAGTCTTGTGACGAGGAGCGCCTCCGCCCGACTGACGAATGGAATGGCTCGCCATTTCCTCGGACGAACCGACGTCGGTAGAGCTGATCCCATCTTGCAAGGCGCGAGCGTTGTGGTTCTGTCGGGTCGAATGCCAATGTCCTCCGGGGAGCATTGCGGAAAAATTGATCGCTACTGAGTGAAGGCAGCCGTGCTCGATTACCACCTTCATTTGTGGCCGCACGAAGAACGTGATCCATCGCTTTCCATCGAGCAGCTGGCCGCTTACTGTGAACGAGCGCGGGCTGCCGGGGTCGTAGAAGTAGCGGTGACCGAGCATTTGTTTCGCTTCTCGCAGGCGCGTCCCTTAATCAAGGACCTCTTCGAAGCAGAAGATGCGGAGCTCCGGAGGTCGATGCGTGATTATTGGGATTACCACGCGAGGAATGATCTCGACGCATACGTTGAATGTGGGCTGGAAGCCAAGGCCGCTGGGCTCCCTGTGGTTCTCGGCCTAGAGGTCGATTATTACCGGGGGCGCATGGACGAGGTCTCCATGCTGTTGGCGGGGTACCCCTTTGATGTCTTGCTCGGTTCGGTCCACTGGATCGGGGCCTGGAGATTCGACGACATCGGCGACGAGGTTTCGATGCGTGAATGGTCGGTCCGCGACGTTGATTCGTGCTGGGATGCATACGCAGACGCGATCGAAGAGCTTGCCGTGTCAGAGGCATGTGACGTGATCGCCCACCCTGACCTGATCAAGGCTGCGGGGCATCAGCGTTCGAGCCCCGAGGAGTGGTGGGATCGCATGGCTGAGGTGATTGCTGGTTCGAACATGTCTGCAGAACTGTCATCCGCCGGTTGGCGCAAGCCGGTTGGAGAGCAGTACCCTGCCCAGCCATTGCTCGTTCGCCTCGCGGCGAAGGGGGTGCCGATCACGACTGCTTCGGATGCCCACCGCGTCGACCATGTCGCCGATCGGGCGGATGAGCTTCGAAGCCTTCTCGCTTCGATCGGTGTTCACGAGCTCACTGCATTTCGCCAACGGGTCCCTCATCGGATCCCCCTCGGAACCATCGAGAAGGAACGCGCCTAGGGGATCGATGACCACTCCTGCACAAATCGCCCATCGACATGCCAGCATTGCGCCGGCGGCCCTTGAGCACCTGCAACGCCTGCTCGGCTCATGGTCGTTGCTTGCAGATCTCTCCTTCTCCGACCTTCTCCTCCTGGTCCCGTTGTCAGCTGATCATGAGACTGCTGGCGGACCGCACCTTGTCGTTCTCGGCCAGATGCGCCCGAACAACCGACCAACGCTCGTAGAACAGGACCTCGTCGGCCTGGTTGTCAAGGAATCCTCGTGGAAGCTGACCGCGCAAGCGCTCCGATCCGGTTCGATCATTCGGGGGTTTGTTCGCCTTCCGTCGAGCCGTTCAGTGGTGCCCGTGGAAGAGGTTCCGGTTCGCTTTCGTGGCGAGGTGATTGCGGTGATCGCGCGCATCTCGCAGGCGCCGTCGCCGGAGGCTGCCAGCGAGTACGAGCGTGCATACCTTAGTGTCTTCGATCGCTTGGTTGGGATGGTGACTCAAGGCGCCTTCCCGTTTCCGACTGAAGACGTTGGCGCAGAAGAGACGCCGCGAGTAGGCGATGGTGTCGTCGTCATCGACGCGTCGGGAGATGTCGAGTTCGCTTCACCCAATGCAATGAACGCATTTCACCGGCTCGGGGTGTACTCGCCGCCCGAAGGACGGAGCTTCGTCGAACTTGGAATCACCAGTGCGGTGACCCGAGCACTCGAATCCGGTCGTCCTGTTCTCGAAGAAGTGGAACGGCGGCCCGACGTCGTGGTCTTGGTCCAGTGCATCCCGTTGCTCTCAGGGGACCGGGTCACGGGAGCGATGATCCTGCTACGGGACGTCACCGATGTGCGCAAACTGGACCGCCTGTTGCTGTCGAAGGATGCCGCGATCCGAGAGGTCCATCATCGAGTGAAGAACAACCTCCAGACCATCTCCTCGCTCTTGCGGCTTCAGGGTCGGCGCCTGGCGGTCGGTGCAGGAAGAGAGGCGCTCAACGAGGCAGAGCGCAGAGTTCGCTCGATCGCCCTCGTGCACGAGATTCTTTCGAGAGAGCCTGGCGATCAGGTCCCATTCGACGAGATCGTGGAGTCTTTGGTCCAGATGGCCCGAGACTCGGTTGTGTCGACCCACCCCGTCGAGATCACCGTCCATGGATCCCTCGGGGAGGTCGAGGCTGACCTCGCGACCCCCCTGGCGGTGGCCCTCGCGGAGATCCTGCAGAATGCCGTGGAACACGCCTTCGACGAGCGGCGAGTTCATGACCTCGCGACGAGCGGCGGGGGAGAGCGTCGCGCCACGATGCGTCTCAGTCGAGTTGGGAGTGTCGCGGTGGACTTGCAGCAGGACGAGAAGGCCCTGTCAGTGACCGTGCGAGACGATGGCGTCGGTTTGCCGCCGGGATTCGACCTCCGCCGCTCGACCAGCCTTGGTCTTTCGATCGTGCGTGACCTCGTGTCCAGTCAACTCAATGGCTCGATCGAGATGTCGAACGTCCCTCCTGCACAGGGCCGGGGAACCTTGGTGCGGATCGAAGTTCCATTGCGCGGCTGACGAGTTGAGTCCGCCAGAGTGGTGTACGAGGGATAGCCCGACCTGAGGGTCCCCCAGACGCGACGACCACCGCGTCAACCTTCAAGAACCTGCGATGGATCTGAAGGG